>NZ_SBFD01000001.1:217466-809685 GCF_014156615.1 Pantoea pleuroti | reverse complement strand
GCCGAGCACCACAGCGTCAGCGGGTCGGGCACGGCCACCGGCATCGCGCCGGGCTTTACCTTCGCCATCATCAACGCGCCACACTTCAGCGACAACGGCGAATACCTGGTCACTTCAGCCACCTATGACTTCGCTGAAAATTCCTACGCCAGCGGCGACACCGGCGACAGCCGTCACAACATCCACTTCACGGTGCTGCCGTCGTCGGTGACGTACCGCACGCCGCCGGAAACGCCCTGGCCGAAAACCCACGGCCCGCAGACCGCGAAGGTTGTCGGGCCTAAAGGCGAGTCGATCTGGACCGACCGCTATGGACGGGTGAAGGTGAAGTTTCACTGGGACCGGCTGGCGAAGGGCGACGACACCAGCTCCTGCTGGGTGCGCGTCTCCAGCGCCTGGGCGGGCCAGGGATTTGGCGGGGTGCAGATCCCGCGAGTGAACGACGAAGTGGTGGTGGACTTCATCAACGGCGATCCGGATCGTCCGCTGATCATCGGCCGGGTTTACAACGAGGCAAGCATGCCGCCGTGGGCACTGCCTGCAGCGGCGACGCAGATGGGGTTTCTGAGCCGGTCGAAGGATGGCACGGCGGACACCGCGAACGCGCTGAGGTTTGAGGATAAGTCGGGTGAGGAACACCTGTGGATTCAGGCGCAGAAGAACATGGATACCCATGTTAAAAACGACGCCAGCCATTCAGTCGCCAACAATCACAGCCATTATGCGGGCGGCAATGAGCTCTACCGTGTCGAAACCAACCGTGTCCACGGTGTAAAAGGGGGCGAAGAGCGGCTGACCGGTAAAGGCAAACTCGATGCGGTGGTCGATACCTATGTAGTGGGTTCGGGGACTAAACTTCGCCTTGAATGCGGAGAGAGTGCTATCGAACTGAATGCGAACGGCCAGATTAATATTGTGGGCAAGGGGTTCAATATTTTCGTGCAGGGCGATGGTCATATCACCACCTCTGGCGGCAAACTGAACCTGAACACAGATGGCGCGAAGCCGGGTACAAGCGCACCGGGCTCCAGTCATAAACAAAACATCAGCCAGGCCGTAGAGAATCTGTTCCCGCCGAAGCAGAAAGGACAGGCGGCTCCGGCTGCGCCAAAAGCTGCGGCGGCACCGGCGAAAGGGGCGGCTGCACCGTTAAAACAAACCGCTAATTCGGATGACGCTAAGAAACTTGATGACAGTGTTGTTCGATCAATTATGAAGTCAGAAGGAGCGGGTGGTGAACAGGGCGGTGTTCCGGAAATGTACGGTTTCAGAAAAGGATTTGGGCCTGCATATAACGATATCGCAACCGCCAGGAAGAAGTATGGTCAGGGGAGTGATGAAGAATTTGAGGTGGTGTCAAAATATATGAACCAGACAGCCCAAAAAGCCGGGGCGCTTAATTTTAGTGATCCAGGAAAACAAGCAGCCGTTATGTCATTAGCACACATGAGAGGAGTGGGAGGTGCTCAGGCTATACTCAATTCTATGAGTGGTGATGATATCGTCAAATCTTCGCAACTCACTGAAAAATCTATTGACTATGTTGAAAAAATGGGTTCTTCTGAATTCCAAAATGACCTTGTCAGCGCCAGATTGAATTATGACAAGGCTATATATGGTTCAACCACTACGGTGAAAAATGGTGTTTCATATAACTGGTGGGATCATTATTCAACCGGTTTGACTAAGCGCTATACCAATGAAGCTGCTGAATTTTTGAAGTTTTCAGGTGAATGAAATGAATCTATTTATTAAGTTATTTTTTCTGGTTGTTTTTACAGGTGGCTCAATAGGTGTTGCAACAGCATCGGATACTCAGACGGCTTATTCTCAGTATAATAACCTGAATAATGTTTCAGCTATTTTTAATGACCAGAAAGTCGTTTCCAGTTTAAAATCTGTTTTAGGCAGCGAGTACAGTGACTTTAGCCAGAATTTTGATGTATTTGGCGAGCCTCACAAAACAGCTAAGGGGGGTATATTTGTCGAGGGCTGGTTAAAAGATCTTTATCTTGAGCAGGCTTCAGCATTTGTTATACAGCCTGACGGTAAAGTGTATGCTGCATGGATGCTGCCTGAAGATAATAAAATACATTATGTAAGCAATGATCGTGCAAATAATAAAATGCAGGAAGATATTGCGAGTTGGGCAAAGCGTTTTGATAAAGAACAGTCAGTTACTCCTGCTAAAAACCAAAAAGAAATGCAAAGCAATAGCGAGAAAGTTTTCGAGACGGAAAAATTCAAAATCAAAATAACGTCGCTTTGCCCTGTGGGTTCGGAGTGTAATGACGTTAGTTATGAGGGTGTAAGGAAATCAGATGGGGCAGTTGTAAGATTAAAAGGCAAAGCCATGAAAAGTGATTGTGGTCAAGCATCCTGCCCGGTGTTGAGTTATAAATTCCGTAATCATGATGCAACCTATATTATCAATAATGTAATTAGTAACCTTACTGTTGTTGTTAATAATAAAATCGTACTATCTGAAGACGGAAAGTGGAAGAGTGATTCCGAGTAATTAAATTCCTGTGTGATGGTGTGCTAATTTTACGCACTATCACACACGATTTTTGCACATCATATATAAATGGATTTTTAAAGTGGCAGATCTTAAATATAATTTATTTTTCGATTAGGTGTGCTGCTGTCTGATATTTTTTTATGCTCATTGTGTAATGGCGGATTATTTCAGTACTGAACTAAATGCCTCTGACTTTCGTGTAATTATTAATCATCATTGTTTTGCTTTAGGTGAAGATTGTAGCAGTTAAACTCAGAAGCAGGCGGGCACGCAGATAAGTGAAAACTTTGACTATAACAATAACCTAATCTGTGAAAAGCGTGATGACAACTCGCTCAGCCAGTCGCTGTAACTCTAAATTTACCTAATCTTAACGGCTGGATTAATAGGGTTAATGATTGTCTGGATTTTAAAGGTTAATCAAATGAATAAAGTTGGATTTAGCTTAGCGGTTTTGTTGTCAATCTCTTCATTATCCTTGTTTGCTTCTGATAATTTTACTGGTCAGTGGAGTGGGCAAGAGAAAAATGATAATGGATCATTATATTCCACTCTAACATTAATGTTAAAACAGAATAATAATAACATAACGGGTAGTTATTGTTATGTGACAAGGGGCGGAAATAAAATAGATTGCCCTGATGATAATGACAGCAATCTCAAAGGTACTGCAAACGGTAAAAATGCTTTGATTGAATTTGATTCTTCATTTGGCGGAGTGAAGGGTAAAGCAAATTTAGAACTTAAAGATAATAAAGTTTTATGGAAGTTAATCAAAGACCCTGAGAATGGGGATTTTTATGCGCCAAAAACTTATAATCTTGACAAAGATGTTAGTGAAGGAGATTTAAAATCAGATATGAAGGTTTTGTCTACATCTGATTTCACGATTACTTTATTGAATAGTTGTGGGGGTTTTTATACTGTGTGTGATAAGGTTAAATACATAGGCCTCAGAAATAAAGATGGAAAACAAATTACTCTTGAAGGTAAAACTACACAGCCTGTAAACTCAAATAAAGCTGAAGGGATGCTTTTCAATAATAGCGGTGTAGATTATGTTGTGAGCTTTAATCCGCTTGAATTGAAGGTGGTACAGGGTAATAAAACGCTTGTTAAGCAAGGTGGCAGGTGGGAATGATAATTTTCATTATCACTCAAGTGAGATTTTTACTGTATTTCAAGTAATAAGAATGACATTATAATAATGTTATGGGTTTTATTAGGGTGGTGATATGTACTCTCCACCCCACATAATGTTGAAGTGTGAGTAATTTCTTTAATTTAAAAGATTTTAATTACGTTACTCTTAGTGATTAAATACCCTTCTTGTTTTCTATTGTCAACCCCCGATAAAAACACAATGATTGTAAAACGTTATTTCGCCAGCATTATATTTGTGCCTGTCCTCATGGTTTTATCCTGCATCGTCAGGGCTGAATCCAGCACGGAATTGACCGTTCCTGCTCTTAACGAGGGCGATTTTTCCGTTCTGCTAAACGACTATGCTTTCACTCCCGGAGACACATGGAGCAATGAAAGCTTCATACGGGCTGGTAAGGCTCTGAGTTCAGTTCTGGCCGGAGAAGTGGCTATCAATAACCAGCAGTACAACTACTTCCAGCATAGCTATGACGGCTTTGAGTTGTTCAGCGCTGCGGCGGCTGGAGATGCCAGCCACACGGTTCTGGCTGAGATCCTACTGGAAAATGCCAATGTGCCGACGTCCCGAAATATAAAGGTAGGCGATAGCCTGGAACAGGTTCAGCAAGCCTATGGACCCGGAAAAGAAGATAACAGTGATAATCAGCACTGGGTTGTCTACCAGTCGAGCGGGAAACAGTTGATGTTCCAGATTGACCAGGGAAAAGTCAGCTGCATCATGTTGAAAACAGATATGGGTGCAGAGCAAAGCGAAATCAGCGCTGATCAGGCTATCAGCGCTGCAACCGAAGCAATTCATACCTGGCGCCTGACCACCCTCGATGAGAAATGCCTGCGGTACGATCTCGACGACAGCAGTGATGAAAGTTTCTTTGTCATTACGGTCCGTGAAGATAATCACGACGCCAGTTGCGGTGGCGATCCTGATATTACGCATCGACTTTTCGACATTAAAGTTGCGCGTGATAATACACAGATACTCACTAATGCCGATAACGTTGATGGCGAATACCATAGCCTGATTCCATCCGCCACAAACAATTAATAAAACGGACACCCAATATGAATTATCAGTTCAATGAGGGCGCCTTTGCGCTTTTTCCTGCTGCCTGGCAGGACACCACCATGAATATTCTCCGCGATGAAGCCAGTGGGCTGGCATGGGTTGTGAGCCGTGGCGTTATTTCTGAGGACAGTGATGCGGAAAAAGAGTTTCAGCGTCAGTGGGACACATTGCGGAGTCAGATGGGCCATATCCAGCAGACTGAATTTGCGCGTTTGATGGCAGGTGTGGATAACACATTACACGCGGTAGAAGTTGAAACCGTATTTGACCGTAACGGGCAGGCAGTGTGGCAGAAACAGCTGGCTACACAGGTCCCGGATACCAACATCTTAATGATTTTTACGCTCTCAGCCATGCGTCCATTCAATGAAGAAGACGGACAGCGCTGGAGTGCATTTAAACAAAGCCTGAGTCTGAACAATCCACGGAAAGCATAACCTATGGATAACCCTGCGGCCCGCGTGGGCGACGAGATCATTCACTCCAGCATTTTCGCTGATATCACAAGCATTGTTGCGGAAGGTGCGGCCTATGCCGTCATTGGTGCCGCAGTGGGTGCTGCTATCGTCTCGGCAGCGCCCCTGCTGGGTACAGGGGCGGCAGCGGCGAGTGTAGCAGCCGTGGGTAACAGTTGCCTGCTCAGCGGTATTCTGGGTGGTGTACTGGCCAATGCCGTTGGTCTGTCACAAGAGGTCAGCAAAGCGGCCGATGGGCTGGGAAACATGATATTCCCGCCGTCACCCGCCGGAGTAATCGCCAGTGGATCAGTGAATGTCTACGTTAATGGTCTTTTAGCCGCACGCGCGGCCGGGATGCTCACGCCCGGCGAGTCACCGCCACCGGAACCACAATCGCCGCAGAGCTTCGCCGACTATGGCGGCATGTTGCTCTCTGCGGTGGGTCAGTTTGGCAGTGCAATGTGGCAGCCCACGGTAGCCTCCGCCGATGCGGGCACCTCTCCGCTGGAGCAGGACAAAGTGGCCTGTGAAAAACACAGTGCACCGCAATATCTGGCTCAGGGATCGAAAAGCGTCTTTATCAATGGCCAGCCTGCAGTGCGCGCAAAGGATAAAACCACCTGTGACGCCACCGTGAGCGACGATGTTTCCCCCAATGTCATTATTGGTGGTGAAACCGTTACGGTACGAGAGATCAAAAGTGGCAAGGTGCCAGGCCTGGCCGTGATGATGATCGGCCTTTCCCTTATCCGTGGTCGCCCCGGTCAGATCCTGAAAAATATGCCCTGCGCGCTGGCCGGTGCCGTGGGCGGTATGGCGGCGGACATGGCTATCAATGCGGCCTTCTCGTCGCTGTTTCCGGTTCATGCGGCGACCGGCGTCAAAGTCCTTAATGATGATGCCGAGCGCGATTTTTCCCTTCCCGGACGTTTCCCGCTCAGTTTTCAGCGCAGCTATAACAGCCTGACCCAGCGCGCTGGCCTGTTTGGTCAGGGCTGGGCCACGGTGTTTGACAGCTACCTGACGCTGGAAGGGAATCGGGCAACCTGGTTTGATGACAACGGGCGCGAGCTGAGCTTTGACGTTCCCGGTGACAAAGAGGTGCTCTACAGCATCAGCGAAGGGCTGATGGTACGGCGCAACGCGTCTGGCGATATCGCCATTGCCGATGACGACGGTGCGGTATGGCGTCTTTACAGGTGCACGGCCGCTGATCCGCAGGTGCTGCGGCTGGCTTCACTGAGCGACGAGTACGGTAATGCGCTGGAGATGGGCTGGGATGAACAGGCCCGCCTGGTGCGTATCCATGACGCGCCGCTGGCAATTGACGTCACGCTGCACTACGACGACAAACAGCATACGCGGCGCCCGACATCAGCCAGCCATTTTGATGGCGATCAGCACTGGCCACTGACGCGCTGGACCTACAATGATCGGGGCCAGCTTGCCAGCGTCACCGATGCCGCAGGCGTTGTCTCACGACGCTTCCGTTACAACGATGACGGGTTAATGGTCTGGCATCAGCTGCCGGGCGGGCTGGAGAGTGAATATCGCTGGCAGAAGCTGGATCACTGGCGCGTTGTAGAAAACCGCACCAACAGCGGTGATGGCTGCCACATGCATTACGATCTTGAGGCGGGCATCACGCGCGTGTCGACCTATGACGGTCAGCAGCGCGAACATCACTGGAATGCCGCGGGCCTCATCACCTGTTTTATCGATGAGCGCGGTGAGAAGTGGCGTTATGAGTGGGATGAAAACGAACTCCTGACGCGTCGCATCGATCCGCTGGGCAACGCGGTGAGCTTCACCTATGACGATCTGGGCAACCGTGTTGAAGAGAAGGATGCTGACGGTGGTGTGCAGGCGGTACAATGGCTGTCACACCGTTCGTTGCCCACGGTTGTTGCCGGAGCAGACGGTTCCACAACGAAATACTATTACGATCCCCATCACGGCCTTGAACGCGTTGTTGATGCGCTCGGGCAAAGCACGCTCTATCAGCGGGATGAGTTCGGACTGGTTGTCGAAGAGACTGACGCAGCAGGTAATAGCTACCGCCGTGAGTTTAATGATGCCGGCCAGGTTATCCGTGAAACCGACTGTTCAGGGCTGACCACGCGCTACCGTTATCATCCCCTGGGCTGGCTCAGCTGTGTCATCGCGCCGGATGGTGAAGAAACCCGTTATCACTATGATGCAGCAGGCCGTCCTCTTCAGCTGGAACGTGCAGAAGGATGGGAAGAGCGGTTGCACTGGAGTGAAAACGGACTGCCGCTGGCCTATGAATCGGCTGATGGCAAGCGCAGTGAATTCCGTTACGACAATGTCGGGCGCTTGATCGCCAACCGTAATGCACAGGGTGAGACGGTTCAGCGAAGCTGGGACAGCCGTGGCCGGTTGACGGCGCTGCAAAACGAGAACGGCGAGCAGTATCACTTCGAGTGGGGCGCAGATTCTCTGTTGCTGGCCCAGGTCGGGCTGGATGGCGTTGCCACACGATATGACTATGATGCGGCGGGCCGCACGGTATCACGCAACTTTGCCGCCGGACATCCTGAGTCCATTACCCATCGCTATCACTGGAGCCGTGCGGGGCAACTGCTGGCGCGGACCACGCCGGAAGGCCAGACGCGCTATCACTACAGCGGTGGGGGTCAGCTGGGTAAAGTGTCGCAGCATCTGCCGCTGTCTGACACCGAGTGGAGCCAGCAGGCCGAGCAGGAGATTACCTTTAAGTATGATGCGCTGGGCCGCATCGTTGCTGAACAGGGAGAGCAGGGCGAACTGGCGTGGGAGTATGACGCGCTGGGTAACTGCACAGCCTTAACCCTGCCGGATGGTCGTAATCTCAAGCAGCTTTACTATGGCAGCGGCCATCTGCTGAGCATCGTGTTAGACAACCTGCCGGTCACCGAGTTTACCCGTGACACGCTGCACCGGGAACTGAGCCGGACACAGGGCGGCCTGACCATGCGCAGTGAATACGATCGCTTAGGCAGACTGCGCCGCCGTGACGTGTTTAAGGGTGACTCACAGCGACCTGCACCGCGCGTCTGGTCCCGCCGGCGCGACTTCGATTACGGCAACAACCTGATCCGTGAAGAGCGCGACGATAATCCGTTCAGCCAGACATTATGGAACTACGATAACGCCGGCCGGCTGTTGTCTCAGGACGGTGCGCAGCCGGGTAATGAACAGTGGCGCTGGGATAGCGCAGGCAACCCGCTGGATCGCCATAGTGCCGCTCATGTCATGCATAACCGCGTTACCGAACTGAACGGTATCCGCTGGCAGTACGATATCCATGGCCGTACCACTGAGAAAGATGACGGCCATACCCGCTGGCGATATCGCTATGATGGGGAGCATCGCCTGACGGATGTGATCAGCGAGCCGCGGGACCGCAATAAGCCGCGCACTAAGGTGAGTTTCCGCTACGATCCGCTTGGGCGCCGCATCAGTAAAACCAGCCAGCAGCTTTCACAGGGAAGACAGTCGGGGAACACCGTCACGACGCGCTTTGTGTGGGAAGGCTACCGCCTGCTGCAGGAAATCCACGACGGGATCCCGCTGACCTACGTTTACAGCGACAGCCAGAGCTATGAACCACTGGCGCGTATTGATGGTGTGGAAAGCCCTGAGATTTACTGGTTCCATAATGCGGCCAACGGAATGCCGGAACTGCTGACTGACGGTGAAGGGCAAAAAGCCTGGGAAGGTATCAACAGCCCGTGGGGCAAGCTGCTGCGCGAGTCCAGCCAGCGGATGCCAGTTGTTCAGCAGAACCTGCGTATGCAGGGCCAGTACCTGGACCGGGAAACCGGACTGCACTACAATCTGTTTCGTTATTATGATCCGGACAGCGGACGGTTTACCCAGCAGGACCCGATAGGGCTGGCGGGCGGGATCAACCTTTACCAGTATGCGCCGAATGCACTGGGGTGGGTGGATCCATGGGGGCTGAGTTGTAAGAATGCGTGGAATGCATTCCAGAAAAACACTAAAGGTGTATTCTCAAGTAGAGGGTGGGCGGCAAAAGCTTATAAGGCAGTTCGCGGTAGGGATAAAGTTAACAATCCTTTCCCTAATCCTAAAACTTACCTTGAACCTGCTTATGTGGCTGAGCATTTATCAAAGTTCGAAGGGGGTGTGTCAAAAATCGCGTGGGGAGTAAATCCAAAGTATTCAGAGATTGGACCGCAAGGAGGGCATTTTGTTATGCCTAAATCAGTTGCAGATGATGTAATTAGTCGAGCTGGCGGTCATGTGCCTACAATTGAGAAATTGTTAGGATTGCCGAAAGGAGAATTGGGAAATGCGCCAGTGAGGATCGACATACCCAATCCAACAGGATTACGTATGCCATCTGGCAATGAGTTGGGTGCAAATGATTTTTGGGTGCCTGGTGGGTATACATCAGGAGGGATTCCGGAAGCAGCTATTGATCCTACACCACTCGCGAAGGCAATAATTAGTAAAATATAATTTAAGGGGGAAGTCATGGAAAAGCTTATATTTAGTGGTTATGGTATGTTTATCACTCATGAGGATGGGAGATACTATATAAATTATGATGCAGGTGGAATTGTCAATAAAGATGTTAAATATGAAATAAGTGAAGAAGAATCACATAAAGCACAACAAAGCGGGCAAGATGCATATGATGTTATGTTACTTACGCAAGTAAGAGAAAAAAATCGTAGGTAATGATCTTTTTGTTTTACATTTCATAACATCATTAATCCTAAAGGATTTTTGTCGGGTTAATAGAGCGCAGAGGAAATAATTATTTGACTCTGTAGAATTTGAAAATTTATCCATGTAAAAGGTTGGAAATAATTAGTTTGGGACACAGTCCCATGATTATGGAAAGGCAGCCAAAGCTAAGGAGCAATATTTTTTAAACCTTTACTTCGCAGATGAATAGAGCTGGTTTGGCATTGCCTCCAGAATGAAATGGTATGGTTGCAATAAAAAATGGCAGATAGCTCCAAGTATAACAATAATCAAAGGTAGAGCAGTTGCGCAATCTGAATATGGCACTCAGTACAATGATAGTGCAGATTAATTTTTTATTCTTCAATCTTGGAAATATGGGAATTTATTGTGAAGTCTACTTCTGAATTATTATTGAATGACGCCCTCAAAAAGGTAGTTGACGCTATTAGTCGGCATGAACGCAATGAGAAAGCACCTCTTTCTATCCATGCGTTGACTCAGGTAAAAAAAGAACTGGAAGAAATGATTAGGGTAATGAATCCAAAGGTTTATATGCCTGCGTATCCACGTTTTATTATCGATTGGCCAGGCGAAGATATACTGATAAAAGAATTAGTTCATATTGCCGCTCTATACGAAAAAATAAGGAAAAACTAAAAAACCGGAAGTGATCCCAGCGATCCTTTCGGCTTTTACTTTAGCAGTCCGCCGCCAGGGTAATACAGCCTGCTCCAACCCTAACTCTGGCCGCCTGCCCCGTCTCAAACCCTGCCTCCCTTAGCCACTTACCGGACAGGACCATCGACGGCGTGTAACTGTCAGTATTATCACCAGCCCCGCTGGCGATATCGCTACGATGGTGAGCATCGCCTGACGGACGTCATCAGCGAGCCACGGGACCGTAATAAGCCGCGCACTAAGGTGAGTTTCCGCTACGATCCGCTTGGGCGCCGCATCAGTAAAACCAGCCAGCAGCTGTTACAGGGCAGGCCATCTGGCAACGCCGTCACGACGCGCTTTGTGTGGGAAGGCTACCGCCTGCTGCAGGAAATTCACGACGGCACTCCGCTGACCTACGTTTACAGCGACAGCCAGAGCTATGAACTACTTGCGCGTATTGATGGTGTGGAAAGCCCGGAGATTTACTGGTTCCATAATGCGGCCAACGGAATGCCGGAGCTGCTGACTGACGGTGAAGGGCAAAAAGCCTGGGAAGGTATCAACAGCCCGTGGGGCAAGCTGCTGCGTGAGTCCAGCCAGCGGATGCCTGTCGTTCAGCAGAATCTGCGTATGCAGGTCCAGTACCTTGACCGGAACAAATTTGCTTAAGCAAATTTGAACATCGCTTCAGCGATGGCCCCAAGGGGGTGAGGCACCGCAGGGGCCGAATCAACCGGACTGCACTACAATCTGTTTCGTTATTATGATCCGGACGGCGGACGTTTTACCCAGCAGGATCCGATAGGGCTGGCGGGCGGGATCAACCTCTACCAGTATGCGCCGAACGCGTTCAGCTGGATTGATCCGCTGGGGCTGAGTAAATGTAAGGGCCGCAGCAAGTCAGATCCATATAAAGGTGTAAAGGATGCGTCGGCTTATTTAAAAAAAGTCGGCACTCCGAGAAAATTTAGAAAGCAAACGTTGGAGTCATTCGAAATAGATTCAATCAGAGTTCGTAAAGCGACTGACTCAGAATACGGGTTAAGATATTATGATGGTGTCGATGCTAAGGCGAGAGGTAGATATATTTTTGAGACATTCCCTGCTACCCGAGAAAGCCTGGCAGTGAAGACAGAATGGAATCAGATGACCAATGTGTCTCAGTTTAAAGTTAAGCCGGGTTCTGTCATTCTTGAAGGAAGGGCATCATCTCAGGGAGTCGGTTTACCCGGTGGGCAGATACAAAAATACATAACTGATCTCAATAACTTATTAGATTTATGAAAATGACAAAAGTAAAAAAAGCAGTTGTAAAGATACAAAAAGCTATAGATGAGCTTGAGAAAGCTATTATCACTCAAGATATAAAAGTGTTATCTGTAAGTTCCGTATCTCAACTTACAAAATTTAAGGAAACTTTTTCTAATATATTAACGATAATTAAATCGGATAATCTTCCTCCTAAGAATGAAAGGGTTATAGGTATATCAAGGGTTATAGTTGATCAATGGCCTTTTGATCTTGAGTTGGGAATTATAATTATCGATGCAGAACAAGCTTATAAGGAAATATAGTTAAAAAAGCCGGAGGTGGTCTGAATGATACTTTCGGCTTTTAACTTCATCCGCCCGTCGTCAGTGTAAGACAGCCCGCCTCCCCTCGGACGATAACAGCCTGGCCGGTCTCAAGCCCCGTCACGGCCAGCCACCTACCCGCGATGCTGCACTGAGCGGTAATAAAGGGTGCCCGCCTTTCATCACCGAGTTAAAACCGGCTTAGCCCAGCACCCGCTTTGCTTGGTGCTGCAGTACATCGCGTCAAGGATCGACGCCATCGGCATCTGTTCTTCTTAGTCCCTCTACCTGACTGCTTCCAACCTTCAAACCTCAAAAAGGAACATGGGTCACTGAGGGTACTGCTGCTCCGCAAATAAGTACTAATAGATTGGAAGTTCTGGAAGGCGGAGGCTATCAAGGACTGATAAGTATCAAGGAATTAGCAAAATCCACGATAATTAGAACAGACAGAGTGAGTTTCTAATAATATGAATATACAAAAAGCTATTGAAATTTTAATTGAACTGATCGACTTAGTAGAAAGGAAAAATAAATCACAAGGAAAGGAATTGTACAAGTCAGCATTGGATGTTTTAAAAAATGAAAATTGTTCAAATATTGATTTAGAGCTTTTGTACAGGAATTTTTTTGGGTATCTGGCTCATGGTGAGTTTGATGAAGAAGAATATCAAAAGGTGTTGCAACTGATCAGTATTTTAAATAAATAAAATCTCATTTACTCATCGCTGTCACTACCCTGATGAGGGTGACCGGGCCTGAGTAAAGTATCGCAGTATCTGCCGCTGTCGGACACCGAGTGGAGCCAGCAGGGCGAACTGGCCTGGGAGTATGACGTGCTGGGTAACTGTACTGCCCTGACGCTGCCGGATGGCCGTAACCTGAAGCAGCTTTATTACGGTAGCGGCCATTTACTGAGCATCGCATTAGACAACCTGCCGGTCACTGAATTTACCCGTGACACGCTGCATCGGGAGCTGAGCCGGACGCAGGGCGGCCTGACCATGCGCAGTGAGTATGACCGCTTAGGCAGACTGCGCCGCCGTGACGTGTTTAAGGGTGACTCACAGCGACCTGCACCGCGCGTCTGGTCCCGCCGGCGCGACTTCGATTACGGCAACAACCTGATCCGTGAAGAGCGCGATGATAATCCGTTCAGCCAGACATTATGGAACTACGATAACGCCGGCCGGCTGTTGTCCCAGGATGGTGCGCAGCCGGGTAATGAACAGTGGCGCTGGGATAGCGCAGGCAACCCGCTGGATCGCCATAGTGCCGCTGATGTCATGCATAACCGCGTCACCGGACTGAACGGTATCCGCTGGCAGTACGATATCCATGGCCGTACCACTGAGAAATATGACGGCCACACCCGCTGGCGTTATCGCTATGATGGGGAGCATCGCCTGACAGACGTCATCAGCGAGCCACGGGACCGCAATAGGCCGCGCACTAAAGTGAGTTTTCGCTACGATCCGCTGGGACGCCGCATCAGTAAAACCAGCCAGCAGCTGTTACAGGGCAGGCCGTCCGGGAACACCGTCACGACGCGCTTTCTGTGGGAAGGCTACCGCCTGCTGCAGGAAATCCACGACGGCACTCCGCTGACCTACGTTTGCAGCGACAGCCAGAGCTATGAACCGCTGGCCCGTATTGATGGCGTGGAAAGCCCGGAGATTTACTGGTTCCATAATGCGGCCAACGGAATGCCGGAACTGCTGACAGACGCTGAAGGGCAAATAGCCTGGGAAGGTATCAACAGCCCGTGGGGCAAGCTGCTGCGTGAGTCCAGCCAGGGTGTTCCTGTGGTGGAGCAGAACCTGCGTATGCAGGGCCAGTACCTGGACCGGGACAAATTTGCTTAAGCAAATTTGAACATCGCTTCAGCGATGGCCCCAGGGGGGTGAGGCACCGCAGGGGCCGAATCAACCGGACTGCACTACAATCTGTTTCGTTATTATGATCCGGACAGCGGACGGTTTACCCAGCAGGACCCGATAGGGCTGGCGGGCGGGATTAACCTTTACCAGTATGCGCCGAATGCGCTGGGTTGGGTGGATCCGTGGGGGTTGAGTAAGTGTAGTAGTGGAAATAAGGATAAACCGGATTTCTATGTTGGGCCAGCAGGGCCAAGTGCGACAATGCCTTCAACAGGTTATAGGTACATGAGGTATCTTGATGATGATGGAAGTATTAACGCTTGGGCTACACCAACTATCAATAATAAGGTAGCACCAGTGACTTACTTTGGTTTTAAAAAATTCGATTCAGGTTCGGAAGCGAGAGACGCTTTCCAAATAAAAGGTCTTGATAAAACTAACAAGTTAGATCCCAGAGATAAGTCCTGGAGTGATGCTCGTTTGCGCGGAGATTTTGATACCTTACAATTATATGAAAATGGAGTGCCACAAGTAAGACATCCTAGAATGTATGGCGATAAAATAGGCGCACCATTGGAGCCATTCACCGCCGCCTACCCAAAATTTGGTAAGGGTGGAGTAGAACAAATGTATGCAGAAAATAGAATGGTGCATTTCGACGAAGTAAACATATTGCCGGAGGAGTGATGGATTATTTTTCGTATAATGAAGTTTTAGATTATCTTGAAATTTTCTTTAAAAAGGAAATTAAAGATCCTGACAGCTTAAAAGAAATGCTGCTAATGTTACAATTGTGCCGGGAACATAAAACAGTCACAATCAGGGCCATAGATCAACTCTTTATGAATTACAGGAAAAAGTTTCAGGATTACACTGTACCTACTACTGAAGAAGAGGAAGTTTGGAAAAATTTACTTAATGCATGGCAATAATGATGTATCTTTTTCTATCCGGCAATAGTTTGTTAAACGGCCAAACCACCTAGGTCGCCGTCATTTATTAATAGACAGGTTAGTGGCGATGAAATCTTTTATAAATATCATGGTAAAATCAATAGATTAGGAAGGGATTTCAATTACGTCACTAAAAAGAAATATACTTCATAGGCAGAACTAAGGAAAGATTTGGCCATCCTAAAAAAATGGGGCGTTAAGATAGACCGGGTTACAACCTTCAAACCTCAAAAAGGAACATGGGGCACTAAGGGTACTGCTGCTCCGCAAATAAGTGCTAATAGATTGGAAGTTCTGGAAGGCGGAGGCTATCAAGGACAGATAGGTATTAAGGGATTAGCAAAATCTAAGACAATTAGAACAGGTAACATGAGTTTCCAATAATATGAATATACAGAAAGCTATTGAAGTTTTAATTGAACTGATCGACTTAGTAGAAAGGAAAAATAAATCACAAGGAAAGGAATTGTACAAGTCAGCATTGGATTTTTTAAAAAATAAAAATTGTTCAAATATTGATTTAGAGCTTTTGTACAGGAATTTTTGTGGGTATCTGGCTCATGGTGAATTTGATGAAGAAGAATATCAAAAGATGTTGCAACTGATCAGTTTTTTAAAGAAATAAAATCTCATTTACTCATCGCTGTCACTACCCTGATGAGGGTGACAGTGCCTGAGTAAAGTATCGCAGTATCTGCCGCTGTCGGACACCGAGTGGAGCCAGCAGGGCGAACTGGCGTGGGAGTATGACGCGCTGGGCAACTGCACTGCCTTAACCCTGCCGGATGGTCGTAATCTCAAGCAGCTTTACTATGGCAGCGGCCATCTGCTGAGCATCGCGTTAGACAACCTGCCGGTCACCGAGTTTACTCGCGACACGCTGCATCGGGAGCTGAGCCGGACGCAGGGCGGCCTGACCATGCGCAGTGAGTACGATCGCTTAGGCAGACTGCGCCGCCGTGACGTGTTTAAGGGTGACTCACAGCGACCTTCATCGCGCGTCTGGTCCCGCCGGCGCGACTTCGATTACGGCAACAACCTGATCCGTGAAGAGCGCGACGATAATCCTTTCAGCCAGACATTATGGAACTACGATAACGCCGGCCAGCTGTTGTCTCAGGACGGTGCACAGCCGGGTAATGAACAGTGGCGCTGGGATGGCGCAGGCAACCCGCTGGATCGCCATAGTGCCGCTCATGTCATGCATAACCGCGTTACCGAGCTGAACGGTATCCGCTGGCAGTACGACATCCATGGCCGTACCACTGAGAAAGATGACGGCCACACCCGCTGGCGTTATCGCTATGATGGGGAGCATCGCCTGACGGATGTGATCAGCGAGCCCCGTGACCGCAATAAGCCGCGCACTAAGGTGAGTTTTCGCTACGATCCGCTGGGACGCCGCATCAGTAAAATCAGCCAGCAGCTGTTACAGGGCAGGCCGTCTGGCAACGCCGCCACGACGCGCTTTGTCTGGGAAGGCTACCGCCTGCTCCAGGAAATCCACGACGGGATCCCGCTGACCTACGTTTACAGCGACAACCAGAGCTATGAGCCGCTGGCCCGTATTGATGGTGTTGAAAGCCCGGAGATTTACTGGTTCCATAATGCGGCCAACGGAATGCCGGAACTGCTGACTGACGGTGAAGGGCAAAAAGCCTGGGAAGGTATCAACAGCCCGTGGGGCAAGCTGCTGCGCGAGTCGAGCCAGCGTGTTCCTCTGGTGGAGCAGAACCTGCGTATGCAGGGCCAGTACCTGGACCGGGACAAATTTGCATAAGCAAATTTGAACATCGCTTCAGCGATGGCCCCAGGGGGGTGAGGCACCGCAGGGGCCGAATCAACCGGACTGCACTACAATCTGTTTCGATATAATGATCCTGACTGCGGACGGTTTACCCAGCAGGACCCGATAGGGCTGGCGGGCGGGATCAACCTTTACCAGTATGCGCCGAACGCGCTGGGGTGGGTGGATCCGTGGGGGCTGACAAATGAGTTGGTAACATTTTGGCCCCCTAATGATGGTGCATTAAGACCTGTAAAAGTAAGCATTTTGAATCCAGGAGAATTAATTGATCGTTATGGCTACCCCGGCGGTAAATATACATCTCCGATTGGTACCCCTTATTCTATGCGAGCACCGGCTCCTGGAACTGAAACCAAACCATACACGGTATATGAAGTTATGAAACCCATTCCCAGAGTGCTCGAAAGTAAAATAGCGCCTTGGTTTGGTGAGATCGGCTTAGGTACACAATATCTTTTGCCAGAATCAGTGCAGTCTCTAATTGATTTCGGACATTTAAAAGAAGTTAAAACAGGGAGGAAATGTGGATAAAAATTTATTAATCAAAGCGTTATCATCTATGGATATTCCAGCGGATAGCTATTCAATTGATGATATATCTAATGAATCTTTATGTTTAATCTATGAAGGGTTGCTTTGGAAGATATTTTATAGTGAAAGAGGTCATCGTACTGACGAAAGATGCTACGCCGATGAAGAATCTGCATGCAAAGCATTTTTGGCGAGATTGAAACATATGCTGGGATGTTAAATAAGAATGTTAAAGCCGGAAGATTCTCACGATGAATCTGTTGGCTTTAATTTTAGGCAGAGTGAAGTTGGTAGGCGGGTATTATTCCCCCTTTCGTTGTTTAAGGTCTAAGTTCTTATGCTAAGCGTGCGTCTCTTATCCTATATACGCCGCGCGTCTGGTCCCGCCGGTGCAACTTCGATTACGGCAACAACCTTATCCGTGAAGAGCGCGACGATAATCCGTTCAGCCAGATATTATGGAACTACGATAACGCCGGCCGGCTGTTGTCACAGGACGGCGCGCAGCCGGGTAATGAACAGTGGCGCTGGGATAGCGCAGGCAACCCGCTGGATCGCCATAGTGCCGCTCATGTCATGCATAACCGCGTCACCGGACTGAACGGTATCCGCTGGCAGTACGATATTCATGGCCGTACCACTGAGAAAGATGACGGCCAGACCCGCTGGCGTTATCGCTACGATGGTGAGCATCGTCTGACGGATGTCATCAGCGAGCCGCGGGACCGTAACAAGCCGCGCACAAAGGTGAGTTTCCGCTACGATCCGCTTGGGCGTCGTATCAGTAAAACCAGCCAGCAGCTGTTACAGGGCAGGCCGTCCGGGAACGCCGTCACGACGCGCTTTCTGTGGGAAGGCTACCGTCTGTTGCAGGAAATCCACGACGGCACTCCGCTGACCTACGTTTACAGCGACAGCCAGAGCTATGAACCGCTGGCCCGTATTGATGGTGTTGAAAGCCCGGAGATTTACTGGTTCCATAATGCTGCCAACGGAATGCCGGAGCTGCTGACTGACGGTGAAGGGCAAAAAGCCTGGGAAGGTATCAACAGCCCGTGGGGCAAGCTGCTGCGTGAGTCCAGCCAGAGGATGCCGGTCGTTCAGCAGAACCTGCGTATGCAGGGCCAGTACCTGGACCGGGACAAATTTGCATAAGCAAATTTGAACATCGCTTCAGCGATGGCACCAAGGGGGTGAGGCACCGCAGGGGCCGAATCAACCGGACTGCACTACAATCTGTTTCGTTATTATGACCCGGACAGCGGACGGTTTACCCAGCAGGACCCGATAGGGCTGGCGGGCGGGATCAACCTTTACCAGTATGCGCCGAATGCGCTGGGGTGGGTGGATCCGTGGGGGCTGATGAAGTGTAAAGACCCTGCGAAAGAAGCGACGAAGTGGCAGGGGCCAGGGAATAGAGATTATCCAGGCATCGATGTTTATGAGAATACGGTTATAAAAAAAGGGACGATACTTTATGCTCTTCATCCTAATGGAGATCGGTTACCTGCTTATACTGTAAGCCATCCTACAGTCAGGCAGTATAAAGGTGATCCACTTGGCTATCATAAAGCTTTGCAAGTTACGCTAGACCCAGCATTTACAATGCGTTCAAAGGTGAGAGCTTACTACGTTACCGAAGATATATATGTAGCCAGAGGACGTGCTGAAGCTAATGCTCAGTATGGTCGAGGAGGGGGGCTACAGTTTTATATACCGGAAGAGGCTCGGCTTAAACTGAAACCTGGAAAAGTAATTGATATATGAAAAAAATGATTTTAGAAGAGAATGGTGCTTTGCTTGTAGATGGAAGTAAAATAGAACTTTCTTCTTACGAGAAATTTATTAATTCTTCGTTTTTTAAATCATCTGATGATCTTATAAGTGTAGGAGGATATTATTTTTCTGCAAAAAATGTCATGTGGCACAATGAACCGTTCCATGTGCAATTTAGGCCTGCTATTTTTTCTATTAATAAGAGCGTGTTCCTGATCAGTAAAACTGGTTATTTTTATAAAAACATTAATAATTGGGAAAAAAGAGCAAATTTAAACGTTTTAATTGATGAAGAGAAAAGATTGTATGAGTGGGTGATGAAAAAGTATCCAAATAATTACAAGGGTGAATTAAAAGATCCTCCTTATGGTCATGTTTGGGAATTTTCATGGGGTGAGATAACAGTACAGTCTAATGAAAGATCATTTACTTGTGGGATATATATTGAGTGGAGATAAATTTAAAGTTAATCACCCTGTTAATATATTAATGCGTAGTGCTACTGCAGAAAATTATAATGTAGGGCGTTAAGGTTTAACTATTAATCTTGGTAAGGATTATAAATGCCTGCAGGCACTACGATATTCAAGGACGAACGATTGAAAAAGATGACGGACATGCCTGTTAGCGCTATTGCTACTATGGTGACTACCGCCTGGATAATGTTATTTTTGATGTCAATTTATTTTAAAGGTTTTTTATGATGGAGTGTGGTTCTGCTATTATATGTCCTTGGTGAAAGGTTAAGTAGAATAACTATTGTTCTTTTGTTTAATTAAAACATGATGGTTTTTTAGCGTATTATATGCTTATTGATATGTAATCCTGTTGCGGTAATGACTGGGCCTGCATTCCAAATTTCAATTTTTAAGAACTCTCTCTTCATCAGTTTGAGCCTATAAGGAGATAAAATGAACCTGCCAGGAATGAATCCCGAGAATAACTTACCGGGTTATGACATCGCGAAGATGACCGGTTATGGAGCACCTGATTTTGATTTCAAAGCGCTGGGTGCAGCAATGGATTGTACTCGGGAGTTTTATCAGGCTGGCATCATCTATGCAGATGGCGCACAGCGTTATCTTGTTCGGCCTGGTCAGCGTCATCCTAATGGTCAAAGTGGTATCGTTACACATCTGATTGTGACCAAAACGCCTAAGCAAGCCACAGCGTCTAATACGGGCAAGTCACTTAGTGAAGCCGTAAGCGTAACCTCAATGGGAACGGAGATTGCCTCGACCGTGCTTTCCTGTGGTGCAATGATTATCACCGCTGGTGTAGCGGTTATCGGCGCTTCAGCAACGCCTATAACCGCTGGCAGTAGCGGCGTGCTTGTTGCTATTGGTTATGCTGGCGCTGCCGCAACAGGCGTGCAATGTGTCAATGGTATTTACCGGGTTTATGATCTCGTCGAAAACGGTGGTCAAAACGTAGCGTGGCTGGACTCTCAGGATTGGTACGTTGCCACTTCAACGTCCCTTGACCTTATTTCACTAGCCAGTGTGGGCGGTGCGTTAAAAGAAGCCCTGGCAACATGGCGAGCGATGAAATCAGTCTCTTCTTTAAAAGCAACGGAGTGGCTCCGGAACTATCCAAGGCAGGACCGGGCTCGCCTTACTGAATTAATCATTAAGGCACAAAATCCTGGTATAAGTAATAAAGAGCTTAAAGCCGCCATCCGTGCAGGACTTTATCCAAAGCGTTTCCCTGTAGAGTCGGTGCAAAAAGAACTTGTTAAGCAACTCGCGCAGGTCGTTACGAGCGCAGCTGCTGTGGCAGGCAGTGCTGTCAGTGGTATCATTGCTGCTCCAGGTAATGTGCCGCGCTCCGGGCGCTATATTGTGGGAACAATTCAATCACTGGCGGTATTTTAATGCAATTTCTATCATGGCTTGTCGGGCCAAATATCACTGAACTACTGCAACATGGTCGCGAAATAGATCAGGTAATCGCACGGCAGGATAATTCGATACTTGCCCGTTCCACTACAGAGCTTGAACGTTATTTTAAACAGCCTTCTGAGGCGCTTCCCCGGCAAAACGGCTTCCCGGTTGCGATAGTGCTGATGCTGTTGCTGATTGCATTTGCATTTAATTTGCTGACGTTTCTGCACGCTCTACCTCCGCTCAGTCCACAGATACATGCGTTGAGTTTTTTTGTTCCCTCAATCGTTGTTATTGGCGCGATACTCACGGCCAGTTACCTGCTTGCGCGAGGCCATACAGCCGGTGTGGCGGGGCTGGCTTACGTCTGTGCGATGTTGCTTATATCGACTGTTTTACTATTGAGCTACAGCGTAGTTATGGGTAGCCACTCGGGCCTGTGGCTGATTCTGGCACTCGCGGCTTTGGTGGGTGCTCGCTGGATACTTAACGGGCAGGCTTTCATCCTGTTTGCCATTTACTGCCGGACACAACGCCTCGCCAGCGTCGCCCGGCAGCGTCGCATGAAATAACCCATACTGGTCTGAAGTGCTATTATCGCGGAATACCCATTCCGCGACTCTCTTCTATTTTTCTCTCAACACGATCTTTTTCCTATGACCCACTCCTTCTTTTACTCCATCCCCTGTCCCATTTCCCCTGAAAAACCCACCCATCATCATTATTCCCTCTGGCTATAACCTGCCGTTATACCCTCCTGCTAAACAAGCATTCGTCACCTTTCAGAGCGCATGAAATAGTGGTTTCAGAACCTGATCTTTTGGCTGAAACGAGAGACAACATGCTAATCCCACAACCCTATTTACTCTTTCTTGGTGATGTTACCGATCCCCTTGCGGCAAAAACGGCGCGCGGTATTCATATCTGGCGGCCGGAGCAGTGCGTTGGCGAAATTAAACTGCCGGGCTGCACGGTCAGTCTGGGTCTGGATGAACTGGATATTCCCGGCGCCAAAGCGCGCGGAGCGAAAACGCTGGTGCTTGGCACTGCCAATGCCGGGGGCTATCTGCCAGCGCACTGGCTGGAAACGATCAAAAGTGCCATTAAAGCAGGCATGAATGTGGCCAGTGGTCTGCACCACCGACTGGTAGACGAACCGGAGCTGGTGACGCTTGCACAGGCTTCGGGTGTTGAGCTTTTTGATTTGCGTCATATGCGTCCAGTGCTCAGTGTTGGCAGCGGCAGGAAGCGTTCAGGTAAGCGGATACTGACGGTGGGTACGGACTGCTCAGTGGGCAAGATGTATACCTCACTGGCGCTGGAAGCGGCGATGCGCGCGCGTGGCCTGAAAGCCGATTTTCGTGCCACGGGGCAGACCGGGATTCTGGTCGCAGGGGAGGGCATTGCTGTGGATGCGGTCATCGCTGATTTTATTGCCGGTGCAGCAGAAGCACTGTCACCGGCGAATGACGAGGACCACTGGGATATCGTTGAAGGTCAGGGCTCACTGTTCCATCCCTCCTATGCGGGCGTGAGTATGGGGCTGATGCACGGTGCGCAACCACACTGGCTGGTCATGTGCCATGAAATGGGACGACCTCACATGCGTCATTTGCCACACCAGCCCATGGTCAGCCTGCAGGCGTGCGTTGAAGCCAATCTGCGTGCCGCGCAGGTGACCAGTGAGTCTGTTCAGCTGGCTGGCTTTGCTATCAACACCTCCAATTACAGTGAAGAAGAGGCGCTCGCTTATTGCGCCGAAATCAGCGCTGAGTTTGGCTTACCGGCCACAGATCCGGTGCGTTTTGGTATTGATGAGATCGCCGCACTGCTTCAGGAGCGTGGCTGAAATGAGAAAGTTGCAGATTGATGTGGTGGAGCTGCCGCTGGCGCGACCCTTTGCTATCGCACGCGGTACCCGTACCGCCGTGACGGCCATCCGTGTCACGCTGGAGCAGGAGGGATTCATCGGGCAGGGCGAATGTACCCCGACGGCCCGCTACGATGAGACGCCGGATAGCGTTCAGGCCATGCTCGAAGCGGTACGCACTGACGTGGAGTCGGGCCTCAGCCGTCATGATCTGCAACATCGCTTACCCGCCGGTTCAGCGCGCAATGTGCTGGACTGTGCGCTATGGCGACTTGATGCCGCACGGGCTAATCAAACGCTTTGGCAAAAGAGCACCTGCTCTCAGCCAGAGTCGGTCATTACGGCAGAAACCCTTAGCCTCGATACGCAGGAATGTATGGCTCTGGCGGCGGCGGATGCTGTGTCACGTGGCGCCCTCCTGCTCAAAATTAAGCTCGACCGTAATGCGATCCTGGAAAAAGTGGCGGCGATTCGCGCGGCGGCACCGCGTGCCACGCTCATTATCGATGCCAATGAAGCCTGGTCGGGTCTGGAACTGGAAAGCCTGCTGGTGGCACTGAAGGCATTCAACATCGCGATGGTGGAGCAACCCCTTCCCGCCGGACAGGATCATGACCTGAAACGTTTCAAACATCCCATACCGGTCTGTGCCGATGAGAGCTGCCATACGCGGGCGGATATTGCCGGATTACGCGATCGCTACGAGATGATCAACATCAAGCTGGATAAGTGCGGTGGCCTGACAGAAGCGCTGGCGATGGTGGATGAAGCGCGGATGCTCAATATGCGCATTATGGTCGGTTGCATGCTGGGCTCGTCACTGGCCATGGAGGCCGCATTGCCCGTCGCGGTTAACGCTGAGTTCGTCGATCTGGATGGCCCCATCTGGCTTGCCGCCGACAGTTCTCCTTTCCTGAGCTACTCCCAAGGCCGTATCTGGCTATAACTCTGTGAGGCGACGATGACGGACACACAACGTACTTCCCCTGCAACCCGCGCTGCCTCTGCCTCTCCCGTGCTGGCGATTCAGGATCTCAGCGTCTCGTTTCATGGACGCAGCGGTGAAAATCAGGCACTCAAAGGCATCAGTTTTGCCATTCATCCAGGTGAAATCGTCGCCGTCGTGGGTGAAAGCGGCTCAGGCAAATCTGTCACGTCACTGGCTGTGATGGGCTTGCTGGCAAATAATGGCCGTGTCGATGGCGGCAGCATGCAGTTCCGCGACCGCAGCGGAAAAGTGCATGCGTTAGAAACGCTGGATGATGCTCATCGCCGCACGTTGCGTGGCCGTGAAATGACGATGATCTTTCAGGAGCCCATGACCTCGCTGAATCCGGTGCTGCGCATTGATGATCAACTTACTGAGGCATTACGCGATCATCAGCAGTGCGACAGAAAGCAGGCCCATGCGCGGGTGCGTGAATTGCTGCGACAGGTGCGTATCGCCGATGTGGACCGCGTCATGAAAAGTTATCCTCACTCGCTGTCAGGCGGCATGCGGCAGCGTGTGATGATTGCGCAGGCCCTTGCCTGTGATCCGCAACTCCTGATTGCCGACGAGCCTACCACTGCGCTGGATGTCACCGTACAGGCGCGCATTCTCCATATTCTGCGTGAGCTGCAACGCGAGAAACAAATGGCGGTGCTGTTTATTACTCATGATATGGGCGTGGTAGCAGAAATCGCCGATCGCGTGGTGGTCATGCTGCGTGGCGAAGTGGTAGAGCAGGGAACCGTGTCTGAGATTTTTGCCGCCCCGCAGCATGCGTATACCAAAGCGTTACTGGCGGCAGTACCAAAACTCGGCGATATGCGGGAACACACGTGGCCGCAACGCTTTCCTCTGCCCGGTGCCCGCGAGGCTGTGCAAGGCGAACAGCATACCGCGCGCTATGACGTGGCGCCGCTGCTGGATGTGCGCGGATTAAAAGTCTATTACCCGATTCGCAGCGGCATCTTATCGAGCCTTACGCATCATGTGCATGCGGTTGAGCAGATTGATTTCAGTCTGTGGCCAGGTGAAACCCTGGCCATCGTGGGTGAAAGCGGCTGCGGCAAATCGACAACCGGACGGGCCCTGATGCGCCTTATCAACAGTGAAGCTGAAAGTATTCACTTTGAAGGCAAGGAAATCTCTGACCTGAAAGAGGCAGAGTTCCAGCCGCTCCGCCGTGAAATTCAGATGGTGTTTCAGGATCCCTATGCGTCACTGAATCCCCGCCTGACGGTGGGTTTCACCATTGCCGAGCCGTTGCTGTTACATGGCATGGTCTCTTCGCTTGAGCAGGCTTCTCCACAGATAGACGCGCTGCTTAAGAGCGTCGGTCTCCTGCCAGAGCACGCGCGTCGTTATCCGCACGAATTTTCTGGCGGTCAGCGTCAGCGTATTGCCATTGCCCGCGCCATGGCGCTGAAACCGAAAGTGATTATTGCTGATGAAGCGGTATCAGCCCTTGATGTCTCGATTCAGGCGCAGGTGGTCAATCTGATGATGGATCTGCAGCAGCAAACGGGCGTGGCGTGGATTTTCATCTCTCATGATATGGCGGTAGTCGAGCGTATTGCTAATCGCGTAGCGGTGATGTACCTCGGCCAGATTGTGGAGCTTGGACCGCGCCAGTCGGTATTTAATCAGCCGCAACATCCCTATACCCAACGTCTGCTGGCCTCCGTGCCGGTAGCGGATCCTGAAAACCGTCAGCCCCGTATTTTCGATGACAGCGAAATCCCCTCGCCGTTACGTAAGGTGGGCGAAACGGTCACTAAAACCCGATATCGGCAGGTTGCCCCCCAGCACTGGGTAGCTGACGGCATTGCATTGCAATAATCCTTAACGACCAGGAGAATTTATGAAAACGCTGTTTCGCCGTACTTCGCTCGCCCTCGCATTGACGACGACGCTGGTCATGACTGCGCAGGCACAGGATCTGCGCATTTCAATGTATGCTGATATCACGGGGCTGGATCCGCACGACACCTCGGATAATGTCAGTTACTCGGTTCAGAGCGGCATCTTTGAGCGCCTGTTCCAGTTTGATTCCCGGATGAAGCTGCAACCCTGGCTGGCGACCGGTTATACCTCTAATGACAGTGCCACCGAATTTACGCTGACGCTGCGCAAAGGCGTTACCTTCCAGGACGGTACCCCTTTTGATGCAGAAGCCGTCAAAGCGAACCTTGATCGTCTGGCAGATCAGAAAAAAGGGCTGAAGCGTAACAGCCTCTACAAAATGATTGATAAGGTCACGGTGCTGGCACCCGACCAGGTAAAAATCGATCTGAATCAGTCGTTCGGGGCCTTTATCAACACCCTGGCGCATCCTTCCGCGGTGATGTGGAGCCCGTCAATTCTTAAGCAATATCCGGACGAAGCGCAGTTGCGACTGCATCCGGTGGGAACCGGTCCGTTTACCTTTGTCGACTGGAAACCGGGCAAAGCCGTTACGCTGGCCAGATATGCAGGCTACTGGCAGCAGGGATGGCCAAAAGTGGACCATGTTATCTTCTCTCCAAGTCCCGAAGATGCGACACGGGTGGCAGCGTTGAAATCGGGGCAGGTGGATGCCATCTGGCCATTGCCTTCAGACCTCATCGCGGCCGTTCAGCAGGACAGCCACCTCTCTATTCAGCGCGATCCGAGCATTTACCTTTATTACATGGCGATCAACACGCAGCACAAGCCGCTGGCCGATGTTCGGGTGCGTCAGGCAATCAACTATGCGATTGACCGTAATCTGTGGCTGAAAGTGGCCTTCGCCGGTCTGGGCAAACCTGCCACATCCGCGATCCCGGAAGGCGTACAGTTCTATCAGAAACAGGACGATCCTGATTACGGCTATGCGCCGGATAAGGCCAAAGCCTTGCTGAAAGCGGCGGGTTATCCGGAGGGACTGGATCTTAAGCTCTGGGTGACCAACGCCACGGCCAGCGTCCGTGCCGCTCAGGTGCTGAAAGCGCAACTGGCCACGGCAGGCATTCGTGCCACGGTAACACCGATGGATTCCGGCACGCGCAACGCTAAGTTGTGGGGCGTTCAGGACCCGAAAAAGGCGGAGTTTGACCTCTATTATGGCGGCTGGTCGACTTCTACGGGGGATGCCGACTGGGCGCTGCGTCCGCTGTTTGCCACCGAGTCCTGGGTTCCGACCTCGTATAACGTCTCCTATTTCAGTAACCCTGATGCAGACAAAGCGATTGCTGCAGGGCTGGCGACGGCCGATCCGGCAAAGCGTGGCATCGCCTATGCACAAGCGCAAAAGGTGTTGTGGAAAGAAGCACCGGTGGCGTTCCTTGGCACGCCAGACAATCTGGTGGGCAAGCGCAACACGCTGAGCGGCGTTTCGATGCTGCCTGATGGCAATTTACTGTTCACTCAGGCGTCCTTTAAATAAGACGGTCTCTTCTTCCTCGTCCCCTGTCCGGAACGGATGAGGGACGTGAAGAGGCCCGTCGCATCTCATTTCAGGGAATGGCATGTTTGCATACATCATTCGCCGATTGCTGGAGATGATCCCGGTTTTGCTGGTGGTCTCGTTGCTGGTTTTCGGTTTTATCAAGCTCATGCCGGGCGACCCGGCGCGTATTTATGCCGGACCGGATGCGCCTGTTGAGGCGATCGAAGCGGCGCGTCAGCACCTCGGGCTTAACGATCCGCTGCCGCAGCAGTATCTCCACTGGATCGGCAGCCTGTTGCAGGGCGACCTGGGCACCACTTATCGCACCCAGCAACCGGTGCTGGAGGTGATCAGGGAGGGCTTCATGCCGACGCTGTGGCTCGCCTTAGCGGGTTTTACCTGGTCCGTCATTCTCGGTTTGTTATTCGGCGTTATGGCTGCACTGAAACGTGGAAGATGGCAGGACTGGACGCTGATGAGCGTGGCGGTCGGCGGCATTTCGATGCCAGCCTTCTGGCTGGGGCTGTTGCTCATCCAGTTCGTCGCGATGCCTTTTGGGCTGTTCTCGGTCAGCGGCTTTAACAAGGCCAGCGATATAGTCCTGCCCGCCATCACGCTGGGTTCATCGGTTGCGGCGGTAATGGCGCGCTTTACCCGTTCGGCGTTTCTTGAGGTGGCGCAGGAAGATTACGTGCGTACCGCCAAAGCCAAAGGGCTGCGTAACCGCCTGGTGACGTGGAAACATGTGATGCGTAATGCGCTCATCCCGGTGATTACCATGCTGGGCTTGCAGTTCGGCTTTCTGCTGGGCGGATCCATCGTGGTGGAGAGCGTTTTCAACTGGCCAGGATTAGGCTGGTTATTGATTGAGTCGATCAAAGCGCAGGATCAGCCGGTGATTCAGGCACTGGTGATGCTGTTCGTGTTTGAATTTATTGTGATTAATCTGCTGGTCGATCTGCTTTACGCGGTGGTTAATCCGGCCATTCGTCTGCGACAGGAGCCAAAATGAGTATTCAATCGCTGACTGAAAATCCGCCTCAGATTATTCGTTCGCCGTGGCGCGATTTCCTGCATGCCCTTGTGCGGAACCCTCTGGCGCTGGTCTCAGGCGGGTTTGTGCTGCTGTTGATTGTGGTGGCGATTTTTGCGCCCTGGCTGGCGCCCTGGGATCCCATGGCTCCGGACTGGATGGCGTTATCGTCGCCACCAACGGCGGCACACTGGATGGGGACCGACGAACTGGGGCGCGACCTGCTCAGCCGCATTATCTATGGCGCGCGGATCTCGCTCTATATCGGCGTGTTGTCGGTGACGATCGGCATGCTGGTCGGGGTCATGCTGGGCTTACTGGCGGGCTATTACGGCGGTTGGGTTGATATGCTGATCATGCGCGGTGCCGACGTATTATTCGCGTTTCCCGGTATGTTGCTGGCCATTGCGGTGGTGGCGCTGCTGGGGACGGGCCTGAACAATGTCATTATCGCGGTCGCGGTATTCAGCGTGCCGGTATTTGCCCGCATCGTGCGGGCGTCGACGCTCTCTCTGAAACAGGCTGCCTATGTTGAAGCCGTGCGCTGTGCCGGTGCACCAGACAGCGTCATTATCCTGCGGCATATTCTGCCCGGCACGCTTTCCAGCGTGATTGTCTATTTCACTATGCGCATTGGCACCAGTATTCTGACAGCCGCGGGCCTGAGTTTTATTGGACTGGGTCCGGAGCCTGACGTGCCTGAATGGGGCAATATTCTGGCGATGAGCCGTAGCATGATGATGGCCGGATCGTGGCACATGAGCGTATTTCCGGGGCTGGCGATCTTTATTACCGTGCTGGCATTCAATCTGCTTGGAGATGCGCTGCGCGACACGCTCGATCCAAAACTCAAGGGCTGACTATGGATTTCCAACAATTGCAGCGTGAACTGCTGCTGAAACGCTGGCGTGACAGACGTCAGCTTGGGCAGCCGCGAAGCGCCTGCGGACCCACCAATCGAATCAGCGATGTTGCGGGCATGCGTGTCGGACATTACACGCTGAATGAAGGCGAAAAGCAGACTGGCGTAACCGCTATCGTACCGCCGGGCGGCAATCTGTTTCTCACGCCGCTGCCGTGTGGGGTTGAGGTCCTGAACGGCTTTGCGAAACCCATCGGACTGGTTCAGATAGAGGAGCTTGGTGTGCTTCAGACGCCGATTCTGCTCAGTAACACGCTGGCGGTCGGCACGCTGTTTACCACGCTGGTGCGGGATGCCATCAGTCGTAACCCGGAACTGGGACGAACACTGCCCACGGTCAATCCGCTGGTGCTGGAGTGCAACGATGGCTGGCTGAATGATATCCAGGCGCTGGCCATCACTGAAGCGATGGCGCAGGAGGCATTGCAGACGGCCTCAGCAGACTTCGCGCGCGGCAGCGTCGGCGCAGGGCGCGGGATGAGCTGTTTCAGCCTCAAAGGGGGCATCGGAACCGCCTCGCGGGTTATTCCCTCGCTCAACGCCACGCTTGGCGTGCTGGTGCTGGCCAATTTCGGCGCACTGGAAGCATTAACGCTCGATGGCGTTCGGGCTGGCGAGATGATTGCGCCGCTGCTGGCCGGGGAGACGCCGCAGCTGGATGCCGGTTCGGTCATCATCATCATGGCGACGGATGCACCGCTGGACGCACGTCAGTTAAAGCGCATCGCGAAGCGAGCCGGTGCCGGCCTGGGACGGCTGGGCAGTTACTGGGGCCACGGATCGGGCGACATTGCGGTGGCGTTTTCAACGCAACCTCTGCCGCATCCGCCACAGGACGACACGCTGGAGCCGCTGCTTGCTGCAGCGGCAGATGCAACTGAACAGGCTGTACTGGATGCTTTGCTGAGCGCTGAGGCTGTTACCGGCTTTCGCGGTCATCATCGCCCCTCACTGACGCAGATTCTGGATAGATTAACGACATGAAAATTTTTATCTCGGCCGACATTGAAGGTATCGCGGGGGTCATGCGCCCGGAGCAATGTACACCCGGCCACCCGGAACATCAGCTGGCCCGTGGTCTGATGGAGCAGGAAGTGAATGCTGCGATTGAGGGGGCTTTTGCCGGCGGGGCAACGGAAGTGGTGGTGGCAGACAGCCATGCGCAGATGACCAATTTGCGTGTGGAAAATATCGATCCCCGCGCCCGGCTGGTGCAGGGAAAACCCCGTGTCCTGTCGATGGTGGAAGGGATAGAGCAGCAGACGTTCGACGGGCTGTTTCTGGTGGGATTTCACAGCGCAGCAGGTGAACCGGGCGTACTGGCGCATACCATCAACGGCCGGGCATTCTGGCGTATCCATATCAATGGTCTGGTGATGGGAGAAACCGATATTTATGCGGCCGCCGCTGCTGAGCACGGCACGCCATTGCTGCTGGTCACCGGTGACGATCAGTTACAGAGCTGGATTGCGGAACACTACTCAGCAGTCAATTACGTCTGTGTAAAACGCGCCATTTCTCATACCTGCGCGGAATCAATCAGCCCACAAGCGGCACAGCGTGCGATCGCTGCCGCAGCAAGCGCCGCACTGCAACATCCCCCTCAGGTGAGCACGAGCCGCCTGACGGCACCTTACGCTATGCGCCTTCAGGCCACCAAACCGGTGCTGGCCGATCTGTTCAGCCTGATCCCCGGCGTCACGCGCCTGGATGCCGTTACCGTGGCGTATCAGGCGGAGAATATGGAGACGTTAATCAGCTTACTCAGTGCATTCTCCTATCTGGCGAGCACACAGTCATAGCGAAATTATCCCGGGCTGCATGCAACATCAGCCCGTCAAGCCCGCCGTTCCGGTTCTCCTGAAACCGCGCTGCCAGGCACACGCCTGTAGTGCGGACTGTGCATGTGCATCTTCCCTCTGACGAGCCAGCATCGCTGCTGGCTTAAATCCGCGCAACCCGTGCTGCTGACCAGCGCTCCTTTAACTGCACCACGTCAGCGCGAGACCCGCTCCCTGCAAAGGCTTCAGTCAGGACTGCCGGGTGCGGATGGGGGCGAAACAGGCAGCTGAGCCTGCACCGGTTTTACGGTACAGTTTTTGCAACAGGATAATGATTGCTCTCTCACCCTCCGCCTGGACCTGATCGTACAGCCTGTCGGAGAGGCCTTCGTTTTCGGTATTCCATCCAGGGTAAATAGTCATGCGGCTCCGCCATATAGAGGTCTTTCAGGCCATCGTACAGACCGGCAGCATCAGCGCTGCGGCGCGCTTACTCAATGTTTCGCAGCCCAATATCAGCCGTGTGCTGAATCATGCTGAACAGCAATTGGGATTTGCGCTGTTTGAGCGACGTATACAGGGAATGAGTGTGACGGCAGAAGGACGACGCCTTCTGCCTGAAATAGACGATCTCTGCCAGCGCCTGCAATCTATCACCCAGCTCACAGAACAGCTGCGGCGTGGCGAAGGGCAGTTAGTTCGCGTCGGCGCGGCTCACGCTTTTGGTCAGATGGTTTTGGCACCCGCATTAATCACCTGGCGGCAACAGATGGCCTCGGTCAGTGTCGAACTGGTCACCGAGCACTTTAGTACTTTATGCCAGATGATTCTGGATAATCAGCTCGATTTTGCGCTGGTTTTTGGTCAGCAGGTCGATGCGGATCTTCTGGCTGAACCTCTGTTTCAGTCTTCGATGGTCGCGTTGTTACCGCTCAATCATCCCCGTAATGAACCCGTTACACTTGCGTGGTTATGCAACAATAATTTACTGATGATGCAGGCTCAGGATCCGCTTGGACGCGTACTTCACCGAGCGCTGCGCGATAAAAAACTGAATCCCGCCGTGTCGTTGTCGATTAAAACCTATTCGGTCATTGCGGATATGGTGCTGGCAGGCGGCGGCACGGGCGTCGTGGATCTCTTCACCGCCTGTCGCTATGCCGAACAGCTAAAGCTGCTACCCATAGCACAGCCCCTGCCGTTTGAAGTGATGCTGATCAGCCGCCGTGACCAGCCACAGTCGCAGTCCACTCTGCAACTTAAGCAGGTCATCCGTAACAGACTGTGGGAGATCGCCCGGCAGTGTGAAACGCAGTTTATTGGGGGCTGAATAAGCGCCGCGCTTCACCGCTACCCATCCGGCTATTTTGTGAGATGCATCACAAAATTTTTAGAATTTCTTCCTGATTTGAAACCAGGCTCGCTCGCGCATCACTCAACCCTGACGCTGCGGGGTGAGTTGCTCATTTCGCAAGTTATCAACTGACCGGTTAGTGATAACCGGCACAACCTGGCGGAGTGAGAATTATGGATGGAATTAGACGCACACCTTCCCCTGTACATCACGAAACGATAGAAATGCCCACGCGCGGTGGGCCATCAACAACTGAAGTCACTGCTACAACCCCTGCTGCGAGGGCTCGTTCTGCGGAAATTAGCCGTATTACAGCTACTCTGCATAACGCGTGTAAAGGCGGAGAGAACGTGCGTGATTACCTGGCAGGAATTGCTGTCACCCTGCACGATGAATTGCACCAGACGGACGATCAGGTAAAAGATGTCATCAAATTGGCTCACAGCTGCGACACGATGATCATGGCCAAGGCAAAGGGGGCGATTGGAATGACCTATGCCCTTTCCGGTGTACCTGGCGATCTGGTCGGCAAGGGGATAGCTAGCGCAATGAAGCTGGAGCCGGGCACGCCCATGCACAACTTTGTCGCTGGCGTAGCGGGGGGGATGACTGCAGTGGCTTTTAAAGCGGTGCTCACTCGGGTTATCGGTAGCAGCATCCAGGATTCGAGATGGATGCAGGCAGATATGGATGCACTGGAGCCTCTTATGAAAGATGAGGCAGAAAAACGCGAGACATTTGGGCATAAATTAAAAATGACGGCGCTGGGCGGGACGGGCTTTAACGTCCGCAACCCGGTGACGGGTGGAATTTCCAGTGCAACCCAGCTATTACCCGAAAATAAGCCGCGGCCAGAACCGATGGGGATTATACAGGGTGCGCTCAAGCCGGGTTATGCCATCAACCAGATAGCAGGTTTTGGCCTGACTTCCGCTGCCGGTGCATTGAGTGGAGTTGTGGAAAACTACTACGACAACCTGCATGGCGCGGAGTTTTTATTTGGCCGTAACGACTGGAAGGATCGTTATAAGGCGCTGTCCAGCGGGCACACGAATAGTGGCGAGGGGAGCCACTTCGATGCGGTGTGGGAACACGCTAAAGCGCCAAAACGTTGGGTTGAAGGCGTTACAACGCTGAGTGCATTAAGTGCGGTAGCCTCTGAGACGATGGAAGCGCTCGGTTTGGGCATCGGAGCGGGGGCGGCACGTGTGACGAAAGGTGGTGCAGAGAAGCTTTTCACCTCCGGCAAGACAAGTGCGGCAGAGACCGCTTTGGATCTGGCGAACAAATCTGGCTTCCGCGTTTCCCGCGAAAGCATTGGCAATGCGGCGGCCCTGGTGCCAAACGCCTATTCTTACCTGCAACAGGGGGTGTTCGGTCTTCTTTATCAGGAGGCTGAGCGAGCAGTGGCAAACAAGCTGCACCCGAAGCCCGCCGACGCGACAGAAGAGGAAGCCCCGATGAGTTCAGGGGCGAGAACACCTGAAGGCGCGCCAGCACCCAGCGTGGGTACTGAGGCGAGAACGCCGGAAGGCGCGCCAGCACCCAGTGTTGGTACCGAGGCGAGAACCCCGGCCGGCACGCCAGCACCCAGCACCGGTACCCGGGCGAAAGGGCCGTCAGAAGAAGGCGAATCGGACAGCGACAGCGTACATTCGCATAACTCCGGGCCATTACGTAATACCCCGCCTGAGCGTTCATCAGAAATGCGCGCTGCGGGTGATACCTCTGCATGGTGGCAATCATACCCGGGCCTGGCGAATATCAAAAGTCCACAGCCTGAGAAGTTAACCCAGGCTGACTATGAGGCCATCATCGCCGTCCTTGAAGCTGAAGCAGAGAAGATGAGCGAACGCATTGCCGAGATGATACCGCTGCCGGACTCCTTACCGACATCATCAGCATCATCAGTGGCATCCGGGTCATCCGCGTCATCAGAAGCCGCAGGGCCTGCAGGATCGCCAGAACCTGAAGAAACGAAAAAAGCCTCCTGATGCCACACCTTAGAAGCCGCAGCGATGCGGCTTTTTTTACGCCGAATTTGCTCTGTCTCACGCGCCGCCCGGAACTCCCGCCTCGCGCTTTCCACTCAATCGTACCCGGTCATAGCGGGAGAAAGGCGTCAGTCTGGCTGGCGCTAACGATGAAGATTTGTTGAGAGGAGAGAAGAATGAATATCTCGTCAGGTTCGGCTTTCGGGCCGATACAGCCGCAACTGCCTGATTTTAGCTCGCTCGATGAAAAAAATTTAGCCTCGTTTACTCCGCCAGATTCTGGCGCCAGTGGCCAGACGATTAACTTTGGCAATGATGCCATGAGCGGCACGGATTTCAGTAGTCTCACCGCCACGCCCGACAGTGTGAGCAACCGGGATCCGATGCAGATGCAGGGGCTGATGCAGCAACTGGGGCCGCAAATAGAGGCATTGCTGCAACTGCTATTAATGCTGCAACAGCTCTTCGCTGGTCAGCAGCAAAATAACAGCGCAGGAGGCGGGCGTGGCGGCGGTGCCGATATGCCGGGCACCTCAGCAGAAGAGGGGGCTTCGCTCACCGCACCGTTTAATGCCGCGATGAAGCAGCCTGTTAACCCGACTGAATCCGCTTCTGCACAGCAACCGCTAACGGCCAGTACAATGCCACAGCCAGGTAAGGCTTCTGATGCTGCACTAAATACGCCTGCCCGGCAGACGCCAGCATCCGGCGGCGTCCCGCTGATAAAAGGCGAGTCGGGGTTACATTTACCTGCCCCGTTACTGGATCATGAGCAGGCGATAATGCGTGCCGCCAAAGAGACTAACCAGGCGCCTGAAGTGCTGGCAGCGCAAATCTGGCAGGAGTCACGCGGAAAAACAGAGGCGACCACCGTGAACGGCGGTAATGGCCTTTCCGACAGCGGCCTGATGCAGGTTAATTCCAACACCTTCGCCGATCTGCAAAGCAGATACCCGCATCTGCTGGGGCCAGATGCCAGCCCGTCCAGTCCTGAAGACAGCATCATGGCTGGCGGGCTCTATCTGAAAGAGCAGCGGGAGGCTTTTGGGGGCGATTCCGGTGCCGGGTTGAGAGCTTATAACTCAGGGCCAGGGAATGTGAATGTCAACGATCTGACGGATATCTCGAAAACCGGAACCGGCGATCCGACTTATGTTGGAAAAGTTCTCAACTTTGCCGACATTATCTCCAGCGGCAAAGGCACGTTACCTGCATAACGCGCAAAAAAAAGTCCCTGTACCGGGTACAGGGACAAACATGAGCAGCCTTCAAAATCAGGCAAACGGCGGCGGTTCGTTCTTGCCTTTCCCCCCGCTATTTTCCACCGCAATCTGTACGGTATCGGTCGCTGCCGTGATGCCCCAGCCAATTGGCCCACGCGCCGCGCTCATTCCACCCTCGGCCAGTCCTTTCAGGCCACCGGTAAAGACTTCGCCCACATTGCGGGCCTCGCCAATATTGTTAAAGAAAGGCGCGGCAACAGATTTGAGAATGGGAATGTTCGACAATATTTTGCCGAACTCACCCATGCCCCACTGGAAGTTGTCTTTATTGGTACCATCCATACGAACGTGCGAATCATTCGTCTCCGGCAGCTGTTTATTCTCCGGCAGCATCTTCAGACCCTGCTCGGCGATATCCTTCAGCACACCCGCCTCGGTACCGTGGCGCGCGTCACCATCTTTGGTGATGCCCTCTATTTTGTCGTTAGCTGAGATCTCCTTCCGCTCGCTGCCATCGCGCGCATTCAGGCCTTTTATGCTGTTTAACACGCAGGCCATGTTATACGCCGCATCAGCACGACTCTTCGGATCTTTATTGGCATCCGTCCAGTCGCCGAAGCGCTCTTTTAGCTCTGCCTGCTTGATATCTTTTTGGTTGCCAAGGTTTTTCAGCACCGGGTTTTCATCAATGATCTGTTCGGCGCTGCGGTTATCGCCCGGTGGACGGCCCTTCAGATTCTCCTCCGTCGGCCTGACGCGGGTGTCCTTCTCACTGGTTCGCACGCCATCGCCCGGTGTCTGTGGAGTATCTTCGCCTGCTGTTTCGCTGGCAAATAACGCCGTGGGCATCGTCCCTTCTTCAGTGGCTGCTGGATCGACAAGCGCCCCCAATCCAGCCTGCGTTAACAGCTGATCAAGCTCCCGGATCGGATCGGACAGGCCCGCCAGCGGTGTTCCGCTCCCACCGGAGTAGCTGATGGGGAGATCGCTGCCCGGGACCGGGAACGCGGAGCCCGGCAGGGGAGTGGATAATGGCAGGTTACCCGGCAGTGGCCTGCCGGGTGAAAAAGCGGGGGTTATTCCCCCCCCGCCAGGTATTGGCATAACCATACAAGCCCCCTGAGTTAGCTTTGCGGATTTTTCTGGGAAGATTGCCCCTCACCGCCGCCCAAAAGCCCCTGCAACAATGAAGAAAGCCCTAACAGGGACAGCAGGTTTTGCATCATTCCGCCCTGTTGCCCACCATTGTCAGTTGCTCCCTGAGCCGGTGCCTGTGGTGCATTACCGCCAGATTCTCCGCTGTCTGCCCCTTTACCTTTATCTATCCCCATCATCTGCTGGAGCAGTTGCTGAAGCATCTGCATCAGCTGCTCAAGCGGATTGCCGCTGTGATTCGTGCCCTGTGAAGGTGCAGGCGTGCCCGGTTGCTCCGGCTGCTGCGCCTTATTACCGCCGCCCAACAGCTGTTGCAGGCCTGTCAGCATCATAATCTGCTGCAGTAAGCCACCGCCCGACGGGGCGTCAGGCGAGTTTGCACCGTTTGCCTGGCCGTTTTTCTGACTTCCGCCTGAACCGGTCAGCGAAGCCAGTGTGCTCAGGCCGTCAAAGGCATTACTGGCAAAATTGAGCGGGCCTGTTTTCGCATTACTGAGAAAAGGTAACGACGATTTTCCGGGCTGATCAGGTAAGTCAGGTTTACCTGACGGACTGCCCCCCGTCTTGCCTGGCATATTTGCCGGAGGCATATCGATTTTGTTCGCGTTTGTAGCCCCACCACCAAATCCTGGAATCTTCATGAATTTATTCCTCAGAGTTAATAAGTCAGCGATTGATTGGGCAGCAACAGCGGTAACATTTTGCAATCCTGATTACTGCCGATTGCACAATTTTACCGTTCAGGCTGATGCTACCTCGCACTGTGAGTGGCGGTTGTCCCGGGATGGTTCCACTAAAAATGTTCCCTTTGTGATACGGGTTCAGATTTATAAAAATCCAGCGGCACCGCCATTAAGAAATTATCATTCTGTTTTTGAAGGTTTTTCTGTGAATCCTGTAGGGTAATCCTTACCGGTTGAGCGTCTATCCCTACAAGATAATAATCCTGGACTGATAGCGGGGATGACCTGATTGGGTGAGAGTGAGGCCGCGGTAAATTTGTAATTCTTTGCATCAGGCTCTGCTTCCAGAACATCCACAAGTGCTGAACGAGCAGCGCGTCTCATGTAAGGCGCGCTTATGCGAAGCTAATGGAGAATGTATGGTTCGTCTTTACAGGACACAGTCAGGCCACGGGACTGTCGATGAGGAGAGTGCGGATAACGTCTTACGCCAGGTTGATTCCCGCCCGGATGCGGCGGCGGGTTACCCGGAGCCCGTAACCGATATCCATACTCATCTGTATAAGATTTTAAATACGATTGCACCGTTAAACATAGATGTCTTAATCGAGGGTGAAACGGGTACCGGGAAAGATGCACTGGCCCAGCGGCTGTATCAACTTTCCGGCTGTCGCGGCCCGATGGTGCCGGTCAACTGTGCAGCCATCCCGGAGACACTTGCCGAAAGCGAGCTGTTTGGGGTCATGGCCGGGGCGTTCACCGGCGCAAGCAGTTCCCGTGCCGGGTATATTGAGAGTGCTAATCACGGCGTGCTGTTTCTGGATGAAATAGACAGTATGCCGCTCACGATGCAGGCTAAGCTGCTGCGTGTACTGGAAAATCGCGCGGTAGAGCGACTGGGCAGCACCAAAAGTATCGGGCTGGATCTGCGGGTGGTCGTCGCCTCACAAATTCCACTGGCGCAGCTGGTGGCTCAGGGCCGTTTTCGTCGGGATCTCTTCTTTCGCCTCGACACAATTAAAATTGCCACACCAACCGTGCGATCACGACCGGAGCTGATTTTGCCCATGTTTCGCCAGTTTACGCAGGAGGCAGCGCTGCGTCTGAATCAGCCTCTGCCGGCAGGATCGCTCGCGCTTGATGAGACCCTGCTGCTGCATAGCTGGCCGGGAAATATCCGCGAGCTTAAAGCGGCGGCAGAACGCTTTGTGCTGGGCTTACCGCCGCTGTGCTGTGAGATAAAGCAGGAAGGGCGCGTGTTATTAAAAGACAGAATGCGGCGCATTGAGCGCAGCCTGATCCACGACTGCCTGAACCGGCACGACAATCGTATCGATGATGTCATTCTTGAGTTAGGGATTCCCAGGCGCACCCTTTATCACCGCCTGAAGTTGTTAAAACTTACCGCCTGACATGTCGCCCACCTTTCTTGCCGTGGGCCAGCAGGCTTTATCTGCATAAATATTTTCTTTGCGATGGAACCGGATAGCTTCATTGATTACTTAATGAATGCAACACCCAACTACAACCTATCATCAACGCGAGGAATGACTATGTCAGGTGCTAGCTTACTTTCCAACGGGATCACCAACGCAGCTTCTGCTTACACTCAGGTTGCCGGTGCTTACAACGGTGCGAAATATATGGTCCGTTCGCAACAGGCGATGGACAAGATGCAGGAAAACCAGGCCGATAAAATGGATCGCGATGTAGAGTTCCAGCGCATTAACGGCATCGCCGAAAGTAATGCGCAGGCCGCGTCAGCCGCAGCCCAGGTCAAAATTCAGTACTAATCGACTCCGGCAGGGAGGTGTTTTTTTGTCTCCCTGCTCTCTAATCCCACAGGAGTTTTACTGATGAAAGTCTCTCAATCTTCCTTGCTCACTTCAGAACCGGTTCCGTCAGTCGAAATGTACCAGGAAACACCGTCGGCGGAAGATATTCAATGGTTTAATGCAAAGCTTAATGGCCCTGCGCCTGACAGCAGCCAGATGAGCTCTTCAGAGCCTGGCGTGGTCGGCAATATTCTGCAATCGCTGAGCGGCAACCAGCGTGCGCAAAAAGAAGCCTTTAACGATCTCAGAGTCGCTTCGCGGTCATCCAGTGCGGAAGATTTCTCCCGCGCCAATGCGCAGCTCTCTGATTACTATATCGAGAGTCTGATGAACGCCAAAGTGATCGCCAAAACCGTTCAGTCAGTCGATAAACTCAGCAACCTGCAGTGAATCTTATGAATGGCGCTGTCATTAAATGCTTCTGTGCTCTGTGCCTGGCGCTGCTGCTTACCGGCTGCGGTGATCAGACTCAGTTGCACAGCGGACTGTCAGAAAACGATGCCAACGATGTGGTGGCAGAACTGAGCCGCTTTAAGATTGAGGCTGATAAACAGGTTTCTAAAGAGGGGGTTAGCGTTAGCGTCGCGCGCAGTGACATTGAGCGGGCGGTAAATATCCTCAATGCCGCCGGACTGCCTCATCAGGCGCGAACCAGCCTTGGCGCGGTTTTTCAGAAAAGTGGTGTTATCTCCAGTCCGCTGGAGGAGCGCGCCCGCTATATCTATGCGCTGTCACAGGAGGTAGAAGCGACGCTGTCACAAATTGATGGCGTCGTGGTGGCGCGTGTGCATGTCGTATTGCCCGAGCGTATCGCCCCCGGCGAGCCGGTACAACCCGCTTCCGCCTCGGTATTTATCAAATATCATGAAAACCTCGACCCGGACAGTATCGAACCGCGCATTCGCCGGCTGGTAGCAACCAGCATTCCGGGGCTGGGTGGGCGCGATGACCGAGATCTGGCGATTGTCTTTGTCCCGGCGAAAGCCTGGCAGGATAAAATTGAAATGGTGCAGCTGGGGCCGTTTCAGCTTAGCCCGGAACGTTACGAGATGGTCAAGATAGTTACAACATGCCTGGGGGTGCTGCTGCTGTTACTGGTGGCAAATGCGTTCATTCGTCAGGCTCTGAGTCGTAAGCGCCTGGCTGCACAGGCGAAGTGATTGATTATGCTCAACGCTGCGGCTGATGAGGAAATTACCCTGCGCTGGTTGCGCTGGTGGCACGCTGACTTTTGGTTACAGGCTGATGAAAGCTGGTGCACCCAGCCACTGGCCCGTTTATCTGCGCCTTTGCAGAGGCACTATCTCCGCCAGCATGCCTCGTGCTGGCACCACACACTGGGTGTACCAGGCGAACTGGTCGCGCCGGAGCCGATGGTGCTGGCCATCAGCGACTTAAGCTGCGAACAGCGCGCGCAACTGTTGATTTTAGTCGCGGAAATTTGCGCCGGTGCCATGCCGCTACCCGCAGAGCTAAAGATCTGGTTGCGGCGTCTGGCGAAAGGAATGCGCATTGAGTGCTGGCTGCCCGCCGGGCTTTTCACTACTGGTGGCAGCGCCGACAGCCTCTGTCTGCTGCAGGCGTTATTTCCGGCTATCTGGCCGCGCCTGCGGCTACTCTTCCCTGTAAGCGACGCGCCGGTAAACCCGGCACTTTCACTGCCTGGCCATCGTTTGCGTCCTTTATGGGAAACGGCGCTCTGGCAGGTGCAACAACATTCGGGAGAGACGCGCGATGTGGAAACTTAAAAGCCTGCATCTGCAGGGCGGCAGCGCCCCATCGGGTAATATGCTGCGCCGCGAGGAAATTGCGCTCAGGCTTGAAGCGGCTTCCATTATCGAGCTGGCCCATAAACAGGCGCAAACGATCCGCGAGCAGGTACGCGCCGAGGCACAAGCCGAAAGGGCGGCCAGCCAGCGCGAATGGGAAGCCCGGTTCTGGCAGCAGGCGCAGACGCTCTTTGCGGACTGGCAGGAACAGCGTGCAGCCGAAGAGACGCAGCTGGTGTTGCTCGCTGGAAAGGTTCTGAACGAGGCACTGCAACACCTGCTCGATGAGGTGGATGATGAGCGCCGTTTTCACGCGTTGCTCAGACAGTTGTTGCGTCACTATCCGCGTCAGCAGCAGGCGACGCTGTATTGCGCCAGCGGGCAGGAGCAGGAGATTAACGGCTGGCTGGCCGCGCAGTCGCAGCTTCGCTGGACGCTGTGCGCCGACCCGGCGCTTGAGCCAGATCGCTTGCGGCTTATTACCGACGCAGGCGAGCTGATGGTTAACTGGCGGACGCTGTGCCGGCAGCTCGCGCCAGCGCTGGCAGAAGAGAATGCATAAAAAAAGCAAAAACAGTGGAACTGCTTCGCTTGTCGCGCCACTTAACAGGGGTGTCCAACAAGAGGAGTCAATATCATGAGTTCCAGCGATCTGTTACAGCGTCAGTTATCTTCCAACTCGAACCGCAAACATCATGAAGCCTATCAGTTTGCCCGCGATGTTTCGGGCGAATCGTTCAGCATTGCGGATATGTATGCTTTCCAGAATCGCCTGCAGGATATGTCCAACGCCAGCTGGGCAAGTTCGCAATACACCCAGTTCAAGTTTGGCATCCGTAAAGCGATCATCGACGCTGTTAACTAAGCCCCTGTCATCAAGGAGTCAGGCGTGTTTACGTTTTCTTTTCCGGGCCGCCTGCTGGCGGCCATTACCCTGCTGCTACTGAGTATGGGCATCACAAACGCTCGTGTGCCGGATGAGTGGAAGAATGGTGCATATGCCTATTCGGCAGATAATACCCCGCTTAATATTATTCTTGACGATTTTGCCAGCAGCTTTGGTGTTGAGGTCAACCTTGGCACGCTGGGCGACAGCAATGTCACCGGTAAACTGCGCGCAGACAGCCCGGAAGGGTTCCTTAATCGCCTGGCGCTTGAGTATCGCTTTCAGTGGTTTGTTTATAACAACACGCTCTACGTCAGCCCGCAGGCAGCGCAAACTTCCCAGCGTATTGAGATTTCCCCGGAAGCCGCGCCGGATCTGAAAGAGGCGCTGCGCGGTGTCGGCCTGCTGGAACCCCGCTTCGGCTGGGGCGAACTGCCGGATGAAGGCGTGGTATTGGTGACCGGTCCGCCGGAGTATGTGCGCCAGATAACGGAATTTGCCCGTAAATCGGAAAGCAAACCTGAAGCTGAGGCCAGTAAAGATATGATGGCATTCCCGCTGCGTTATGCGGCCGTGGCGGATCGCACCATTCGCTATCGCGATCAGGAGCTGCTGGTGCCGGGGGTGGCCACCATTCTGAATGAACTGCTGGGTCAGTCCAGCAACGCCTCTTCCGGAAGAATGTCATCAGGCCAGGGAGAGGATGAACAGGTATCACGTGAACAGTCGCAAAGTGTTTTAAACGAGCTGATTAATCGCAATATGCCGGCCTCCGGACGTAAAAAGGCGCCTGTCAGCAGTCTGGCGGGTAAAGTATCAGCGGATGTGCGTAACAACCTGCTGCTGGTGCGTGACGATCCGAAAACCCGGGACGCTTATCAGGCATTAATTAACGCCATTGATGTTCCGCAAAAGCTGATCGAAATCGATGCAGTGATTGTCGATATCGACCGCAGCGCGCTGAAACGCTTCTCCAGCAACCTGGCCGGTCAGTTTGGCAGTGTCGCCAGCGGCGCCAATATGCTCTCCGGTGCCAGTACACTGTTTGTGACCGATTTCCAGCGATTTTTTGCCAGTATCGAAGCGATGGAGGGGGAAGGGACGGCATCCATTATCGCTAACCCCACTATCCTCACGCTGGAGAATCAGCCCGCGGTGATTGATTTCAGCGATACTGCCTTTATACGCGCCATTGGCGAGAGGGTGGCGGATATTCAGTCTGTCACCGCAGGCACAAGCCTGCGGGTGACGCCACGCGCAATCACCACTTCACAAAAATCGGCTATCCAGCTCATTGTTGATGTGGAAGATGGAAAGCTCAATAAAGATGATGAGGGCGATGCGCAGGGAACCCATAACGCAGCGGTCAGCACCCAGGCGCTGGTGGAGGCGCGACGCTCGCTGGTTCTGGGCGGGTTCCATTCCAAAGAGACGGGCGACCGTGAGCGACGCATCCCGATCCTCGGCAGTATTCCGCTGATCGGCAAGCTGTTTACCTCAACGCGCTATGAAACCTCCCAGCGTGAGCGGCTGTTTATTATTACGCCGCATTTAATTGGTGACCAGGTCGATCCGACCCGGTATATCGCTGCCGAGTCGCGCGAACAGCTTAATAGCGCGATGGATGAGGTGACTAATCGTCATAAGTACACCGACGTCAAAGGGATGGTGGAAGGCGCGATGCGCGACCTGGCGCTGAACCGCGTGCCAGCGGGGATGACCAGCGGTGGCACGGGCCAGACGCTTTCCTCCCTGTGCCGCATTTCGGGCGCTTTCGGGAGCGATTTCCGTCGGCATCAGTGGTACGGCAACAGCAGCGTACAGATAACCGTTGGGGTGATCACCAACAACACCCAGCAGACGCAGCGTTTTGATGAGAGTCTGTGCCGCAGCGACCGCACGCTGGCGGTAGCGGTCTGGCCGCGTGGAGAACTGCGTCCGGGTGAATCGGCGGAGGTATTCGTCGCATTTGATAGCAATGCTCCGTCACGTCCTTCTCGCGCTTCGCTGCTCTCTTCAGCAGGCGGTGCACCGGCCAAAAACCTCTACTGAGCTGATAAGGAAAAAGCATGTTAGTGAGAATAATTGTGCTTACCGCCGCCGCGCTGGTGCTGAGTGCCTGCGCGCGGCCGCAGGGCGGATGTAATGACGTGGGCTGTCGCCCCTCTTCAGACCTGCATAACCTGACCATCTGGTGGCAACCACAACTGCGTAATGGCCCGAACGACTATACGCGGATAACGGTAGATAACTAACCACGTTTCGGCAGTCCCAGGCCCCGGCTGATCGCTGGGGCCATATTTGAGCGAGAATCGACCATAGCTATTCACCTTCCGTTTCCGGGAAGCCTGTGTGCGGCGCACTCTTTGCCCGCGTGCCAGTGCTGGTAACGCTATTCCATTACGTCAGTTTTCCTGCAGCAGACCGCAGGCGGCTCTGTTATCAGCAACCGCTTGCCGGTTTTACCCCGGCGACGTTTAGCGCTTTAATACTGGCTTTTATTCAGCAGGCACGTGAGACGCAGATGTGACTGCCTGATAAGATAGTGCGGAGTTACCCTCCGCACTATTCTTCCCGAATCTCAATCACCTCATCCAGATAGTGATCCTCCAGCTCCCGCAGCAGACGATAGACGTGCGCGACGGCATTTAACGTTTCGCGTGGAACATAAGCCCCTTCGCGCGTGGTGCGCCACAGAGTGCGGGTCAGCCAGATAAAGCGGATAACCGGTCTCTTTTTACGCTGCGCCTCTTCAATTAATGCCCGCGCCTCTTCATCGCAAGCCTTAAACAGCAGACGCGGCAGCGGCGTTTCATCCGGGCGATAATAGAGACCGACGGCAAAATGGGTGGGATTAACCAGCAACACATCCGCGTCTTCCACGTTAATCTCACGGGCAGGCACCGGCTCTTCATTCAGGATCTCCTGAGCCAGCTGACGGCGGTGGCCTTTCATATGCGGATCGCCTTCGCTCTGCTTAAATTCGTTTTTGATATCTTCATGACTCATACGCTGCTGTTTGAGGAAGAAATAGCGCTGAATACCAAAATCGAACAGGCTGATTATTAGCATCACCATCAGCACCCGACGTGACACCTTCATAAACAGCGCCATCACCCCCTGCCAGAAACCGTTGAGATCGCCAAGCGCCAGCTGAGCAAGGCCACCGAGGTCCGGCATGATCGCTTGCCATACCACCAGGCCTATCACCACCGCTTTAAAGATGCTGGTCAAAAGCTGGGTAAACTGGCGGGCGGAAAACATATTCTTCAGGTGATTAAACGGGTTAAGCGCATCCGGTTTCGGTGCCAGCGCTTCGGTGGAGAAGAGTGGGCCGAACTGCACCCAGCCGCCCACCACCCGCAGCAGCATGGCAATGGCGCACGCGATGCCCACCAGCACCAGCATTACGGTGACGCTATCACTTATTACTTCCTCCATCGCGTGATCGAATGGGTCGCGCAGACGCGTTAACGGCAGCAGCATCATCGCCTGCAACCGCTGCATCCCGGTATCTACCATAGCAAACAGGGTCTCAAGGATACCGATTGAGATAAGCAGCTTAGGGATATCCTGGCTCTGGCTGACCTGGCCTTTTTTGCGCGACTCTCTGAGTTTTTGCGGTGTAGCGTCTTCGGTTTTTTCGCTCATGGCGCGCTCCCGGCTGAAGGGGAAAATATCTGCGACAGGACAGGGATAAGATCGCGCAGTTCATACAACCGCGTATTACCCAGATGGTCCAGCAGTGGCAAATAGAGGATAAAAAACAACATGCCGAGCAGGCATTTCAACGGAATTGTCAGGGCAGTCGCCTGTAGCTGTGGGCTATAGAGACTCATCACACCGATGGCAAAATCGAGCAGCAGCATCAGCGCCACCGGCGGCCCGGCATAAAGCACCATATCGCTGAAGATTTTCCCCAAAAGCGTAAGCCAGACGTGAAAACCCGCCTCTGCGGGGAAAGGTATCCACTGGGTGGCGGACCAAAGATGATAGCTGTCCCAGATAACCTGGGTGATGGTCGATAATCCCAGCCCTGTGACCAGCAGCAATATCAGCACCTGCTGCATTAACTTACCCAGAGGCGTCACATCCGGCCCCAGCTGGGGGTTAATTTGCCCACCCATTAAGGCACCCCGCTGGTTATCGAATAACGCACCGACAGACTCATACAGCCAGAAAGGCAACGCCAGCAACAATCCGAGCAGGGTGCCTATCATCAACTCTTTGAGTACCAGCCCTGCCAGCGCCATCATTGTCGGCTCAAGCACATCAATTTGTTCTTTGATGCCTGGGGCGATAAACAGCGCCAGCGCCACAGCAATGGCGGTTCGCAGCAGCCCTTTTATGACGCTAAAAGAGAATATCGGTGTCAGTAACAGGCAGGGAAAGATGCGCGCCATGCCAAGTCCTAGCGCGAGGATTGCATGAAACGTATCGGTGAGTGGGTAACCTGTCAGCATCAGGAACTGACCGTTGACATCATCGCAAACGCCGCCTGCGCCAGCTCCATCAGTTCAACACCGACCCAGCGCCCGGTAAGCGCCAGCGTCAGGCCGACCGCGATAAGTTTGATGCAGAAGGGCAGGGTCTGATCCTGCAACTGCATCGCGGCCTGCACCAGTGAAATAATTACCCCGGAGATCACTGCCACCAGCAGCGGCGGCGCGGAGAGGATAACCACCAGCAATAACCCCTGGCGAAACAGCGTCAGAATATCCATGATGACCTCATAAATAGCTGTAGAACAGGCCGTCGAGCAGCCGCGTCCAGCCGCTGATGAGCACAAACAGCAGGATCTTCAGTGGCAGCGAAACGGTCATCGGCGATACCATCTGCATCCCGAGTGCCAGCAGGATATTCGAGACGATCAGGTCAACGACAATAAAAGGAATAAAGATCAGAAAGCCGATCTTGAAACCGTTCTGCAGCTCTGATAGCACGAAGGCCGGGATAATGAGCAGCATATTGTCGGGGGTGACCGAATCTGCCATTTTCTTTGGCCACATACGCTGGGCATTTTCCTGCAGATGGATGACGATGTCCGGATCGGTATTTTTATGCATAAACGTTTTCAGCGGTTCGATACCATTAGCGGCGGTATATTCGAGCCGCTCCATACTGCTGAAATCGACAGGGATCGCTTTCAGCCTGTCGGTCATATCGCTAAATACCGGCGCCATAATAAATAGCGTTGCCGCCAGCGCAATGCCGTTGAGCGCCATCGTTGGCGGCACCTGCTGCACGCCCATCGCGTTGCGCGTCAATTGCAGCACCATCGTAATTTTCAAAAAGCTGGTACAGATAATGAGCATCATCGGCAGCAGTGCCAGCGCGCCGAGAAACAGCGCCAGCATAATCGGGTTGAGAGGCCCCATCTCCATCGGAATCACCTGTTCACATCCCCGACGCTCGCCACGCCCGGCAGCATGTGAGTAATCTGCAACCCCAGACGTCCTTCGACATCGACCAGTTCTCCTTTCGCCAGCAGAAACTCGCCGTGACATAGCAGTGCTTCACCGGGCACGACGTTTTCGACCGTGACCGTCGAGCCAACATCCAGACGATTTAACTCACCCAGGGTAAGTCTGAGATGGCCGCAGCGCACGGTCAGGGCCAGCGGCAGCGCATCAAAAGGTGATGCCACAGGCGCCGTTGTTTCAGTCAGGCCTTCATCCGCTTGAGGTGTATCGGCGGGCAGATTATCTTCGGGGGTCACATTCATGTAACTATTCTCCAGACGGGTAATAAGAAAACGGGCAGGATGCCCCTCCCCGAACAGCAATTCGCCCTTAAGGTGCAATTGCGCAAGGCGAAGCTCGCCGCGACCGGTCGGGAAAAAATACGAGGTAGCAGGGAAAATCACATCACCGGGGCGAAGTGTGCGTAACTGCGAGGGAGCAAACGACACCGCACCCAGTTCTATCGGCAGCGATAACGGCAGGGCGCTGCAAAGCGGTGCAGGGAGCGGAGCCCAGCCAGGCTGGTTTAACAACGCCGCCAATGTGGCGGGCGCAAGATATAACTGACTTTGCGCCTGCGCCTCACCGATCGTGACGCTAATTGCAATCCACATCCCCTCAACCGGTGCGCAGAGCGCGTCCTGCGGCGTCAGGTCGCCAAACAGCGCACGCAATGCCGGGCTGAGATGCTGGTTAAAGAGCGGCCAGTACCAGTCAGCGCACGCCCCGGGTTCTGGCAGCAGCGGGCAAGTGGAAAACAGACTCAGCAGCGCTTCGCTTTCCGCCAGAGATAACCCTCCCGCCTTGCAGGAGAAGTTCTGCGCCGGTGGCCGCTCGCCGGGGGGGGCGAGCCGCAGCTGAAGCTCACCCGCTTCGCCTGCAAGGGTAAAAGGATAGCCAAGACCGTGGCCGATATGCTGACGCAGGCGGGCTTCCTCGCGCGGCAGAGTGCGCAGGGACAAGGGTTTCATTCCCGGCCTCCGCGCTGCTCAAAGCGCAGGCGCACAGCGCAGGCCATCCGGCGGCGCAGTGACTCCCGGCAGCGCTCCTGATGGGCGGCCATCATCGTCATGGCAGGTGGCGCAAAACGCAGGCTGATATCCCAGCCCGCGGCAAACGGACTCAGGCGGGCATCCACTTCGCCTAAAAGGGGCAGCAGTAGCGTCATTGATATCGGGCCAGCAGGCTGCTTTTCTGCCATGGCGCACATAGGAGGCTCCAGTTGTTGCCAGGCCCTGACCGGAGAAGCGGGAGCCACAGGCTCATGGGATAACTGTGACCCAAAAGAGGGGGAGCCTTCCCAGGGTATGATAAGCGGTTGCGGCAGTTCGCTGGGGGTGAGCAACAGCGCGTCGAACAGCGAACCCTCTTCGCGAAACGGCTCGGCGCGGGATTTACGCTCGGACGTCGCGACGTCTGAAGGTCCGGTCTGCGGCGAACGGCGCTGCACCTCCGGCCGTGCAGGCGGCGCTGGATTATTTTGCGGGGGGTGGGGTAAGGCTGTCATCGTAATGCCTCGCTGTGCGCCATCAGATATTCCAGTTTTTCCACATCGCGCAGACGCGCCTGTGTTTGCTGCTGTGTGTGCTGCACCTGTTGTTGTTGCATAACCTGCTGTGCGCGGCACTGTTGCAGCTGATTACGTTGTCCACTCACCTCGTCGCTGGCCTGACGCTCCCGGGCCAATCCCCCGACCAGATGCTCCTGTTTTTGCAGCCCCGACTGGTGGTGTCCGGCAAAGCTATCGCGCAACTGCTGATAATGCTGTTGTGCGGCTTCAAGCTGGTGTTCCGCCTCGGCTGACTGGCGTTGCGTTTCGCACAGCGCCTGCTCCGCTTGCCGTTGCAACCGTTCGCAGCGGCGTAAGCGCTGGCGGCGAATTGGCAGCAGCAGAGAGAAGGCCTGCTGCAATTCAGCGCTGCCCTCATCAGTCGTGATGTCGTGATCAGGTAGCGGATGACGGCGCATGCTGGCTTACCTCCGCTAAGTAATGCAGTGTGTCGTCATATCCGCAGGGCGCGTGCATCGCCTGTTGCAGATAGCCATTTATCGTCTCCTGAGCCGATACCGCCGCATCGGTCATGGCATCGTGTCCCGGCTGGTATTCTCCCAGGCGGATTAACATTTCTACCTGCTGCCAGGCGGACATCATGCGGCGCAGCTGCGTGGCGTCGCGGCTATGCTCGCGAGTCGCAACGTTGCTCATGGTACGGCTCAGGCTCGCCAGCACATCAATAGCCGGGTAGTGTCCGCGCTCCGCCAGACGACGGGTCAGCACAATGTGGCCATCAATCAGGGATCTCACTTCGTCCGCGACCGGATCGTTCATTGAATCAGCTTCAATCAGTACGGAATAGAGGGCGGTGATGGCCCCCCGTGAGGTCTGTCCTGCGCGCTCCAGCAGGGTGGGTAATAAGGTATAAACTGAAGGCGGCAGCCCGCCGCGACCCGGCGGCTCGCCCAGCGCGAGGCCGATTTCACGCTGGGCGCGGGCAAAGCGGGTCAGGGAGTCGAGGATCAACAGCACATTCTTACCCTTATCGCGCCAGGCTTCGGCGATGGCAGTGGCAGTAAAAGCGGCCCTGGCGCGTTCCATACTGCTGCGATCGGAGGTGGCGCAGATGAGCACCGTACGGCTGCGCAGCGCCTCATCCAGTTCGTGGTCAAGAAACTCGCGCAATTCGCGCCCACGCTCGCCAATCAAACCAAAGACAATGACATCGCAGGGCGTATTACGGGCAATCTCCGCCAGCAGGGTGGTTTTCCCGCAGCCCGCGCCGGCGAAGATCCCCACCCGCTGTCCCACGCCGAGGGTCAGCGGACCATCAATGGCGCGAATGCCGGTCGGCAGCGGCGTATCGATGCGCGGACGATCGGTGGGTGCCGGGGCATCGCCCAGTACGCCTACCGCATCATCCACCGTACCGGGCAGGGCGAACGCGCCAGGCTGGCCTGCATCCAGTGGACGGCCAAAGCCGTCAAGTACGCTGCCGAGCAGGGCGTCCGACACCACAATACTGTGCGGCAGGCGCAGCGGAACCACGCGCGCGCCCCGGGCTATGCCGTCGAGCTGGCCAAGGGCGGAGAGCAGCGTGTGCTGCGGGTTAAAGCCGACCACCTCTGCCAACACGCTTTGCCCGTCATCCCGGGCGATCTGGCAGAGATCGCCAATCCGCGCCTCGGGCAGGCTGCTTTCGAGCAATATCCCGCTGATCCCGGTAATGCGACCAAAGCTTTCGACCGGCGAAAAGCTGGTCAGCCGCCGCCGCTGCTGCTGATACCACTGCTCCAGCGTCATCGTCATTACCAGCTCACCTTAATGTTATCGCGCCCGTTGAACTCGATCTGGTTACTGGTAATCGCCACCAGCCGCAGGTTGTCGACTTCATCGCCGATAAACAGACGCTGCCCATCATCAGTGACGATATTGGCGCGGCTCCCGGTGGTGATTTGCACAATGCGAAACGGCAGCCTGACCTTCAGCAGCCTGACCTGGTTATCCAGCGGGATATCGCTGGTGTACGTTGCGTTAAAGCGCTCCAGCATTCGTTTATAGATTTGCATCTGTGGCTTACTGAGGCGGCCTGTAAGACGCAGTCGCTGATTATGCATGTCCACTTTCACGAGGCTCGCCAGATCGCGTTCGCGCAACATTTTCTGTAACGGAGCCTGCAATTCTGCGGGAGTACTCAGTGGCCGGGAGGAGGTGACCTGAGTCTGGGCTACGGTGGGCTGCAAAACCCAGCTCATTACTGTCAGGGTGAGCAGCAACATCAGGCTCCAGACCAGCGTGCGGATGCTGCGGGTGAATATCCCTTTACGGGCAGCGACCGGGGGTATGGCCTCATTCGGCGTTTCAGCAGTTTCTTCTGGCATAGAAGGGGGGGCAGGCGGCATACAGGCGGCCCACGGCGTGTCGATACGCGCAACGCAGAGCCAGACGTCAGCGACCTGAAAGGGTTCTTCACTATTAATGGCATAGGCTTCCCCGCCGTCCGGTTGTGCCAGCCACTGAGTCTCTTCACGGCGCAGCTCGCAATGGCGGGCGGCAACGCGAGCATCGCTAAGCATAAGATCGGCCTCATCGGCGTGGCCAATCAGCCATTTATCGCCGAAGAGGGGTAACGCGGCGCCTAAATGCAGGCCAGACAGCACGCGCAGTTCGAACATGATTAACTCTCCCACGTGGTAAGTGAGTAAGCGGCCGGATCGAGCTCTATACGCCCCAGCACATTTACTGCGAGATTGGGTTGCAGCTCTGCAAACGAGAGCACCGGCACATAGTGGAACTCTTCCTGGATAAGCCCGCGCATCGGGCTGCGCAGATCCTGGGCGACCAGCAGCACCGCGCTTTCCGGGGTGTCAACCGGGAATGCGTTGGCAATGAGCGGGAGAATGGCGCTGATCTGCTCATGGGTTAGCGCAAAGAACAGATCGTTTTGCGTCTGACGAAGCGAGTCACGCAACTGTTCTTCCAGTTCCGGTGTCAGCAGCCAGACATGCAGGCCGTCCGGACGGGCATACTGGTAACAGAGATGATTTTTTAACGAGATGCGCACCTGGTCGGTCAGCAGCCAGATGTCGCGCTCATGCTGCCCATGCTCGATCAGCGCTTCGGCAATTGCCCGAACCGATCGCAGCGGAATGCGTTCTGAAACCAGTTTTTGCAGGACGCTGGAGAAACGTGAGAGGGGCATCACGCGCTGTAACTCCTGCGACAGCTCCGGCTGCTCTGATTCCAGCCAGCTCACCAGCGCGCGGGTTTCCTGCAGACCAATAAAATGCGGGCTGCTGGCGTGAATAGCGTTCTCCATGCGCTTTACCAGGATTTCGCGCGCCGTCCAGCGCTCGACCTCTTCGTTTTGCAGCAGCGGATGGTCCGCCGCCAGCCAGATAAGATCGCCTTCCTGACGCTGCTCGTCGCCCTCTGCCACGCTTTCCCTGTCGGTTGACGCGATCTCGTCCAGCCAGCGGCGTTTCACCGCCCGATGCGACACGTTAAATGTGCCTTTTACTTTCGGGATTTCATAAACCGAGAAGCGAAACTCATCTTCCGTCTGCTGGTCGAGAAACTCGATATCGAACGCTGGCAGGGTAAAGCCGAAGTGGTAAACGATACGGTTACGCAGCCGGCGAATATCCTGCACCAGCTCAAGCATCTCCGGATGCCCGCGCCATGAGGACGAGAAATTGATCAGATAAGGTCGTGTTGGGTTGAACTGACGTAAATCCTCCTTGCCGTTCAGCTCAGGGGGAATGACCTCATTTTCCATTTGCGGCTGCGCAAGGCTCAGGGTCTTTCTGACACGCCAGATCTGAAAACCGCCGCTAATCATCGTCAGCGCGGCCAGCAGCAGAAAAATTGCCGTTGGCATACCTGGCAGCAGGGCAAAGCCCACCATCCCCATTGAGGAGAGCAGCCAGGCTTTCGGCTGGCTGGTTAACTGCTCGGCAATCTCGCGGCCGATATTATTGTCAGCCGTCTGCTCATTGTCGGACGAGACGCGGGTAATCAGCATCCCGGCGGTCAGCGAGATCAGCAGCGCAGGGATCTGTGCAATCAGTCCGTCACCGATGGTCAGAATCGAGTAGATATGCATCGCTTCGCCAGCAGGCATGCCCAGCTGCAGCACGCCAATACTGATGCCGCCAATCAGGTTAATTACGACAATCACCAGCCCGGCGATAGCGTCACCTTTAACAAACTTCATCGCGCCATCCATCGCCCCGAATAACTGACTCTCTTTTGCGAGTTCATTACGCCGGTTTCTGGCCTGTACCCCATCAATCAGTCCGGCGCGCAGATCGCTGTCGATGGACATCTGCTTACCTGGCATTGCATCAAGGGTAAAACGCGCAGCCACTTCGGCTACCCTTTCGGAGCCTTTGGTAATGACCAGGAAGTTCACCACGGTCAGGATCAGGAACATCACCATCCCTACCGCAAGGTTGCCGCCCACCACAAAGTTACCGAAAGCCGCCACCACATGGCCCGCATCCTGCTGAATTAAGATCTGGCGGGTGGTGGAGATAGAGAGTGCCAGGCGGAACATGGTGGTGAGCAGCAGCACGGCGGGAAAGGTCGAGAACGCCAGCGGCTTTGGCAGATACATGGCCAGCACGACCAGCAGAGATGACAGGCAGATATTCACCGCTATCAGCGCATCAATTAATGGCAGCGGTAAGGGAATAATAAGCATAAACACCAGCGCCATGGCAAAAGCCGCACCGACCACTTCGGAGCGTTGCATGGCGCTGATCGCGATTCGATTCAATATCTGAAACAGGGTATTCATCTTTGTTGCCTCACGACGCAGCGTTCCGGTTGCGGCGTTGCTGTTGCTGCTCAGTTTTAGTGACGTCCGTAATCATGCCGCGCAGCAGTTTTAACGCGTTGTCACGATTTTCCTGAGCGGGCCACAGCGAGGCTGGCACGCCGTGCAGGAGCGGAAAAAGCGAACTAAAAAAGAGCGGCAGATGTTGCCTGTTCTGGCCGACAATCTCGTCTGCCAGCCCGGTAAAATCACTCTGATAAGCGCCGTTATGGCTGATTTGCAACATCCGGCGCGCCAGAGTCAGGCTGTTCATGGCAACACTGGGCAGTTTGCTGCGCATACGCTGCAAAAAGGCAGTGCTGTCGCTTAGCGTCTGGCTTATCCCGGCAGCATCGCGCAGTCCGCGGTGGATACGTCCGAGGGTAATAACGCTGATTGAGGGAGCAAGTGCGGCGATATCATCCGCCAGCGCGCGCTGCAGAGTACGCAGCGTCGGGATCAGATTACGCGAGCCGATCAGCTCCAGCAGCATATCCAGCATCCTGGTTGCGGACTGCTGGTGGACGATGCCGTCGTAATAGAGGTTGCGCAACGACTGTTTACGCTGCGGATCGCGGGTATACCCGGCGATGGCTGACGCTGTGTTGTTGCCCGCACGAATGGTCTGGCCGTGGGTCTGCTGTAGCTTATCCAACTGGGACCCGGCCAGCCCGGCCAGTTCCCCGTCGCCTTTATCCTGTGCCTGTTCGCCGATCACACGCAGTAGCAGGGCGGTGCGCGCCGGATCGCCGCCGGTCTTTTCCAGAAGTGTGTCGCTATCCGGCGGCGGATTCTGGCGCAGGGCGGCACGCAGCCACGCCATCTGCTCCAGCGTTTGTTGTTCATCGCCGCTATCGAGTAGGGAAAATAGCGCATTCAGCTCTCCGACTTTGCTGAGCGCATGCTTGCCACGCTGCTGGTTTCGTGACGCATTACGGCGGTCCTGCGCCTTTTGCCTGCGTTCCATCTTTTCACTGAACGCGGCGCCAATTTCTTCCATCGCGTCATTCAGTGACGTTTCACGCGCGCGGACATTATCCGGCACGTCGTTTTTACCTGCTGCCTGTGGCGTGTTTTTATGCAGAGCTTTTAGCGAGTGCGCCAGCGCCGGTATCGCATGTTGTATTTTGAGCATCGCCAGCCATCCTCAATGGTTATTACTCTCTTTCTGTGTCAAATAACGCTTACCGGTTCCGAAAAAAGCGGTAAAAAAAAGTGGAAATAATTTCATCCGGAAATCAGTGCAATTTTTTGCATTATTCATCGATCAGGAAGGGTAAAAACTGTCTCAGATAATTCTGTATGGAGAATTAATTGTTTTCATAAACAGCAGCTTATTTGTTGAGCAGCAGATGGCATATCTCTTGCTATGTAACGAAATCAATTGCTACTAATGAGAGAGATAAGAAAATGATTAATTCAACGCTCGTATCCGCTGTCGCAGAGTCACCCTTAGCAATTAACGTAAACTGGGATGAGATCTTCGTTACGCATAATAAGAAGCTGTTAAATTTCATTCGAAAACGTATTGCCAGCCATGAAGATGCTGATGACATCCTCCAAATGACCTGTCTGGAAGTGTTGTGTAACCGCCATAAGTTTCGCGGCGCATCCCGTCCGGAAACGTGGGTATTTGGCATCGCAGTTAATTTGATTCGCAACTACTACAAATCAAAACAGATCCACTATCTTTTTGATAATCTTAATGATGAAGTTATCGCCGATCTGCTGCTGGATAATGATCCCAGCGATCTGACGGAAAACAGGCAATTACTGAGTCATACGCTGGCATCCCTCGAAATTTTACCGAAAGACGTCAGGGTGATGCTGTCTATCCTTGTGGAGGAGGAGGGCAGCTATCAGGATATCGCTCAGCAGTTAGAAATCCCGGTGGGCACCGTGCGCTCTCGGCTCTCACGCGCGCGGGAAACATTAAAGGGGAGAATTTACGCCTGAATATGGGCCTGCGAAAAATGGCAATTTAACTGCTAAGCTTATCAGCTCGTTAATATTTAGCGGGTTATGACTATCATGCCGTCGGAACGTTATTCTCTGCGGCTTGATAAATCCGTGGAGGGAATAATGCTTTTACAGGGTGTATCTGACCAGAATGACAATCACAAAACTACTATCACCGGTTTATCAAATATTGCCTTAAACAAAATTCATGATGCGATATATTTGATAGACAGCCAGCTGCATATCAAATATGTCAATGAAAAGGCCTGCCAGTTGACGGGATATTCCCGCGAGGCATTTTCGCAGCTCAGCTTTGACATCATTGATAAAGAACTGCGCGACAATGATGTTTTTGCCCTGTGGTGGAAACTCAGTACCCGCCCTGAAGGGATACAATTCACTTCACATCATACCGGCCGGCATGACGTTTTTCCCGTAGAAGTGAGTTGTAGCGGATATCACCAGGATGGTGAGCTGCATATCTTATGCATTGTGCGCGATATGCATGAAATTCGCCGGCAAAAAGAGCAGCAGCAACTTCGGGAAAAACAGCTGCATCAGGTAGTGGAAAATTCTCCCGACCTCATTTTACGGTTTGATTTGCAGACCCGCTGCCTCTATGCCAACCTGGCGGTCCGCAGCTGGTTTAATCTTAGCGAAAACGATATCAGTCGGGTGCCGCTGACTGAAAGCGTGCAGCGCGGGGGGATTGGACTGAGCCTGTTTAAGCTGGTCTCACGCACGATGGTTGATGAGAAAGTGGCCGAAGATGAGTTGGTGGTAAAGCATCAGGGTGATAAACGTACCCTGCATGTGCGCTGCGTGCCGGAATATGATTTACAGGGCGAGCTGGTTAGCGTGCTGGCGGTTGGGCGCGATATCACCGCAATCCGCAAGACCGAAGAGGAGTTGCGGCAGTTAACTCATAATCTCGAGCGGGCGCGGGAAGCGGAAAAAAAACAGCTGGCGCGTGATATTCATGACGAGCTGGGCCAGCATTTAACCGCTCTGCGTACAGGGTTGTCGCTGCTGGCGATGCGTAAAGATCAGCCTGTCGATGCGCAGCAGGCAAAAATTCAGCAGCTGACGGTGCATCTGGACAGCACGATTCAGGTGGTACGGGATGTCTCGACCCGCCTGCGGCCTAACGTTCTCAATCTTGGTTTAATTCCGGCGCTGGAATGGTTGCGCGATCAGTTTATAAAAAATAATGGAATCCGCTGCATTTTACTGGCACCTGATGAACATACCGTGGTGCTGGATGAAGCGACGCTGACGGCGGCGTTTCGCGTGGTACAGGAGTCTCTCACCAATGTCGTCCGCCATGCCAGAGCCAGCAATGTTTATATCTTCGTCAAACTCACGCCGGATTCGCTGCTCATCGAAGTTGTCGATAACGGTAAAGGATTTCATCTGAATCGAGTGAAGAAAGGGACGTGTGGGCTGCACGGCATCAGGGAGCGAGGACGCATGCTAAATGGAGAAGGGACCATCGATAGCACACCTGGTAAAGGGACCCGGGTCAAACTGAAGTTCCCCCTCTCTGTAAGCGCTAAATCAGTCGCATCCTGTCCGAAAACCGGGAGTATTAACCGATGAGTAAATGCATACGTCTGATGATTGCCGACGATCATGCCATTATGCGCGAGGGCCTGAAGCAAATTTTTGCTCTTGATGACAATATCGACGTGGTATGCGAAGCATCGGATAGCGGCCAGGTGCTGGAGCGCCTGCGTCAGCACGAAGTCGATCTGCTGCTGCTCGATATTTCGATGCCTGGCATGAGCGGAGAAGATCTGATTACCCGCCTGATGCCTCTCTATCCCCGGCTGCGCATTCTGGTATTGAGTATGTACAACGAACCGCAAATTACCCGGCGGGTGTTAAATAATGGCGCGCTGGGCTATATCACCAAAGACAAGTCGCCGGATGTTTTACTCAAAGCAATTCGTACCGTGGCGCAGGGATCACGCTATATCGATCACGATCTGGCACAGGAGATTATCTTCTCCGACTACCAGAGCAATAATCGTGCGCCTCATGAGAGCCTGACGATGCGCGAACGGCAAATCATGATCATGCTGGCCCATGGGGAGTCGATTAATGCGATAGCCGATGCGCTCTCCATCAGTAATAAAACCGTCAGCACCTATAAATCACGCATGATGAAGCGAATGAAATTTACTAATAATGCCCATATTGTGAAATATTCCCTGCAACATAACCTGGTGCAATAACGTCTTAAGGCTCCGCCTGATAAGCCTCGGGCGGGGTCGATCTGAAAGTGTTTTGCAGCACGGCTAATGGGAAGGACGTGTCCGCCTGAATTTTACCCCCGAGCGCATAATAAAAAATCCACGCCATGGCGTGGATTTTAGGGAGTCTGTCAGACTTCATGGTTTTGATGAAACCCCATGAGACAACAATCTTTAATCAGACGTTGAACAGGAAGTTCATCACATCGCCATCTTTCACGATGTACTCTTTGCCTTCTGAACGCATCTTGCCGGCTTCTTTAGCACCTTGCTCGCCTTTATAAGCGATGAAATCTTCAAACGCGATGGTCTGGGCGCGGATAAAGCCTTTCTCGAAGTCGGTATGGATTTTACCGGCGGCCTGTGGAGCCGTCGCGCCAACCGGGATGGTCCAGGCACGTACTTCTTTCACGCCAGCGGTGAAGTAGGTCTGCAGGTTCAGCAGGGAGTAACCGGCGCGGATAACGCGGTTCAGGCCTGGCTCTTCCAGTCCCAGCTCTGCCATGAACTCGTCACGGTCTTCATCTTCCAGCTCAGCAATGTCAGACTCAACGGCGGCGCACACGGGCACCACGACTGAACCTTCCGCTTCGGCGATAGCGCGCACCTGATCCAGGTACGGGTTGTTCTCGAAACCATCTTCATTGACGTTAGCAATGTACATGGTGGGTTTCAGGGTCAGGAAGCTCAGATAGCGGATTGCCGCTTTGTCGTCCTCATCCAGATTCAGTGAACGCAGCATGCCCGCTTCAGAAAGATGCGGCAGGCACTTCTCCAGCGCAGCCAGCTCGGCTTTGGCATCTTTGTCGCCGCCTTTGGCTTTCTTCTGCACACGCTGAATCGCACGTTCACAGGTTTCAAGATCGGACAGCGCCAGCTCGGTGTTGATCACATCAATATCTTCAGCCGGGTTCACTTTACCCGCCACGTGGATGATGTTGTCGTTTTCAAAGCAGCGCACCACGTGGCCGATCGCTTCGGTTTCACGGATGTTGGTCAGGAACTGGTTACCCAGGCCTTCACCTTTTGACGCGCCTTTTACCAGACCGGCGATATCGACGAATTCCATGGTAGTCGGCACCACGCGCTGCGGCTTAACAATCTCAGAAAGCTGGTCGAGACGCAGGTCAGGCATCGGCACCACGCCCGTGTTTGGCTCAATGGTGCAGAAGGGGAAGTTAGCCGCTTCGATGCCCGCTTTAGTCAGCGCGTTAAACAGAGTGGATTTACCGACGTTCGGCAGGCCCACGATACCGCATTTGAATCCCATGGTTTGATACCCTTTATAACTGGATGGACAGTTCGCCAGAAGGCGGACTGTCGGAGACGAATTGAAAAATTTCGCGCATTATACACGGAATCACGACGATTCGGGCGTTTAAGCAGGCTTGAAGGCGTGCAGCCGGTTCATCGCCTTGATACGATCCTCTTTCAGCCACAGTTCGGTGCAGCGCGCCGCCTCATCAATGGCATCATCAATCAGCTTCTGCTCACTGGCGGGCGGCTTGCCCAGCACAAATCCGGTCACCTTGTTGCGATCACCGGGATGCCCGATACCGATGCGCAGCCGATGGAAATTGTTGTTGTTGCCCAGTTTGCTGATGATATCTTTCAGCCCGTTATGGCCGCCATGCCCGCCGCCCTGCTTGAACTTCGCCACGCCGGGTGGCAGATCGAGTTCATCATGCGCCACCAGGATCTCTTCTGGCGCGATGCGATAAAAGGTCGCCATCGCCGCCACGGCTTTCCCGCTCAGGTTCATAAAGGTGGTCGGCACCAGCAGGCGCACATCCTCTCCGGCTATCGCCAGGCGCGCGGTATAGCCATAGAATTTGCCTTCCTCTTTCAGTGACTGATTGTGGCGCTCAGCCAGTAAATCCAGATACCAGGCACCCGCATTGTGGCGCGTGGCGGCATATTCAGCGCCTGGATTGGCAAGGCCCACAATCAGTTTAATGCTGCTCACAATGATTATCCTGCTGTTATCGCGAAAGGGCGTTAGTTTACTTCGCCATGGCCGAGATGACAAAGTACAAGCATCGAAATGGTTCATGACGGTGATTAATCATTTTCCATCTGAATCAACAGGCTGCAATCAGGACCAGTTAATTATTTATGGCTGATGTGTGATCCAGTCCGCAACGTTATCGTCACCCATTGCCTAAGCTTATGGCACTTAACATTGTGTGCGGTTATTGACTCATATGGATGGAGGTGCAGCATGAAACATCAACACTGCCGCGTAGCGGGTAACAGCTTGATGGTACTGGGATTAGTCACAATGGTGCTGGGCGTGGGTTTCTCAATTATGAACCAGCTTCCCTCGCTTGATCTGCCAGATGCGCTGGCGCAGGGCGCAATCTTAGGCATCTTTGTTGGTGCAATGATGTGGCTGGTCGGGGCGGGTCTGAGTGGTCGTGAAAAGGTTGAAGATCGTTATTACTGGCATCGTCACTATGACAAACGTTGTCGCCGGTCGCACAATTCTCACCATTAACTGATGCCAGCAGTGACCGGATGCTGCGCGATGCGGTTCCGGCCGCTGGCCTTGGCGTGATAAAGCGCTTTATCCGCCAGTGCGAGTAAATCGTCAAAACCCTGCTGCTGATGCGTGACAGAAGCAAATCCAATGCTCACTGAGTAGGTGATTGAATTGGGTTGTGACGCACAGACAGCCTGCCGAATCGTCTCACACCAGACTTCTGCCTCTGTTGCCGCCGCGGGAATTATCGCCGCAAACTCCTCTCCGCCCAGTCGCGCAAAACGCCCCTCGGCTGGTATCAGCCCTCTGACAATGTCGCAAAAGTGAATCAATATCTGGTCGCCCTGTTGATGGCCATACCGATCATTAATGCTCTTAAAATGATCCAGATCGAACAGTATCGCGCTAAAGGGCCGGTTCTGACGGCGGCATCGCGCCACAATCTTCTCTGCTTCATTAAATAAAGCACGACGATTCCAGACGCTGGTCAAAGGATCGTGCATCGAGGCATGCTTTAAGACTGACTGCATCTGTTCATTCACCATGGCCAGGATAGTAAATGTCAGACCGATGACAAACAGAATCGATTCCAGGATGACGTAAATCGAGAAGTTTGATCCGCCAATGGCGCCAGGCAGCGTGCTGGGAATAGCGCTGTCCAGAAACAGGCGAGCCAGGTGAAACAGCAGATGGATCCACAGCAGCAGCTGTGCAGGCCAGAAAGTTGCCTTTAGCGTGTCACGTGCCAGCCAGACCAGCTGGATCAGTGCGGCGGTATAGGCGATGCAGGCGATGCAGAGCACCAGCACCCGTTTGGGTAAGCTGTAATAGAACGCCGGGAAACAGCAGAGGATGGCCCAGAGCAGGGCGCCCAGCAGCCAGTGAGTGCCGATGGGCTTGCCGCAGAATCGCCGGAACGCATTTAACAATCCGCCGTAAGCCAGCATCACTAAAACGTTACCCACTGCAACGGGCAGGAAATGCAGGCCACTGCTGCGCAGGCTACTTAAGAATACCGCAATCAGGGTAAAAACCAGCGACAGGCAGGTGAAGCCGAGAACGCGATCATATTGCGATCCGATCCAGGCAAAAAACATGATGATGCTCAGAAAACCCAGCACATAAAGCTCGCAGACAAATAACGTATAGATATCGAGGTTCATGGCGGTCAGGGTTCTTATGAGAAATGCGCTGCAAATTACCATTTTACGGCACAGGGCAGAAGCAGGGAACGTGGCGTTTTATCAAAAGAGTGAGTGGCGTTGAAAACAAGCGATTTTGGGGGAATTTATCGCGAAAATATCAGAAAAGGAAGCGCGTTAATCGGGCACCCGGCAGGCATAAAAAAACCGGGCACAGGGCCCGGTTCTGCGAAGATTAATGCTCGAACATTGCCGAGATTGATTCTTCGTTACTGATGCGGCGAATGGCTTCGGCCAGCATGCCAGATAAGGTCAGCGTGCGCACATTCGGCAGTGACTTAATCTCCTGAGAGAGTGGGATGGTATCGCAGACGATTACCTGGTCGAGTACAGATCTACGCAGGTTTTCAACCGCATTGCCGGAGAAGATCGGGTGGGTCGCGTAAGCAAATACGCGTTTAGCACCACGCTCTTTCAGCGCTTCAGCCGCTTTGCACAGCGTGCCGCCGGTGTCGATCATGTCGTCGACCAGCACGCAGTCGCGGCCAGCAACGTCACCAATGATGTGCATCACCTGAGAAACGTTCGCGCGAGGGCGGCGTTTATCGATGATGGCCATATCGGTGTCGTTCAGCAGTTTAGCGATAGCACGGGCACGTACTACGCCACCAATATCGGGAGAAACAACAATCGGGTTTTCCAGACCGATCTGCATCATATCTTCCAGCAGGATCGGACTGCCAAATACGTTATCAACCGGGACGTCGAAGAAGCCCTGGATCTGCTCGGCGTGCAGGTCAACCGTCAGAACACGGTCAACACCGACGCTGGAAAGGAAGTCTGCCACTACTTTAGCGGTGATAGGTACACGCGCGGAACGCACGCGGCGATCCTGACGGGCATAACCAAAGTAGGGGATGACTGCGGTAATACGACCAGCAGAAGCACGACGCAGCGCGTCGACCATCACAACCAGTTCCATCAGATTATCGTTGGTGGGGGCACAGGTGGACTGGATGATGAAAATATCACCACCGCGTACATTTTCGTTGATCTGTACGCTCACTTCACCATCACTGAAACGTCCTACAGCGGCGTCTCCCAGGCTGGTGTAAAGGCGGTTGGCAATACGTTGTGCTAGTTCCGGGGTGGCGTTACCAGCAAATAGCTTCATATCAGGCACGAGAAGAACCTCAGGCTTTGCGTCCAGAGAATGAACGGCATGACTGTAACCGGCGCGTACGGTCATGTGCGTTCACACGGGTGTGTTGATGCGAAACGTGCAGTGTCCGGAACGTGGTGACACTGTCACGCATTCGCTAATCGCCTCGCAGGGTACGCTGTAGCGGCGAAACATTTACGCCCCGGGCTACAAATGCGCGTACCCCATTCGGGGCAAGCTCCAGCACCTGGCGGGCAGCAGACTCGGTGTCGAATTCAGCAAACACACAAGCGCCCGTGCCAGTCAGGCGTGACGGCGCGTATTCTAGCAGCCAGGAAACAAGCTCATCAACCTCACGAAAACGTTTTCTTACCACTGCTTCACAATCATTGGTGAAGGGTGAGGCTAAAAGCGTCGATAAACTGCGCGATGGAGTATCTCGCGTCAGTTCAGGGTCGTTGAATACTACTGGGGTGCTGATATTCACGCCGGGATGGGCGACAAGATACCACTTTTCTTTCGGCTCTGCGGGATGAAGTTGTTCACCCACACCCTGGGCGAAGGCCGCGAAGCCCTGGACAAACACCGGCACATCCGCGCCCAGCTTCACGCCCATCGCTGCCAGCTCATCCGGCGTGAAGCCGGTTTGCCACAGATGATTCAGCGCCACCAGTACGGTTGCCGCATCAGAGGAGCCGCCACCGAGACCGCCACCCATGGGCAGGTTTTTCTCAACGGCAATCTGCGCGCCCGCGTGAGCGGACAGGCGGTGGTTATCCTGCGCCGCCTGTTTCAGCATGTTTGCGGCGCGGACAATCAGGTTATCCGCATCCGCAACGCCTGCCACGGGCGTTAACAGTGTAATCGAGCCGCTTTGATCGACGGTAATCTGCAACTGGTCACCGTAATCAAGAAACTGAAACAGCGTCTGCAGGTTGTGATAGCCGTCGGGACGACGGCCGGTGATGTAGAGAAAAAGATTCAGTTTTGCCGGGGCAGGCCAGTGGGTGATCATTGAACGGTCCAGCCGTCCATACGCAGTTTAATCCGCTGGTCACCCTCTTTCAGCTCCAGGCTCGAAGGCAGCGGCGGGGTAACTTTGCTGTCGTAGCCCCCGATAGAGACCTGCCAGTTCTGACCGTCGCGGCTGTAGTTCAGGCTGCTCAGCTGATAGCTCTCGTTGAGCTGATAGTCGGTGGCATCACCTGGCAGACCCATCATCCACTGGCGCAGATTCGCCAGCGGAATGTTCATGCCGGTCAGCTGCGAAATCATTTTCTGCGCATCGTTGCTGACGTAACGCTTGCCTTTGTTATCGACGATCTGTACCACCGAGCCCTGCGCATCCAGCTGCAGTTCGGTGCTGCCCAGCGGATTGGTCAGCAGCAGGCGATAGCGATCGGGCGCGGTCTGCTGCCAGTTGAAGCGGGCATAGACTTTCTGCTTGTCAGAAAGGTAGGCAAAGGCGCCGCGGGTCTGATAGTGCGTGACCTTTGAGACCGCCTGCTGATGCTGTTGCCACTGTGGCGCGGTAACGCTGGGGCCCGGGCCTTGCGGTTTGTTGACGCTACAGGCTGCCAGCAGCACGCTGGCAAGGGGCAAAAGGCGCAACAGATTGCGTGGTGAATTAAGCATCAAGTGGTCATCTCCTCGGACACATTTATTATTCGTAACGGATAACGCTAACCGTCCCGGTTTTAACCGTCAATGCTGTTATGCAGCAAATTGAGCACGATCGGGTTAATCTTATTACAGTCATAGGCTTTGTATGGCTTTTCTTGATCTGCCGCATCTTGTAGAATGCGCCTCACAAAACCCTGACATTATTGGGACATCCCAACCAAAACCGCTATGACGCTGCTCGCTCTCGGAATCAATCACAAGACAGCCCCCATTGCTCTGCGCGAACGCGTCTCGTTCGGGCCGGAGACGCTTGAGCAGGCGTTAAACAGCCTGTTATCACAGCCAATGGTGCAGAGCGGCGTGGTGTTGTCCACCTGTAACCGGACTGAACTCTATCTGAGTGTAGAGCAGCAGGCCGACTTACAGGCGCGTCTGGTAAGCTGGTTATGCAATTATCATCAGCTGGATGAAGAGGATGTGCGAAACAGCCTCTACTGGCATCAGGATAACGAGGCGGTCAGCCATCTGATGCGCGTTGCCAGCGGACTCGACTCACTGGTGCTGGGCGAACCGCAGATCCTCGGTCAGGTGAAAAAAGCCTTTGCCGACTCATCACGCGGTCAGGCGCTGAGCAGTGAACTGGAACGCATGTTCCAGAAAACCTTCTCGGTTGCCAAGCGCGTGCGTACGGAAACGGATATCGGTGCCAACGCGGTGTCGGTGGCGTTTGCCGCCTGTACGCTGGCCCGTCAGATCTTCGAATCGCTCTCTTCCGTCAATGTCTTGCTGGTTGGCGCTGGTGAGACCATTGAGCTGGTGGCGCGTCATCTGCGTGAACATCAGGTCAAAAATCTGATTATCGCCAACCGTACCCGCGAACGTGCCGAAACACTGGCGTCGGAAGTGGGTGCAGAGGTGATCACCCTGGCGGAGATCGACGCCCGTCTGGCAGAAGCCGACATTATTATCTCGTCCACCTCCAGTCCGCTACCGATTATCGGTAAGGGGATGATGGAGCGCGCGCTGAAAGCGCGACGTAACAAGCCAATGCTGCTGGTCGATATTGCGGTTCCGCGCGACGTAGAGCCGGAAGTGGGCGACCTGCCTAACGCCTATCTCTACAGCGTGGATGACCTACAGGCGATCATCGAGCAGAACCTGGCGCAGCGCAAAGCGGCCGCGGTTCAGGCCGAAAGCATCGTGGTTCAGGAAAGCAGCGAATTCATGGCATGGCTGCGCTCACAGGGCGCGGTGAATACGATCCGTGAATATCGTTCTCAGGCGGAAGAGATCCGCGCTGAGCTGGAAGGCCGTGCGCTGCAGGCGCTGCAGCAGGGTGCCGATCCGCAGAAAGTCATGCAGGAACTGGCGCACAAGCTGACCAACCGTTTAATACACGCTCCAACCAAATCACTTCAGCAGGCCGCCCGCGACGGCGATAATGAACGCCTGCAGATTTTACGCGACAGCCTGGGTCTCGATTAGGCACACCGCTGTCGCCACCTGTTACGGGAATCCCACATTTAAATGAAAACCTCTATAGTTGCCAAACTGGAAGCCCTGCAGGAGCGCCACGAAGAAGTGGAAGCGATGCTGGGCGATGCAGGCGTGATCGCCGATCAGGAGCGTTTCCGTGCGCTGTCACGCGAATATGCTCAGCTGACCGATGTGACCCGTTGCTTCCGCGACTGGCAGCAGGTGCAGGAAGATATCGAAACCGCGCAGCAGATGCTCGACGATCCTGAAATGCGTGACATGGCGCAGGAAGAGTTACAGGAAGCGCGTGAGAAGAGTGACGTTCTGGAGCAGCAGTTGCAGGTTCTGTTGCTGCCGAAAGATCCCGACGATGAGCGCGCCTGTTTTATCGAAGTGCGCGCCGGAACCGGCGGCGATGAAGCGGCGATTTTCGCCGGCGATCTCTTCCGCATGTACAGCCGCTATGCCGAAGCGCGTCGCTGGCGCGTGGAGATCATCAGCGCCAATGAAGGCGAGCATGGCGGTTACAAAGAAGTGATTGCCCGCGTCACCGGCGAAGGTGCCTATGGACGCCTGAAGTTTGAGTCAGGCGGCCATCGCGTGCAGCGCGTGCCGGAGACCGAATCCCAGGGCCGCATTCACACCTCAGCCTGTACCGTTGCCGTGATGCCGGAAATCCCGGAAGCGGAACTGCCGGAAATCAATGCGGGCGATCTGAAGATCGATACTTTCCGCTCATCCGGCGCAGGCGGTCAGCACGTTAACACCACCGACTCCGCTATTCGTATTACCCACCTGCCAACCGGTATCGTGGTGGAGTGTCAGGACGAACGTTCACAGCATAAAAACAAAGCCAAAGCGCTGGCGGTGCTGGGCTCGCGTATTCACGCTGCAGAGATGGCCCGCCGTCACGCCGCCGAAGCCAGTACCCGACGCAACCTGCTGGGCAGCGGCGATCGTTCTGACCGTAACCGCACCTACAACTTCCCGCAGGGCCGCGTGACCGATCACCGTATCAACCTGACCATCTACCGTCTGGATGAAGTGATGGAAGGGAAACTCGACAGCCTGATTGAACCGATTGTTCAGGAGTACCAGGCCGATCAACTGGCGGCGCTGGCTGGTCAGGATTAATGGATATTCGTCACTGGCTGAAACAGGCGGTCGCCACGCTGTGCGGTGGTGACAGTCCGAAGCGTGACGCAGAGATCCTGTTAGGTTTTGTGACCGGAAAATCACGCAGCTGGTTAATCGCCTTTGATGAAACGGTGCTCAGCGATGAGCAGCTGACGCAGCTGGATAGCCTGCTGGCGCGTCGCGCCCGCGGTGAGCCGGTGGCGCATCTGGTGGGCGAACGCGAGTTCTGGTCGCTGCCATTGCGTGTCAATGACGCCACGCTGATCCCGCGCCCGGATACCGAACTGCTGGTTGAACAGGCGCTGGCACATCTGCCCGCAGCACCGGCAACCATTCTGGATATGGGCACCGGCACCGGAGCGATTGCGCTGGCGCTGGCCAGCGAGCGTCCCAATTGTCAGGTCACCGGCGTGGATCGCATTGAAGCCGCCGTTGAACTGGCGAGCAGTAATGCGCAGCAGCTTAGCCTCACCAACACCACCTTTCTGCTCAGTCACTGGTTCCAGGCGCTGACGCCACAGCGCTTTACCCTCATTGTCAGCAACCCACCCTATATAGATGCCAGCGATGTTCATCTGGAGCAGGGCGACGTGCGTTTTGAACCGCGCAGCGCGCTGGTGGCGGATGAAGCGGGACTGGCGGATCTGCGCACGCTGATCGAGCAGGCGCCCACATGGCTGCTGCCGGGTGGCTGGCTGCTGCTGGAACATGGCTGGCAGCAGGGCGAGGCGGTGGCCACGCTGATGCGGCAAAAAGGCTATCACGCCGTGGAAACCGTCGACGATTACGGCGGCAACCCGCGTGTGACCTTAGGTCAGTTCCCTTCATAAAAGCGCTTTGAAAAGGATTCATGATGTTCGCCTTTTATCCCCTGATTAAAAATCTGCACATCTTAACGGTGGTGCTTACCGTGACGCTGTTCCTGCTGCGGTTTTACTGGCTGCGCCGTGGATCGGCAATGATGACGAAACGCTGGGTGCGCATCCTGCCGCACGCTAACGACACCCTGTTACTGCTGACCGGCGTCTCGCTGGTGATGATTACCCACTTCTATCCCTTCACGCCGCAAGGAAGCTGGCTGACGGAGAAGCTTTTAGCGGTTATCATCTACATCGCCTTAGGATTTGTGGCATTGAGTCGCCGTCCACGCACTGATCGCACCCGCTGGATCGCTTTTCTGGTAGCGTTAATCGCCCTGGTGACCATCATTAAGCTGGCGCTGACCAAAATGCCGTTATGGGGATAGCATGACCTCGACCGAACAATTAGATTTCAGCCAGACACCGCTGTGTGAAGCGGTGATTGGTGCCACGCTTGCCATCCGCGCCGATTTCCCGGCGTTGTCGGTGGAAGCACAACTTGCGGCGTTAGTCGCCGAAGCACGTGACTATGTCAGCCATACCGAAGATGCTGACATGCAGCTCGAAAAGCTGCTGGAGCTGTTCTATCGCCAGTGGGGATTTTGCGGTGCCAGTGGCGTCTACAATCTTTCTGATGCTCTCTGGATCGACAATGTGCTGAAGACCCGTCGGGGCACGGCGGTGTCATTGGGCGTTATCCTGCTGCACATCGCCGCCGAGCTGGAACTGCCGCTGATGCCGGTGATCTTCCCGACGCAGCTGATTCTGCGCGCCGACTGGATTGATGGCGATAAGTGGATGATCAACCCGTTTAATGGGGAAACGCTTGACCGGCACACGCTGGAAGTGTGGCTCAAAGGCAATATCAGCCCGACAGCGCGTCTGTATGACGACGATCTCGACGAAGCCAAAACCGTCACCGTGATGCGCAAGATGCTCGACACGCTGAAAGCGGCATTGATGGAAGAGAAGAAGATGGAGCTGGCACTGAACGTCAGTCAGGTGCTGTTGCGTATCGATCCTGACGATCCCTACGAAATCCGCGATCGCGGTTTGATCTATGCGCAGCTGGAGTGCGAACATATCGCCCTGAATGATTTAACATACTTCGTTGAGCAGTGTCCTGAAGACCCGGTCAGCGAAATGATCAAAGTTCAGATTCACGCAATCGAACAAAAACAGGTCACGCTGCACTAAGCGGACCCACTGAAAAGGAAAGGGCATGACACAGAAAGTCGTGAGTATTGGCGATATCAAAGTCGCAAACGATCTGCCATTTGTGCTGTTTGGCGGGATGAATGTACTGGAGTCGCGCGACCTGGCGATGCGCATCTGCGAACACTACGTTACCGTCACCAGTAAGCTTGGTATTCCTTACGTATTCAAAGCGTCATTTGATAAAGCGAACCGCTCCTCTATTCACTCCTATCGTGGCCCTGGCCTGGAAGAGGGGATGAAGATTTTCCAGGAGCTGAAGCAGGCTTTCGGCGTCAAAATTATCACTGATGTGCACGAAGCGTCCCAGGCGCAACCGGTATCTGAAGTGGTTGATGTGATCCAGCTGCCCGCATTCCTGGCGCGTCAGACTGACCTGGTGGAAGCGATGGCGAAAACCGGCGCGGTCATCAACGTCAAGAAGCCCCAGTTCGTCAGCCCGGGTCAGATGGGTAATATCGTTGATAAGTTCGCTGAAGGCGGCAACGAGCAGGTCATCCTGTGCGATCGCGGCAGCAATTTCGGCTACGACAATCTGGTTGTCGACATGCTCGGCTTTAACGTGATGAAGAAAGTCACCAAAAACAGCCCGGTGATTTTCGATGTCACCCATGCGCTGCAGACGCGCGATCCGTTTGGCGCAGCATCAGGCGGTCGTCGTGCTCAGGTAGCTGAGCTGGCGCGTGCCGGTATGGCGGTCGGCATTGCTGGTCTGTTTATCGAAGCGCACCCGGATCCTGAACACGCCCTGTGTGACGGCCCGTCCGCGTTGCCGCTGGATAAGCTGGAGCCATTCCTGGTGCAGATGAAAGCGATTGACGACCTGGTGAAAAGCTTCCCGGAACTCGATACCAGCAAATAAGTTTGCTGCAAAAAAAAGAGCGATTAATCGCTCTTTTTTTCGCCTGAAATCCGGTGACGTTACAGCATGATGGTCATCAGATAACCGATAAACAACGCCAGATGCGCGGCTCCATTCAGTACATTTGTGCGCCCGGTCGAGAAGGAGAGCTGACAGAGAAGCAGCGACGCCATCATAATCACCATCTGCGGCGGCTCCAGACCAAATATCAGCTCCTGTCCGGTCAGGGTGGCAATAATGGTTACCGCCGGTACCGTGAGTGAGATGGTCGCCAGCACCGAACCAAAGAAGAGGTTCATGGCGCGCTGCACCTGATTCATTAGCACGGCCTTAATCGCCCCCAGGCCTTCCGGTGAGAGGATCAGCAGGGCCACCAGGAAACCGGTAAACTGTGCCGGTGCATTCAGATCCGTCAGCAGGCTTTCCAGCGTATTAGCATTCATCTTGGTCACGGCAATGACCGCAATCAGATGCACGATCAGCCAGCTGGTATGCCAGAAGCTGCTGTGGGCCGACGGTTTGCCATGATGCGGGTCGCCATCATCGCTCTCATCTTCATGCTCATAGACAAACAGGCTCTGATGGGTTTTGGTCTGAATCAGCAGGAACACGCCATACATCGCCGCTGAAATCGCCGCGATCAGCAGTGCCTGAGTGACAGAGAAATTACCGCCCGGCAGTGCGTTGGGAAACACCAGCACCAGAATCGCCAGGGGAAAGATAGCGATCAGGTATTGCTTCACGCCCGCCAGATTCACGTATTGCGTCGCAAACTTATTACCGCCCAGCAGCAGCGCAAAGCCAACCAGTCCGCCGGTTACAATCATCACGATCGAATAGAGCGTATCGCGCATCAGCCCGGGTGCGGCATCGCCGGTCGCCATCAGCGCCGAGATCAGGCTCACTTCCAGAATCACCACGGAGAGACTCAGGATCAGAGAGCCATAGGGCTCGCCCAGCCGGTGCGCCAGCACGTCGGCATGTCGTACAACGCTAAAGGCGCTGCTCAGAATGGCAACCAGTGCTACTAAGTTGATACCGACTACAATCGGAAATGATGTGTTTGCACCAAAAAAATAGAGTATACCCAGCGTGATAAGGGGAAGTATCAGCGAGAATTCCTTGTGACGTGTTTTTTCATGTGAAGGCATTCACCATCCTCTCTGGTTAATGATTATCCGGACACAGCGAGTGCTGCTGTTAGAAATATAATCAGTTTTAGGGCAGGGCGCAGTTTATCTTTTCACCGCTCCGAACGGGAAAAATTTACTGCTTTTTACTTAAATGCAATAAATGGTCGAAGCGGTATTAACCTGAAGTTATCTCAAATATTGCAATATTAATCAGGCCACAACAATTTCTCTTTACACATCTATCTGACCGTAGGATGCCAGAAAATCTGCTTATCATTGTAACTTGTGTGGCCTGTTTCTGGTTTTTAATTTGAAGTGGAGATAAGTTGCTGTTTGTATTTTTGTTCTGTTGCGCCAGGCTTAACAGGAATCCATAAACTGAGGAGCCGTTATGCCTTACTCTAAACGAACCGACTTACCTGAAAACGTAAAACACGTGCTTCCCGCGCATGCGCAGGATATCTATCAGCAGGCATTTAACAGCGCGTGGGAAGAATATAAAGAGGCTAAGGATCGACGCGGCGATGATTCACGGGAAGAGGTGGCGCATAAAGTCGCCTGGGCAGCCGTGAAGAAAGAGTATGAGAAAGGTGATGACGATAAGTGGCATCCTAAACGTTAACACCGTCGCTAGCCTGTTCACGCCAAAGGGCCAGGATAATCTGGCTCTTTTTTCATCTTCGCTATAAGGTTTATCTGGTTTTTTTAACCTGCGACCGGAATCACGCTTGAAACCCCGCGCGGAAATAGATTAATGTCAATTTGATGAACGAAACGCAGCGCCGTTTTGGAGATCATGTTACAGGAGCCATTCTGCAGGACGCCGTTGACGTTGAGGAGGTCGCATTGCTTACCCGGGAATTTCTATTAAAAGCGGATTGTAAAACGTCGTTCGGGGATATCGAAGAGGCGTTGCTCTGGAGTTGCGAGCAGCGCGCGGCCTCGCTGGCAGCCACGCTGGCCTGTCGTCCCGATCACAGCCCGGTATGGATCTTTGGTTACGGCTCGCTGATGTGGAACCCGATTTTTGAGGCGGATGAAGTGGCGTCCGGTTCGCTGGAGGGCTGGCACCGTGCTTTCTGCCTGCGGCTGATTGCCGGACGTGGTACCGCCACGCATCCCGGCCGCATGCTGGCGCTGAAGCAGGGCGGCAGAACCACGGGTCTGGCGTTTCGTCTGCCGGAAGAGCGCCTGCATGAAGAGCTGGCGCTGCTGTGGAAGCGTGAGATGATTACCGGCTGCTATCTTCCAACCTGGTGTGAATTACAGCTGGAGGATGGTCGCAGCGTCACTGCGCTGACCTTTATTATGGATCCGCGTCATCCGCTGTATGAATCGGACTCCTGCCCGGAGGCGATTGCGCCATTAATCGCCGCGGCCACTGGCCCGCTTGGCTCGAATGCGCAATATCTGTTTGCTCTGGAAGAGGAGCTGACCCGGCGCGGCATGGAGGAGGAGAGTCTGAGCCGGCTGGCCCATCAGGTGCGGACACTGCAGCAAGCCTGCCTGAAGCAGGCCTGAACCGGGGCATAAGCAGAGAAAAAGGGCGCGACAGGGTCGCGCCTTTTTACGATCCGGCTGCGGATTACCGGGCTTAGTTACCCGGATTAATCAGCCAGGTGCCGGGCTTATCGATGGTCAGGGATTGAGTGTGCGTTTCACTGCCATTCTTAACGTCAATTTTGTACTGTCCCGCCGCCAGATTCAGCGCGGCAAATCCGCTGCTGCCCGGTTTTACCTCGACCGGCTGTCCGTTAAGCACCACGCTTTCACCGCTCTCCAGCTTAAGATAGACGGTCGCCAGCGCGGCCGGAACGGCAGCGGCTGACGGAATTGATGCGGGCGCCTGCGTCATGGCTGAGCTGTTGTTAACTACCTCTGGTGTGGCACTGTGGCGATTCGCCAGCCAGGTGGCGACAACCACGGCCAGAATAGCCACGGCAGCCAGGCCCAGCAATCCAGGCGACATTTTACGCACCGTGCGCGGCGTCACCGGCTCGGCGGACGCGGCGGCATGATTCATCGCCATCACCACCGGCGCAGCAGCCTCCACCGGCTCCTCGACAGGCAGAGCAGGCGATTCACCCGGCACCGGGAAGCTGTTTACCACCGCTTCCACATCACTGACCGGCAGATCAATCAACGCGGCAAAGGCATCAATCGTTTGTGGGCGATCGCCTGGCTTCATTGCCAGCGCGCAGTCAATGGCATGCAGCAGCGGCAGCGAATAGCCTTCTGGCTGGCGTTCCACCAGCGGCTGATAATTATCTTCAATGCAGCGCACCACGCTGACCGGCGGCGGATTACCGGTAATCAGGTTATGCAGCACCGCGCCCAGGGCGTAGATATCGGTCCACGGCCCCTGTTCAACTTCACCCTCTTCGCTGTACTGCTCAATCGGCGCAAAGCCAGGTTTAAGCATGATTTCCGTTTCGTCAGAGAGGTTGCCAATCTCTTTACGCGCCGAGCCAAAATCGAGCAGAACCGGCAGCTGGTTCTCCTGAATCTGAATATTGTCGAGCGAGATATCGCGATGCAGATAGCCGGCCTGATGGATGGTGCTGATGGCACCCAGCAGCGGTGGCAGCAGGCGGCGGATCCAGGCTTCAGTGATCGACGCCGGGGTGGTTACCTGCCACTCTTTCAGCGTCATACCGCTGTAGTAGAGCGTGCCCATATAGGCTGTGCCGTTCTGCTCCCAGAAGCGCAGCACGTGCAGCAGTCCCGGATGATTAAAGCGGGCCAGCAGACGCGCTTCCTGAATAAAGCTGGTGAGCCCGGCATTAAACAGCTTCTGGAAACGCTCACCGCGCAGCTCCAGCGTTAAATCGGCGGCACGGACTGCCAGCGACACCGGCATGTACTCTTTGATTGCAATAGTGCGTTCAAGCTGGTGATCCCACGCGCGATAGACGATGCCGAAGCCGCCGCCTCCGATCACTTCCTTGATCTCAAACTCATTGAAACGGTATCCGTCAGGCAGGGCATTCGGAACGGTTTTCGGATTATCATTTGCCGACATAGTGAACTCTCTGTACACGGCCTGCTCGCCAGGCTGCGCGGTAATTAATTGATGTTACGCCAGGCACCAATGGCAGGATCAACCAGATCCGCGTGCAGGGTGTCGATGAGTAACACATTCACTTTTTGCTGTGGCATGAAATAGGGCGCCCAGTGGCTGCGCAACGTATCAACTCGCGATTTCACAGCGTCAGCATCCTGCTGCGCAGCATTCTTATCCATCTTTATCAACAGGGCACCATTGAAGCGCCAGACATGTTGTTTGGCATCAAAGGGCAGCACCAGCCAGCTATCATTCGCATCCGGGCGTGTCACAATCATGCGCTGATTGTTCGCGGCGATAACCTCCAGCTTGCTGTCCGGGATCGTCAGATTGGCGATGGGATAGCCCTGATAAAAGGTGACTGCCACCGGCGTTGGGTGGTCCGGAGTCGCCAGCATCAGCTCACTTTTGCCTTCTGCCCAGCCATCCGGTGAGCACTGCTGCTTGCTGACATCCGGGATAAACAGGGTCTGGGCATTTTCATCCCAGGCGGTGCGAAAATGGCAGCCGCTGGGGAGATCAAAATGTTGCAGCGGCGTACTGTTGGCGGGCCGTGACAGGTCAAGCGGTGCAGCATTACTCTCACTGGCGCTGGCTGTAGCATCTGCCATCACGATAGGACGCCAGTTCTGCAGCTTACTGGCGCTGCCGCTGGCCAGTACGCCACCCTCTTTACTGGTCATCTGCCAGGGTAGCTCGTCCAGTAATCCGCACTGATTAGCGAGCAGGGTGCCGACGCGCGGTAAAAAGGTGGTCAGCACCGCCGAATCCTTACTTTTGCCGGAGACGATGCGCAGTGGCAGCGTCTCTTTGCACCAGTCGTCAGGCGCTTTACTCACCACATTATCGATATAGACCTCCAGCGCCAGGCTGGGGGAGTAGACAACCCGATAATTTTCAGCCTGGGCGTGAAAGGCAATCAGCAGGGTGATGATGCCGGGCAACCACAGTTTCATAAGGATCCTTGGAATCAAAAACGAGGCGGCAGAAAGCGCGCCGAATCAGCCAGTGAATAGAGCAGCGTTGCCTCCTCCGGCTCACCAATCCAGACCGCCAGTGCGCTGAGATTATCTTTCTTAACGTTGCGGCTCACCGCCTGTTCCATCAGAGCCAGCCACTCTTCGCAGGCATTCACCATGCGCAGCGCCTGTTCCATTTCATGACTGGCCAGATTAAGCCAGAAGCCATCGGTGCAGACCAGAAACGCGTCGCCATCCTCCAGCGCAATCTCCTGCGAAAAGCTTACTAAGCGAGGCGGTTCAGCGCCGAGCGCATTATAGAGTAAATTACTGTTAATGCCGGTATTTTCATAGCCCGCTTCTTTCAGCTGCTGGGCCAGACTGTGATCGCGAGTGACCTCATGAAGCACGCCGCGGCGGAAGTGGTAAACCCGGCTGTCACCGGCATGCGCCCACCATGCACGCTGTTTTTCACGGTCAATAAACAGGGCCGCCAGCGTGGTGCTCATGCGTGAATATTTCGGATTTTTACCCTGTGCCTCATGCAGCGCTAAGCGGCACTGTTCAATCGCCTGATGGGTTATCTCCGGCGTCAGATCGGCGTGCGCCTGTAACTGGCTCAGCAGGGTGTCACGCACCAGCTGCGCCGCCATCTCGCCGCCGGGCAGACCGGCCACGCCGTCGCAGACCACAAAGCAGGCTTTACGCTCATCCAGCTCTGCGCCGGTGCGATCCTGATTATCATCGCGTAGCCCCTGCTGGCAGCGGCTGGCAAAAACGATTTTCATGGTTCATCTACCCGCGTCTGAGAGTCCTTGTACTGATTCACCTCCATGTCATAGGCGTGGAGAAAGGCCTCGCCAAACAGCGTATGGAAATCATCTTCGATCTCTCCGGCCGTACGCTGATAATTACGGGTAAAATAGTCCCACAGCGCCGCCTTCTTCATGGCGGAAAAGGGCATTTTTGACACCACGCCATCGGCACGCGCCTGCTCCTCCAGCCGCTGCGGATTAAAGGATTGCAGCATCGCCGCAATAATGGCGCGGATACCGGCAATCATCCCCAGCTGGTGGGCCTGCAAATCGACCAGGGCATCGCGTACCGCCTGTTCCGGCGGCATAAACCCGGGCATCTGGCTCTGGTACATCTGCATCAGCACGGTTTTGCCGGAGGGCAGGATCTTGAACGGGTTGTTGGCCTCATTCAGGATCATCGTCATGTCCGCTTTGACACCACGCTTGAGAATGGATCGGGAAGAGAGCAGCGCGACGGTGCCCTGGGAAAAGAGGCTCAGCATCCGGCCAGTAATGCGCATCTGCTCTTCATCTACCGGTGTGGCGTGACCGTTGCTCAGCCCCATCCCCTCCAGCAGTGCGGCAATCAGCCGATCCTGATCCACCGGCTGCGCCGTCAGCGCCCGACGCGGCTCGCTGGCCTGGGGGTCGATAGCCAGTCGCGCATCGTTGTGGCGCTCGTGGCGTGAAGGCGTTACCTCACTGACCAGCAGCCGGTCCTCAACCTCATGATGTTCGTGAATGCCCAGCGGATTTGCGGGCTGAGCGCTGTCGCCAGCAAACAGCGCCAGCGGATCGCTCTGCGTGGCCTGGCAGGCGGGGTCTCGTACTTCCAGCGCATAGTCACCGATGCGCAACGCATCGCCATGCTTCAGCACGACCTGCATGCCGCGACCCAGGGTAATGCCGTTATGCTCCACCGGGGTCACGCTGCCCTGGTTCGTCAGACGGCACTCCCCGTCATGCGACAGGTGAACCAGCGCCTGCAGACGCGAAATGGCCCGAGTCTCATCTGGCAGCACCAGATCGTTGTCCTGACTGCGGCCAATGGTGCCGCCAGGCGGTTGAAACGCGACGCTTCTGACCGGAACATCCGTAGTGCATTGCACAATGGTAAATTGCATGAGTTATCCCAGATTGAACGGCAAACGCTTCCGGCCTCACTCGAACATGGGAGGATAGAGGCCATTACGTCCCGGCTGTGAACCTGCCGCCGGGTTAAACAGTAACGAAAACAGTTGCGCGGTGAGGTTGCCGCTGTGCTTGTGGGTCGCGTGGGCAAAACCATCACTGCGGTTACTCCACCAGTAGCTCATATGCTGCTGAGGGTCGAAACGTTCAGCCACTTCACGCCAGCTCAGCGTGCAGGGCAGATCCTGAAAACCGATCACATCCATGATTTCAGAGGGCTTCCTGGCCGGCACCAGCAGCGGTGGCAAAGCCTGTATCTGCTGCTCTAACTGCTCGCCGTTCAGCGGTGTCTGAACCGCCCGTAACAGTGTCGCGCCCAGATCCTGAAACCAGTCGCCGGAAATGGTCAGCTGAGCAGGATGCCACTGAGCCAGCGTGAAGCTGTGCAGGGCCAGCAGCGGCCAGGCGCGTCCGACGCGGTCACAGGAGGGCAGCAGACAGCCCATCTGTATCTGCGGTCGGGTCGCGGTAACCGGCAGCACAAAGTTCCACACTGGCGCGTGGAGAAAGTCCGCGCTGTAGGAATACGCCTGCTGATGCCAGTGCATTAATCCCTGCTGGAACCAGTGATTCCACGGGCTAATCTGTTGCTCGCTCAGTCGATGGTGCAGAAAGTCACCGGTCGACGGCAGCTTGCCATACCAGCCGGGGGCCGTGTAAGCAGCCATGTTCACCTCACCATTACTCGCTATGCGAGTTTGATTGCGGGGCCGGGTGCCGCGGCGCTACCGCCAGCATGCCGCCCGCCTGATCCGCAATTTTCAGATTCTCTGCAAGCTTGCGCATCATCAATGCATTATCACGTGCATAAGGCGACGACTGAATCTGCTGATCCAGCAACTGGCTCAGGTGCCAGTCAAGCTGCTGCAGGTCGCGGGCGCTTACCGTATCGGGCAGGGAGCGCTGTAAATTTTGCAGCAGCCAGGCCCGTAAAAACTCGCCATCATAATTACGCGGTTGATAGAGCATCTGATAGGCGCGCAGCGCATTGCGGCTGTAGGCGTTATCATCACCCGGGTCGTTGCGCAGGATATTCGTGATCTGCTGCGCCACACGCGGCAGCAACAAAGACTTAAGCGCATTTTGATAAAGCACCCAGGCGGCATCGCTGATCTGATTACCCCGGTATAAGCCCGCCCGCATAGTAAGCGGCGGATTATCGAGGGAAAAGCGCGCCGAGAGCGGCAACTTCACCAGGTTATTCAGAAAGGGTAGCAGATCAAAAATATTATCAGCAGGCTGATGAATCACCTGCTGACTTTGCTCACGGATAATCGGGACGCGCGCAGCTACCTGCTGCAGATAGTGTTGATTCTGATAGTAACTGATGCCCCACAGGCTGGAGGCGATCAGCAGGGCGCCTGCCAGCACGCCGTAGCCAATCCAGTGGAACAGCTGATTACGGTACTCCCAGCGGCGATTACTGCCGGCCAGGCCGCTCTCTTTGAATATCAGATCGCTGAGCAGGTCACGAATAAAGAAGCTCTGGCCTTTGTTGCCGGGAATCGGACTGTTGCGGTTAACGCTGTCCCAGGCCGCAATCGAGTGATCGCCCGCCTGACGCAACTGCAGTTTGCGGCTCAGTTCACCCATCACCCGATCAAACGGCAGGCCTTCCTGGGTGCCGCTGGTGAAGAAGAGGCCGCGCGGGCTCCAGGCGACCGCATCCTGGTGATCAGAGAAAACGATATCCAGATATTCGTTCAGCAGTGGACGCAGCGAGGCGAACTCCTGCGGGAAGAGGAAGCACTCAGCGCGCTCATTCAGGTCGCGCTCATGGGTCATCTGCTCCGCCAGTTGCTGCTGGAGCTGCTGTTCCAGCCGCTGAAACTGCTGACCAAAATGGCGATGCCAGTCATCTTTGTGCGGCTTGCCCAGCTCCCAGTTGAACGTGAAGCCCCAGATAGCGTCACGCCGCGCTTTATCAATCGAGCCGAAGTAGCTCATAAAGCCTTTCAGCAGATCGGTTTTGGTGACCATCACATAAACCGGGAAGTGAATACCGGTCTGCTGATGCAGTTCTGCCATGCGCTCACGCAGCGCGCTGGCCTGGGCGAAACGCGCCTCGGCTGAATCACTCAGCAGATCGGCGACGCTGATGGTCATGATCACACCGTTAATCGGCTGGCGGGTGCGATAGCGTTTCAGCAGGTTGATAAAGCTGTGCCATTCCGCGGCATCTCGCACGCGCTGGCTCTCCTGCAATGCATAACGACCGGCGGTATCAATCAGCACCGCGCTGTCAGTAAACCACCAGTCACAGTTGCGGGTGCCCCCGACGCCGCGGACCGCATTTTTGCCCAGCGTATCGGTCAGCGGGAAATCGAGGCCGGCATTAAACAGCGCGGTGGTTTTACCAGCGCCGGGGGCACCCATGACCAGGTACCAGGGCAGCTGATAGAGATAATTAGCGTTAAAGCGTGAGAGCAGGTTCCCGCTGTGACGACGGCCAAACTGGGTGCGTTTCAGCTGCATCGCAGCTTCGCTGAAGCGCTGGTTGAGCCGCTCTTCGGTCATCTGACGTTCCGCCGGGTCGTCGTTGCCCGACAGCTGAAGCTGTGTCAGTAAGCGGCTGTTGAACCAGGCACGATAGAGCGACGGGATCAGCTGGAACAGGATCCAGAGAAAATAGAGGGCGCTCACGGTAAGCTGGCGAGGCAGTACGGGTTCCAGTGGGCGCGATTCGCCCCATGACCAGAACGGTCCCAGCATCCAGACCAGGCAGCTCAGCGCCGTGACGCCAATAAAGCTCCACAGCAGGCGATGCGTTAGCAGCAGGCGAAGGGAGGCGCGCATTATTGTGCTCCTTGATGATTACTGAGCGTTTCAGGCGCGGCAAACAGGGTGATTTCAACGCGGCGGTTGCGGGTCCGGTTTTCGCTGCTGTCGTTGGGCAGCAAGGGGTCGCTGTCGCCGCGGCCTTCGGAGCGAACCGTATGACCATCAGCCAGTTGCAGTTGTAACAACTGGGTGATGGCGCGGGCGCGAGCAAATGAGAACTCATAGCTGGAGGCAAAGCGGCTGTTATCCACCGGATGATCATCGGTAAACACCGACACCAGAATGGTCCCTTTGACATCTTTCATTGCGGTTGAGACGCGGGCCAGCAGGGCGCGCCCCACCGGATTGATCACCGTGCCCTGCTCGGCGAACAGTTTGTCCGCGGGGATGATCACTTTGCTGCCAAAGGCACCATCGCTGACCTCAAGCTGCCCGGCTGCAATCACATCATTCAGGCGCTGACGCAGATCGAGCAGCGCCTGCGGGGAAGAGGGACGACGGCCCGCGGTAATCTGCGGCAGCGGCGTCTGATAGATAGTACGCAGCAGCGGTTCGGCGGCATTGCCGAGACGCCAGTTCAGGCCGCTGTAGATCAGGCAGCCGATCAATGCGACCAGCATGGCACAGGCCCAGAGCGGCACCATCGGGCGGGCGAGGGTACTCACCAGCGGATGCACTTCCACCAGTGGCGGTTGCGCTGTCTGGCGCTGGGCGCGCGTTTCGTCAATCAGGGTTTTCAGGCGTTTACGGATACCATCGCACTGGGTGCGACCATTTTCACTGCCGCGATAGCGGCCTTCATAGCCCAGCAGCAGACAGTATTGCACCACTTCCAGCAGCCAGAGGTGTTGTTGCGGACTTTGTGAAATGCGCGACAGCAGTTGAAAGAATTTTTCGCCGCCCCAGCTTTCATTATGGAAGGTCACCAGCATGCCGTTGCCAGACCAGACGCCGCGCGTGCCCCATGGAGTTTGCGCCGCCGCTTCATCGAGCGCGCTGCAGATGCAGTAACGCGCGCCGATAATCATCTCAAACGGCAGCCCTGCCTGTTTACAGCGTTGTTCAAACTGGCGGATTTCATCGATCAGAGACTGGCGCAGACCCGCAGGGTCATCGTGGGTGGCTGCCTGACGAATTTGCACCACCGCGTTCAGCAGTGGCGCCGCAGCCTGAAGTAAGAGATTCTCATTGCCTGAGGGGGTCGCCTCACGCGCAGGGGATTCCACAGTCATTAATTCGTGATCTTCCAGCCAATGGCAAATCCCTGTACCCGCAGCCCGGGACGGTTCTGCGGGCAATATGCGCCGGATTTCATATTCAGTCTAAGATCCAGGTCGCGGTATCGTTAGTCCGGCAGGCTTTGCTGGCGCCGCCGACGGCCACACAGACCTGTTTCGTTTTGCGGGGACGGGGACGATCGCTCTGCACGGTGGCATCGTAACGGCTGCTCTCTACACCCGCTTTTAACGGCACATAACCGATCAACGGGCCGTCAGCCTGGTCAGCAATCGCCAGCCAGCTATGTTCCACATTACCTAATACTTCGAACGGCTTACCCGTTTCGAGATAGCGAACCACTTTGCCGCCGTAATCAGGCGAGGTCATGACGGATGCACCATAAAGCGCCCGCCAAGTCTGATTGACCGGCTCAAATTCAGTCGGTGCCGCGACAGCGTGTCGATGGACCAGTTTGACGCCGTTAATTTCGCTGGTGACCAGCGTATCGTCAGTGACGGGCGGCGGCGGGGCCTTACAGCCTGCCAGGGTAAGAACCGCCAGCAGCGTTAACGCAAGACTCTTTTTCACCATGTTCCTCGTGATCTCATCAAAGTATCTGCATATTGCCAGGCCCGATGCCAGGAGGCGATCTTTATCGCGCCGCATCGTGCCGAAATTCTGTTTTTAAAAAAAGGGTCAGATTACATCGGGATAGTAACGCATTCAGTTTACCTAAGACTTTTGAGAATTCAAACCATTGCACCCGCTGCCGATGCGTGATAGCAGGCGCTTTACGGGCGGGTTTCGGTATAAGAAAAGCGCCAGCTAAGATGATAGTTAAATCGAACTGAATTATCGCAGAGACAAACTGGTTGAGAACAGTGCCGCGCATTCTGACATGCAATGAATCCGATTGGAAACTATTAAGATTTACTAATAAATTATTGCCGAAAAAATTTATCAATTTGCGTTAAGAAACTTATCAAAATCAGATTTTACGCCCCTGCTCAGACCCTCTTTTTTCCGGAAAGCGGCACGCCTTTTGCTTCTGAAAGGTTTTAACCGCACTGAGGTGAGCAATGAGGGACGCCCTGACCTGGCTGCAGGCATCACGCGCGAGCGATATCGCCAGCCTGCAACGTCTTCTGGAAACCGGTGAGCTGATGGCTGCCGTCAGTGAACTGGTCCATCGGTTGCAGCGGGAACGCGGCGCAAACAACCTCTGGATCTGCTCTGGCGGAGCGCTGTTCAGCGCCGAGCGTCATGCCCGCCAGCAGGAGGTCAGCGCCGGCCTGGAGCATTTTTATCAGGCGCTACCGCCCGCCATAGCGCAGCCCGGCTACAGCCGCTTCTGTAACCTGATTGCCGCTGCCCTGCAGGCACTGGCCGGACTGCCTGCGCTGCGCCAGCAAATCAGCCAGCGTGAGCTTGATCAGGCCGCGGCGATGGCCGCCTTTAACCAGGTCATCCGTACTTTACTCAATCTGGTGTTTGAGGCAGCCGACACCGCCAGCTATCCCGGCATCTCCCGTGCACTGATCGCCCTGTTCAGTTTTATGCAGGGCAAAGAACTGGCCGGGCAGGAGCGGGCCATCGGCTCAGCCGGCTTTGCGGCGCGTCAGTTCACCCCCGACCAGCGCAGCCAGATGGTCGCCCTGATTGCGGCACAGGAGCAGAGCTTTATCACCTTTCGGGAGTTTGCCGACAGCGCCGCGTGTGAATCCTGGCAGCCGCTGGCTCAGGCCAGCCGCGACATCGAACGCCTTCGTCGCATCGCCTGCACCGGCGGCCGTTGTGATGAGACCGGCGCGCTGCACTGGTTTTCGCTGCTCTCAGAGCGGCTGGATCAGATGAAAATGCTGGAGGATGCCCTGACGGCGACATTGATGCAGCGCTGCCGGGCTGCCATTGATCAGGCACAACAGCAGGCGGCAGGAAAAGTGGTGCAGGGCGACAGCAATTTTTCGCTTTACGTCTCCGGGGCGGACTGGCTGCCTGGCGCGGCGGCGCTCGACAGCGACGGTCTGGCCCCGCAGCTGGGGCGCTCGGTGCTCTCGCTGATTGGCGAACAGTCGCAGCGTTTGCAGCAGCAGGCAGATGAACTGGCGGCGATGCGCGCCTCACTGGACGAGCGGCGGGTGATCGATCAGGCCAAACACTGGCTGATGCAGCAGCAGGGTTTCACGGAAGAGGCCGCGTGGCAGGCATTACGCAAAAGTGCGATGAATCAGAATAAGCGGGTACTGGAGATCGCGCAGGCGGTACTGGCGGTAGCGAAGACCCTGAGTAACTAACCCGGACGAGGTAGCTGCACAACCGTTGTGCGTGATCTGCGTCAGAAATGTGCAAAAACGGTTAATTTTTCAACAGTGCGTCACCGCAGGTCGGCATTATGGCGGTTTCGGGGATCTGGCACACCCTTTGCTTAATCCCTACAGAGAGTACGCATTGCTCCCGCCAATGGCGGTGGGGTCAGTGCTTTGGATAAAGGCGTCCATCCGCAGGCTTCGGCTTGTCGGAGGACGCCTTTTTTTATTTCTGTTCAGGGGCAACATGATGAGCAAAACGCCATTTTCACTGACACGACGTCAGGCGCTGATCTCCGGCGCCGCGCTGGGTGCGGCCTGGATCGTTCCGGGATTACGAAATGCGGTCTGGGCAGCGGGATCGGATGCGCCAGAAAAAGCGCAGGTGCGGGTCGGCTTTATCCCGCTCACTGACTGCGCGCCGGTGGTGATGGCCTCTGTGAAAGGCTTCGACAAAAAGTATGGTCTCACATTGCAGGTCAGCAAAGAGGCGAGCTGGGCGGCGGTGCGCGACAAACTGACCTCCGGTGAGCTGGATGCGGCGCATGTGCTCTACGGCATGATCTACGCCCTGCAACTGGGCGTAGCGGGCCCGCAGCACGACATGGCGAACCTGATGACGCTCAACCATAACGGCCAGGCGATTACCCTGTCGAACCAGCTGAAAGCCAGTGGGGTCACCGATGCGGCCAGCCTGAAAAAGGCCATTGATGGCAGCGCTAAAGGCAGCTTTACCTTCGCCCATACCTTTCCGACCAGCACCCACGCCATGTGGCTCTACTACTGGCTCGCCAATGCGGGCATCCACCCGTTTGATGACGTGCGCACCGTGGTCGTGCCACCGCCGCAGATGGTGATGAACATGAAAATTGGCAACATGAGCGGCTTCTGCGTTGGTGAGCCGTGGAACCAGCGCGCCATCAGCGACAACATCGGTTTTACCGCCGCTACCAGTCAGCAGATCTGGCCGGAGCATCCGGAAAAAGTGCTTGGCACCCGCGCGGAGTGGGTGAAAGAGAACCCCAACACGGCCCGTGCACTCACCGCCGCTGTGCTGGAGGCAGCGCGCTGGATTGATGCCTCGGACGACAACCGCCGCGAAACCGCGCAGGTGTTAGCCGGTCGCGCCTGGATCAATACCAAAGTGGAGACGTTACAGGGGCGGATGCTCGGTCAGTATCAGAACGGCCTGGGGCAGTCGTGGCAGGACGCTCACCCGATGCGCTTCTTTGACAACGGCAACGTCAGTTTTCCCTGGCTCTCAGACGGCATGTGGTTCCTGACCCAGATGAAACGCTGGGGCCTGCTGGCCAGCGATCCCGACTACCTCGCGGTGGCGCGCCAGATCAACCGCATCGACATCTACAAACAGGCCGCCAGCGCAGTCGGGCAGGTTGCACTGCCCGCCAGTGAAATGCGCAGTAGTACCTTCATCGACGGCAAGGTCTGGGATGGCAGCGATCCTGCCGCCTACGCCGCCAGTTTCGCCATCAAACGTTAAGAGAGGTTGCTATGAAAACTGACGCGCGCGCCCTGGCGCAGCCGGTGCAGAGTCACAACAGTGCCACCGTTATTCCGTTACAGGTCACCCCGAAAGCCGCAGCCCGTCCGGCGCGTCTGCGTCCGCTGTTGCAGCGCGCCATTCCCGCCACCGGTGGCCTGTTATTAATGCTGCTGGTGTGGCAGATCGCGGCGCTGTCGCAACCGGGTTTCCCTTCGCCTTACGCCACCTGGCAGGCCGCTCAGGTCCTGTTTGCTGATCCGTTCTACAGCAACGGCCCCAACGATCAGGGCATCGGCTGGAACGTGCTGGCGTCGCTGCAACGCGTCGGCATTGGATTCGGCCTGGCCGCGCTGGTCGGCATTCCGGCGGGCTTTTTAATCGGTCGCTTTAGCTTTATGGCGCAGATGTTCAATCCCGTCATCGCCCTGCTGCGGCCGGTGAGTCCGCTGGCCTGGCTGCCGATTGGCCTGCTGCTGTTTCAGCGCGCCGAGCCTGCCGCCAGCTGGACCATTTTTATCTGTTCGATCTGGCCGATGATCATCAACACCGCCGAAGGAGTTCAGCGTATCCCGCAGGATTACCTCAACGTGGCGCGGGTGTTACAGCTCTCTGAGTGGACGGTAATGCGCCGGATCCTGCTGCCCGCCGTGCTGCCCGCGGTGCTGACCGGGGTCCGTCTCTCTATCGGTATCGCCTGGCTGGTGATCGTCGCCGCCGAAATGCTGACCGGCGGACTGGGCATCGGCTTCTGGATCTGGAATGAGTGGAACAACCTCAACGTGGAAAACATTCTGGTCGCCATTCTGGTCATCGGCGTAATCGGGCTGTTGCTGGAACAGGGCCTGATGCTGCTGGTCCGTCGTTTTAGCTGGGATAAATAAGGAGAGCACGATGCAACAGATTATTCGCGTCCAGCAGGTCAGCCAGCGTTTTGCCACCGCCAGCGGCGAGTTTCTGGCGCTGGACAATGTCAGTTTTGATATTCACGAAGGGGAAACCCTGAGCCTGATCGGCCACTCCGGCTGCGGCAAATCGACGCTGCTGAACCTGATTGCCGGTTTAACCCGGCCCAGCAGCGGCGTGCTGCTGTGTGATAACCGCGAAATCACCGGCCCCGGCCCGGAGCGCGCGGTGGTGTTTCAGAACCATTCGCTGCTGCCGTGGCTGACGGCATTTCAGAACGTCGAACTGGCGGTGCAACAGGTGTTTAAAGGACGCTTCAGCAAAGCGGAGATGCGTGACTGGATCGAGCACAACCTTAACCGGGTGCAGATGAGCCATGCCATGCACAAGCGGCCCGGCGAAATATCCGGCGGTATGAAGCAACGCGTCGGTATTGCGCGGGCGCTGGCGATGAAGCCACGCGTGCTGCTGCTGGATGAGCCGTTTGGCGCGCTGGACGCCTTAACCCGCGCCCATCTGCAGGACAGCGTGATGCGCATTCAGCAGGAGCTGAACACCACCATCGTGCTGATTACCCATGACGTGGATGAAGCCGTGCTGCTGTCAGATCGGGTGCTGATGATGACTAACGGCCCGGCGGCGCAGGTTGGCGAGATCCTCACTGTCGATCTGCCACGTCCGCGTTCACGGGTGGCGCTGGCGGATGAGCCGCGCTACCACCAGTTGCGACAGAAAGTGCTGCATTTCCTCTATGAAAAACAGACCACTGCGGCGTAAGGAACAGACCATGAAGCAACGGTTGCTGGTGATAGGTAATGGCATGGCGGGAATGCAGATGGTGGAGAGCCTGCTGCAACGTGCGCCGCAGCGCTACGCCATCACGGTCATTGGCCGCGAGCCGCACGGCAACTACAACCGTGTGCTGCTGTCGCCGGTGCTGGCAGGTGAAACGCCGTTCAGTGAAACGCTGATCCACGATCGCGACTGGTATGAGCGGCACGGCGTCACGCTGCTATCCGGCGAAACCGTGCTGCAGGTCGATCTGGCGGCACGTACAGTGCAGACCGATTATCGCCAGCTGGGCTGGGATCGGCTGGTGTTTGCCACCGGCTCACAGCCCCGTTTGCCCGCCATTCCCGGCATCAACGCGGATTGCGTACTGGGTTTTCGCAGTATCGCCGACGTCCGGCAACTCCTGACGGGCCAGGGACCGGTGGTGGTGTTGGGCGGCGGTTTTCTCGGCATTGAAGCGGCGGCGGCACTCGGTGCCCGTGGACGTGAGGTTACGCTGGTTCATCACAAGCCCTGGCTGCTGGATCGCCAGCTGGATGCAAAGGCGGGCGAGTTGTTGCTGACGTCACTCCAGCAGCGCGGTATCCGCTGCGTGCTGAACAGCGGACTCACGGCGATTGACGAGGCGGGTGTGACGCTGACCAGCGGTCGTCACTGCGCCGCCACGCAGGTGGTGATTGCCATCGGCGTTCAGCCGGAGATAACGCTGGCGCAGGCAGCGGGGCTGCCGTGTCAGCGCGGCATTCTGGTCGATGGGCAGTTACGCACAGCGCTCCCGTCGGTGTACGCCGTAGGCGAGTGCTGCGAAATTGCCGGCGAAACCTTTGGCCTGGTCGCACCCTGCCTGACGCAGGCGCAGATTCTGGCCGCGCAGCTGGCGAGGTCGCCACTGGCGGACTTTGTCAGCCAGCCGCAGGCGACGCGGCTCAAAGTAAGTGGCATTTCGCTGTTCAGCGCCGGGGATGTCAGTGAGGCACCCTCCATCAGCAGTTTTGATCCGATCTCCGGCGACTACCGCCGTCTGTTTCTTCGTCAGGGCCGCCTCTGTGGCGTATTGCTCTCTGGCGACACCCGGCAGGGTCCCGCGCTGCTGGCGCGTCTGCTGCGCACCGAAGCTGTCACGCTCGAAGCCCTGTTCGATTCCCGTCAACCTGAACCGCAGCCGCAGGCTGCAGAGAGTCCTGAGATGAGTAAACCGGTATTAGCCGTGGTGGGTCACGGCATGGTCAGTCACCACTTTCTTGAACAGCTGGTTGCCCGCGAACTGCATCAGCACTACCACATTGTGGTTTACGGCGAGGAGCGTCAGCAGGCTTACGATCGGGTGCATCTGTCGGACTATTTCAACGGCAAAACGGCCGACGATCTGTCGCTGGTCAGCGCGGACTTTTTTACCCTGCACGGCATCGAACTGCGCAGCGGCTGCGCAGTCGTAGCGATCGATCGTCAGCAGCGCAGTCTGCGTGACAGCGCGGGCAATGAGCTGGCGTGGGATAAGCTGGTGCTGGCTACCGGCTCGCGTGCTTTTGTACCGCCGGTGCCGGGCCACGATGGCGAACGCTGCTTTGTCTACCGCACGCTGGACGACCTTGATGCCATAGCCGCATGCGCCCGCAATAGCCAGCGCGGCATCGTGATTGGCGGCGGCCTGCTGGGTCTGGAGGCGGCGAATGCGCTGCAGCAGCTCGGGCTGGAAACCCACGTGGTGGAGTTTGCGCCACGCCTGATGGCAGTGCAGCTCGATGAGGGCGGGGCGCTGATGCTGCGCCAGAAGATCGATGCGCTGGGCGTCACGGTTCACACCTCAAAACAGACCGAACTGATTGAGCGTCAGACCGACGGCAGCGTGGTGCTGCGCTTTGCTGACGGCAGCAATTTACCCGGCGATCTGGTGCTGTTCTCCGCCGGTATCCGGCCGCGCGATGAGCTGGCACGTGAAGCGGGCCTGACGCTGGGACCGCGCGGCGGCATTGAGATTAACGATCGCTGCCAGACCAGCGATGAAGAGGTGTTTGCCATTGGTGAATGCGCACTGTGGAACGGTCAGATCTTTGGTCTGGTCGCGCCAGGCTATCAGATGGCACGCGTGCTGGCCGGGCATCTGGCGGCTGAATCCACCGCTTTCAGCGGCGCGGACATGAGTACCAGACTGAAACTGCTGGGGGTGGAGGTGGCGTCGTTTGGTGACGCGCATGGCCGCACGCCGGGCAGTCAGCACTATCACTGGACCGACGGGCCAAAAGGCATCTACAAGAAAATCGTGGTTTCTGCCGACAGCACCCGGCTGCTGGGCGGCGTGCTGGTCGGTGACAGCAGCGACTACGCCACGCTGCTGCAGATGATGCTCAATGAGTTACCGCTGCCTGCCGCACCAGAAAGCCTGATCCTGCCTGCGCTGTCGGGGGCGCCGAAAGCGCCAGGCGTCGCGGCGTTGCCTGACAGCGCCCAGGTCTGCTCCTGTCACAACGTCAGCAAGGGCGAAATCTGCGCGGCGGTGAAAGGCGGATGCGGTGAGATGAGCAGCATCAAAAGCTGCACCAAAGCGGCCACGGGCTGCGGCGGCTGTGCGGCACTGGTAAAACAGGTGATGGAGTTTGAGCTGGAAAACCTCGGTGTCGAGGTGAAAAAAGATATCTGTGAACATTTCAGCTATTCGCGCCAGGAGCTGTATCACCTGGTGCGGGCCGGTGAGTTCAGAACCTTTGATGCGCTGCTGGCGTCGCATGGGCGGGGGCAGGGTTGTGAAGTGTGCAAACCGCTGGTGGCGTCACTGCTCGCCTCATGCTGGAACGACTATCTGCTAGAACCGGCGCATCTGCCGTTGCAGGACACCAACGACCGCTATTTCGCCAATATCCAGAAAGATGGCACCTATTCGGTGGTGCCGCGCGTCCCGGCGGGCGAAATCACGCCGCAGGGATTGATCGCGATTGGCGAGGTGGCGGCGCGTTACGATCTCTACACCAAAATCACTGGCGGTCAGCGTATCGACCTGTTTGGCGCGCGGCTCGATCAACTGCCTGATATCTGGCAGACGCTACTGGCGGCGGGTTTTGAAACCGGTCACGCCTACGGCAAGTCGCTGCGCACCGTGAAGTCCTGTGTGGGGTCGACCTGGTGCCGCTACGGCGTGCAGGATTCAACCGCTTTCGCCATTGCGCTGGAGAACCGCTACAAAGGGCTGCGCGCCCCACACAAGATCAAGATGGCGGTATCGGGCTGTACCCGCGAGTGTGCGGAAGCACAGAGCAAAGATATCGGGGTGATCGCCACGGAAAAGGGCTGGAATCTCTATGTGTGTGGCAATGGCGGCATGAAGCCGCGCCACGCCGACCTGTTCGCCAGCGATCTCGATGATGCCACGCTGCTGCGTTATGTCGACCGCCTGCTGATGTTCTATATCCGCACCGCAGACCGGCTGCAGCGCACCAGCGTCTGGATGGACAATCTGGAAGGCGGCCTGGACTATCTGCGTCAGGTGGTGATTGAGGATAGCCTCGGTCTGGGCGAGACGCTGGAGCAGGAGATGCAGCGGGTGGTGGACGCTTATCAGTGCGAGTGGCAGACCACGCTGGCGGATCCTTCACGACTTGCGCTGTTTACCCCTACGGTCAACAGCGATCGCCCGGATGAGACGCTGCACTACAGCCGGGTGCGCGGTCAGCGTCAGCCGGAGGCCGTTACCGATCGTCCGCTGTTACCGCCGCCAGCCGAGCCGTGGAGCGCGGTGTGTACACTGGAGGCGATTCCTCAGCAGGCGGGGATCGGGGCGCGACTGGGTAGCGAACGTGTTGCGCTGTTCCGCTTTGGCGATGCGCTTTTTGCGCTGGAAGACCGCGAACCCGGCAGCGACGCCAGCGTACTGTCACGTGGGATTCTGGGCGATGTGGGCGGCGAGCCGGTGGTGATCTCTCCGCTCTATAAGCAGCGGATACGGTTGCGTGACGGACAGAGCCTGGATAACCCGCAGCATCAGCTGCGCTGCTGGCCGGTGAAGCTGGAAGCGGGTCAGATCTGGCTGGCAAATCGTCCGCTGGATCAGCTGGCGCAGGCATCATGAACAGTACCTGTCCCTATTGCGGCGTCGGCTGTGGCGTCTGCGTCACCCCGCAGGGGGCGCATCAGGCAAACGTGATCGGCGATCCGCACCATCCCGCGAATGCAGGTCGGTTGTGCGTAAAAGGCGCAGCGCTGGGCCAGACCCTGACGCCGCAAGGGCGTTTGCTGAACGCCGAGGTTAACGGGCAGCGCGTCAGCCTGGACGCTGCGCTGGATGCGGCGGCGGCGGGATTGCGGGCGGTTATCGATCAGTATGGCCCGCAGGCGGTGGCGTTTTACGGCTCCGGCCAGCTGCTGACCGAGGATTACTACGTCGCCAATAAGCTGATGAAGGGCTACATCGGTGCAGCCAACATCGATACTAATTCGCGGCTCTGCATGGCGTCGGCGGTGGTCGGTTATAAGCGGGCGCTGGGGGCCGATGCGGTGCCCTGCTGCTATGAGGATCTGGAGCAGGCCGACCTGGTGCTGCTGGTGGGGTCTAATGCTGCCTGGGCGCATCCGGTGGTGTGGCAGCGGCTGATGCAGGCGAAGCTGCAACGTCCGGCGATGCGTATTGTCGTTATCGATCCGCGGCGTACGGCGAGTTGCGATCAGGCCGATCTCCACCTGCCGTTGCGGCCCGGCAGCGATACGGCGTTGTTTTCCGGTCTGCTGCACTGGCTGGCGCAGCAGGATGGCATTGATACCAGCATGTTGCCGCATCTGAATGGCGTGGACGAGACGCTGACCGCCGCAGCGCAGTGGGATGTGGCGCAAGTGGCAGAGGCATGTGACTTAACCGTGCAGCAGGTCGCGCACTTTTTCCAGCTGTTCAGCCAGCACGATCGGGTGCTGACGCTGTGGTGCATGGGGATTAATCAGTCGGCCACCGGCAGCGACAATAACCAGGCGATTCTTAATCTGCATCTGCTGTCGGGCAAAATAGGCCGCGCGGGCTGTGGTCCTTTTTCGCTGACCGGACAGCCAAATGCCATGGGCGGACGGGAGGTGGGTGGCCTGGCGAATCAGCTGGCGGCGCACATGAATTTTACTGAAGCGGATTGCGAACGGGTGCAGCGTTTCTGGCGCAGTCCGGCCATTGCCCGGGAACCGGGGCTGACTGCGCTGGATCTTTTCCAGGCACTGGCGGATGGCACGGTGAAAGCAGTGTGGATTATGGGCACCAATCCGGCGGTGTCGATGCCGGAGGGCAACCGCGTCGCGCAGGCGCTGGCGGCCTGTCCGCTGGTGATTGTGTCAGATGTGATGGCGCAGACCGATACCAGCGCCTTTGCCGATATTCTGCTGCCCGCCCAGGGATGGGGCGAGAAGAACGGCACGGTGACCAATTCCGAGCGGCGGATTTCACGTCAGCGCGCTTTTGCCGCCGCACCCGGTGACGCCCGGCCTGACTGGTGGTTGCTGTCGCAGGTGGCCCAGCGTTTAGGGTTTGATAAAGGCTTTAACTGGCAGCATCCGGCAGAGATTTTCCGTGAGCATGCGGCGTTGTCAGGTTTTGAGAACCGGGGCGATCGGGCGTTTGATATCAGCGGCCTGGCGCAATTGAGTAACGCTGACTGGGATGCGCTGCGTCCGGTGCAGTGGCCGGTTAACGCTGACTGTCCGCAGGGCAGCGCCCGGCTGTTTGGCAATCGTCGGTTTTTTCATCCGGATGGTAAGGCCCGGTTGCGGGTGCCGGCCACGCCCGTAGTCGCCCCGCGCGAACCGTCGTATCCGTTGCTGATGAATACCGGACGGGTGCGCGATCAGTGGCACACCATGACGCGTACCGGGCTGGTGCCGCGTCTGATGCAGCATTGCGATGAACCGTTTGTCTCGCTGCATCCGGCTGATGCGGCAGCGTATGGCGTGACGGCGGGCGGACTGGCGCGGGTACAGTCTGTTCAGGGCTGGATTAGCGTGCGGGTGCGTGTCGATGCCGGGATGCGTCGGGGCGAGCTGTTTGTGCCGATGCACTGGAACCGGCAGTTCAGTCAGCAGAGTCACGTTGATTTGCTGGTGGCCGCCCGTGCCTGTCCGTTTTCGGGGCAGCCCGCGCTGAAGCAGACGTCGGTGCGGATTCTGCCGTTGACGGTGAGCTGGCAGGGCTGGCTGTGGCAGCGCGAGATAGCGCAGCCCACAGGGTTGCGTTACTGGGCGCGTACCCCCTATCCGGCGGTGCAGCGTTATGCGGTAGCGGGCCAGGGGGCGCCGCAGGTCTGGCTGGACAAGCAGGTTGTTCTTTCAGGCTGTCACAGGCAGGTTGCGACCGGCAGCGGCAATGATTACCGGTTGCTGGCATGGCGTGACGGCGAGTTGCAGCTGGCGTTTTATGCCGGCTCCGTGTTGCCGTCGATTGATAGCGCGTGGGTCGCCGAGGCCTTTAGTCATGCGCCGCAGGATGCGGCAGGGCGGCACAGTGTACTGGCAGGACAGGCCGCGCAGGGCGGGGCCTCGGGACGAATTATTTGCAGTTGTATGGCGGTGGGTGAGCAGACGATTTTGCAGGCGGTAGCGCAGGGGTGTCGTACGACTCAGGCGCTGGGCGAGAAGCTAAAGTGCGGCACGCAGTGTGGCTCCTGTATTCCGGAGCTGAAGCAGTTGTTGCTGTCCGAAGTGATGTCGGAGGAATGATGACACGAGCAATTGATTCTCTGGATAAGTTACTGGCCCCGGTGGATGCCGGGTCGCCGCAGGGCGCGGTGTGGCTGGTGGGTGCGGGCCCTGGCGATGTGGAACTGCTGACCGTTAAGGCGTTGCGGTTGCTGCAGTGTGCTGAGGTGGTGGTATATGACCGTTTGGTGAGTGACGCGGTGATGGCGGAGGTGCCGGAGCAGGCGTTGTGTATCGATGTGGGTAAGCAGCCGGGGCAGCATGGTCTGAAGCAGGCGCAGATTAATCAGTTGCTGGTGGAACTCGCGCGCAGTGGACGCAATGTGATCCGGCTGAAGGGGGGCGATCCGTTTGTTTTTGGTCGCGGAGGCGAGGAGATGGTGAGCGTGCAGCAGGCCGGGATTCGCTGTGAGGTCGTGCCAGGGATTACGGCGGCTGTGGGTTGTGCGGCAGCCAGCGGGATTCCGTTGACGCATCGGGATTGCGCGCAGTCTTTGCGGTTGATTACCGGGCATGGGCGGAACGGCGAGCCGCAGCTGGAGGCGGCTGCGCTGACGGCGGTGAATCAGACGCTGGTATTTTATATGGGGTTGAGCTGGAGTGCATCGATTAGTGTGCAGTTGCAGGCGCAGGGACGTGATGCGGAGACGCCGGTGGCGATTATTGAGAATGGGACCCGGCCCGATCAGCGGGTGTTGATTACCACGCTGGGGGGATTAGCGGAGACGGTGGCGCGGGATAAGCCGGTGTCTCCGTCGTTGCTGATGGTGGGTGAAGTGGTGCGGTTTTATCGGGCTGATTTGCAGGTGCGGATGCAGGTGCAGGCGGTGGGGTGACGGGGCTGCAGGTGCGGGCTTTTGCTGGCAGGCAGGAACGGTGTGGCAAGACGGTGCGGCGTGCAGGTAAGACCTGCCTGATCGCAAAGGGATCCCGCATCCCTGCGGACTGGGCTCGCCATCCCTGGCTCGCACACTTTGCTTTTCAGGCAGGCCTTACCTGCACTGTTGGCATTGGTGCGGGGTTTTGCGGGATCAGGTCTGGATTGAGTGCGGTTGATGAGAGTGGAAGTGCCCGAGCAGGGCGAAAAGGGCAGTGAAGTGTGGGAAGGCAGGCTGGGGTTGGCAAGACGGTGCGTCGTGCAGGTGAACTGTATAAAAGACGACGGAGCTTTAGCTGGCTTTAAAGCTCCTCCCACGCAGGCAGGTTGTGAACTTTTTTTCGATATGCGTGAAACAGTGCCATTGTCGTACCGAAGAACAGGCCTGCGATCAGATTGGGTATCAGCGAATAATTGTCGTCAGACACGCCCGGAAGAGAAGGCAATAAGAGCAGCAGTGGCATCATCAGCGTGTACATGCTGGCAAACACCACAAGATTGAGCCAGAACGGAGTGAAACCCGGGGGCGGAAGATGGATATTCATTTTCCATAACAAACGATGTAATGGCGGAGCAGAGTTACTCGGCCACATTTTCTTCGCTGCCATCAGGGCTAAAGCCCGCGCTTTCCTGCGCTCGAAAATCTCGTTTTTCATCGTTTTATCATCCGTTACATCCCTGCTTAGCATTCGCTCTGGAGCGTAACTTAATCCTGTGGCTGTCTGATGACAGCGAGTGGCTGAATCGATGTTGTTTCAACAAGCATTACATCGCCCGCTTCAGCGGCAGCGGGGCCACCAGCACTTTCACGCCTAGTGCTTCAAACGCTTTGACCTGCGCAGTGCTGATGCCGCTGTCCGTGATCAGGTAGTGGATATTGCTCCAGTCACAGGGCAGCGCGAACATCGAAACCTTGTCTATTTTGCTGGAGTCAGCGACCACGTAAACCGTGCTGGCAGATTTGATCATCGCCAGTTTTACCTTGATGTCAGTTTCACTGGGGAAGCTCAGGCCCAGACGCGGCGAGATGCAGGCGGTCGCCAGGAAGAGTTTACCGGCCAGCACGTTTTCGAAGAAGCTGGCCGCCTTTTCGCCGGAGGTAGAGAGCGTCGGAAATTTAAAGGTACCGCCGGTCAGCAGGATGTTGATCCCCGGCTCGCCGCCCAGTTTCAGGGCGATATTCACCGCGGTTGTCACGACTGACAGGCGGCGGATGTGGCTGATGGCATCGGTGATCGCGGTGGTCGTGGTACCGGAATCGAAAATCACCGTGTCGCCATTTTCGATATGCTGCGCCGCCAGCCGGCCTATCGCCTCTTTCTCTTCCAGATGCGTCTGCCGCTCCAGCAGCATCGCTCCGGTATTTTGTTTGCCCGTCATCAGCGTCGCGCCACCATGGTAGCGCTGCACAAAGCCCTGTTTTTGCAGCATGCGCAGGTCGCTGCGTAAGGTGGCTTCGGTCAGTCCAAAGGTCTCCGTCAAAGCTTTCACCGTGACCGTGCCATCCTCACGGATCATCTCCAGAATTTTCTCGCGGCGTTGCTGCATGTCAGCGAGCTGCTCACTTTTGCTTTTCAATCGAAATGCTCCCTTTTCCAATAACCTGAGAAGTCGGGCGAACAAGGTCTTTGTGGCTGAGTTTAACGCGCCATTTTTATGAATGCGAGATAGCCTGATCTGCCTTTGGTTTTCGAACGAAAATATAAAATGTGCAGGTTATTGAATCTCTCATGCTTTCCGGTTTGCAGCCAGCTGCCTTTATTTCGGGACTGGAAGCCAGATCACGTCTTTTCAATCAGATAAGCCGCTTTGCAGGGCAGATGGTCGAAATTTGATCTGCTCCACACAACGTTTCTTTTCGATAGCTTATATTTTTGTTCGAAAATGAGTGAGTCAGCGGCATCGGCAAAAATCTGAGGGGAAGAGTGGGATGAGTGGTGAATATGACGTAAACCTGCGCTACGGCGTGGATACCGCAATGAATCTGGCCGGCAAAGTGGCCGTCGTGACCGGCGGGCTGGGAGGTATCGCGATGGCGACCAATGGCATGTTGCTGGAGAAGGGAGCGAGTCTGGCACTACTCTATCCGCCGTTTGAAGCAGAGAAGGTCGCCAGTCTGAAGGCAGACTTCCCCGGCGAGCGGGTGCAGTTTGTCTGCTGTGACGTTACCGATCCCGCGTCGGTTGAACAGGCTTTTAACGATGTGGTTTCCCACTATGGCCGGATCGATATCCTGGTGAACTGCGCAGGCTACGTGATGCTGCAGCCGGTGATCGAAACCGATTTTGCCGAGTGGCAGAAGCAGATTGCGGTGAATCTCACCGGGCCTTTTCTCTGCTCACAGGCCGCCGCACGGCTGATGATCCGTGCCGGTGCGGGCGGCAAAATTATTAATATCGCCTCCCAGGCGGCATCCATCGCTATCGACAACCATGTCGCCTACACCTCAGCCAAAGCGGGCCTGCTGGGCATGACCAAAGTGATGGCCAAAGAGTTTGCTCCGCATCGCATCAACGTTAACACCCTGTCGCCCACCGTGGTGCTGACGCCGATGGGCGAAAAGGCCTGGCGCGGCGAGAAGGGCGAGCAGATGAAGAAGCTGATTCCGCTCGGACGCTTTGCCTATACCGATGAGATCGCCGCTGCGGTGCTGTTTTTCGCCAGCAACGGCAGCGACATGATCACCGGCGCCGATTTGATGATCGATGGGGGCTTTACCATCTGGTAAGGCCAATCCAGCACCCGGGAATTCATACCCTGCCATAACGATAAGAGAGAACATCATGAAAAACCGTACCTTGCTGTGCACTGCCGTGGCTGCCTGTCTGGTTTCGCAGGCGGCGTTTGCCGCCGAAAAGGGCACCATTATGATTCTGGTTAACTCACTCGATAATCCCTACTACGCCTCCGAAGCCAAAGGCGCCAATCTCAAAGCGCAGGAACTGGGTTACAAAACAACGGTGCTGTCGCACGGCGAAGATGTGAAAAAGCAGAGCGAACTGATCGACGCCGCTATCGGTAAAAAAGTGCAGGGTATCGTGCTGGATAACGCCGACTCCACCGCCAGCGTGGCGGCGATTAAAAAAGCCAAAGATGCCGGAATTCCGGTGGTGCTGATCAACCGCGAAATCCCGGTGGATGACGTGGCGCTGGCGCAGATCACCCACAACAACTTCCAGGCGGGTTCAGACGTTGCCAACGTCTTTGTTGAAAAGATGGGCGAAAAGGGCAAGTACGCCGAACTCGCCTGTAACCTGGCGGACAACAACTGCGTGACACGCTCGAAATCATTCCATCAGGTGCTGGATCAGTATCCTGATATGCAGAGCGTGGCGCGTCAGGATGCCAAAGGCACCCTGATCGACGGCAAGCGCATTATGGACAGCATCCTGCAGGCACATCCGGATGTGAAAGGGGTGATCTGCGGTAACGGCCCGGTGGCGCTGGGCGCCATTGCCGCGCTGAAGGCGGCTGGTCGCAACGATGTGATCGTGGTGGGCATTGATGGCAGCAACGACGAACGCGATGCGGTGAAAGCGGGCACGCTGAAAGCCACGGTGATGTTGCAGGCGCAGGCGATTGCCGCTGAAGGGGTGACCGATCTCGATAACTTCATTCAGAAGGGCGTGAAGCCGGAAAAACAGCGGGTGATGTTCCGCGGCATTCTGATTACCCCGGAAAACGCTAAAGGTGTACAGGACTTTAACTACAAGTCGTAATTAAACGCTGTCGCGCCTGCGAAAGCGGGCGCCAGGGAGAAGATGATGTCCCGAAGAGTCTGGCTGACGCTGGTGGTCTTGCTGTTAAGCGGCTGCAAAATTGTGTCGCAGCAGGAGCTGGCTGCCCTGAAAAATCCCCCCAATCCGAAAATGGCGAACATCGACCAGCTCTGGCAGCAGAAACTGGTGCCACAGGTTCAGGCAGAGGCTAAACCGCTGGCGACGCTGATGAAGTCGCTGCAGTCTGCCAAAGACTTCGACAGTGCCTGTCAGAGCTACGGCTATCGCAGTCAGGCTGAGAATCCCTGTGTCTTCAGCGTCTCGGTCAGCGGCGAGGTGACCGCCGTGAATACCACGTCACGCAGCGGGAAGATGACCGTGAAAGATGAATCAGGTGACAGTGTCACTATTCAGGTCGGGCCAATCATTCGTGGCACCGCTTTACGGGATGTCTACAAAGGCGTGAGCTATCAGGACTTCAATGACCAGGTGCTGTTTGGTGATTACGGCAAGGCGATCAACCAGCACGCCTCCACTCTGATGCAGCAGTTTGCGCCGAAGGTGGGCGATAAAGTGAGGGTCTCCGGCGTGTTCAGCAGCTGGGACATTCCGCAGCAGCTGCCGGATATCACTCCGGCTGCGATCACCCGGCAATAAGGAGCGGCAGATGCAAAATCCTCAACCGCAACAGCCCGGCGACGTGATTATCGAAACGCGCAACGTGTCGCGTCTTTATCCCGGCGTGACCGCGCTCGATCAGGTCAGTTATCGGGTCTACCGCAATAAAGTCAACGTGCTCATCGGTGAGAACGGCGCCGGTAAGTCCACCATGATGAAGATGCTGGCAGGGGTGGAGACGCCGTCGTCGGGCGAGATTCTGCTGGATGGCAAGGTGGTGTCGCTGAGCTCCACGCATCAGGCGGAGAAGCAGGGGATCAGCATCATTTTTCAGGAGCTGAATCTGTTTCCCAACATGAACGTGATGGACAACATCTTTATCGCCAATGAGTTTTTCCAGCGCGGGGTGATCAATGAAAAGTATCAGTACGCGCTGGCAAAGTCGCTGCTGGAGCGGCTGCAGCTGGATGTCGATCCTTACGCGCCGCTGGGTGAGCTGGGTATTGGTCATCAGCAACTGGTGGAGATCGCCCGGGCGCTGTCGAAGGATACCCGGGTGCTGATCATGGATGAACCGACCAGCGCCCTGAGCCAGTCTGAAGTGAAAGTGCTGTTTAACGTCATCGATCAGCTTAAGCGGCGCGGTGTCACCATTATCTACATCTCTCACCGGCTCGAAGAGCTGATGGAGATTGGCGATCACATCACCATTTTCCGCGATGGCCGTTTTATTAGTGAGCGCGAGGTTCGGGACGCCAGCGTGCCGTGGATTATCGCCCAGATGGTGGGTGACAAGAAAAAGCAGTTCGACTATCAGCCTGCGCCACAGGGGGAAACGGTGCTGGAGGTAGAGGGCCTGACTGCGCTGCATCAGAACGGCGGTTACAAGCTGAATGAGGTCAGTTTTACGCTGCGCAAAGGCGAGGTGATCGGCATTTATGGCCTGCTGGGGGCCGGACGCACCGAGCTGTTTAAGGGGCTGATTGGCCTGATGCCCTGTCAGTCTGGCCGGGTTCGGCTGGCGGGCAGGGATCTGGCGAAACGCAGCTTCCAGCAGCGGCTGAAAAGTGGCATAGCGCTGGTGCCCGAAGATCGCAAAGGCGAAGGGGTAATTGAACTGATGTCGGTCACCGCCAACATGACGCTCTCTGACTTCAGCCTGCGCGGTTTTCGACGTGCGCTGGGGCTGTTGAATCCTGCCAGGGAGCAGCAGCGGGTCAGTGAGATGATCGGCCATCTGGCGATTAAAGTCAGCGATCCCGACCTGCCGGTCACGGCGCTGAGCGGCGGTAATCAGCAGAAGGTGGTGCTGGGTAAAGCGCTGATGACCGGGCCGCAGGTGGTGCTGCTGGATGAGCCAACGCGCGGTATCGACGTGGGTGCCAAAACCGACGTCTATCACCTGATTGGCAGTCTGGCACAGCAGGGGCTGGCAGTGATGTTCTCCTCCTCTGAACTGGATGAGGTGATGGCGCTGGCGGACCGCATTTTAGTGATGGCCGATGGCCGGATTACTGCCGATCTGCCGCGCGCAGCGGCGACGCGAGAACATCTGATTGCGGCATCAACCCCGCAGGATTAATAGCCTGACCCATCAGGCTATTTTATTTGTCCGTCTGAACCTGAGCAGAGGTCACACAGGCTGCTTTAGCAACCTGAACGCCCGTCAGGGCGGCCCTGAAGGGGCGAGCACAGCGAGTAATCCTTACGTACTGCGTGTACGTGCCGGTTGTTCCGCGCTGTCCGTGTCCAGACTGCCTGAAACCATTACGCCTGGCGGGCCAGGCTCTAAGCTGGCCGGAGAATTTCATGAACCAAAAATATCTGCTCTATATGTACCTGCTGAAGGCCCGCACCTTTATTGCGTTGCTGATTGTGGTCGGCTTTTTCAGCGTGATGGTGCCGAACTTTCTCACCCCCTCTAACCTGCTGATCATGACGCAGCACGTGGCGATTACCGGCCTGCTGGCCATTGGTATGACGCTGGTGATCCTGACCGGCGGTATCGATCTCTCGGTGGGTGCGGTCGCCGGGATCTGCGGCATGGTGGCGGGCGCACTGCTCACCAATGGCATCCCGTTGTGGGGCGGCAATACGCTGTTTCTCAACGTGCCTGAAGTGATTCTGGTCGTGGCCATCTTTGGCGTGCTGGTGGGACTGATTAACGGCACGGTGATCACCCGGCTGGGCGTTGCACCCTTTATCTGCACCCTGGGCATGATGTATGTGGCGCGCGGTGCGGCGTTGCTGTTCAACGACGGCGGCACCTACGCCAACCTGGTGGGAGTGCCCGCGCTGGGCAACACCGGCTTTTCGCTGCTCGGTTCCGGCACCGTACTGGGCGTTTACCTGCCGATCTGGCTGATGCTCGGCTTTTTACTGCTCGGCCTCTACCTGACGCGCAAAACCCCGCTGGGTCGTTATATCTACGCCATTGGCGGCAATGAGTCCGCCGCGCGACTGGCGGGCGTGCCGATTATCAAGGTGAAAGTTTTTGTCTACGCCTTTTCCGGCCTCTGCGCCGGACTCGTCGGGCTGGTGGTGGCCTCTCAGTTGCAGACCGCGCACCCGATGACCGGCAACATGTTTGAGATGGACGCCATTGGTGCCACCGTGCTGGGCGGCACGGCGCTGGCGGGCGGACGTGGCCGGGTTTCCGGCTCGATTATTGGCGCTTTCGTTATCGTCTTCCTGGCGGATGGCATGGTGATGATGGGCGTCAGCGATTTCTGGCAGATGGTAATCAAAGGTCTGGTGATTGTGACTGCGGTGGTCATCGACCAGTTCCAGCAACGTCTGCAAAGCAAAGTGGTGCTGCTGCGTCGCCATGAAAAAAAGCAGCAGGCAGCCCCCCTTACTGATGTTCGTCACAGTTAACAGGAGCTATTATGAGCCGCGAACAACGTGGAAAAACAGTGGTGATAACCGGTGCCTGTCGTGGCATCGGGGCCGGGATAGCGGCGCGTTTCGCCCGCGACGGGGCCAGGCTGGTGATGGTGTCGAATGCTGACCGGGTGTTCGCTACAGCTGACCAGCTTCAGCAGCAGTATGGCAGTGAGATTCTGGCGCTGCAGGTCGATGTCACGGATGAAGCTGCGGTGCAGCAGCTCTATCAGCAGGCCTTTGAACGCTTTGGTCAGATCGACGTCTCGATACAGAATGCGGGCGTGATCACCATCGATCGCTTCGACACCATGCCGAAAAGCGACTTTGAGCGGATTCTGGCGGTTAACACCACCGGCGTCTGGCTCTGCTGCCGTGAAGCGGCGAAATATATGGTGCAGCAGCGCAGCGGCAGCCTGATCAACACCTCATCGGGGCAGGGAAGACAGGGCTTTATCTACACGCCGCACTACGCCGCCAGCAAAATGGGGGTGATAGGCATTACCCAGAGTCTGGCGCTGGAACTGGCGCCGTGGAACATTACGGTCAACGCTTTTTGTCCCGGCATCATTGAGAGTGAGATGTGGGATTACAACGATCGCGTCTGGGGCGAGATCCTCAGCAGCGAGGAGAAAACCTACGGCAAAGGGGAACTGATGGCGGAGTGGGTGCAAAACATTCCGCTGAAGCGTGCTGGTCAGCCGGAAGATGTTGCCGGCCTGGTGGCGTTTCTGGCATCAGAGGATGCGCGCTACATCACCGGGCAGACCATCAATGTGGATGGCGGTTTAATCTTCTCCTGATGCGGTGAGAGATCGCAGGCCTGCTATAAACGCAGGCCTTTTTCTGACCCGGACTTTTCTGTTATATGCACAATTCGCCGCTGCTGTCCTGCATCGCCGTCACAATATGTTAAGGTAATAGCTGATGATTTTTCTTTAATTGCAGCTACGAACTAATCAATGTGCCGGGTGACATGATACGGAAAACAGGGGTTCTCTCTTTGATTGCGCTGTCGCTGACTGCCACGCAGAGCGCCCGCGCTTTTCAGACTGAAACAGCGGTGTCAGAGACGCCATTCGACGATCCTGCGCGCTACAGTCAGTCGCTGCCGACGCTCGGCGGTGCCAGCGATCAGGATGAAGAGTGGAGCAAAAAGCTGGCGGCCGTGGCCAAAAGTATCGGTGAAGCGAGTAACAACAGCGACAGCAATGTCACGTTTGGTCAGCAGGCGGGCGTCTGGGCGTTCAATCATCTGCGCGATGAAGTGGCCGATCGGGTTGAGAGCGAAGGGCAGTCACTGCTTTCCCCTTACGGCACCGCGCAGCTGGATCTGAAAGTCGACATGAACGGAAACTTCACCGGTACCGGCGGCGATCTCTTCAGCGCACTGGCCGACGAAAACAGCCGGCTCACCTTCAGCCAGCTTGGTCTGCACGATACCGGCGATGGCCTGGTTGGCAATGCGGGACTGGGGCAACGCTGGGATGCCGGTGACTGGCTGCTGGGTTACAACGGCTTTGTTGACCGCGTGTTCAGCAGCGGTCTGCAGCGCGCCTCTGTGGGCACGGAAGCGTGGAGCGATTCAATGCGCTTCTCGGCCAACTACTATCAGCCGCTTTCCGGCTGGAAAAATCTGGGCGATTCGCAGCAGCAGCGCATGGCGCGCGGCTACGATATTACCAGCCAGAGCTATCTGCCCTTTTATCGTCAGTTGGGCGTTTCGGTGAGCTATCAGCAATATCTGGGTGAGAATGTCGATCTGTTTAACAGCGGCAACCGCTATCACAATCCCTCCGCCATGTCTTTTGGTCTCTCTTACACCCCCGTGCCGCTGGTGACGCTGTCTGCTACCCATAAAACCAGCAGCGCCGGTGAGAGCCAGGATCAGCTGGGGCTGAAACTCAACTACCGCTTTGGCGTGGCGCTGCGTCGTCAGCTCGATGCCGGAAACGTCGCAGAGGCGCACTCCCTGCGCGGCAGCCGTTACGATACCGTCACGCGCAGCGATACGCCGGTGCTCGCTTTCCGTCAGCGCAAAACGCTGTCCGTGTTTCTGGCAACACCGCCCTGGCAGTTAAGCAGTGGCGAGAGTCTGCCGCTGAAGCTGCAGGTGCGCGCCAGCAATGCTATCAAGGCGGTAAGCTGGCAGGGCGATACGCAGGCGCTGAGCCTGACACCTCCGGCCAATAACGCCGATCCGCAGGGCTGGAGTGTGATCTTACCGCAGTGGGATCCGTCGCCAGACGCCAGCAACGAATATCGCCTGTCGGTAACGCTGGAGGACAGCAAGCAGCAGCGTGTGACCTCTAACTGGATCACCCTGAAAATTCAGCCACCGATGACCGTGGACGAGGCCCCGCAGAACGATCGCTATGATTTGATGGCTCCCGGTGGCGCCACACTGTAGCGAGCAGGACGACGCACGTTGCCGGATGTGTTTGCCCGGATGGTGGGCGGGCCGATCCTGCACCGCGCTATCAGTAACATCATGTTTCAATCATCATCCGTGACTATCACAGCGATGTATAACGCGCGTCGCCTGAATGCCGATAACTACAGCAATTCCAACTTCTTCTGGTCCTGCTGATGCGTCTGAATTTTCTGAAATGCCTTCTCCCTTCTTTTTATCGTCAGCGTGGCTTGCATTCTGCCGCGTCATTCCAGTCGCTGGGGCGCGCTATGCCCGTAATTGAGTTCACGCCTGCTGGAATTATTCAGAAAGCCAGTCCGCTATTTCTGGCCACCATGGGATACCGGGCAGATGAAATCGTGGGTCAGCATCACAGCATGTTCTGTCCGGCTGCACTGGTTAACTCACCAGAATATCAACGTTTCTGGCAGCGCCTGGCGGCAGGCGAAAGCTACAGTGACAAATTTCTGCGGCTGGCCAGCGGCATGCGTCCGGTCTGGCTTGAGGCGAGCTATATTCCGGTGACTGACCGACGCGGCAGGGTCTTTAAAATTATTAAAATTGCCGCTGATATTTCTGAAAGGATGCAGTCATCCCTGGAGCAGACGTCGATCATTAATGCCATCAGCCGCTCCATGGCGGTGATCGCCTTCAGCCCTGACGGGCACGTACTCGAAGCAAACGACAACTTTCTCAAGGCCACTGGTTATCAGGCTACTGAGGTAATAGGTCAGCATCACCGGTTATTCTGTTCAAAGAGCCTCTCTCAGAGCGATGAATACCGCCAGTTCTGGGCGCGACTGAATCAGGGCGAATTCTTCTCGGGTCAGTTTCCCCGCCTTAACCGGCGTGGCGAACCGCTCTGGCTCAGAGCGACCTACAATCCGGTGTTTAACAGTGACGGACAGCTCACTAAAATTGTTAAATTCGCCAGCGATGTTACGGAACAGGTGCTACGTAATCAGCAGGAGTCTGATGCGGCGTTAAAGGCATGGAATATGGCCGCTCAGACGCGGGGAAGCGCACAGTCGGGCGCGGATGTTATCGACAACAGCATTCAGATGATCAGCCAGATTGCCGCAGAGATGAGCGTTGTGTCGGCAGATGTTACCCGCCTTAACAGCCAGTCTGACAGCATTGATGGCATGGTTGAAACCATCAGACGTTTTGCCATGCAGACCCGACTTATTGCACTTAATGCCGCTATTGAAGCGGCGCGGGCAGGCTCGTCGGGCCGCAGTTTTGCTGTGGTGGCGGCAGAAGTCCGTAACCTGGCAGCCTCAGTCAGTAGCGCGACTGAGGAGATTGAACGGGTAGTGGCGGGGAATAATCAGTTGGCCAGAGAGGTTTTGCGGGGGATTGAAACCTCGCTGGCGAGTACCAGTCAGGGCGTTATGCTGATGCGTGAAGCGGGAGAGGTGATTGCGAGCATTCAGAAAGATTCAGAGCGCGTGGAGAATGCCGTGAAAGAGGTTGCCCGAGCGGCACAGGGTGAATAAAGGCGTTTAAGCCGGGCAGATGAAAGGGCCGGTAGAGGGGTGGTCCTGCCTAAAAGGAATTAACAGGCGAGTGTTATGCTGTTAAACAGGACCGCCCGGCTGCACCCGGGCTTTTATGTATTCCGCGCAAAAATATCGCAGCTGATAGGTGTTCAGGCGATTAAAAAGCCGTCGTTCAGCCGGTCAGTGACACTTCAGCGAATCATGGCCATCACAATACGCACGGCTCTGGCGTAGACCTCTCGCTGACCGTTTACCGACCGTGCTTGCTGATGCTGCAGGAATGCGATTATTTCCTGTATGCCTGCCGTCTTGCCTGACTTCAGCAGGCTCGACACAGCCTCTCCTACTACGGCATGGACGTCAGCCATATCTGCCGGTTTATCAGTACTCAATAGAAACTCCAGCGCAACCGTTCTGCTGAATAGCATCTGAAGGGGCAACACTCAGGCGATTCAGCTTTATCAGCCTGCTCACAGGTTTATGATAAGCCGGCATCATGGCAGGGCCTTAAGCAGCTTTTCACGCAGCGTTGCCACCTGAGTCGTCAGATCACCGAGTTCGCTACAGGCGGTATCCATCACCGAGATCATATCAGCCGGGACGCCAGCCGCCGCGACTTTAAGCTGGTGGCCCTGTTCTGTCAGAGAGACCAGCACCCGGCGCTCATCATTTCCCGTGTCACGCTGGCGACAGATAATGCCCGCGCTTTCCAGCCGCTTCAGAAGCTGGCTGAGCGTGCCGGAATCAAGCCGGACGCGTGCACCAATATCAGAGACGGTCAGGCGATCTTTTTCCCACAGCACCAGCAGCACCAGATATTGCGGATAGGTCAGACCCAGCGGTTTTAACCGCGACTGATAGAGCTTTGTCATGGCAAGTGAGGCGGAATAGAGCGCAAAACAGAGAAACTGGTCGATGGTTTCAGGCGCTGCACTGGCGGGAGGCGTATCGGAGAACCCCGCGGGTTCATCATTCATATCTTTACTCATTCTGAGTCCGGGGTGGGACAGCCAGACCCCAGGCTGTTGGACAGCCGTGAAGTCTCGCGAATAGTATCTCGGGGAGATGTTGATTTCGGCAGCATCTCTTTTCTGGTTTACAACACCAGACCTTTAAGCGCTATCGCAGCGGGAGAAAAAGCCTTTAGCTGCGACGCCGATTGAAAGTCGGCACAGTATTGAGTCAAATTAAATTGAAGTCAATATAACCGGTCGCAACCCTTGCGCGCAACGTGCGCCGGGTGCAACGCCGCGAAGATCGGCAGGACAATTTCAGCATTTAACCCAGGCTGAAGCCGCCCGCCGATAGGGCTTATACGGTGAAGGTCTCTACCATGCCGCGCAGGTCGCGCGCCTGGGCCAGCAGTGACTGCGACGCAGAAGAGGACTCTTCCACCAGCGCGGCGTTATTCTGCGTGACGCCATCCATCTGACTCACCGCAATACTGACCTGGGAGATGCCCTGCATCTGTTCTCCGGAGGAGAGGGAGAGGTTGTCCATGGCATCGGCCAGTTCACCGACGCGGCTGACAATCTTCAGGATGCGCTCACCCGTTCCGGCCGCCACGGTCACGCCATCTTCGACCTGCGTCACGGCCTGCTCAATCAGCTGCTTAATGTCGCGTGCTGCGGTGGCGCTGCGCTGGGCCAGCGAGCGGACTTCACCCGCGACCACGGCAAATCCGCGACCCTCTTCACCGGCGCGTGCCGCTTCGACGGCGGCGTTGAGCGCCAGAATATTGGTCTGGAAAGCGATGCCTTCAATCACTGACGTAATATCGCGCACCCGAACGGCACTCAGCGAAATGTCATGCATGGTTTCTGACAGGCGCTGGACATCTGCTTCGCCCGCATGGGCCAGGGTGGCGGCCTCGCGCGCTGAACCGGCAGTCTGCTGCGCGCCCGCGGCGTTGCTTTTTACCGTGGCGGTGAGTTGCTCCATACTGGCGGCCGTTTCCTGCAGCGCAGCAGCCTGCTGCTCGGTACGGGATGAAAGCTCGGTATTGCCCTGCGAAATCTCATCGGCCGCCAGCGCCACAGAGGCGGATGCCCCTTTAATCTGCGTAACCAGTTCGCGCAGGTTGGTCTGCATGCCGCTGAGCGAGGCAAGCAGGCTGGTGCTGTCGCCACGGCGCAGCGTGACCGGCGAGGTGAGATCACCGGCGGCAATCGCAGCAGCCAGCATCTGAGCCTGCACCGGTTCGCCGCCCAGCTGGCGCATCAGTATCCGCACAATAAACGCGCAGGTGACGACGGCAGCCAGCACGGAGAGCACCGCCAGGATGATCAGTATCCAGGTGGTGCGGGCGATGGCGATGCCGTTATCCACTACCGCATCCCGGCTGCTGCGCATCTCAAGCTCGGTCAGATCGTTTATCGCCTTCAGCAGGATCTGCTGAGCCGGACGCGCTACCTTTAACAGATAGTCGGTGACCTCCTGCTGACGATTTTCCATCCCCAGTTTTCCGGCGGTCATCAGCGTGGAGAGGGCGGCCTCTTCAGTGGACTCGATTCTGCTCATCGCCTCACGTCCAGCCTGTCCGGAGTCGGTCTGCATCATGCCTGAGAGTGCTTCGCGGTTGCTGATATAAAGCGCCCGCTGTTTTTGCAGACGTTCCCATTCTGGCTTCATGGCAGCAGGATCGGTCAGCAGAGCAAGGTTACGCACCGCGATTGCCATATCCCGCACGCCACCGCGCATATCCAGCACCGTCTGGTACTTTTTCAAACGGACATTAACCACCTCATCCATACCATCGCGAGCGCTATCCAGCGCGTGAATCGCGGTGCCGGTACAGATAATAAACAGCAGAATAAGCAAGCCAAAACCTGCGCTAAGGCGCGTTGAAATTTTCATCTCTCTTTCCGGGAAAGTTTATTGGATAAACCGGTATCGGCAGGAGAGAGCACTTCTGGAGAGTTACGTTTAACTAAATTGATCACTATTTAATTTCGTGCGATTAAAAATCGCACGCCTTCTCACCCATTTAGTTCAAAAATTATATTCGGGGTAAGAGTAAAAATCCGGCCAATATCCTGATAAATCGCTGTTTATTGCCTGGTGAGTGTACGCCTTTTCGCGCGGTGCAGCGGCGCGATACGCCAGCGGCGTAACCCGTCAAAACCGCCGTAATGCACAAATTTAACCGGACGGCCCTGTTAATCTGGCCGCTGCTGCCGATAGAACACTATTCGACATTGATGACGTAACCGAGACGCATCGGGCTTCGCAGAACGTCTGTCTCACTGCCGTAAGGCGGGTGAGAACGTGCGAATGCGATGAGTAAAAATAGCGGAGGGGTGATAATTGTCGGCTGCTTAGCAGGCATTGTATGAGAAGTACGCCCCGGTTTCTTACTGAAAATTAAAACAAAACTCTGACACTTTCCATCACCGGGAACTAACGCATGCGCCTGAAACTTTTCTGGCTCGCAATGCTGAATATTGCGACCATCATTTTACTCTCCACGCTGTGGGAATTCGGGCTCGAGGCGTGGATCTCCAGCCTGCTGGGCCTGAGCTATGATCCCGATTTTGAAACCAGCGAGCGGCTGCGGTTTATCCTGACCTCCACCTCGTTTGCCGGACTGGCAATGATTATTCCGGCGCTGCTTATCGCGGGTCTGATCCGCAACACGCTGCGTGCGGAAAAAAATGCGCTCAGGCTGGCCGGAACTGATGCGCTGACGGGAGTCATGAACCGCCGATCGTTCACTGCACACATTGCTGCGCTTGATGCCGACGGGACGCCCTACACCCTGACGCTGCTCGACATCAATGACTTTAAGAATATCAATGACCTGAACGGTCATCTTCAGGGCGACGCCACGCTGGTCGCGCTGGCCAATCTGCTGATCGCTTCGGCGGGTACCGGGAGTCAGGTGTTTCGCATCGGTGGGGATGAATTTGCCATTGTTGCCCAGGCTTCACAGGCAGAGCAGGCGCTTGCCGCCGCCGAAAGCTTCTGCCAGCATGCGGCATCCATCCGGACCGGTCCGCACACCTTCCTGAGCCTTTCCGCAGGCATTGCCAGTTCAGCCTGCACGGGTCAGGCCGATGTAGTGCGGGCGGCGGATCTGGCGCTGTACGAGGCGAAGCAGGATAAGTGCGCCGGTCTGGCACGATTCTCCCCTGACATGGAGCTGCGCTTTCGCCAGCGGGAAAGGCTGGAGCAGGAAGTTGTTGCCGCCGTTAGCGGTCATGCCATCGTTCCCTTTCTGCAGCCGCTGGTTTCACTGCGCACCGGTAACATTACCGGCTTTGAGATACTGGCGCGCTGGATCACTGCGTCCGGTCAGACGGTTTCACCTGCAGAGTTTCTGCCAGTGGTGGAGCGGCTGGGGTTGATGGACAGCATGACTGTGGCGCTGCTGCAGGATGCTGTCAGTGCAACCCGGGCATGGCCAGCCGGCCTTTGCCTGTCGCTGAACATTACCCCGGAGCAGTTGCTGAGACCGTCGCTGACCAGCTGTCTGTCCAGTATTATGCAGCATGCCGGGCCGGTAATGCTGGAACTTGAAATCACCGAACAGAATGTCATGGCCATATCTGACGATGCCCGCCAGGCGATCCGTCTGCTGAAAGAGGCCGGTATCGGAGTGGTGCTGGATGATTTTGGCACCGGCTACTCCAACCTGTCGGTTTTGCTGGGGCTGGGTATTACCAAAATCAAAATTGACCAGACGTTTATCGCCGGAATCGTGACCGGATCTGAGCAGCGAAAAGTGGTGGAAACGCTGCTGGCACTCTGTCAGGGGCTTAATGTGATTATTACTGCAGAGGGCATTGAGGATGTCGCCACGCTGAGGTGGCTGAGAAAGCGCGGCTGTGATTACGGTCAGGGATATCTCTTCAGCCGTCCGGTACCTGCCGGGCAGGCCACCACGCTGCTGGCGTCCGCTAACGTGGAGGAATTGATGCAGGAAGAGGCGGTGGCCGTTAGCTTAGTCAGGTCGCTGGGCTGAAAGCGCGTAACACACTCTGTGGCCGGGATTAAAACAATAAACGGGCCCGGCGTTCAGAGCCGGGCCCGCTGTCACATCAGAACTGGTAAATCAGACCCAGGGCTGTGATGTCGTCGGTCGCCAGGCGAAGCGGATTGTTATCTTTCAACAGGTTGATGCGGTATTCACCATAGACCGACATGTTCTTGTTGAAGTAGTAAGTGGCACCCACGGCGGTGTATTTAATGATGTCGGCATCGCCGATATTCTCAATTTCCTTGCCTTTGGATGAGACGTAACCCACGGACGGACGGAAGCCGTTCAGGAACTGATACTGCGCCACGGCTTCAAAGTTCTGCGCTTTGTTAGCGAAACCGCCGGTTATCGGCGTGGCATTCAGGGTTTCACCGTACATGGCAGCCAGATAGACCTGGTTCGCATCATATTTCACCGAGGTCGCCCAGTGCTGGGCTTTTTCGCCTTCTCCGCGTGCGGCAGCGTTCTGCGCCGTGGTGCGATCCAGGCTGGCAAACGCGCCGGCAAAGCTCAGGCCGAAATCGAAGTCATAGGAAGCGGAGAGGGCGAAGCCGTCGCCGTTAGAACGACGTACGCCGTCAATGTTACTGCTGCGATCGTTTTTGCCCTGATACTGCGCGGCAAGGTTTAAGCCGTCGACCAGACCAAAGAAATTGCTGTTACGCCAGGTCAGCACACCGGTTGAGCGGCCAGAGAGGAAGGCGTCGGTATAACCGGAGTCGCCGCCGAAGAACGGCAGCATATCGGTATAACTCAGCGCGTCATAGACCAGGCCGTAGTTACGTCCGTAATCCAGCGAACCTGCCTCGCCAAACTTCAGGCCAGCATAGCCCAGACGGGTACGGTTGGTGGCCTGTGCGTCACTGCCCTCGGAGTTATGCAGACTGTACTGATACTGCCAGAAACCGTAGCCGGTAAGCTGGTCAGTAATCTTTGTCTCGCCTTTAAAGCCAAAGCGGGCATAAGAGGAGGTATCACCATCGTTGTTGTTATCGTCAGAAAAGAGGTGTGACACGTTAATCTTGCCGACCAGATCCAGCTTATTGCCATCCTTGTTATAAACTTCTACGGCCTGCGCGGAGGAGAGACCGATCAGTAACGGCATGACAGCCGCCAGTAAAGTGCGCTTCATCATTTAATTATTACCCTGTATTCATTAATTATTATTCCCCTGATGTGGGGTGAAAAGAAAATGACACAAAAAGACAAAAGTACAAAGTGCAATAAAAGTAACAAAATGTGATGTCTATATTCAGCTGATGGATAACAGCGAGGAACAGAAGATTAAATAGTAAAGTAATAAGATTTTCTTCTAATAAGTAATTATGAGTAATATGATTTTATATCTATATTTATCAATAGTTTATTCTTTTAAATGGTGGTCTTAAAGAGGCTTTTTTTGTACGTTTTTAAATCAATGTAACCCCTGATTAAATTATGGATGATTATCCGATAAGAATAACCTTATAAGGCTTTTATCCTAACCATTAGTCTGCGTATTAATATTTGTTCATCTTTATGGAATATTCTTTCTGGCCCGATAATCACCTCCGGAATAATAGTCAGAGTTGCTGATTAAATATTAATCACCCTGTTTATAAAATAGCCTGAAAAAGATACGTGGATTAATGTGTCTGCAGGGGTAAATGAAAAACTTTTGTTAAATAAAGCCAGGTTGTTCTGACATTTCCGGACGAGTTCCCCCGCGTAATCGCTGCACCATCGCGAGGCAAACTGCGCTAAAACAGGGCAGTGGAGGGGCTTTTCTGGAGAGATAATTTATCAGCGATCACAAAAGCGATATTTCATCCCGTGAATGCATAATTCCGCTATTTAAAACCCGCTTCTGGCGCTGCAATCAGACAATTATTCACTATATATGCAAATTAAGTGAATATTGTCAGCGTGTAACTCATTGATATTACGTCGTGAAGACCATTTTATGCATTAATTCTCTGGCTGGCACGTTAACTGCACTCTACAGTAGGGCTGCACTACAACATCTTTTAACAATTCTAAAACATAAGCTTTACCCGGCCGGTAAAGTAAAGCAGGAGAGTGGGTTATGGCACTGCACGTTTCACGTCACGATTTCGATCAATGGATGATGCCGGTTTATGCGCCTGCGACTTTTATACCGGTTCGCGCGGAAGGCTCCACCGTCTGGGATCAAAACGGCAAAGATTATATCGACTTCGCCGGTGGCATTGCTGTCAATGCGTTAGGGCATGCGCATCCGGCATTACAACAGGCGTTGCAGGAACAGGCCGCACGTTTATGGCACACCGGTAATGGCTATACCAACGAACCGATCCTGCGACTGGCGAAGCAGCTGATCGATGCCACCTTCGCTGACCGGGTGTTCTTCTGTAACTCCGGGGCGGAGGCGAACGAAGCGGCGCTGAAGCTGGCGCGCAAGGTGGCACATGATCGTGTCGGTCCGCATAAAAGTGGCATCGTGGCGTTTAAGAATGCATTTCATGGCCGCACCCTGTTTACGGTAACAGCCGGTGGTCAGCCCGCTTACTCAAAAGATTTTGCGCCGCTGCCGCCAGAGATCCAGCATGCCCCGTTTAACGATCTGGCTGCGGCGGCTGAACTGATTAATGACCATACCTGCGCAGTCATTGTTGAACCCATTCAGGGTGAAGGCGGCGTGCTGCCTGCCGATCCGGCGTTCCTGCGTGGATTGCGTGAACTCTGTGATAAGCATCAGGCTCTGCTGATTTTTGATGAAGTGCAGAGCGGCGTTGGCCGTACCGGTTCGCTTTATGCCTACATGCATTATGGCGTCACGCCGGATGTGCTCACCAGCGCCAAAGCGCTGGGCGGCGGCTTCCCGATTGGTGCGATGCTGACGCGCGAAGATCTGGCGCTGGTGATGGGCGTTGGCACCCACGGCACCACCTATGGCGGCAATCCGCTGGCGGGCGCAGTGGCAGGTAAAGTCATGGAGCTGATCAACCAGCCTGAACTGATGGCGGGTGTAACAGAACGTCACCAGTGGATTGTGGCGGCACTGGATGAGATCAACCAGCGTCTGCATCTGTTCAAAGAAGTGCGCGGTCTTGGCCTGCTGATTGGCGCGGTGCTCAGCGACGATTTTGCCGGTAAAGCCAAAGCGATCAACCTTGCCGCCGCGGAAATGGGCGTCATGGTGCTGATTGCGGGTGCCAATGTGGTGCGTTTTGCCCCGGCGCTGAATATCAGTGAGCTGGAAGTGAAGCTGGGCATGGCCCGCTTTGCCGAGGTGTGTGAAAGCCTGGTGCGAGGGTCAACATCATGATGGTAATCCGTCCGGTTGAACGCGATGACTTAAGCCAGTTGATGGCGCTGGCGGGCAAAACCGGTGGCGGGCTGACCTCGCTGCCGGTCGATAGCGCCACGCTACAGGCGCGTATCGATCGATCGCTGCAGACCTGGGAGGATTCTCTGCCACGTGCCGAGCAGGGCTATGTCTTTGTGCTGGCCGATAGCGAAGATAACCGCGCCGTCGGCATCTGCGCCATTGAGGTGGCGGTGGGGCTGCAGGATCCCTGGTACAACTTTCGCGTCGGTACCCAGGTGCACGCCTCAAAAGAGCTGAATGTTTATGCCGCGCTGCCCACCCTGTCGCTGAGTAACGACCATACCGGCAGCAGTGAGCTCTGCACGCTGTTTCTCGATCCCGATTACCGTGATGGCAAAAACGGCTATCTGCTGTCGAAGTCACGCTTCCTGTTTATGGCCAATTTCCGTGAACGTTTTACGAACCGGGTGGTGGCCGAGATGCGTGGCGTCAGCGATGAGCAGGGCCATTCGCCGTTCTGGGAGAGCGTTGGCAGCCGCTTCTTCTCTATGGAATTCAGCAAAGCGGACTTCCTTAGTGGTACCGGACAGAAATCGTTTATCGCTGAACTGATGCCGAAACATCCGCTCTACATCGACTATCTGACACCGGAAGCGCAGGCGGTGATTGGACAGGTCCATCCGCAAACCGCGCCTGCGCGGGCGGTGCTGGAAGCAGAGGGCTTCCGCTACCTCAATTATGTCGACATTTTTGATGGCGGCCCGACACTGGAGTGCGACATCGATCATATCCGCGCCGTGCGTAAAAGCCGGCTGCGCAGCGCAGAACGGGGCGAAAACCCGGCTGATGGCCCGCTCTGTCTGGTTGCCAATAGCGATTATCGCCAGTTCCGTGTGGCGCTGATTCCGGCAAAGGCTGACAGCGACAGCGTGCAACTCACGGATGAACAGATGCAGGCGCTCCATTGCCAGCCGGGCGACAGCCTGCGCGTGGTGACGCTCTGCAAAGAGGAGAAAACAGCATGACACATCTGATAAATGGACAATGGCTGGACGGTGATGCTGAGATTCTGACGAAAGCGGATCCGGTCAGCGGCGAGACGTTATGGCAGGGCCACGCGGCCTCAGCCGCTCAGGTCACCGCAGCCTGCGAGGCGGCGCGCGACGCATTTCCAGCCTGGGCCAGACACCCGCTGGCGGAACGGCAGGCGATCGTTGAGAAATTTGCCGCCGGGCTTGAGGCGCATAAAACGGCGCTGGCGGAAACCATCGCCCGTGAAACCGGCAAGCCGCGCTGGGAAGCGCTGACCGAAGTGGGCGCGATGATCAACAAAATCGGCTTTTCGGTGAAGGCATACCATAGCCGCACCGGTGAGCAGCATGAAGGCGAAAGCTCGCTGCGCCACCGCCCGCATGGGGTGCTGGCGGTGTTTGGTCCCTATAACTTCCCGGGACATCTGCCAAACGGCCATATCGTTCCGGCGCTGCTGGCGGGCAACTGCGTGGTATTTAAACCCAGTGAACTGACGCCGCTGACCGCCGAAAAAACCGTTGAGCTCTGGCTGGCTGCGGGCCTGCCTGCCGGCGTGCTGGCACTGTTACAGGGCGGACGTGAGACCGGTCAGGCGCTGGCCAACTGTCAGCAGATTGATGGCCTACTGTTTACCGGCAGCGCCCATACCGGCTATCAGCTGCATCGCCAGTTTGCCGGTCAGCCTGAAAAGATGCTGGCGCTGGAGATGGGCGGTAACAATGCCCTGATTGTTGAAGATCCGGCGGACACCGATGCGGCTGTCAACATCACATTGCAGTCAGCCTTTATTACCGCCGGTCAGCGCTGCACCTGCGCGCGGCGTCTGCTGGTCCGACGGGGCGATGCAGGGGATGCGTTTCTGCGGCGGCTGGTGGAGGTGGCGGGGCGACTGCAACCCGCCGCCTGGAATACTGAACCGCAGCCGTTTATGGGCAGCGTGATCTCCACCGGCGCGGCAGAGAAGATTATGGGTGAGTGGCAACGGCGGGTTGAGGCGGGCGGCGAGGTGCTGTTGGAAATGCGCTGGCCGGATCGCCACAGTGCCATCCTGACGCCAGGTATTATCGATTTAACCGGCGTGCAGGGCATTCCGGATGAAGAGGTCTTTGGTCCGCTGTTAGGCGTAGTCCGCTATGAGACATTTGAAGAGGCGATAGCGCTGGCGAACCAGACCCGTTACGGCCTGTCGTGTGGGTTGATCTCACCGTCACGTCAGCAGTTTGATCAGCTGCTGCTTGAAGCACGTGCCGGTATCGTTAACTGGAACAAACCGCTGACCGGCGCAGCCAGTACCGCGCCGTTTGGCGGCATTGGTGCCTCGGGCAACCACCGCGCCAGCGCCTGGTATGCGGCGGATTACTGCGCCTGGCCAATGGCCTCGCTGGAGACGCCTGACCTGACGCTGCCCGCCACGCTGTCGCCGGGCCTCGATTTCTCCACCCAGGAGACGACGTCATGAAGGCAACCGAGGCCAACTTTGATGGGCTGGTGGGGTTAACACACCACTATGCCGGGCTGTCGTTTGGCAACGAAGCCTCGACCCGCAATCAGCTGCAGCCGTCGAACCCCCGTCTGGCGGCAAAGCAGGGGTTGCTCAAGATGAAAGCGCTGGCCGATATGGGCTATGTGCAGGGGGTGATCCCGCCGCATGAGCGGCCCAATATTGCGGCGCTGCGCCAGCTCGGCTTTGGTGGCAGCGATGAGCAGGTGCTGGCTGCGGCCGGGAAAACTGCGCCGGGATTACTCTCCGCCGTCAGTTCAGCCTCGGCGATGTGGGTCGCCAATGCTGCCACGGTCTCGCCGTCAGCGGACAGCCTTGATGGCCGGGTTCACCTGACGGTGGCGAACCTTAACAACAAATTCCACCGTGCGATAGAAGCGCCGGAAACGGCCTGGCTGCTGCGTTCCATCTTCCGCGACGATCGCCATTTTGCGGTGCATGATGCTTTGCCGCAGGTGGCGATGTTTGGCGATGAAGGGGCGGCGAACCATAACCGGCTGGGCGGCGCTTATGGTGAGCGCGGCGTGCAGCTGTTTGTCTATGGCCGCGACAGCAGCCATGAGGGCAAAGCCCCGCAGCGCTATCCGGCACGTCAGACCCGGGAAGCCAGCGAGGCGGTCGCCCGTCTGCATCAGCTCTCACCGGAAAGCGTGCTGTATGCGCAGCAGAATCCTGCGGTGATCGATCAGGGCGTGTTCCATAACGATGTGATTGCGGTGAGTAACCAGCAGATGCTCTTCTGTCACCAGCACGCCTTTGTTAATCAGCCTGAACTGCTGGCGCAGCTTCGGTCGCGCGTCCCCGGTTTTGTGGCGCTGGAAGTGCCGGAAAATCGGGTGTCAGTGAAAGATGCGGTGGAGACCTATCTGTTTAACAGTCAGTTGCTGAGCCGTCCCGACGGCACCATGATGCTGGTGCTGCCGGAGGAGTCACGTCAGCATCCGGGTGTCTGGCGCTATCTGTGTGAACAGGTTGAGGCTGACACGCCACTCAAAGCCCTGAAGGTGTTTGATCTGCGCGAAAGCATGTATAACGGTGGTGGTCCAGCCTGCCTGCGTTTGCGGGTGGTGCTGACACCACAGGAGCAGCAGGCAGTGAATCCGGCGGTGCTGATGAACGATCGGCTCTTCAGCACGCTGAATAACTGGGTTGACCGTCATTACCGCGATCGCCTGACCCAGGCCGATCTGGTCGACCCACAATTGCTGCGTGAGGGACGCGACGCGCTGGATGAACTGACGAAGCTGCTAGACTTAGGAAATGTATATGCATTTCAGCAGTGAAGGAGGGGGCAGCACAGGCTGCCGCCTGCTCAGGGCGAAAAGGAGGAACGATGCAGGACTTTTTACAGCAAACGCTCTCCGGCGAGGTGCCGCGTAAGCGTAGTGGTGAAACGGCGCATCTTCGCTGGCAATGGTTGTATCACGGCATACTGTTGATGGAGCCGACGGTGCCGGTTAAACAGGCGCTGGTGCTCTCTGCCGGGATCCACGGCAATGAAACAGCCCCGGTAGAAATGGTAAACCAGCTGGTTAATCCGCTGCTGCGGGGCGAAAAGCCATTACAGCAGCGCATGCTGGTGATTCTGGGTAACCCCTCAGCGCTACGCGCCGGTAAGCGCTATGTGCATTATGACATTAACCGGCTGTTTGGCGGACGCTGGCAGCAGATTGATGATGGTGATGAGGCACGCCGCGTGCTGCGGCTGGAGCAGACGCTGGAGACCTTCTGGCAGCTGGGCGAGTGCGATGAAACGCGCTGGCATCTCGACATGCACACGGCTATTCGTGGCTCTTATCATCCTCAGTTCGGCGTAATGCCGCACAATGAACGCCCCTGGCCGCCCGCGTTTCTTGACTGGCTGGCCGCTGCCGGGCTGGAAGCGCTGGTGTTCCATCGCTCGCCGGGCGGCACCTTTACCCACTTCAGCTGCGAGCACTTCGGTGCGGCCAGCTGTACCCTGGAGCTGGGCAAAGCGCTGCCGTTTGGCGAAAACGACCTCAGTCAGTTCAGTGCGGCACAGCAGGCGCTGGCGTCTTTACTCTATGGCGAAGCGTTGCCTGCGGCAGCGGTTAAACCGCGTCACTATCGGGTCGCGCAGCAGATCACCCGACTGAGTGAGCACTTTACGCTGCATATGTCGCCGGAAACGCTGAACTTTACCGCGTTTCCACAGGGGACGTTGCTGGCGGAAGATGGTCGCACCCGCTATTACGTGCAGCAGGCGCGGGAGTATGTGCTGTTCCCTAACCCCAACGTGGCCGCCGGGCTGCGTGCCGGACTGATGCTGATTGAAGAGAGCTAACAGACCCAGGCGCTGCCGGTCTGATAACGGTTGTTAACAGCGCAGACCATCGGCGCTAAAAAACCGACAGGAAAAGTGGAAGATCGGCTTCCGCTTTCCTGTCGTAACCCTTACACTCCTCCATGATTTCTGCCAAATTCGCTTTAAATTCATAAACATTTTCAATTCCTCACGCCTTTCTTCTTATTCTCTTCATGATTGCCCGATTTTTATCTTTTATGCTTTCACGGCTTTACTCAGACTCTGAGTAGTTGACGTTCAGCGTCGTATGCTTGTTTCCGAAGACGCGACAGAGTGCTGTCGTCATTATCATGAATTATAAGGACACTATTATGCGCAAACTGACTTCCCTTTTACTGGCTTCTTCGCTGGCGTTTGGTGCAGCCAGCGCCGTCCATGCAGCCGCTGACAACCTGACTCCACCGCCAGCAGGCAGCGAAAAAGCGATGCACAAGCCGCCAATGCGCCACGGCATGGAGATGATGTTTAAAGGTCTGAACCTGACCGACGCGCAGAAAACTCAGATGCGCGACATCATGAAAGAGAGCCACAAAGATATGAAACGCCCGTCACTGGACGAGCGTCGTGCGGCCCACAGCATTATTGCCTCTGACAGCTTCGACCAGAGCAAAGCAGAAGCGCAGGCAGAGAAGATGTCCGCCAATGCCAAAGAGCATGCGCTGAAGATGCTGGAAACCCAGAACAAGCTCTATAACGTGCTGACGCCGGAGCAGAAGAAACAGTACAACGCTAACTTTGAAAAGCGTCTGACTGAGAAAGGCCCGCACGAGGGCAAAATGGCACCGCCAGCAGAACCGGCTGAATAACACTCGTTAAGCGAACGTTCTGAGACCGCCGGCGCTGTCCACTGAAGGTGAGTGGGCAGCGTCGGCGGTTTTTTTATAGCGGCAGAATAGGGTAGGCACCTGACAGAATCGGGCGGCAGAGGATTTTGTAGCCGTCATGATCAAAACCGCCTTTGGGCCGCTGCAGTTTTCTGGCCTCATCCATGCTGCTGACCGAACCGAGATAGAACCAGTGGTCGATAACGTGGATCTGCGTCATCTCTTTGCCTTCTTCCACCAGCCCCACGGCACCCTGCCACGGCCAGCAGAACACCCGCACGTTTTCCAGCGCCTCCAGCAGTCGATCCTGATGATCGCTGACCGGCTCTTTACCACAGCAGGCCCCGGCGCAACGGCGCAGTGCCGAGCGGAAGCAGCCTCGCCCCGCACTCAGCGCTTCCAGACCCAGCAGGCCATGACAGAGCTGATACTCATCCGCGAGTTGCTTGAGCCGTTCCAGCGCGGCGAAGCGACTGCGATAGAGCCCAAACAGGTTGGGGGACTGACTGAAATCGAGGTCTTTTGCGTAGACCACATTCGGTTTGCCATCGGTAATCTGCAATGAACAGAGCTGCCGGTTTTTGCGCAGTCGCTTATTGAACAGCGGCTGCTGGGTTTTGATCATCTGCGCTTCCAGCAGCAGCGCGCCGAGGTCGCCCGCGGTAGGGATCCAGCTCACACGTCGCGACTGGCGCAACATTTTCGCCTCGTCCGGGGTGCGGAAATGGGACATTACCCGCGAACGCAGATTCACACTTTTACCGATATAGAGCGGCAGCGACTCACTTTCGCCATGAAAGGTATAGACGCCAGGATGATTTGGCAGGCCTTCCAGCCATTCACGCAGGTGTTCGGGATATTGATAAATTGCATTCGCGTCGGGTTCGGGGCGAAGTATGGCAGAACGTCTGACCAAGATGGACTCCATTTACTGGTTGTCCATACAGCATAACAGGCAGGTGAAATGATCGCCAGCCGTCTGGTTACAGAGACCGTGTTGCCCGCCAGCAGATCAGCGAGCCGAGCGTGATCATCGCTACGCCCTGCCAGAAGGCCAGCGGTGGCGTCAGGCCGAGCCACAGCGATCCCAGCAGGGCCGACAGTACCGGCGTAAAGTAGGAGGCGGTGGCCAGCAGCGTCAGATTGCCCTGCTGAATCCCGTGATTCCAGGCGGAATAGGCGATGGCGGTGGAGAGCCCGACAAACAGCACCTCCAGCAGCGGCACCAGCGTAAAGGTCATCGGTGCAGTGTGATCGCTGAAAGCATATTTCAGCCACAGCGCCAGGGCGGTCAGGATAAAAAACAGCGTGACGCCATTGGAACCACGGGCAAAGCGGCGGGTGAGATTGTTGTAGAGCGCCCAGGTCAGGGCGGCGATAAAGGCCAGCGCATAGGCGACCGGGTTGCGCAGCATATTCTGCCACAACAGCGCGGGCGATCCGCTGCCGCTGCCTTTCATTACCCAGACGATCCCCAGCAGCGACAGCAGCAGTCCTGGCCACAGCCAGACACGGAAACGCTGCTGATTAAACGGAATGGCCAGCACGATGGTCAGACAGGGCCAGAGATAGTTAATCATCCCCAGCTCCAGTGACTGGCTGCGATCGCTGGCCAGCCCGATGGCCAGCGCCAGACAGATTTCATAGCCGACAAAGAGTGCGCCGCCCAGCCACAGGTAGATGGCGGGCAGTGTGCCGGGTCTGGGCAGGCCCCGGGTCAGGCAGAGCAGACACGCCGTGGTGGTGTAGATCAGCGCCGCACCACCGGTGGCGCCAAAGGCTTCACTGACGCTGCGCAGCAGGCCAACGGTCGTACTCCAGAGCAGAATGGCGACAAGCCCGATGAGGGTCGCGCGCGAAACGGTGGCAGGCATGCAGCGATCAACAAAGTCAGTGAGAGAAGCCTCCCTTGCCGCGGCAAGGGAGGGGCAGGATTACTTCCAGAAGTCGTCGAATACCGTGATCGGCGGGCGACGTTTGTGCTCGGTTTTCTGATACCAGCCTTCGATAATGCGAGCGCTGTCAGGATTGATGCTTTTGCCTTCCAGGTAGTCATCAATCATCTCATAGGTGACGCCCAGCGCCACTTCATCCTGCAGGCCTGGACGATCATCTTCCAGATCGGCAGTCGGTTTCTTCAGGTAGAGATGCTCCGGGCAGCCAAGGTGTTTCAGCAACTGCTTGCCCTGACGCTTGTTCAGGCGGAACAGGGGATTGATGTCCGTGCCGCCATCGCCATACTTGGTGAAGAAACCGGTCACGGCTTCAGCCGCGTGATCGGTGCCGACCACCACGCCTTTGGTCATGCCGGCGATGCTGTATTGCGCTTTCATCCGCTCGCGGGCTTTTTCATTGCCGCGGACAAAATCGGAAAGCGTAATGCCCGCCTCTTTCAGCGCGCGCTCACTGGCCAGCACCGACTCTTTGATGTTTACCACCAGCGAACGGTCGGGTTTGATAAAGGCCAGCGCGTCCTGACAATCCTGCTCATCCGCCTGCACACCATAGGGCAGACGCACGGCAATAAAGGTGTAGTCGTTATCACCGCTCTCCTGACGCAGTTCGGTGATCGCCCGCTGCGCCAGCGCGCCCGCCAGGGTTGAATCCTGACCGCCGCTGATCCCCAGCACCAGCGTTTTCAGTCCGCTGTGACGTTTCAGGTAGGCTTTAAGAAAATCGATGCTGACGCGTACTTCCTGGTCGGCGTCGATAGTGGGCTTCACACCCAGGGCTTCAATAATTTCCTGCTGCAGTGACATGAACTTCTCCTCAGGTCAGTGGCCTGTCGGCTCGATGCGAACGTTTTATTAAAGCTAACGTGCCTTTGCGAAAACAACAAGCCAAAGCGGTAACTGATTGCCGTGAAACGTTGCGAAATCAGTGAGTTTTTACCTGCGGCAGCGGTTTTTTCGCCAGCACGCTAAACATCAGAATCGCCGTCATAAAACAGCCAAAAATGGTGGCGCACATGCTCAGCACCGAGGTGCCGCCGATGCCGGTAATCGGCACGGTAATCGCACCCAGCGTGAACATCGTGACGCCAATCACCGCGGAGGCGCTGCCAGCGCGATGGCCCTGACTCTGCATCGCCAGGGACGAAGCGGTGGTAGCGATAACGCCGTTGCTGGCAATGGTAAAGAACAGTGCCAGCAGCAGCAGCGCTAACGGGGCATGCAGCAGCGCGGCCAGCAGCAGCAGACTGGAGGCGACAAAGGCCAGCGTCAGTCCGCCTTTCAGCACCCGATATTCGCCCCACAATGGACAGAGGCGTGCGCTGGTCTGTGAAGCAATCACCAGGCCAAACCCATTGGCCGCAAAGCAGAAGCTAAAGGCCTGAGGCGAAAGACCATAGAGTTGTTGCAGCACGAACGGCGAGGCACCGATGTAGGCGAACATGCCGGACATCATAAACCCCTGGGTCAGGCAGAAGCCCATAAAGGGGCGATGGGTAATCACCTGACCCAATGCCGCGTAGGCGGAGAATATCGAACCTTTACTGCGGCGTGCCTCAGGCAGGGTTTCATGCAGCTTCCAGCGCGCCAGCAGGATCAGCAGAATGGCAATGCCGCCCAGCACCATGAAGATGCCGCGCCAGTTTAAAATCGTCATCAGCACGCCGCCTAATACCGGTGCGCCGATCGGTGCCAGACCGTTGACCAGCATCAGCAGAGCGAAGAATCGCGTCAGCTCGTGGCCGCTATACATATCGCGTGCAATCGCCCGTGACAGCACCGCGCCGCCCGCACCCGCTAATCCTTCGAACAGCCGCGCCAGCAGCAGTTGGTTAATATCCTGCGCCAGCGCACAGCCCATTGAGGCGATAAACAGCAACACCAGTGACAGGGTCAGCGGGCGCAGGCGGCCGAACTTATCGCTCATCGGGCCAAAGAGCAGCTGGCCGAAGCCGAGACCTAGCAGGCCAGCAGTCAGACTCAGCTGCGCGGTAGCGGTTTCGGTATGCAGATCCTGCGCCATTTGTGGCAGTGCAGGCAGATAGAGGTCGATGCAGAGCGGGCCCAGTGCGGCCAGCAGACCCAGCGTGATGGCATAAACCAGGCGATTGGAGTGTACAGGGGTCATTTATCCTCGGGATTGTCAGCGATGGGGTAAACAGAAAGCGGGTAAGGCAGTGAAACACAGCGTCCGGTAACGTGACATTTACGCCAGTCTGCGACTGCGCGGATGACGGTGCGGTCTCGGAAAACGGGGCGCTATCGGGTACCTGTTTTGCCGGGCAGTATACGTCTGCGTTGACAGCAAAACAGCCTTCTTTACGAAATCCTGACATTTCACAGGCCACTAATTGTTCGTCATAAACTTGATAAATCAGCATTTATGTTCCAGGCTTGTTTCCACATGGACAATAAATGAGGAACAACAAGATGAATAAAGTGATGGGATGTATCGCTGCGGCGCTGACGCTGGCTGCACTGTCTGGTTGTACGACTTACGATCGTGCGGAAAGCTACGTGACTAAGCCAGTGGTAAAGGATGTTAAAAAGGGTATGACCCGTGATCAGGTTCGTCAGATCGCCGGTACGCCTTCGACTGAAATCACCATGGTTCACGCGCGCGGCACCTGCCAGACTTATGTACTGGGTCAGCGCGACGGTAAAGCTCAGACTTACTTCGTGAGCTATAACGACACCGGCCGTGTCATGAACTACGGCTTCCAGAGCTGTGCGGAATATGACACCGATCCGCAGGTTCAGCAGTAACTATTAGCACCCCTGAATAGCAAACGGCCCGTCATTATGACGGGCCGTTTTTCGTTGTGGCGCTGACTACAAACCTGCCGGGCGCGGCACCTCAACATAATCGCCATCTATCTGCCGCTGGTAGAAGTGGCCAGCCTGCACATAGAAGCGTTTGCCGTTAAAGTCGAGTACCCGCATTTCACTGCTGACCCGCGACTCTGCAGGCGGCTCTGCCACCACATACTCATCACCGTGACGCTGATAATAATTGCCGTTGAGCAGATAGTAGGTCAGTCCACCTATCAGCACCGCGGTTGCGGCTTCAGGCAAAAAGCGCACCGGCCCGGGTCCGCCCCAGCGTGGCCCGTGGCCGCCATGTCGACCCCATCCACCCGGCGGGCCCCAGTCGCCAGGATGGGCGAAAGCCAGAGCAGGTGTCAAAAGCGTCAGCGTCAGAAGCGAGGCGATTATCTTTTTCATCAGGTGTTCTCCTCATAAGACTGGATGCAGAATTCGCTTTTTACCCGGTAAAGACAAGCACTAAAGCGGCGATTTTTCGCCTGTTTACCACGCTTAACGCTTTCTTAACGGCGTCGCCATTAATGGGGGAGATTATGGAGAAGAAGGGCGGGAATAACCTGGCGCGGGCGCGCCAGGTTCAAAGCAGATTAGCGATGCGCCAGTTCGGCGTTGTCGTCGCTTTCCAGGACGCGCTTATCGGTCAGACCTAACCAGCGACTGGTCAAAGAACCGGCGGTCATGGAACCGTTGACGTTCAGGGCTGTACGACCCATATCGATCAGCGGCTCAATGGAGATCAGCAGCGCCACCAGAGTGACCGGCAGACCCATCGCAGGCAGGACAATCAGCGCCGCGAAGGTTGCACCACCGCCAACACCGGCAACGCCTGCTGAGCTCAGCGTCACGATCCCGACCAGCGTCGCAATCCACAGCGGGTCAAACGGGTTGATCCCGACGGTTGGCGCAACCATCACTGCCAGCATGGTTGGATAGAGACCGGCACAGCCGTTCTGGCCGATAGTGGCACCAAAAGAGGCCGCAAAGCTGGCAATCGACTCAGGCACGCCAAGACGACGGGTCTGGGTCTCGACGCTCAGCGGAATGCTTGCTGCGCTGGAGCGGCTGGTGAAGGCGAAGGTAATAACCGGCCACACTTTACGGAAGAAGCGCATCGGGTTGATACCATTTACCGACAGCAGCAGGGCGTGGACACCAAACATGATGGCCAGACCGAGGTAAGAGGCGACCACAAAGCTGCCCAGCTTAATGATGTCCTGCAGGTTAGAACCGGCAACCACTTTGGTCATCAGCGCCAGCACACCATAAGGTGTCAGCTTCATCACTAAACGCACCAGCTTCATGACCCAGGACTGCAGCGTATCGATCGCGACCAGCACGCGCTGACCTTTAACTTCATCATCTTTCAGCAACTGCAGTGCAGCTACACCCAGGAAGGCGGCGAAGATGACGACGCTGATAATCGAGGTCGGACTGGCGCCGGTCAGATCGGCAAACGGGTTTTTCGGGATAAAGGAGAGCACCAGTTGCGGCACGGTCAGGTCAGCCACTTTGCCGACATAGTTGCTCTGGATCGCACTGAGACGCGCAGTCTCCTGCACGCCCTGAACCAGACCTTCTGCACTCAGGCCAAACAGGCCGGTCACAAAGACGCCGACCAGCGCCGAAATCGCAGTGGTAAACAGCAGTACGCCAATTGTCAGTACGCTGATTTTTCCCAGCGACGAGGCGTTATGCAGACGGGCGACCGCACTCAGAATGGAAACGAACACCAGTGGCATTACGACCATCTGCAGCAACTGGACATAGCCATTACCGACGATGTTAAACCAGCTGATTGACTCTTTGACCACTGCGCTGTTTTCGCCGTAGATCAACTGCAAAACCAGGCCGAACAGCACGCCGATCACCAGACCGGTCAGCACTTTTTTCGACAGGCTCCAGTTCTGACGGCTGAAGCGAGAGAGCAATACCAGCAGCACCACAAAGGCTACGATATTAAGCGTAAGAGGAAGGTCCATACTGAAACTCCAGAGTAATGCGGCCTTTCGCTCTGGAAAGGCCGCATAATGTTAATCACGAATTAAGACAGCAGGAATGGTAACAGCAGGCGAAGAGGGTGCCTTATATCCAAATGGCATGGTTTATAACTTTAAGTTGTTTTGTGCTGATTTATTGCGCAGTATGACTGGAAATCAACCGTCCGACGCCATTTTGTAGCGTATCGAACAGCTGTGACGGCCAGCCGTTTGCACCAAAAGATGGCATGCCCACCGGAAACCAGAGCGCATAACCCACCAGTCCCAGACACAATGCCCGCTCAAGCTGGTTGCCTTTCTGGCTGCGCAGAATCGGCAGCCGGAAGCGCCAGCGGCAGGGCCACAGCAGCGGAACCCCGGCAGGCGTCAGCATATCGGCCACAATATGGCTAAGGTAGCCCAGCGTCAGACCCTGCAGGACATCAGGGGGTATCGGCGACGACCGGGGCAGGTTTATCTGAAAAAGCCACAAACCAGCGGCTATCGCCAGCAAACTGTGGGTAAAGCCGCGATGGCCGAACGCGCGCGCAATAGGATGAGAGAGCCAACGCAGTCGCTGTCCCAGCAGAGATTTAGGGTGATCGATATCGGGCAACAGACATGTCAGCAGGGCTGAGGGAACAAGATGCCACCAGTCGGCTTGCGCCAGCACCGGTGTCAGCTCAGCACGCTTCGCAAAGATAGCGCTGGCAATGGCAAAAATGATGTGGCCTTCGCCCGTCATGATAGAACCTGGTTGCAAAGAAAACTGTCGATGCATCCAGTATAGGGATTTATCCAGTAAATGAGAACATGTGACGCTGTAACGAAGCATGAATATTATTAACAAGGCGGACAGCGATGAAACACTGTCCGCCATTTAGATTAACGCGCCAGCCAGCCGCCATCCACTGCCAGGGTATAGCCATTCACGTAGTCAGATGCGGAAGAGGCCAGGAAAACCACCGGGCCCATCATGTCATCCGGCACGCCCCAGCGGCCTGCCGGAATACGCCCCAGAATCTCTTCACTGCGCGACTCATCATTACGAAGCTGTTCCGTATTGTTGGTGGCCATGTAACCGGGAGCGATGGCATTGACGTTAATGCCATGTTTTGCCCACTCGTTCGCCATCAGACGGGTCAGCCCCATCACGGCACTTTTCGACGCCGTATAAGAGGGCACCCGGATACCGCCCTGGAAGGAGAGCATGGAGGCGATATTGATGATCTTGCCGCCATTACCCTGCGCGATAAACTGACGGGCAACCTGCTGTGACAGGAAAAACAGGCTCTTGCTGTTAAGATTCATCACGTCATCCCAGTCCTGCTCACTGAAATTCAGTGCGTCTTCACGGCGGATAATGCCGGCATTGTTGACCAGAATGTCAATTTTACCGGCAGCGGCCAGCGCCTGTTCAACCACTGAGGCCACCACGCTGGTCTGCATCAGATCGGCCTGCACCGGCCAGAACCGGCGACCCAGCGCCTCCACTTTACTTTGGGTATCATCCGGGCCATCACGGTTAACGCCGACGATATCACAACCCGCCTGGGCCAGACCCAGCGCCATACCTTGCCCTAAACCGGTGTTACAGCCGGTCACCAGCGCGACTTTACCTTCCAGGTTAAACGTACTCAGTACCATGGTATTTCTCCTCTGCTCAGCGCAGTTCACTGATTTTGACGTGGTCCATGTCATCAAAGACCTGATTCTCACCCACCATGCCCCAGATAAAGGTGTAACGCTGGGTGCCGACACCGGCATGAATTGACCAGCTGGGTGAGATCACCGCCTGCTCGTTGTGTACCAGCAGATGGCGGGTTTGCTGCGGTTGCCCCATCATGTGGAAGACGGCGCACTCTTCGCTCATATCGAAGTAGAAATAGACTTCCATGCGGCGTTCATGGGTGTGGCAGGGCATGGTGTTCCACAGGCTGCCTTCATCCAGTTTGGTTAAGCCCATGGTGAGCTGACAGGTGGGCAACACATCCGGCACGATAAATTTGTTAATGGTGCGGCGATTGGAGGTCGCGGCATCACCCAGCGTCGCGGTGGCCGCTTCCTGCAGCGTGATCTTCTTGTCCGGGTAGGTGCTGTGTGCTGGCGCACTGTTGTAATAGAATTTGGCCGGCTGCGCAGGGTTCAGGCTGCGGAACAGCAGGTTGCGCGCACCTTTGCCGATGTAAAGTGCCTCTTCGTGACCGATTTCCCACGCTTTACCGTCAACTTCTACCAGACCCGGGCCGCCAATATTGATCATGCCCAGCTCGCGGCGTTCAAGGAAGTAAGAGACGCCCAGCTGCTTTCCCATCTCATCACCGATAGTGACCGGATTATTCACCGGCATGACGCCGCCAATAATGATGCGGTCGATATGGCTGTAGGTCAGGGTGTAATCATCGGCAGTAAATATCTTCTCAATCAGGAACTCGCGGCGCAGTGCTTCAGTGTCGAGTTGCTTAGCGTGATCGCTGTGAATGCTTTGACGAACGTCCATCTCAGGCCTCTCTGCAGGTCAGGTTATTCATGCCCCAAACGGGGACGCTTTTGGCATCTTAGGCAGAGCGGGATGGGAATTCAATAAAAATGAAACGTTGTTTTATTTTTTGCGGGTCAGATCAAGTGACAGGTGCAACAGGCAATAAAAAGCCCGCCATAAGCGGGCTGATATTATCCCTGCAGATGCTGCAGGCTAAGCTGGGTCAGATTGTCCAGCCGGACATCCGCCAGTGCCCAGCGGGGATCGTCACGGTGTTCGGCGGCGGGCACCACAATCGATCGCATACGCGCTGCTTTAGTGGCGATCATGCCGTTAAACGAATCTTCCAGCGTGACGCAGTTGAGCGGATCGATCGCAAGGCTGGCGGCGGCGTTGAGATAGACCTGGGGATGGGGCTTGCTGTAGGGCAGCGCTTCTGCTGAAGCCAGTACGTCGAAATAAGGGCGCAGATTGAAGATCTCCAGCACCTGTTCCAGCATCTTCCGCGGCGATGCGGAGGCAAGGCCGATTTTCAGCCCATGTTCCCGGCACAGTTGCAGCGCCGTTTCCACGCCCGGCAGCAGTGGCCGCGTCTGATCCACCAGCGTCATGGCGCGCGTAATAATCCGCTCAGTGACCTCCTGCTGAGAGGGGCCATGCCACGGCAGCGTTTCGTACCACATCCGAACAGTCTGATCGATGCGCAGACCCAGGGTATCGGGCATTTCACTGCGCCGTGACAGGTCAACATCCAGCGTTGAAAAGATATCCAGCTCAGCCTGATCCCACAGAGGCTCAGAATCGATGAGTAAGCCATCCATATCAAACAGGGCGGCAAGGACAGGGCGGTGATAAGGCATCAGGGGGTCTCCTTTTAAAGTCAGCTTTACCTTAACATCATTCTTTGCGGGCGCACGCTCTGCCCGACAGGCCACGCTTTATTTGGGAAATTTCACCGTTGGCAGGTAAACTGACGGCAAATTGGATTCCGGGTTCAGGAGATATTATGACCTATCAACAGGCTGGCCGTATTGCCATCCTCAAGCGAGTGGCAGGCTGGGTGCTCTTTTTAGTGGCGCTGCTGTCGACCATTATTTCTGTATTGAGCTTTATGTTTAAGCATAGCGAAAAGCAGCCAGGCATTGATGCCGTCATGCTCGATTTCGTCCACGTCATCGTCGATATGCTGCGCTTTAACACGCCATTCCTGAATGTCTTCTGGCATAACTCGCCGGTACCGGAATTTAACGGTCAGATGAACCTGGGTTTCTGGCTGATCTACATTCTGATTTTTGTCGGGCTGGCGCTGGAGTCATCAGGCGCGCGGATGGGACGTCAGGCGCGTCACGTCAAAGAGGGCATTGAGGATCAGATGATTCTGGAGCAGGCAAAAGGCAGTGAAGGGCGTAGCCGTCAGCAACTGGAAGAGAAGGTGCGCGTACCTCGCCACACCATCTTCCTGCAGATCTTCCCGCTCTATGTCCTGCCGGTGGTGATTGCGATAGCCGGTTATTTTGCGCTGTCGCTGCTGGGCTTTATCTGACCGCGAGCTTTGTCAGGCCGGTCTGGCCTGACTGGCGCCCAGCGCATCCTCATCCAGCAACTGGCCAATGGCGAACTGTGCATCGCCAGGCCAGTGCCCGCCAAAGACGTTAGCCCGGTTGAGCAGATAGTAGAGCTGGTAGACCGGCAGACGCTGCGAAAAACCATCCGGTAACGGCCACACCGCCTGATAACCGTCGTAAATCTGGCGAGGCAGGTCAGGGTACCAGCTCAGCATGGCTAAATCGCACTCACGGTCGCCCCAGTAGCAGGCAGGATCGAACAGCCAGGGGCCACTCTCACTGCTGGCGCAGTTAGCCGGCCAGAGATCGCCATGCAGCAGCGACGGCTGCGGATGATGTGACGCGAGCACCCGCTGCACGCAGGCAACGATCAGCTCTGTATCCCCGTACTGAATTCCCTTTTCTGCCGCCAGCTGCAGCTGCCAGCCAATGCGCTGTTCAGCAAAAAAAACCGACCAGCGTCGCAGCCAGCTATTGGGTTGGGGCGTCGTGGTGATGTTATTGTCGAAATCGAGGCCGAACTGCGTCTGCTCGCTCCACTGATGCAGATGCGCCAGTTGCTGACCGAGCTGATACGCACTCTGCTCATCAAGCGGCTGTGGCCTGATATATTCCAGCAGCAGAAAGCTCTCCTCGCGATGATGACCCACACCATAAACTTTAGGCACCCGTACCGTGCCGGTGCGCGCCAGCAAATCCAGCTGGTCTGCTTCCCAGGTAAAGAGCGACAGCATATCGCGGCTGTTACTTTTGACGAAGACGTCGTGATCACCGTAGCGGATCTGCCAGGTGGGATGGATATCACCCCCCGCGAGGGCGTGACGTTGAGTGATTTCGGCGTTGCCTAACTGCTCGCTTAACAGACGACTAATGGCTGACCACATTGGGCTATCCTCGTTATTCGCTGCGTAAGTTCGATTGTATTGCGTAAATATTCACCAAAAATCGCGCAATTGCACCCTTTATTCTGGCGCTGAGGTGGCAGGGCGATGATCGGCAGCATCGCGCAGATACTCTTCGAAGGTCGTGACGGTCACCTCGGGTTCCTGACCCAGCGCGCTTTCACCGGCCGCAGTGACCTGCTGCCGCAGCTCCTCAGCCTCCAGCGTGCTGACGATGCCATAGCTGTTTGTACCAAGTTCATGTGGATGGCCGTCGTCATCTGTCATCGTGGTCGTGAAACCTGCGGCGGTCATTGCGCTGGTCAGTTCCAGGATGTCACTTAAGCCCGACTCCTGATAGTGAAAGGTCACGATATAGCGGGTTAAGGTGTTGCTCATGAGGCACCTCCGGGGAAAGGAAACTGAACTGAGCGTAGACCATGGTGAAAAATCAGGCGAATTATGAAGGAGATGCTGCGTGTGTGACGTGATGCATAGCGTAAATTCGTGTCAGGAGCCAGCAGCATAACGTAAAAATCTTCTGCCGTTGCGTCTGGCTTTTCGTTTGGGCAGCACTATAATGCGCGACGTTAATAAGATGAGTCCCAATTAACAGGGGTTGTCAGGGTGATTCCAGGCATTTTGTGTAAGTTAATAATTTTTTACAAAACTTACCGTAAATTGCATTGAATGCCCGGCAAAACGCTTCAGACTCTCCGTTTTTTAAACAGTCGCACGGATCACATTTAATGAAAGCCTATAACAAGCTGTCTGCTGTTCTTTTGCTCTCCGCCGGAGCTTTCTGTCACCAGGCAATGGCCGATAACGCCGTATTTACGTCAATGGATGACCCTTCAACAGCTAAAAAGCCGTTTGAAGGGTCTGCTGCTGCGGGATATCTGGCGCAAACCGGTAACACCACCAGTTCATCAATGACGGCTCAGACCAATATGACCTGGTATCAGTCATCTATGGCTTACAGCTTGTGGGGTAACGCAGCCAACACCTCGTCAAACGATGAGCGCTCTTCTGAAACGTACAACATCGGGGGGCGTTCACGTTACAACCTTAACTCGTATGACTATCTGTTTGGACAGGCGAGCTGGTTAAGCGATCGTTTCAATGGTTACGATTCACGCGACGTGCTGACAGCCGGTTACGGTCGTCAGATTCTGAATGGTCCGGTGCACTCGCTGCGTGCGGAATTGGGTCCGGGTGTACGTTATGACGATTATCACGCTGGCGGTCATCAGACTAAAGCGCTGGGCTATGGCGCAGTCAGCTATCAGTGGCAGCTCACCGACACCACTAAATTTATTCAGGGCGTGTCAGTGCTGAGCAGCTTCGGAGAAGACACCACGGTGAACTCCGAAACCGGCCTGCAGGTGGCTATCAACAGCCACTTCGCGCTGAAGCTGGCTTATAACGTCAGCTGGAACAACAATCCGCCGGAATCGGCACCTGATCGTACCGATACCAAAACCTCAATCATGCTCTCTTACGCAATGTAAGTGCATTTTTGCAGCAGCATTCACAGCGGCCTGACAGCATGTCAGGCCGCTTTTTTTTGATTTCTCCAGGGCTTAGCGAAAAAGGGATGGGTTTTTCTCGCCGGGGAAAACTGCTATCATCGGCCCCGCACTGAAATCCTGGCGACATTCCGACAATGTGGGTCTGATATCACGCCAGGTCACTAATTTTACATTACGTTGCATGTAGGCTTTCGTGTGGCTTACCACTGCAAATAAGGATATGAAATGCCTGTAATTACGCTTCCTGATGGCAGCCAGCGCGTGTTTGACCGCCCTGTCAGTGTGATGGATATTGCGCTGGACATCGGTCCTGGTCTGGCGAAAGCCTGTATCGCCGGTCGTGTTAACGGTGAACTGGTTGATGCTGTTGATCCCATCACCGAAGATGCCGCCGTAGCGATCATTACCGCTAAAGATGAAGCGGGTCTGGAAATTATCCGTCACTCCTGTGCGCACCTGTTAGGGCATGCGATTAAACAGCTGTGGCCGGATACCAAAATGGCGATTGGCCCGGTCATTGATAACGGCTTCTATTATGATGTCGACATCGATCGTACCCTGACCCAGGAAGATATCGACCTGCTGGAAAAACGCATGCATCAGTTGGCTGAAACCAACTACGATGTGGTGAAGAAGAAGGTCAGCTGGCAGGAAGCTCGTGACGTCTTTGCGGCGCGCGGCGAAATTTATAAGACCACCATTCTTGATGAAAACATCAGCCATGACGATAAGCCTGGCCTGTATCATCACGAAGAATATGTCGACATGTGCCGCGGTCCGCACGTGCCGAACATGCGGTTCTGCCATCATTTTAAACTGCAGAAGATCTCCGGTGCCTACTGGCGCGGCGACAGCAACAACAAAATGCTGCAGCGTATTTATGGCACCGCATGGGCAGATAAAAAGCAGCTGGCAGCCTATCTGCAGCGTCTGGAAGAGGCGGCGAAGCGTGACCATCGTAAGATTGGTAAGCAGCTGGATCTCTACCATATGCAGGAAGAAGCACCAGGCATGGTCTTCTGGCATAATGACGGCTGGACCATCTTCCGCGAGCTGGAAGTGTTTGTCCGCAGCAAGTTAAAAGAGTACCAGTACCAGGAAGTTAAAGGTCCATTCATGATGGATCGCGTCCTGTGGGAAAAAACCGGGCACTGGGAAAACTATAAAGAAGCCATGTTCACCACCTCATCTGAGAACCGTGAATATTGCATCAAACCGATGAACTGTCCTGGGCATGTTCAGATCTTTAATCAGGGTCTGAAATCCTACCGTGACCTGCCGCTGCGTATGGCAGAGTTCGGCAGTTGTCACCGTAATGAACCCTCAGGCGCGCTGCACGGCCTGATGCGTGTTCGTGGCTTTACCCAGGATGATGCACACGTCTTCTGTACTGAAGAGCAGGTGCGTGACGAAGTGAACAGCTGTATCCGCATGGTTTATGACATGTACAGCACCTTCGGCTTTGAAAAGATTGTGGTGAAGTTATCCACCCGTCCTGAGAAGCGCATCGGTACGGATGAGATGTGGGATCGTGCCGAGGAAGATCTGGCTGCGGCGCTGAACGAAAACAATATTGAGTTTGAGTTCCAGCCAGGCGAAGGCGCGTTCTACGGTCCTAAAATTGAGTTTACTTTGTACGATTGTCTTGATCGCGCCTGGCAGTGCGGAACAGTTCAGCTAGACTTCTCCCTGCCAAAACGCCTTGAAGCAACCTACGTGGGTGAAAACAATGATCGTCAGACGCCAGTGATGATTCACCGTGCGATTCTGGGGTCAATGGAGCGTTTCATCGGTATTCTGACCGAAGAATTCGCCGGTTTCTTCCCAACCTGGCTGGCACCGCTGCAAGTCGTGGTAATGAATATTACCGACGGACAAGCAGAATATGTTGAGTCTTTGACGCGTAAGCTGCAGAATGCTGGCATTCGTGTGAAGGCAGACTTGAGAAATGAGAAGATAGGCTTTAAAATCCGCGAGCACACATTACGTCGCGTCCCTTATATGTTGGTCTGCGGTGATAAAGAGGTGGAATCTGGCAAAGTTGCCGTTCGCACCCGCCGTGGTAAAGACCTTGGGTCGATGGATGTCGATGTGTTTGTTGAGAAGCTTCAACAAGAGATTCGCAGCCGAAATCTTCAACAATTGGAGGAATAAAGTATTAAAGGCGGAAAACGAGTACTACCGACGCGTCCGAACAAAATCAACAGTGAAATCCGCGCAACTGAAGTGCGCTTAACAGGCATGGATGGCGAGCCGATTGGCATTGTCACATTACGCGAAGCTTTGGAAAAAGCCGAGGAAGCGGGCGGCGACTTAGTCGAAATCAGCCCGAATGCCGAACCGCCGGTCTGCCGCATCATGGATTACGGCAAGTTCCTCTATGAAAAAAGCAAATCTTCTAAGGAACAGAAGAAGAAGCAAAAAGTTATTCAGGTTAAGGAAATCAAATTCCGTCCTGGAACCGATGATGGCGACTATCAGGTCAAACTACGCAACCTGATTCGCTTTCTGGAAGAAGGCGATAAAGCCAAAATCACGCTGCGTTTCCGCGGTCGTGAGATGGCGCACCAGCAGATCGGTATGGAAGTGCTTAACCGCGTCCGTAAAGATCTGTGTGAAGATCTGGATTTGGCCATTGTCGAATCCTTCCCTTCGAAGATCGAAGGCCGCCAGATGATCATGGTGCTCGCTCCTAAGAAGAAACAGTAGGCTTTCAAGTAACACTAACCGCGCAGCGTTCGCGCTGTGCGGTTAACTGTTCGCCTGTCTGGGTCATGTTATTAACAATGCGAAGTGGATATTTTTAAAATGCCAAAGATTAAAACTGTACGTGGCGCGGCCAAGCGCTTCCGGAAGACCGCTTCTGGCGGCTTCAAGCGTAAACACGCAAACCTGCGTCATATTCTGACTAAAAAATCTACTAAGCGTAAACGCCACCTGCGTCCGAAAGGCATGGTGTCAAAAGGCGATCTGGGTCTGGTTATTGCCTGCCTGCCGTACGCATAAGTAAATTTTTTTCATTAATTCAGAATATTAAACAGGAGAGCTAAATGGCTCGTGTAAAACGTGGTGTAGTTGCTCGCGCACGTCACAAAAAAATCTTAAAACAAGCTAAAGGCTATTACGGTGCACGTTCACGTGTTTACCGCGTTGCCTTCCAGGCTGTTATCAAAGCTGGTCAGTATGCTTACCGTGACCGTCGTCAACGTAAGCGTCAGTTCCGTCAGCTGTGGATCGCGCGTATCAACGCAGCGGCACGTCAGAACGGCATGTCTTACAGCCGTTTCATCAATGGTCTGAAAAAAGCAGCCATTGAGATTGACCGTAAGATCCTGGCCGACATCGCGGTATTCGATAAAGTGGCATTCTCTGCACTGGTCGAAAAAGCGAAATCAGCCCTGGCGTAAGTCAGATGGAAAAGGGAGCTTGCTCCCTTTTTTATTGCCTGTAACTTACGCAAAAGATTGACATTTTCGGCGCTGAGCATTTCAATAGACCCCCTGTATCGCATGACAAGGTAACCGCAAGCATGAACGCTGCTATTTTCCGTTTCTTTTTTTACTTTAGCGCCTGACATCCAGGGGCTTTTGCGCATAAGAAAAGAAACGAAAAATCGCGCTAAAAGCCTCCCTCGTGGAGGCTTTTTTGTTTCTGGCGCTAGCATATTGGACCGGCAGGTCCCAACGAGAACTGACCAGCCTGACTGGAAAAAGAGGAAACTATGTCCCAACTCGCAGAACTGGTGGCCAGCGCCACGGCGGCCATCGACGGGGCGACGGATATCGCCGCCCTTGACGCGGTGCGCGTCGAATACCTGGGTAAGAAAGGACATCTGACACTGCAGATGACTACGTTACGCGAGCTGCCAGCCGAAGAGCGCCCGGCAGCGGGTGCGGTAATCAATGAAGCGAAGCAGCAGGTCACCGAGCGCCTGAATGCGCGCAAAGATGCCCTGGAAGCTGCGGTGCTGAATGCCCGTCTGGCTGAAGAGACCATTGATGTCTCTCTGCCAGGTCGTCGCATTGAGAATGGCGGCCTGCATCCGGTGACTCGCACCATGGATCGCATTGAGACCTTCTTTGGTGAGTTAGGCTTTGGCGTCGTAACCGGGCCAGAAATTGAAGATGATTACCATAACTTCGATGCGCTGAATATTCCTGCCCATCACCCGGCCCGTGCCGATCACGACACCTTCTGGTTCGACGCCACGCGCCTGCTGCGTACCCAGACGTCCGGCGTGCAGATCCGTACTATGAAGGCTCAGCAGCCGCCGATTCGCATTATTGCGCCGGGCCGCGTTTACCGTAACGATTACGATCAGACCCATACCCCGATGTTCCATCAGATGGAAGGGCTGATTGTGGATAAAAACATCAGCTTTACCAACCTGAAAGGCACGCTGCACGATTTCCTGAACAACTTCTTCGAAGAAGATCTGCAGATTCGTTTCCGTCCTTCCTATTTCCCGTTTACTGAGCCATCAGCAGAAGTAGACGTCATGGGTAAAAACGGCAAGTGGCTGGAAGTGCTGGGTTGCGGCATGGTTCACCCTAACGTGCTGCGCAATGTCGGCATCGATCCGGAAGTCTACTCCGGTTTCGCCTTTGGTATGGGCATGGAGCGTCTGACCATGTTGCGCTACGGCGTGACCGATCTGCGTGCCTTCTTTGAAAATGATTTACGTTTCCTCAAACAATTTAAGTAAGGGCAGGATATCCAATGAAATTCAGTGAACTCTGGTTACGCGAATGGGTAAATCCAGCCCTGGACAGCGCTGCGCTGTCTGAACAAATCACTATGGCCGGTCTGGAAGTCGACGGCGTTGATCCGGTTGCCGGTGCCTTCCACGGCGTCGTGGTCGGGGAAGTGGTGGAGTGCGGCCAGCACCCGAATGCAGACAAGCTGCGTGTGACCAAAATCAACGTGGGCGGCGATCGCCTGCTGGATATCGTTTGTGGCGCGCCGAACTGCCGTCAGGGACTGAAAGTCGCCGTCGCCACCGTAGGCGCCGTGCTGCCAGGTGATTTCAAAATCAAAGCGGCCAAACTGCGTGGCGAGCCGTCTGAAGGCATGCTCTGCTCTTTCTCCGAGCTGGGGATTTCCGACGACCACAACGGCATCATCGAACTGCCAGCCGATGCGCCGATTGGCACCGACATCCGCACCTACCTGCAGCTTGATGACAACACCATCGAAATCAGCGTCACGCCTAACCGCGCTGACTGTCTGGGTCTGATCGGTATCGCCCGTGATGTCGCCGTCCTCAACGGTTTGCCACTGAATGTGCCGGAGATGCAGCCGGTCGCTGCGACGCTGAACGACACTTTCCCGATTCAGGTTGATGCGACAGAAGCCTGTCCACGCTATCTGGGCCGTGTAGTAAAAGGCATAAACGTTAAGGCGCCAACGCCATTGTGGATGAAAGAGAAGCTGCGTCGTTGTGGCATTCGTTCTATCGATCCGGTGGTGGATATCACTAACTACGTTCTGCTGGAGCTGGGTCAGCCGATGCACGCCTTCGATCTCGACCGCATCGACGGCGGTATCGTGGTGCGTATGGCGAAAGAGGGCGAAAAGCTGACGCTGCTGGATGGCACTGAAGCCAGCCTGCAGAGTGATACCTTAGTGATCGCCGATCATCAGAAAGCGCTGGCGATGGCTGGTATCTTTGGTGGCGAACATTCGGGCGTGAACGGCGAAACGCAGAACATCCTGTTCGAGTGTGCTTACTTTGATCCGCTCTCTATTACCGGCCGCGCCCGTCGTCATGGTCTGCATACCGACGCGTCACATCGCTACGAGCGTGGTGTTGATCCGGCGCTGCAACATATCGCGCTGGAGCGTGCTACCCAGCTGCTGCTGTCAATCTGCGGCGGTGAAGCGGGCCCGATCATCGATCAGACTCATCAGTCCGCCCTGCCTGTACCAGCGACGATTACGCTGCGTCGTGAAAAGCTGGACCGTCTGATTGGCCACGTGATCGCGGATGAGCAGGTTACTGACATTCTGACGCGCCTCGGCTGTGAAGTGACCGTGGGGGAAGGACAGTGGCAGGCCGTCGCCCCGAGCTGGCGCTTCGATATGGCGATTGAAGAAGATCTGGTTGAAGAAGTGGCCCGTATTTATGGCTACAACAACATTCCGGATGTGCCGGTACAGGCGGGTCTGGTGATGACTCAGCATCGCGAAGCGAATCTGTCGCTGAAGCGCGCGAAAAACCTGCTGGTGGACAAGGGCTATCAGGAAGCGATTACCTATAGTTTCGTCGATCCGAAAATTCAGCAGCTGCTGCACCCGGGTGAAGAGGCGCTGTTGCTGCCGAGCCCAATCTCCAGCGATATGTCGACCATGCGACTCTCACTCTGGACTGGCCTGCTCAGCGCGGTAGTCTACAACCAGAACCGTCAGCAGAGCCGCGTGCGCCTGTTTGAGAGCGGCTTACGCTTTGTGCCGGATACCCAGGCAGATTTAGGCATCCGTCAGGATCTTATGCTGGCTGGCGTCATCAGCGGTAACCGCGTTGAAGAGCACTGGGATCTGGCGCGCCAGACAGTTGACTTCTATGATTTGAAAGGCGATTTAGAATCGCTGCTCGATTTAACCGGCAAACTGGATGACATCAGCTTCCGTGCTGAAGCGAATCCGGCGTTGCATCCAGGACAGAGCGCGGCGATTTATTTGCATGATGAACATATCGGATTTATCGGTGTGGTTCATCCTGAGCTGGAACGTAAGCTTGATCTCAATGGCCGCACCTTAGTCTTTGAACTGCTTTGGAATAAGGTCGCAGACCGCGTCCTGCCTGACGCGCGCGAGATTTCTCGCTTCCCGGCGAACCGTCGTGATATTGCCGTTGTGGTGGCTGAAAACGTCCCTGCAGCAGATATCATCGCGGAGTGTAAGAAAGTTGGCGTAAATCAGGTAGTTGGCGTAAACTTGTTTGACGTGTACCGCGGTAAGGGCGTTTCTGAGGGCTACAAGAGCCTCGCAATCAGCCTGATTTTGCAGGATACCAGCCGGACACTCGAAGAAGAGGAGATTGCCGCGACCGTTGGCAAATGCGTTGCGGCATTAAAAGAGCGATTCCAGGCAACCTTGAGGGATTGAACCTATGGCGCTTACAAAAGCTGAGATGTCAGAGTACCTGTTTGAGAAACTCGGGCTGAGCAAACGCGATGCCAAAGAGTTAGTAGAGCTGTTTTTCGAAGAGGTACGTCGCGCTTTGGAGAATGGAGAACAGGTAAAACTGTCTGGGTTTGGTAATTTTGACCTGCGTGACAAAAACCAGCGTCCTGGCAGAAACCCGAAAACGGGTGAAGATATTCCGATTACTGCGCGTCGCGTAGTAACGTTCCGCCCAGGACAGAAGCTGAAAAGCCGCGTAGAGAACGCTACACCCAAAGAGACTGACTGAATTTCAGCGTTTCAAAAAGGCCGCGCAAGCGGCCTTTTTTCATGGTTTCAGTAAGCAGCAATCCCGCTTCCCGCGCCCGTTAATCTCCCTGACAGCAAAATGCAAACCGCCTCATCTGCCTTTCTTTTTTCTGCAATCCCTCTACAATCAAATCTCTGTTTTCTCAGCTAATCCTGCTTATGTCTCTGCTCGACCAGCTCGCGCGCCAGGCCGACCAGCGCGGCCAGAAATGGCTTATTGTGTTAGCACTTACGCTCTCTGCACTGCTCTGTCTCAGCCTGTGTGCCGGTGACAGCTGGATCGCGCCCTCAGACTGGTTCACGGAAAGCGGCAGGCTTTTTGTCTGGCAGTTGCGGCTGCCCCGCAGCCTGGCGGTGGTGCTGGTCGGGGCATCGCTGGCGGTATGCGGTGTAGTGATGCAGGCGCTGTTTACAAATCCGCTGGCGGAGCCCGGCCTGCTCGGCGTCTCGAACGGTGCCGGTATTGGCCTGGTGCTTGGCGTGCTGCTGGGCAGCGGCTCACTGTGGAGCCTTGGTCTGGCGGCGATGGCCGGTGCGCTGATTATTACGCTCATCCTGCTGCGTTTTGCCCATCGTCAGCTCTCGGTCACCCGGCTGTTGCTTACCGGCGTGGCGCTGGGAATTATCTGTAGTGCCATCATGACCTGGGCGGTCTACTTCAGTACCAGCCTCGATCTGCGCCAGTTGATGTACTGGATGATGGGGGGCTTCAGCGGGATTGACTGGCGCTATGGCTGGATGATGCTGGCGCTGCTGCCGGTGATGCTGGCCCTGGGGGCGACCGGGCAGATTCTTAATCTGCTGGCGCTGGGCGAGACATCTGCCCGCCAGCTCGGACTGTCTCTCTTCTACTGGCGTAATCTGCTGGTGCTCGCCATGGGCTGGCTGGTCGGCATCAGCGTCGCGATGGCCGGTGCTATTGGTTTTGTCGGACTGGTGATCCCGCATCTGCTGCGTATGAGCGGCATCAGCGATCACCGCTATCTGCTGCCGGCATCGGCGCTGGCTGGCGCAGGTGTATTACTGGCAGCCGATATTGTGGCTCGTCTGGCGCTGACGTCGGCAGAATTACCGATAGGTGTCGTGACGGCGACACTGGGCGCGCCGCTGTTTATTATTTTACTGGTGAAGTCTTCACGCTAGCTTCGGCTGGCGACTCTGCATCCACAACAGCATCCACAACAGGAAACCGCATGAACATATATCAAACTGAACTGGTTACGCTCGATGGGGAAAAAACCACGCTGTCACAATGGCAGGGCAAGGTACTGCTGGTGGTCAATGTTGCCTCGAAATGTGGTCTGACGCCGCAATATGAAGAGCTGGAGAACCTGCAGAAAGCCTGGCAGGATCAGGGCTTCAGCGTACTCGGTTTTCCCTGCAACCAGTTTCTGGAGCAGGAGCCGGGCAGCAGTGAGGAGATTAAAACCTTCTGCAGCACCACTTATGGCGTCACGTTCCCGATGTTTGCCAAAACCGACGTGAATGGCGCAGGCCGCCATCCGCTCTATGCCCAGCTGATTGCGGCCCGACCTGACGCGGTGCGCTCGGAAGGCAGCGGCTTTTACGAGCGCATGGAGAGCAAAGGACGCGCGCCGAAAGAGCAGGGCGACATCCTGTGGAACTTCGAAAAATTCCTTATTGGCCGTGACGGCAGCGTGATCCAGCGTTTTGCACCTGACATGACGCCGGAAGATCCGATCATTCTGGAAACCATCAAGCAGGCGCTGGCAAAATAGATGCTGTTGCGCCTGCAACAGGCCGCCGTCCCCGGACGGCTGCTGCCACTGACCGGTGAGCTTGCCGCCGGTCAGCTGCTGCATGTGGCAGGCCCGAACGGTGCAGGCAAAAGCACCTTACTCAGTGTGATTGCGGGACTGCAACCCGCCTCCGGCACTGTGCTGCTGGACGGACAGCCGCTGAGTGACTGGAACGGCGCGGCGATGGCCCGGGTTCGCGGCTGGCTGCCTCAGCAGCAGGCACCGCTGAGCCAGATGCCGGTCTGGCACTATTTGCGTCTGCATCTGAAACAGGCGGGGGGGCAGGCAGACAATCGCCTCAGCACGCTGCTGAAACGGCTTCAGCTGCAGGATAAATTATCGCGTTCACTGACCCGGCTCTCCGGTGGTGAATGGCAGCGCGTCAGGCTGGCGGCGGTCTGCGTGCAGATTGATCCCCACATCAATCCACACGGGCGGCTGCTGATCCTTGATGAGCCCATGACCGCGCTGGATATCGCCCAGCAAAAAGCGGTGGACGATCTGATTGCCGAACTGTGCGCGGCGGGCATCAGCGTTATCGCCAGCAGTCACGACCTCAACCACAGCCTGCAACAGGCGGATCGGGTCTGGCTGATGGATCAGGGAGAGTTGATTGCCCAGGGTGAACCAGCAGAGGTTCTGACGCCGCAACGCCTGACACCGCTCTATCAGATTGCTTTCCGGCAGCTTGAACTTGAAGGACGCACGCTGCTGACCGTATTGCCCTGACACTTGCTACCCGGCGGGCTTTACCGCTACATTAAGCCGGTTGCAACTTCTGATAAGGACATTTGGCGATGCGCCTGGGTTTGCTGATTTTAGTTCTGCTGCTGACGGGATGCAGTCATCACGCTCCGCCGATTAATGGCCGTCTTTCCGATTCGATCACCGTGATTGCGGAACTGAACGATCAGCTCGGTAACTGGCGTGGTACGCCTTATCGCTATGGCGGCATGAGCCGTAATGGGGTTGACTGCTCCGGCTTTGTCTATCTGACTTTCCGGGATAAATTTGCGCTGCAACTGCCACGCACCACCTCAGCTCAAAGCGATATTGGCACCCGAATCAGCAAAGACGAGCTGCTGCCAGGCGATCTGGTCTTCTTCAAAACCGGTCGCGGGGAGAATGGCCTGCATGTGGGCATTTATGACACCGATAACGCCTTTATTCATGCCTCAACCAGCCAGGGTGTCATCCGCTCTTCGCTCGACAATGTCTACTGGCGAAAAGTGTTCTGGCAGGCGCGTCGTATTTAAACGCAGGTTCGGGGAATCAGACTTAAGTCCAATTTTAAATAGAGTTAAAACAGAGAGTAAAAGGTTTATTTTAAATGACAGTTATTGAGCATGGGTTTTAATAAACATAATAAACGCTTATTTAATTCCACTAATAACCGCTGTTTTGTCGCTACTATTTGGCTTAAGGGTGATCGCCTGCTGCCAAACGGCAATGGAAGAGTAAAGAAGTTCGTCTCTTCAATGATTTGGCACTATTGCCTGCGCCGGACCATTACTATACGATATCACCATCGCCGCATATTCTGGCATTAAAATGAAAATTCATCTTTCGGCCGACTATCAGTCGGAAATCTGGTTTTATCCTGTCTGTGATGTTAATGGGCGACTGACCGCTGTCGAGCTGGTCACGCAGTTTGTGCATGAAAGTGCCCCCATCACCCTGCCGCAGGATCTGTTGCTGCCGCAGCTCGATGAGTCGCAGCAGCTGCGCCTGCTGCAAAGTCAGATTGGATTGCTGGAGCAGAATCGCGGCTTTTTTGAAGCGCATTTCGTGTCAGCATTTATACGTATTGATGAAGGCATGGCCCGGACGCTGCTGGCCAGCGAATTAGTGATGCGCAAAATAAAGCAGTTGCCATTCATTCTGTTGAATATCACTGAAACGTTTCCGCAACTAAAACTGGGGAAAAATAATCCCCTGCTGGCAAGCCTGCATGCTGAGTTTAATTTAGCGATTTCTCATTTTGGCGCGGGTAAGACCCCCTCTAATGCGGTCTACGATAATTTATTCAGCTGCATCTGCCTGGACAAAGAGTTTATTCATTCGCTGGCAAAGCGCGCTTCATTCGTGCCGTTTCTTCAGAGCATTATCGATAATTTCCGCGCCCATTGTGACCGGCTCATTATTTGTGGCATTGATGACGACGTGCTGCTGGATAAAGTCAGCCAGCTGAGCAGTGCCGAGTTTCAGGGTGCGCTCTTCCCGGTGGTAAAATCTGACGCGCTGCATTCGCTGATCTGCGCCGACGATCGTGTGCCATCCGCGCAGCATCCCGGCTGATACTTCCTGTTAATCCCCGCTATCAGCGTTACACTAGAGGACTAACCTTAAGTAACGCTGAGCATCGCACGGGAGAAACAATGTCCTCAGGCAAGGCCTCTTTTGACAACACCTGGTTCCGTGAACTTACCGGGTGTTACACCGCGCTGAACCCCACGCCACTGGCAGGCGGACGCCTGCTATATCATAACGCACCGCTTGCAGCCTCAATGGGGCTGGATAACGCGCTCTTTGCCGATAAGGGTCATGCCGTCTGGCACGGTGCAGCATTGCTGCCAGGCATGCAGCCGCTGGCGCAGGTCTACAGCGGCCATCAGTTTGGCGTCTGGGCGGGCCAGCTTGGCGACGGACGCGGCATTCTGCTGGGTGAGCAGCGTCTGGAGGATGGCAGCAAGCTGGACTGGCATCTCAAGGGCGCAGGTCTGACGCCTTATTCCCGCATGGGCGATGGCCGTGCCGTGATCCGTTCCAGCGTGCGTGAGTTTCTCGCCTCGGAAGCGCTGCATCATCTGGGCATTCCCACCACGCGTGCGCTGACCCTGTCGATAGGTGATGAGCCGGTCTACCGCGAAACAACAGAGCGTGGCGCGATGCTGATGCGCATTTCACCGAGTCATCTGCGTTTCGGTCATTTCGAGCATTTCTTTTACAGCCAGCAGCAGGAGAAAGTGCAGCAACTGGCCGACTACGCCATTCGCCATCACTGGCCGCATCTGGATGCTGAAGCAGACCGCTATCAACAGTGGTTTACCGACATTGTGTTACGCACTGCGCGTCTGATTGCGCTGTGGCAGAGCGTGGGCTTTGCTCATGGAGTGATGAACACTGATAACATGTCGATTCTGGGTCTGACCATCGACTATGGCCCCTTTGGTTTTCTGGATGATTATCAGCCCGACTTCATCTGTAATCACAGCGACTATCAGGGTCGTTACAGCTTTGAAAATCAGCCAATGATCGGCATGTGGAATCTTAACCGGCTGGCACATGCGCTGTCGGGTCTGCTGACCACCGAGCAGTTGCGGACGGCACTGAGCGCCTACGAACCCGAACTGATGCGGGTCTGGGGCGAACGGATGCGGGCGAAACTCGGTCTGCTGACGCAGCAGAGCAGCGATAATGAGATTCTGACCGATCTGCTGGCACTGATGACGCAGGAGCATAGCGATTACACCCTGACGTTCCGCCTGCTCAGTGAGACGCAGCAGGCTGAAAGCCGTTCACCGCTGCGGGATGAGTTTATCGATCGTGAGGCGTTTGATAGCTGGTATCAGCGCTATCGCAGCCGTCTGATGGATGAGCAGGTCAGTGATGAAGAACGCCAGGCCGTGATGAAGGCATCCAATCCGGCGGTGATTCTGCGCAACTATCTGGCTCAGCAGGCCATTGAAGAGGCGGAGCGGGGAGAGCAGGGGGCGCTGGCACGTCTGCATCAGGCGTTACAGCAACCCTTTAGCGATCAGACAGCCGCTGAATATCGTCAGCGGCCGCCAGACTGGGGCAAAACCCTTGAAGTGAGCTGCTCCAGCTGATGCAGACTCAGAGGCGGTGAGAAACCGTCTCGGCCAGCAGGGCGAGCACCTTTTCGCTCTCCTGCCAGCCGAGGCAGGGATCGGTAATCGACTTGCCATAGACCAGCGGTTCGCCGCTGACGACTTTCTGATTACCCTCTTCCAGGAAGCTTTCAATCATCACACCGGCAACGGCCTGCGATCCCGCTTTAATCTGTTCTGCCACCTCTGCCGCGACATCCATCTGACGACGATGCTGCTTCAGGCAGTTACCGTGACTGAAGTCGATCACCAGCTGCTGTGGCAGATTAAACGCCGACAGACTTTCGGCCGCGGCGGCAACATCACTGGCATGATAGTTAGGCTGTTTGCCGCCACGCAGGATCACATGACCATGCGGATTACCGCTGGTCTGATAGATGGTCATCTGGCCCAGCTTATCGGGCGAAAGGAACATGTGGCTGGCGCGCGCGGCGCGAATCGCATCCACGGCAATCTGTACGTTACCATCGGTGCCGTTTTTAAAGCCTACCGGGCAGGAGAGGGCCGATGCCATTTCGCGGTGGATCTGGCTTTCGGTAGTACGTGCGCCAATCGCGCCCCAGCTAATCAGATCGGCAATAAACTGGCCGATCACCATATCCAGGAATTCCGTGGCGGTAGGCAGGCCCAGCGCGTTGATATCAATCAGCAGCTGGCGGGCGATGCCTATGCCGCGGTTCACATCGTAGCTCCCATCCAGATCGGGATCGGAGATTAAGCCTTTCCAGCCCACTACGGTGCGCGGCTTTTCAAAGTAGGCGCGCATCACAATCTCCAGCCGATCTTCATAGCGGCGGCGTAACGTGTTCAGACGCTCAGCATATTCCAGTGCCGCTTTCGGGTCGTGCAGCGAGCAGGGTCCAATCACCACCAGCAGGCGGGGATCTTCGCCAGTCAGAATACGGGCAATACGTTTACGGGCAGCGGTGACATTGTCGGCAATTGCCGGAGAGACAGGATGCTCAGCCGCCAGGCTGGCGGGGGTAATCAGACTACCAATGCGTGCGGTACGCAGTTCGTCGGTTTTGTTCATGGGATTCTCGAAAACGGTTCTTCGCAGCGGTGAAATACCGGGAAGTGATGGTGGTCACAATAAACCATTAGTCTGCGAATTCAACCCGGAATTTAATAATGAAATCAAAAGCGACGGCAGCGTCGCTTTACAGTTCAGCGCAGGTTACCCATCAGTACATGCGGCGAGTCAGGCCCATAATGTCGAGAATTTTGGTCGCAATCTCCTCCACCGAGTAGTTGGTGCTGTTGAGATAGCGGATTTGATGGGTACGAAACAGCGCTTCCACTTCGCCCACCTCCAGCCGGCACTGACGCATCGAGGCGTAACGGGTATTTTCCGCCCGCTCCTGACGTATCGCAGCCAGCCGTTCCGGGTCGATGGTCAGCCCGAACAGTTTATTCTGATGCGCGCGCAGCGCGGGCGGGAGTTTAAGGTTATCCATATCGTCGGCAATGAATGGATAGTTGGCGGCGCGAATACCAAACTGCATCGCCAGATAGAGGCTGGTGGGTGTTTTGCCACAGCGCGAGACGCCTAACAGAATCACCTGCGCATCTTCCAGCCCGCGCAGCGAGATGCCGTCATCATGCGCCAGGGTGTAATCGATGGCCGCGATACGTGCGTCATATTTACCCAGATTACTGGCATCCAGTCCATGGGTACGGTGTGCCACCGGCGCGGGCGATAGCCCCAGCTCCTGCTGAAGCGGGGCGACCAGCGCCTGGACGATATCCTGACAAAAGCCGTCACTCTGTACGATGATGTCGCGCACTTCCGGCGTCACGATGGAGAAAAAGACCAGCGGCCGGACGCCGCTTTGCTGATAGAGCGCGTTAATCTGGGCTTTAACCGCCAGCGCCCGCTGAACATTTTCCACAAACGGCAGCGTCAGGCTGGTGATATTGACCGGAAACTGCGACAGCACCGCATGACCCAGCACCTCAGCCGTAATGGCCGTACCATCGGAGATATAAAAAACGCTTCTGTCAGTTGTCATAACGAAATCAGCCTCAGACAAGAGTGAGCGTTCAGCATGGGCCATGTGATTAAATAAATCATCTCTGATTTTAATTTCTGGAATGTCTGTCCGGATTATTTGTCTGCCGTTTCATCACGATACTAAAAATGAAAAAGGGGTTCGTTGAGCCAGAATTCTTTTTTAATCCGTCGTTAAGCCGCAAATAGCCACGCAGTTGTTGCGCAACAAAACAGAATGCTTAAGTGGCTGAAAATCTGCCATTTCCTTTCGCATCAATCATTTAGAGAAAAAAGGCGACTTTGCGCAACAGCAAAATAATGCGCTCACAATTCCGAAACTGTGGCTGAAATTCTGCTTTAACGATTCAACAGATCGTTATCGGGGGGGTGATATGCCAGGCTGAAGACAGATTACTCCCTGTGTCCATTCATTGATAATTGATAAAGGATAAGCTCAATGTCCAGTAAAGGCGAACAGCCACTCGTGCTCTGGTATAACCAGCTTGGCATGCATGATGTTGACCGGGTGGGAGGCAAAAATGCCTCTCTGGGTGAAATGATTACTAATCTGTCGTCGCTGGGCGTTTCCGTGCCCAATGGTTTCGCGACCACATCGTACGCTTTTAACCTGTTCCTCGATCAAAGCGGGCTGAATCAGCGTATTTACGCGCTGCTGGATGAGACCGACATTGATGACGTTGATGCGCTGGCAAAAGCGGGTAAGCAGATTCGTCAGTGGGTCGTGGAGACACCGTTCCTGCCCGAGCTGGAGTCCGCCATTCTGGACGCCTATAAGCAGCTTTCTGCGGATGATGATGCCGCGTCGTTTGCCGTGCGCTCCTCTGCAACCGCAGAAGATATGCCTGACGCCTCTTTTGCCGGCCAGCAGGAAACCTTCCTGAATGTACAGGGCATCGACGCCGTCATGGTGGCGGTAAAACATGTTTTCGCCTCGCTGTTTAATGACCGCGCTATCTCCTACCGCGTGCATCAGGGCTATGACCATCGTGGCGTTGCGCTCTCTGCGGGAATACAGCGCATGGTGCGTTCAGACCTGGCCGCCTCGGGTGTGATGTTCACCATTGATACCGAGTCCGGTTTTGATCAGGTGGTCTTTATCACCGCCGCACTGGGGCTGGGGGAAATGGTGGTGCAGGGTGCCGTTAACCCGGATGAGTTCTATGTGCACAAGCCAACCCTGGCAGCCGATCGTCCGTCGATTGTGCGCCGCAATATGGGCTCGAAAAAGGTTCGCATGGTCTACGCCGATTCCCAGGCGCATGGCGAGCAGGTGCGGATCGAAGATGTGCCTGAGGCCGAACGCGACCGTTTCTGCCTGAGCGATGAGGAAGTGCAGGCGCTGGCGAAGCAGGCGGTGCTGATTGAACAGCACTATCAGCGCCCGATGGATATTGAGTGGGCCAAAGATGGGCACACCGGCAAACTGTTTATTGTTCAGGCGCGCCCTGAAACCGTGCGCTCAAATGGTCAGGTCATGGAGCGTTATACGCTGCAGGGGCAGGGCAGCGTTGTCGTGGAAGGTCGTGCTATCGGTCATCGTATTGGCGCAGGCGTGGTGAAGGTCATCCACGATATCAGCGAAATGAACCGCATTGAAAAAGGCGATGTGCTGGTGACCGACATGACCGACCCGGACTGGGAACCGATCATGAAAAAGGCGTCAGCGATTGTAACTAACCGCGGCGGACGGACCTGTCATGCGGCGATCATCGCGCGTGAACTGGGCATTCCGGCAGTGGTGGGCTGTGGTGACGCCACCGACCGGCTGAAAGAGGGGCATAACGTCACTGTCTCATGTGCCGAAGGTGATACCGGCTACGTCTACGATCAACTGCTCGACTTCGACGTCACCAGTTCGCAGGTCGATTCACTGCCTGAACTGCCGCTGAAGATCATGATGAACGTGGGCAACCCCGATCGCGCCTTTGATTTCGCCTGTCTGCCTAACGAAGGCGTGGGGCTGGCGCGGCTGGAATTTATCATTAACCGTATGATCGGCGTCCACCCTAAAGCGCTGCTGGAGTTTGACCAACAGACGCCGGAACTGCAGCAGCAGATCCGTAAAATGATGAAAGGATTTGATGATCCGGTGGAGTTTTATATTGCTCGCCTGACTGAAGGAATTGCTACGCTTGGCGCGGCTTTTGCGCCGAAACGCGTAATTGTCCGACTTTCTGACTTTAAAACCAATGAATATGCCAACCTGGTGGGTGGTGAACGCTACGAGCCAGAAGAGGAAAACCCGATGCTGGGATTCCGGGGTGCGGGTCGCTATGTCGCTGACAGCTTCCGGGACTGCTTTGCGCTGGAGTGCGAAGCGGTGAAACGTGTTCGCAACGAGATGGGCCTGACAAACGTCGAGATTATGGTTCCCTTTGTGCGCACCGTTGAGCAGGCGAAGGCCGTGGTGGAAGAGCTGGGGCGTCAGGGACTGAAGCGCGGCGAGAACGGGCTGAAGATCATTATGATGTGTGAGATCCCATCCAATGCCCTGCTGGCGGATCAGTTCCTGGAGCACTTCGATGGCTTCTCTATTGGCTCAAACGACATGACTCAGCTGACGCTGGGGCTGGACCGCGACTCTGGCGTCGTCTCCGCGCTGTTTGACGAGCGTAACGAGGCTGTGAAGATGCTGCTTTCAATGGCGATAAGGGCTGCGAAGCAGAAGGGGAAATATGTCGGAATCTGTGGGCAGGGGCCGTCAGACCATCAGGATTTTGCCGCATGGCTGATGGAAGAGGGCATCGACAGTCTGTCACTGAACCCGGACACTGTGGTGGAGACCTGGGTGAGTCTGGCGCAGTTAAATAAAACAGCCTGATACGGGTTGTTAGCACTCTTCAGGGCCCGCTATGCGGGCCTTTTCTGTTTATATCTGGTCGGATTCAGGCAAAAAAAAAGTCCATCACAGGGGATGGGCAAAGACTACACACAGCAATTCTTTAGTCTACTCAGGGGAATGAGATTGTCTGGAAATCATCAGGTTGATTTCGAACATAGGAAACATGTTATTCATACGGCTGGCTGGCGTCTTTAAGAATCCTCTTATTAGTTTAAAGCCAATAATCTTTTGTGACCTTTACTTCGCCATTTGGCTTAAGAAACAGTGCAGAAAGTAATCTTTTTTGGCCCGAAAAGGTCACTTTCAGGCCAAAGATGGCTTTTTTCTTAAAAAGCGCTAATGAAAAATGGAATTTATCTGATCTGAGAGAAGGGGTGCGGTTAATCATCATTAACCGCACTAATCAATGCTTATGGGTGGTAGCGGTGTAACGGGTTATTGCACCCCATCATGCAGCAGGCGGGATATCATCGTGATCGGCCAGGGCATCAGCCACGGCCAGTTGGTCACTATCGGGGGCAGGCGCTTCGTGAACCCAGACGGAAACCAGACGGTAGGAGACCGCCAGAACCACCGGCCCGATAAACAGACCAATCATCCCGAACGCAAACAGTCCACCAATAACACCAGAAAGAATCAGGATCATCGGCAGATCGGCACCCATACGGATCAGCATCGGTCGCAGCACGTTATCCATTGTGCCGACAACACAGCTCCAGACCAGCAGCACCGTTCCCCATGTCGTATCTCCGCTCCAGTAGAGGTAGATAATGGCGGGGACCAGCACCAGCAGCGGGCCGAGCTGTACCAGGCAGCAGAGGATCATCAGTACCGTCAACAGCGTGGAATAGGGAATGCCGGAGATCGCCAGACCGATACCGCCCAGCACGCCCTGCACCAGCGCCGTCACCACTACGCCAAGCGCCACGGCACGAATGGACTGCGCCGCCAGCAGTACGGCGGCATCACCGCGGCGTCCCGCCATGCGGAAAGCAAAGTGACGAATGCCCTGGGCAGCCTGTTCGCCACGCCAGTAAAGCAGCACGCTGAACAGTAACATCACGCCCAGATGGATCATAAAGCGTCCGAAATGACCGGCCTGTGCGACAAAAAAGCCGGTGGTACGGCCGATATAGGGCTGTATTTTGGCCATGACGCCGGCACCGCCGCTCGCCACCAGCGTGTCATAACTGACATAAAGCTTCTTGCCGACCATCGGTACATCGTTGAGCCATAACAGTCGCGGCATCATATGCCCCTGAGTAACCCAGGCAATCACCGGCGCGCTGTTATCAATCAGGCTGCTGACCAGCAGGGCGATAGGGATAATAAACAGCAGCAGCAGCAGCAGTGTCATCACGATCACTGCCAGAGAACGGCGTCCCCATAACAGTCGCTGGAATTTCAGCATCAATGGCCAGGTGGCAATCACCACCATGCTGGCCCAGGCAAAGCCCAGAATAAACGGCTGCACGACCCATAAACAGGCGACAATAAGCAGCAGAATGAACATCAGGGTGAAGAGTATTTGCGGTAAATCCATATCCCGGTACTGGCTTTTCATCATTGACTCATAACCTCGTCTTAATCCTTCATTTTCAGGCATTCGGATGCCCGTTTTTATCATGATCTATTTGCTGAGGATTAAACAGAGTCGCGGAGAAAGGTTTTTGCCTTTTCTGAAAAAAGGGCAGGCGCAGGAAAAATATGATAAAACGAGAAATCGCTAATCTATAAACGCAAACGTTTACAACACCTTCGGTCAGACAATCATGATCCCACAGATTTCGCAGGCACCGGGCCTCGTTCAACTGGTGCTGACGTTCCTTGAGTCGTTGAAAGAGCAGGGTTTTACCGGTGACATGGCAACCAGCTATGCCGATCGTCTTTCACTCTCCACCGATAACAGTATCTATCAATTGCTGCCCGACGCGGCGCTCTTTCCGCGCTCGACTGCGGATGTTGCGCTGCTCGCCCGTGTGGCCGGAGAAGCGCGCTTTGCCAGTCTGGTATTTACCCCGCGCGGCGGCGGTACCGGCACCAACGGTCAGTCGCTGAATCAGGGGATTGTGGTGGATATGTCGCGCTACATGAACCGCATCCTGGAGATCAATACGGATGAGGGGTGGGTGCGCGTTGAAGCGGGGGTGATCAAAGATCAGCTTAATGCCTGGCTGAAGCCATTCGGCTTTTTCTTCTCGCCGGAGTTATCCACCAGTAACCGTGCCACGCTGGGCGGCATGATTAATACCGATGCGTCCGGCCAGGGCTCGCTGGTCTATGGCAAAACCTCGGACCATGTGCTGGGCCTGCGCGCCGTGCTGCTGGGCGGCGATATCCTTGATACGCGGCCAATGGCCACCGCGCTGGCTGAAACCCTGGCGCAGACGGCAACTCCCGAAGGCCGGCTCTATCAGCAGGTGCTGACGCGCTGCCGCGAGCATCGTGCGCTGATTCTGGAAAAGTTTCCAAAGCTGAATCGGTTCCTGACCGGATATGACCTGCGCCATGTCTTCAGCGACGATATGCAGACCTTTGACCTGACGCGCCTGCTGTGCGGAGCAGAGGGCACGCTGGCCTTCGTCACGGAAGCGCGGCTTGATATCACGCCGCTGCCTAAAGTGCGGCGACTGGTAAATATCAAATATGACTCCTTTGACTCAGCCCTGCGCAATGCGCCGTTTATGGTGGAAGCGCAGGCGCTCTCGGTAGAGACCGTTGACTCAAAGGTGCTGAACCTGGCACGCGAAGACATTGTCTGGCACTCAGTGCGCGAATTGATCGCCGATGTACCCGACAAAGAGATGCTGGGTCTGAATATTGTTGAGTTTGCGGGTGACAACGCCGCGCTGATCGATCAGCAGATTGAACAGCTTTGTGGCCGCCTTGACGCACTGATGGCACAGCAGCAGGGCGGCGTGATTGGCTATCAGTTCTGTAACGACCTGGATGGCATTGAACGCATCTATAACATGCGTAAAAAAGCGGTGGGTCTGTTGGGAAATGCCAAAGGCCGGGCTAAACCGATTCCCTTTGTGGAAGATACCGCGGTCCCGCCGGAAAAACTGGCGGACTACATCGTCGAGTTTCGCGCGCTGCTGGATAGCCACGGGCTGAGCTACGGCATGTTTGGTCACGTCGATGCAGGCGTCCTGCATGTGCGTCCGGCGCTGGATATGTGCGATCCGCAGCAGGAGATGATGATGAAACAGATCTCCGACGAAGTCGTAGCGCTGACAGCGCGCTATGGTGGCCTGCTGTGGGGTGAACATGGCAAAGGGTTCCGTGCCCAGTACAGTCCGGCATTCTTCGGTGAGACGCTGTTTAACGAATTGCGCCGCATCAAAGCGGCCTTTGATCCGCTCAATCGCCTGAATCCGGGCAAGATCTGTACGCCATTCAACAGTAATGATGAAATGATGCAGGTCGATGCGGTGAAGCGCGGAACCTATGATCGTCAGATTCCGTTAACGGTCCGGGATGAATGGCGTGGCGCCATGGAGTGTAACGGCAACGGGTTATGTTTTAACTTTGATGCCCGCAGCCCGATGTGTCCCTCCATGAAAATCACCCGCAACCGCATTCACTCGCCCAAAGGGCGGGCAACGCTGACGCGGGAGTGGCTGCGGCTGCTGGCCGGGCAGGGCGTCGATCCGCTAACCCTGGAAAAGCAGCTGCCTGAAAATCGACTGTCGCTTCGCGCCCTGATTGCCCGCACCCGCAATAGCTGGCACGCCAGCAAAGGGGAGTATGACTTCTCGCACGAGGTGAAAGAGGCGATGTCGGGCTGTCTGGCCTGTAAAGCCTGCTCTACCCAGTGTCCGATTAAAATTGACGTGCCCGCTTTCCGCTCGCGCTTCTTACAGCTCTACCACACCCGGTATCTGCGTCCGGTCAGCGATCACCTGGTGGCAGCAGTAGAGGGCTATGCGCCGCTGATGGCGAAAGCACCGAAAGTATTTAACTTCTTCCTGCGCCAGCCGTGGCTGAAAGAGATAAGTAAAACCCATATTGGTATGGTCGATCTGCCGCTGCTTTCGGCCCCTAATCTGAAACAGCAACTCAGTGGTCATCCCGCCATGAACATGACGCTGGAGCAGCTGGAAGGGGTGTCAGCCGCTGAACGCGCAAACTGTGTGCTGGTGGTGCAGGATCCCTTTACCAGCTTCTATGAGGCGCAGCTGGTTAACGATTTTGTCAGGCTGATTGAGAAACTGGGCTACCGGCCCGTGCTCCTGCCATTCTCACCAAATGGCAAAGCGCAACATGTGAAAGGCTTCCTGCAACGTTTCGCCCGCACGGCGTCCCGCACCGCCGATTTCCTGAATCGGGTGGCAAAACTGGGGTTGCCCATGGTCGGTGTCGATCCGGCTACGGTGCTCTGCTATCGCGATGAGTATCGTCAGACGCTGGGCGAATCACGCGGCGACTTTAACGTCCTGCTGGTACATGAGTGGTTAGAGCGTGCACTGGCCGGGCGTGACGTGCAGGTCGCGGGCGGAGAATCCTGGTATCTGTTTGCACACTGCACCGAGGTGACCGCGCTGCCCTCCACGCCGAATCAGTGGCAGGCGATCTTCTCCCGTTTTGGCGCGAAGCTGGAAAACATCAATGTTGGCTGCTGCGGTATGGCAGGCACCTACGGTCACGAAAGTAAGAACCTAGAAAACTCGCTGGGGATCTACGCGCTCTCCTGGCATCCCCAGCTTCAGCGACTGCCACGCCAGCGCTGCCTGGCCACCGGCTATTCGTGCCGCAGTCAGGTCAAACGTGTAGAGGGCAACGGAATGCGTCATCCGCTTCAGGCATTGTTAGAGCTAATGTAAAAAAATTGTGCGCGACGTCACGGCCTGGCTGGATTAGAATATCCAGCCTGCGTGACGCATAAAGTCACTTTGCAACGCAGTGGCCTGGTTCCACTCCCCGACCATTGCCAGTTGATGGCAGAGGCGGGTCAGGGACAATCGCGCCAGTTGATAAGCCTGAAGGCGAAACAGGCGATCGCGATCGCTGTTTCCCATCTCCTGCACCAGTCGGTGATGCAGTTTACCCATGGCATGCAGGTAACTCTGGTCGTCACCGTTCAACTGGCAGATTTCTGCCATATCCTGACAGGCATCGTTAAACTGACGTAGCTGATGAATCGAGCAGTCGGCCCGGTCGAGCTTTGCCTGCGCCATATAAAAGTCGACGGTGATATCACGCACCGCAAACTGATATTCGTCGATTTTGTGCTGCAGCCAGGCTGAGACAGAAAGCGTCATAACGCCACCCTGAATGTGAATGATAATAATTATCATATTCAATTGGGCTGTGATTGCAATTGGCGGGCAGAAAAATTTATCGATTTATCCTGCCTGTCGGTATAATCGGAAATAACAATCTGTTTACATCGCAGAAAGGCGTAACCTATCAATAAGCATTTTTATCAAAAATGGTTATTTAAAAAAGAGTGATTTATTAATAGGTTAACACTGGCTTATTTATGCTGACGCTCTCACCACAAGGTGAGCTGAAGAGGCTATGCTTAATAATTAAGCAAATAAAACCGCACAAGATGATTATCCCTGCAAAACAAGAGGTTGAAGTGATTGGTCAGATCACTACCATAGGGGGATAGCCTGAAAAGGTCCGGACTCAAGAGGTATCAACATGGCATCCGTTAATACAGACTCTTTCTCACCCGACGATTTTGTCTGGAAAGGGCTGACGCTGACTGAAACCGCAGCGCAACAAATTCTCAATCTGGCGGCTCAGGACCCCGATGTCAAGGGTCTGCGGCTTGGCGTAAAACAATCCGGCTGCGCCGGTTTTGGTTACGTCATGGATCTGGTGAAAGAGCCAGTCGAGGATGATTTGCAGTTCTCATTCCATGGCGCAACGCTGTTTGTGCCGCTACAGGCGATGCCATTCGTTGATGGCACCGAACTGGACTACGTTCGTGAAGGCCTGAATCAGATTTTTAAATTCAATAACCCTAAAGCTCAGCACGCCTGCGGGTGCGGTGAGAGCTTTGGCGTCGAGTAAGTGAAATATGTCACGACACAGCGAAACATCTGACGATGTACAAATCTGGGAAGGCAAGCTCAACTATAAAGAGGGCTTCTTTACCCAACTGCAAACCGAAGAATTTGCCAACGGCATCAACGAAGATGTGGTGCGGGCGATCTCGGCCAAGCGTAACGAGCCAGAGTGGATGCTGGAGTTTCGTCTTAAAGCGTTTCGTGCCTGGCTTGAAATGGAAGAGCCACACTGGCTGAAAGCGCACTACGAAAAACTCGACTACCAGGATTACAGCTACTACTCCGCGCCTTCCTGCGGCAACTGTGATGACAGCTGCGCGTCAGAACCCGGTGCAATGCAGGCTTCAGGCAGCGCGCCAGCCAGCGATTATCTGACGCAGGAAGTGGAAAACGCCTTTAATCAGCTGGGTGTCCCGGTGCGTGAAGGCCGTGAAGTGGCGGTTGATGCCATTTTTGACTCCGTTTCGGTGGCGACCACCTATCGCGGCAAGCTGGCGGAGCAGGGGATTATCTTCTGTTCCTTTGGCGAAGCGATCCAGGAGCACCCGGAGCTGGTGAAGCAGTATCTCGGCACGGTTGTTCCGGCGAACGATAACTTCTTTGCGGCGCTGAACTCGGCGGTCGCCTCTGACGGCACCTTCGTTTATATCCCGAAAGGGGTGCGTTGCCCGATGGAGTTGTCGACCTATTTCCGCATCAACGCAGCGAAAACCGGTCAGTTCGAACGCACCATTCTGATTGCCGATGAAGACAGCTACGTCAGCTACATCGAAGGCTGTTCAGCGCCAGTGCGTGACACCTACCAGCTGCACGCGGCCGTGGTGGAAGTCATCATCCACAAAAATGCCGAAGTGAAATATTCGACCGTTCAGAACTGGTTCCCGGGTGGCGAAGGTGAGGGGGGTATCCTGAACTTCGTGACCAAGCGTGCGCTGTGTGAAGGTGACCACAGTAAGATGTCCTGGACACAGTCTGAAACCGGCTCTGCTATCACCTGGAAATACCCAAGCTGCATTCTGCGCGGGGACTATTCAGTGGGTGAATTCTACTCAGTGGCACTGACCAGCGGTCGTCAGCAGGCCGATACCGGCACCAAGATGATCCACATTGGTAAAAACACCAAATCGACCATTATCTCTAAAGGGATTTCGGCCGGTAAAAGTCAGAACACCTATCGCGGGCTGGTGAAAATCATGCCAACCGCGACCAATGCCCGTAACTTTACGCAGTGTGACTCGATGCTGATCGGTCCTGATTGCGGCGCACATACTTTCCCGTATGTGGAAACCCGCAACAATACCGCTCAGCTTGAGCATGAAGCCACGACATCACGTATCGGCGAAGATCAGATGTTCTACTGTCTGCAACGCGGTATCAGTGAAGAAGACGCCATCTCGATGATCGTGAACGGCTTCTGTAAAGACGTATTCTCGGAGCTGCCACTGGAATTTGCTGTGGAAGCCCAGAAATTGTTAGCCATCAGCCTTGAGCACAGTGTGGGCTGATGCCGTCACACGCGTTGCCGGAAGCAATGTGAAGGAATAAGTATGTTAAGCATTAAAGATTTGCAGGTCAGTGTTGAAGATAAAGCCATTCTGCGTGGCCTGAATCTCGAAATAAAACCCGGCGAAGTGCATGCCATCATGGGCCCGAACGGCTCAGGTAAAAGTACCCTGTCAGCGACGCTGGCAGGCCGTGAAGATTATGAAGTGACCGGCGGTTCGGTCAGCTTCAAAGGTAAAGATCTGCTGGAACTGGCCCCTGAAGAGCGCGCCGGTGAAGGCATCTTTATGGCATTCCAGTATCCGGTAGAAATTCCGGGCGTCAGCAACCAGTTCTTTTTACAGACCTCGGTCAATGCGGTACGCAAATATCGTCAGCAGGAAGAGCTGGATCGCTTCGATTTCCAGGACTTCATTGAAGAGAAAATTGAGCTGCTGAAGATGCCGGCAGATCTGCTGACCCGCTCAGTCAACGTCGGCTTCTCCGGCGGTGAGAAGAAGCGTAACGACATCCTGCAGATGGCGGCGCTGGAGCCGGAGCTCTGCATCCTGGATGAGACCGACTCAGGCCTGGATATCGATGCGCTGAAAATCGTGGCGAATGGCGTAAACAGCCTGCGCGACGAAAAACGTGCCTTTATCATCGTGACCCACTACCAGCGTATTCTGGATTACATCAAGCCAGACTTCGTTCATGTTCTGTATCAGGGCAAAATCGTGAAATCTGGCGACTTCTCGCTGGTGAAACAGCTGGAGGAGCAAGGTTATGGCTGGCTTACCGACGAAGAGTGATTCTGCGCTGCAACAGTGGCATCACCTGTTTGAGTCGCGTGGCGACGTGCGTTCTCTGCAGGCACAGCAGCACTGGCAGCAACTGATGCGCGTTGGCCTGCCAACCCGCAAGCACGAAAACTGGAAGTACACGCCGCTGGACACCTTACTGTCTCAGCAGTTTGTACTGCCTGACGCGCCGCAGACCCTGAGCGCTGAACAGGTTGATGCACTCGCGCTGCCGCTGGATGCGATCCGTCTGGTCTATGTTGACGGTCAGTTCCAGCCAGCCTTCAGCAGTCGCGACTGCGATCTGTTTGAGGTTCAGCACAGCGTGGCCGCCGAGCGCCGTCCGCTGCCTGCTGCGGTTCAGCCTGAAGTCTTTCTGCATCTGACTGAGAGTCTGGCAGAAGAGGTGACGACCCTGCGTCTGGCGCGCGGTAAATCCGCTGCGCGTCCGGTCTATCTGCTGCATATCACCAGCGGTCAGCAGACGGGTATGAACACGGTTCACTATCGTCATCACCTGCAGCTGGAAGAGAGTGCCGAAGCGGAAGTGATTGAGCACTACGTTTCACTGGATGAGCGCGCCCATTTCACCGGCACGCGCTTTACCTTTGCGGTAGGCGACAATGCAAAACTGACGCACACGAAGCTGGCCTTTGAAAGCAGCGCCAGCTATCACTTTGCGCATAACGATCTGGTCATTGGCAACGATGGTCAGGTCAGCAGCACCAGCTTCCTGCTGGGTGCCGGGCTGTCGCGTCACAACACCAGTACCCAGCTGAACGGCGAAAACACTACGCTGGCGATCAATAGCCTGGTGCTGCCGGTGAAACAGGAAGTGGCGGATACCCGTACTTACCTGGAGCACAACAAGGGCCACTGCGTCAGCCGCCAGATGCATAAAACCATCGTGCGCGATAAAGGCCGTGCGGTGTTTAACGGCCACATTAAAGTGGCACAGCATGCGCTGAAGACCGACGGGCAGATGACCAACAACAACCTGTTGCTGGGCAAGCTCTCAGAAGTCGATACCAAACCGCAGCTGGAAATTTATGCGGATGACGTCAAGTGCAGCCACGGTGCCACCATCGGTCGTATTGATGATGAGCAGATGTTCTACCTGCGTTCGCGCGGTATTGAGCAGGATGCTGCGCAGACCATGATTATTCATGCGTTTGCCGCAGAACTGACCGAGACACTGGAAAATGAGGTGATGCGTCAGGCCGTGCTGCAGCGTATCGCGCAACGTTTTCCCGGAGGCGACATATGATGAACTTCGATCTCGAACGCGTCAGGGCTGATTTTCCTATCCTGAAGCGTGAGGTCAACGGTCATCCGCTGGCCTATCTTGACAGTGCGGCCAGCGCACAGCGTCCACTCTCGGTGATTAACGCCGAGAGTCATTTCTATCAGCACGGCTATGCGGCCGTGCATCGTGGTATCCATACGCTGAGCCAGCAGGCGACCAGCGACATGGAGAACGTGCGCGATCAGGCTGCCCGTTTTATCAATGCGCAGTCACAGGAAGAGATTGTCTTCGTTAAAGGCACCACCGAAGGCATCAATCTGGTGGCGAACACCTGGGGCAGCAGTAACCTCCAGGCTGGCGATAACCTGATCATCACTGAGATGGAGCATCACGCCAATATCGTTCCATGGCAGATGCTGGCCCAGCGCACCGGCGCAGAAGTGCGGGTCCTGCCATTAAATGACAACGGTGAGCTGGCGCTGGAGCAACTGGCGGGGCTGATCGACAGCCGTACGCGGTTGCTGGCGGTGACGCATGTTTCAAATGTGCTCGGCACGGTTAACCCGGTTAAAGCGATCGTTGCTCAGGCAAAAGCCGCTGGCGTGGTAACGCTGGTGGATGGTGCCCAGGCGGTGATGCATGACAAGGTTGATGTGCAGGATATCGGCTGCGACTTCTACGCCTTCTCCAGCCATAAACTCTATGGCCCGAACGGCGTGGGTATTCTCTACGGCCGCAAAGCGCTGCTGGAAGAGATGCCACCATGGGAAGGGGGCGGTTCAATGATTGAGCGCGTCCTGCTGCCCACCGGCACCACCTGGAACAGTGCGCCGTGGCGCTTTGAAGCGGGTACGCCGAATACCGGCGGCATTATCGGCTTCGGTGCGGCAATGGCCTATGTGCAGGCGCTGGGACTGGATACGATTCATCAGCGCGAGACGGCACTGATGAACTATGCGCTCGATAAGCTGGGTACCGTTCCGGATATTCAGATCTACGGGCCACAGTCACGAGCTGGCGTTATCGCCTTCAATCTCGGTAAACACCACGCCTACGACGTCGGCAGCTTCCTGGATCAATATGGCATTGCCATCCGCACCGGGCATCACTGCGCGATGCCGCTGATGCAGCATTACAATGTACCGGCGATGTGCCGTGCCTCCTTCACGTTCTACAACAGTGAAGAGGAAGTGGATCGTCTGGCTGCCGGTTTGACGCGCATTCATCGTCTGCTGGGCGGCTGAACAGTTTTAACGGAGTCACTGATGGCGAATTTGCCTGAAAAAGAGAAACTGGTTCGCAACTTCAACCGTTGCGCCAACTGGGAAGAGAAGTACCTCTACATTATTGAGCTGGGTTCAAAGCTTCCGGAATCTTCTGAAACCTTACACCAGCCGGAGAACGTGATTTCGGGTTGTCAGAGTCAGGTGTGGATCAGAATGACCCCGAAGGCGGATGGTTCCATTGCGTTTGAAGGCGACAGCGATGCCGCTATCGTTAAAGGACTGATTGCTATCGTATTTAGCCTCTATCAGAACCTGCCGCCCGCCGATATCCTGGCGCTGGATGTGCGCCACTGGTTTGGCGAACTGGCACTGATGCAGCACCTGACGCCCACCCGGTCGCAGGGGCTGGAGGCGATGATTCGGTCTATTCGCCATACCGCTCAGAACCTCAGCTAAGTTACACTCCACAGACGCCATCCGGCGTCTGTTTTTTTATCTGACGAGAAAATTGCATGAAACCTGCTTTACGTTTAGCCGGTGCATTGCTGCTGACCTGCTTTGGGCTCTCTGCATCCGCGTTCGCCACCGAATATCCGCTGCCACCACCTGACAGTCGCCTGATTGGCGAAAACGTCCTGACTCAGGTTCCTGACAATAAACAACCGCTGGAAGCGATTGCGGCGCGCTACCAGGTCGGCCTGCTGAGCATGCTGGAGGCGAATCCCGGTACCGATCCCTGGCTGCCCAAAGCGGGCACCCAGCTGACGGTTCCACTGCAGATGATCCTGCCCGATACGCCGCGCGAAGGGATTGTGGTGAATCTGGCCGAGCTGCGTCTCTACTACTACCCCAAAGGGGAGGATAAGGTCATTGTCTATCCCATCGGCATTGGCCAGCTGGGTGCGGCCACGCCAGTGATGGTGACGCAGATCAGCCAGAAGATCCCTAATCCTACCTGGACGCCCACGGCGAACATCCGCAAACGCTACGCCAAAGAGGGCATCACGCTGCCTGGCGTAGTCCCCGCCGGACCGGATAACCCGATGGGGCAGTTTGCCATGCGTCTGGCGCGCGGCACCGGCCAATATCTGATCCATGGCACTAATGCGAAATTCGGCATCGGCATGCGCGTCAGTTCAGGCTGCATCCGTCTGCGTTCAGAAGATATCGAAGCGCTGTTTAATTCAGCTCCGAAAGGGACGCGGGTACAGATCATCAATCAGCCGGTGAAATACGCTGTAGAGCCGGATGGGAAACGCTACGTGGAAGTGCATCAGCCGCTGTCACGCAACGACAAGGACGATCCGCAGACCATGCCGATTGCACTCACTGCCGGAGTGAAGCAGTTTATGAAAAGTGAGAAGAGTGATAGCGCGCTGATTAAAGCCAGCTTAGCACGACGCTCAGGCATGCCTGTGCTGGTCAGCAGTGGGGAGCCGGTGCAGAGTGATACCGTGCCGCCTGCGGGGCTGGAGAGTGCATCTGTGGGGGCTGATAGCCCGGTGGCACAGGCTGAGGGTAACGCGGTTCAGCCCTGACCGGATAAGTGCCCTTGAGGGCACTGAATTCGGAGCAAAAAAAATGGCGCCATAAAGGCGCCATTTTTAAACCAGAACTCTTACTTACGGTAAGAGTGAGCCTGGTTGTCCAGACGCTGGTTAGCGCGTGCTGCGTCATCTTTAGCAGCCTGAACGTCTGAACGCACTGCGTTCACGTCGTTGCTCAGCTGGTCAACTTTAGCGTTCAGAGTCTGAACGTCTGAAGACAGCTGGTCGATTTTAGCGTTGCTTGAGCAACCAGCCAGCAGAGTTGAAGCCAGAACTACCGCGCCCAGTACCAGTTTAGTACGATTCATTATTTATACCCTCTAGATTGAGTTAATCTCCATGTAGCGTTACAAGTATTACACAAAGCTTTTTAAGTTGAGAATAAATTTTTGATGAGAAGATGCTTAAATTTGATCGTTCGCTCAAAGAAGCAGCGAATCACAGAATATGATAAAAAAATTTAGCGAAAACAGAGAGATTTAATCGGATTAACCTTAATATTAAGAGTATTTGAATAGTTATTTTCGATTGGAATTTTCTGACATTTGGTTTAAGTAGAAATAAAAAAAAGCGCCCGAAAAAGGCGCTTCAAAATAATGGTCAGAGAGAGTTTTACAGAACGTGTACAGAAGCGGTGTTGGTAGTTCCGCTTGGTACTAATGCACCTGACACCAGCACCACAACATCGCCTTTCTGGCCGTAGCCACTTTCCAGCGCCGCTTCTTTACCCAGACGATAGAAATCATCGGTTGAAGCGATCTCTGTCACCAGACGTGTCTCAATCCCTTTGCTCAGGATCAGCTGACGGGCAGTCATCGGATTGGTGGTCAGCGCCAGGATGGTCGCGTTCGGGAAGTATTTACGCACGGCTTTAGCAGATTTACCCCCTTCGGTAGCAACCACAATCAGTGGCGCTTCCAGCTTCTCAGCGGTCTCTACAGCACCACGGCAGACAGCTTCTGTGATACGCATTTTGCGGTTATCACTCTGGCTGTCGATGCGGGACTTCATCACGCGATCGGTACGCTCACAGATGGTCGCCATGATGGTGACCGACTCCAGCGGATAACGGCCTTTGGCGCTCTCACCTGACAGCATCACAGCATCGGTACCGTCGAGAATGGCGTTTGCCACGTCACCGGCTTCTGCGCGGGTAGGGCGCGGGTTCTTGATCATGGAATCGAGCATCTGGGTAGCCGTGATGACCACTTTGCGTGCTTTATTACATTTTTTGATCATCATCTTCTGCGCGAAGATCACTTCTTCAACCGGGATCTCAACACCCAGGTCGCCACGCGCAACCATGATGCCGTCTGACGCTTCGAGGATTTCATCGAAGTTGTTCAGGCCTTCCTGGTTTTCGATTTTGGAGATGATCTGGATATGCTCGCCGCCGTTCTGTTTCAGGTGCTCGCGAATTTCCAGCACATCTGAACGTTTACGGATGAAAGAGGCGGCGACAAAGTCTACACCCTGCTCACAACCAAAAATCAGGTCGCGCTTATCTTTTTCGGCCAGTGCTGGCAGCTGGATAGAGACGCCTGGCAGGTTAACGCCTTTGTTTTCACCCAGATCGCCATTGTTCAGGACTTTACACACCACGGTATTTTCAGTGACTTCGGTCACTTCCATACCAATCAGGCCATCATCGACCAGCACCGTGTTGCCGATTTTCAGGTCAGCAGTGAAACCCGGATAAGTCACCGCAACGCGCTCGCTGTTGCCAATCACGCTCTGATCTGTAGTAAAGGTAAAGGTCTGACCCGCTTTCAGAGCCGCATCGTTGCCGCCTTCCAGTTTCATGGTGCGGATTTCAGGGCCTTTGGTATCCAGCAGGATAGCGGCCTGACGGCCGGTTTTTTGCATAACGGCACGCATGTTGGTGATGCGTTGACCATGCTCAGCGTAGTCGCCGTGAGAGAAGTTAAGACGCATAACATTCATGCCAGCTTCAAGCAGCTGAGTCAGCATCTCTTCGGATTCGGTTTTCGGGCCGATTGTACAAACGATTTTAGTCTTTTTCATGACGGATTTTCTGTAAGTTGTGATGGATGAATAAGGGCGGAATCCGATGGCAGCGCATCGAAGTGAAATTTCTGATTGAGACTGAAAAGGGCAGTACTGAGTAAGAATAGGTGACGAAGGCCAGGCGTGCAGGGAAGTTGTGCGGTTACGGTTGGTAACCACCACGCTGTTGTTGCGCAATTCATTTGAGTTATCGCAGTAAGCACGTGATCGCTGAAACCTTTCAAGTAAGCAACGCGGGACAGTATAGACGCTAAGTATGCGAAAACCAATCAAAAAGCAGAAGGGGGAAGCGATGCAGATCAATAAAAGTGGAGTTGCGCAAGCTGAAGGAATTCTGAAAGTGGTGCGCTCTAATGGACTCGAACCATCGACCCCCACCATGTCAAGGTGGTGCTCTAACCAACTGAGCTAAGAGCGCATTCTGAATATTGGTGCGTCCGAGTGGACTCGAACCACCGACCCCCACCATGTCAAGGTGGTGCTCTAACCAACTGAGCTACGGACGCACTTGGTGCGCTCTAATGGACTCGAACCATCGACCCCCACCATGTCAAGGTGGTGCTCTAACCAACTGAGCTAAGAGCGCAACATGCTGTCAGGGCGACAGCGGGGACGAATATTAACGGCAGCGTGTGAGGCTGGCAAGGGGAAAATAGTTTTTTCGCCATGACTGCACAGCAACTGTGCTAACCGTCGTTTTTTTCGTCATTGCGGGCCATGAATGACCCGCCCCGAACGTTATCGCGCTGCACGCGTCAGGATAATCTCCGCAGGTGATTGCTGTAACCGTCTGATGCGCCAGATCATCATCACCGCAGCCGAGGTCAGGCCGATAATAAAGCCGCACCAGAAGCCCGCAGGTCCCATGCGCGGCACCAGCCAGTCGGTCAGCGCCAGCAGATAACCGGCGGGCAGTCCCAGCAGCCAGTAAGCGATAAAGGTAATAAAGAAAATCGACCGCGTATCTTTATAGCCGCGCAGGATCCCGCTGCCAATCACCTGTATCGAGTCTGAGAACTGATAAATTGCCGCCAGCAGCATCAGCTGTGCCGCCAGCGTCACCACTTCAGGGTTGTCGTTATAGAGCAGGGCAATCTGATGACGAAACGTCACGGTAAAAATGGCGGTCAGCGCCGCCATGCTGATGCCAACCCCCTGGGCGGTCCAGGCCGCGACCCGTGCCTGCTCGGTGGAGCCCTGACCCAGACGATAACCGACGCGGATGGTGGTCGCGACACCCAGCGACAGCGGCAATACAAACATCAGTGAACTGAAATTGAGCGCAATCTGGTGACCGGCCACGTTAACGATGCCCAGTGGCGAAACCAGCAGGGCGACCACGGCGAACAGCGTGACCTCAAAGAAGAGTGCCAGCGCCACCGGCAATCCCAGCGTCATCAGGCGGCTCAGAATCGGACGGGAAGGGGGTGACCAGCGGCTCTCCATACGGATATCGCGCATGCTACCCATCCGGCGCACCCAGAAGCGCATGCAGATAAACATCACCCAGTAGACCGAGGCGGTCGCCACGCCGCAGCCGACACCGCCCAGGGCAGGCATGCCGAAGTGACCATAGATAAAGACATAGTTGAGCGGGATGTTGAACATCAGGCCTAAAAAGCCCAGCACCATGCCGGGTTTGGTTTTCGACAGCCCCTCGCACTGATTGCGCAGCACCTGGAAGAAGAGGTAGCCAGGCGCGCCGAACAGCAGGGCATGCAAGTAGCCTTCTGCCTTCAGCGCCAGCACTGGATCGATGTCATGCATCGCCCGGATAAGATAACCGGCATGCCACAACAGCACCATAATCAGCAGGGAGACGAAAAAGGCGAGCCAGTATCCCTGGCGGATCTGTTCACCGATGCGTTCGCGGCGGCCAGAACCATTGAGTTGCGCAACGGTGGGCGTCAATGCAAGCAGAAGACCATGACCAAACAGGATGGCCGGTAGCCAGACAGAGGTGCCGACAGCAACGGCGGCCATATCCGTGGCGCTGACTGCGCCGGCCATAATGGTATCCACAAATCCCATTGCGGTTTGAGCCACCTGAGCAAGGATGACCGGAATCGCAAGGGCCAGCAATTGACGCGCTTCTGTTAAATACTTCTGCACGTTAACACCTGACTTATTGAATGAATTAAAAGGGGCAGGAAGCCCGGGGAATTTCGCGAGCTAGTGTAACTGGCGTAACAGAATTCGCCAATCTTTGTCACACAATGCGGTTTGCTCCGCTATAAAGCGGCGGTGCGGGCTGAAATCTAACAGCCGACCTGAGCTGTGATAAACTAGCGTAAACTTCGCAGAGGCAAAGACTATGTTTACCGGTATTGTGCAGGGCACCGCAGAAATCGTGTCCATTGAAGAGAAAGAACTGTTTCGTACCCATACTGTCCGTCTGCCGGAAGAGCTCTTACCGGGTCTGGCGCTGGGCGCATCCGTAGCCCATAACGGTTGCTGTTTAACCGTAACGGCAATTGAAGGCGACCGCGTCAGTTTTGATTTAATTAAAGAGACATTGCGGGTGACTAACCTTGGCGATTTACGTCAGGGCGATGTGGTCAATATTGAGCGTGCAGCGAAATTCAGCGATGAAATAGGCGGACACCTGATGTCTGGTCATATTATGACCACCGCTGAAATCTGCAAGATTATCCAGTCAGAACATAACCGCGAAGTCTGGTTTAAAATCCAGGATGCGGCGCAGATGAAATATATTCTGCATAAAGGGTTTGTCGGCATCGACGGTATCAGCCTGACGGTAGGCGATGTGACTAAGACTAAGTTCTGCGTCTATCTGATCCCGGAAACGCTGGAGCGTACCACGCTGGGGGCGAAGACCTTTGGCGATCGGGTGAATATTGAAATCGATCCGCACACGCAGGCAATCGTGGAGACCGTTGAGCGGGTGTTAGCACAGCGCGATGCCGCGGCGGCGATGAGCATGCTGACCGGCCAGTCAACGACAGAGAGTTGATAAAAGGCGCGTAAGCACCGCAGCCAGCCCAATCGGTTTTACTCTGTCAGCACTCTAAAAGCGCAGGGCGCCGGGTCAGAAGAGGAAAGCGTCCCGCCGCCCGGATAAAAACGCCGGGAGCGTTTTTGAACAACGCAAAGCGTTGGCCCGGATATGGGCGCACCTCAGGGATGAGGTGCGTAATCGCGTGGGCCGGGCGTGTCAGGGATGACAGGTTTTGCGACTTTCCGGTCTGACCCTGTTCCTGGCGCAACGCTTCCTCTTAAAGCAAAACAGGCCACTCTTATAAAGTCTTTGGCCGGGGTAGCGCTTTGTTAATTGCCCGCTTTTTAACCCCTACCGCGCCACCCGTAATCCCCCCTCAACGCCGCGACTGAACACGATCTGCCACAGCTGAATATCACGCGCCCGGAAGGCACCGGCACAGGCATTCAGATAATAGGAGAACATCCGTTTAAAGCGTTCGCCATATTTATCGGCCAGCTCTGGCCAGGCCTGCAAAAAGCGTTCATGCCAGGCCATCAGTGTTTTGTCGTAATCTGCGCCGAAATTGTGCCAGTCTTCCAGAATAAAATGGGGCTCGCTGGCATCGGCCACATGGCGCACCGAAGGCAGGCAGCCGTTGGGGAAGATATATTTATCGATCCAGGGATCGACACTCATATCAGTTTTGATCGCGCCGATGGTGTGAAGCAGGAAAATACCGTCAGGCTTTAAATTACGATCGACCACGTCAAAATAGGTCGCGTAATTTTTCGGTCCGACATGCTCAAACATACCCACCGACACAATACGATCAAACTGCTCATTCAGATCGCGATAATCCTGCAACAGAATCGTGACGTCTAATCCGCTGCAGCGCTGCTGCGCCAGTTTCTGTTGTTCGGCGGAAATCGTCACGCCATGGACTTTAACGCCATAATGACGTGCGGCAAATTCCGCGAGTCCGCCCCAGCCACAGCCGATATCCAGCAGTGACATTCCGGGTTCCAGCGCTAATTTACGGCAGATCATATCCAGCTTGGCTTCCTGCGCCGTCGCCAGTGTCGTCGCCTCTTTCCAGTAGCCACAGGAGTATTGCATGTACGGATCGAGCATCAGTGAAAAGAGGTCGTTGCCCAGGTCGTAATGCTCTTTACCGACAATCCACGCCCGTTTTTTTGACTGCAGATTGGTTAAGCGTGCGGCGGCAATGCGCAGCGTATCTTTAAAGTGATGAGGCAGCTGCTGATCGAGTTTATGCTTAAGTACCTGATGGAAGAAAATATCCAGCCGGTCACACTCCCACCATCCATCCATATAGCTCTCACCGAGCCCAAGAGAGCCCTCCTGCAGAACACGTTTAAAAAAACCAGGATGATTAATATGAATATCCCAGGGACGTGAACCATTAATTTCGATATCCGCTTTTTCCAGCAGTTCATGAACGATGCGATACCAATGGTTTTCTTCGAGGCTCACTTCTTCTGCATAAGATGAACTCATAGATTTTCCACCACCTGTCCAATCTGAACCTGAACAAAGAGTAGCCAATTTATTCAGGCATTGAGAAACGATGCGGATGGCTCCGCAACCGGTTATTTGTGTGATACAGAGGACTGGAACAGCCTGCAGCAGGTCGGGTAAGGTGAGAATAACGCGCGCGAATACCATCCCGGCAGCAGGGTGCCAATCAGATTATTACGTTATTATATTCTTGATTTATTACAGATTTGTTGACCCGGATGAGTATATGCTCACGCGGGTCAATATTCAATAACTTATTGTTAGGGCGCTAACTAAAAAGTCAGTGTGTCACTGATTATCCTGGCAGGCAGGTTGCGCAGAGGCAACAACAGTTTGTGCGCTTGCGGCACGCTGCATGGCGTAACCCATCAGCGCCAGCACAATTGTCACCGTCATCATCAGTGTAGTGGTAAATAGCGGCTGCGTTAAACCGGCCGATACCGCCAGGCTGGCAGCGAAACAGAGTCCTAACTGCAGTGTATTCTGCAACGCGGCGGCTTTACCGGTAGCTGTCGGGAAGGGCATCAGCGCACTGGACACCACAATCGGATAGATCGCGCCGTTAGCCAGCGCCATACCGCAGAACGGAACCATCAGACTCACCAGCGTGCTGCTGCCAGCAAGCGCAACAGCAAACAGCGCCAGGATGCTCAGGCTGTAGACGCCCAGCAGCCAGGGCAGCAACTGTGCGCCGTTAAAGCGGTTGAGCAGGGTGCGACAGCCGAAACCGCCAATTAAAAAGGCGAGCGTCTGGGGCACATAACTCAGACCGATATCGGCGGGCGACAGACCCAGATCCGCCAGAATAAAGGGCGATCCGGTCAGCCAGGCAAAGAAGCTGGCGGAGCAGGCGGAATAGATCAGCACGTTGCCGCTGTAGACCCGGGATTTAAGCAGCGTGAAAAAGCCCGGCTGCGCACCTTTTTCTCCCGCTGCCTTGCGCACGGTGGGCAGACGCAGCGTAGTCAGAATCAACGCCACCGCAATCAGAGTCAGCACCAGGAAAATCGAACGCCAGTGGAAGTGGCCGATCAGCCAGGCACCCAGCAGCGGAGCCAGCGCCGGAGAGAGCGCAACCAGCGGCATAATGGTGGCAAAGACTTTGTTAGCGCGTGCTGCAGGATAGCGATCCACCACCAGCGCCTGCCAGCTTACGGCAGCGGCACAGACACCAATCGCCTGGACAAAACGCAGCGCCAGCATCAGATAGATATCATTCACCCACAGCATGCCTGCGCAGCCAGCGCCAAACATGGCCAGTCCGGCCAGCAGCACCGGTTTACGGCCGATGCGATCGGAAAGCGGTCCCCAGAAGAGCTGACCCACGGCGAAGCCGCCCAGGAAGAGACTCATACTGGCGCTGATCAGACCGGGTGAAGTGTTAAAGGTTTGCTGCATCGCACCAAAGGCGGGCAGATACATATCAGTGGCTAAAAAGCCCAGCATGCTCAGCAGGGCAAGGTAGGGCATAAACCCTTTATTCGACAGCATCTGATTCTCTTTTTTGCAGGATAAACGCGGCAGAGTGTAAAAGGTGCGTTTGCTGCTGTGAAACGGTAATATTTGCCGATTGCTGTTAAAATTTTTGAAGGCAAATTATGTGGTCAGAATATGCATTAGAGGTGGTTGACGCTGTCGCCCGTGGAGGGAGCTTCAGCGCCGCCGCGCAGGAGTTACATCGTGTGCCCTCTGCCATCAGCTATACGGTGCGTCAGCTGGAAAACTGGCTGGCGGTACCGCTGTTTGAACGGCAGCATCGCGAAGTGGTTCTGACCCCGGCGGGTGAGCATTTTGTCCGGGAAGGACGCAGCGTCATCAAAAAAATGCTTGCCACCCGGCGACAGTGTCAGCAGCTGGCTAACGGCTGGCGCGGCCAGCTAAGCATAGCCGTTGACCGTATCGCTAAACCTCAGCGCACCCGACAACTGGTCAAAGATTTCTATCGCCACTTTCCCGATATGGAGCTGATCATCAGCTATGAAGTCTTTAACGGCGTCTGGGATGCGCTGGCCGATGGCCGGGTGGAAGTGGCGATTGGTGCCACGCAGGCAATACCGGTGGGCGGACGCTTTGCTTTTCGGGATATGGGCACGCTTAACTGGCGCTGCGTGGTTGCGCCCGACCATCCTCTGACACAGGCGAGCCAGATAGATGATGACACGCTGCGTAGCTGGCCGTCCCTGGTGCTGGAAGATACTTCACGCGCGCTGCCGCGTCGTATGACATGGACGCTGGATAACCAGCGCAGGCTGGTGGTGCCGGAGTGGCAAACCGGGCTGGAGTGCGTGCAGGCGGGATTGTGTGTGGCGATGGTGCCGGGCCATCTGGCCAGGCCACTGCTCGACAGTGGCGAGCTGGTTGAACTGACGCTGCCGGTGGCGTTTCCGGACAGCCCATGCTGCGTCAGCTGGGCAGAGGATCGCGCATCACCGGCGACAGCCTGGTTGCTCAGCTATCTGGGTGATGCGCAAACGCTTAATCAGGAGTGGTTAAGCGAGCATTAACGACGATAGTCGCGGAATGGGCCATCGGCCACGGAACGGCGCTCAATCAGCGTCGGATGGACCTCAATCGTTTGTGACACTTCGCGCTTACTGGTAATGCGGTCCAGCAGCATTTCCAGCGCTTTCTCACCCAACTGGGCTTTGGGCTGATGCACCGTGGTCAGGGCCGGTGCAAAATAACGGGCGTTGCGCACATTGTCATAGCCGATCACCGAAATATCCTGGGGGACGCGCAAACCCATCTCATCGGCGGCGCAAATCGCGCCCATCGCCATGATGTCACCGCCACAGAACACCGCCGTCGGACGCTGCTTCTGCGACAGGATCTGCTGCATCGCCTGATAGCCTGACTCCGGCTCAAAGTCACCCTGCACAATCCACTCGGCGCGTGGCTGAATACCCGCTTCTTCCATCGCCTTCAGGAAACCAGCATGACGTCCGCCACCGGTGTTACGCTCCATCTGACCGGGGATAGCACCAATATCCCGGTGTCCGCGTTCAATCAGATAGCGTCCCGCCAGATAGCCGCCCTGGAAAGCATTATCCAGTACCGTGTCGGTGAAGTCGGCGCGCGACTCACCCCAGTCCATCACCACCATCGGGATATTGCGATTCTCTTCCAGCATCTGCAGCAGATCGTCCGGATATTCAGAGCACATCACCAGCAGCCCATCGACGCGTTTCTGAGCCATCATACTGAGATAGGCGCGCTGTTTTTGCAGATCGTTATGTGCATTACCCAGAATCAGCGTATAGCCTTTGTCAAAACAGTGATTTTCAACCGCTTCGATAATTTCAGCGAAATAGGGCGCTTCGCTGGAGGTGGCAAGCAGGCCCAGCGTCTTGGTATGGTTCACTTTCAGGCTGCGCGCCACGGCGCTCGGCGAGTAGTGGAGTTCTTTAATCGCCTGCCAGACCGCGTTGCGCGTCTCTTCAGCCACAAAGCGGGTTTTATTGATGACGTGCGAAACGGTGGTCGTTGAGACGCCAGCGCGTTTCGCCACATCTTTAATTGTTGCCATGAAAATCGGACTCCAGTGCTTATCTAACTCTATGATAAGCGTAGTGTTAAACGTTTGCGTCTGCTCAGGGTTTTTTCCGCAAAAATTCAGCTTTCCTGGCCACTAAACAGGCCGCTGGCGTAATAAAAACGCCTGAAAACGTGCGCAAACAGAATCAGGGTTGCGCGCGTTGCGCAACAAAGGCGGGATTCTAACAAGGCTGAATGGATAAAACGAGATTTTTACCGGGCCCTGTGGGAAAATGCGATACCCCTGCTAATTGTGTGACTAAGGAGCAAGCAATGAGTACCGATCTTAAACTGGCTTTAATGACCACCGCGGGCTGCCTGCTGATGATTGTGGCCTTTAGTTTTACCGCTATTCTGCACTAATAAAAAAAGCCGGGATTATCCCGGCTCTCTTCTGGTTGTTCTGCTGCTCAGCGTATGGTTTTCGGCGTCATCACCCGACGGGCACCGATATAGTGGCGCTGCCAGTAATCCTCTCCTAACGCGCTGATCTGAATATCTTTGCCGGTGCGTGGCGACTGGATAAACTTGCCATCACCCAGGTAAACGCCGACATGGTCCGCAGTACCGCGTCCATTGATACGGAAGAAGACCAGATCGCCTTTCTCCAGCGACTCACGCTTGATCGGCGCGGCGTCACGCAGGTGGTACATCTCGTTAGCGGTACGTGGGATCTTAAACTTCACCAGATCTTTATAGGCGTACCAGACCAGGCCGCTGCAATCGAAACCGGTATGGGGAGAGGTGCCGCCCCACTGATAGGGTTTACCCAACTGACCCATCAGCTTGGTCATCGCGGTTTCGCGGGCCTTCTGGTAGCGCTGACGGTGAGATTTGCTCATCTTAATCGTGCCGGTCTCGCTGGTGGTGACCTCAGCGGTTTTCAGCAGGCGCTGATGACCATAACGTTTTTTCTCTTTGTTCTTACTGAGACGGGCGGTTTTTAGCGAGGTCTTCTTAGCAGGCGTCTGTTTCGCGGTGAGTTCGACTTTTTTCAGTTTTTTTGTTTTTAATTTTTGAACCGGGCTGAGGCGAGTCTTTTTCGTCACCGTTTTCACCGGGCGACGCTTGCGACGCTCATCGTCGCGTGCACTCTTTTTCTCTGCTTTATGCGTACTGACGTTCACCGGCGCGTGAGGCGACGCAGCGGCGATGTTGAAAAACAGTTGCGCAAAGGCCAGCATGAAAAACGTAATGATTAAACGCATAGTCCGTTGAATAGTTAAGTTGTCAGGGCCACTACGCACCGCGACAAAGTTGAGATTAATCTGATCCAGGATCAGCGCCCAGGCCATTCTAGTCCAGTTCTTTTAAAAACTGTAATGCCTTTTAATATTAATCTTTGCAACTCACGTAATCGTGCTGAAAATGAACATTTTCAGCGTCTTATATCAACGAAATTATTACGAATTATTAATCTGTTACCTGCTGTTAATAATCAGGTGTTCAGGTGTTCCGGAGCATGACTTAACAATGATGGCGATTTAATCGGGCAGCGATCAAAATCTCGTTTTCAGTCACGCTGCGAAGTCGCTACAATAAACAAACACGATGTGACGAATTAAGGAAGGCAATTATGAGTACTGTAGAAAAAATTCAGCGCCAGATCGCAGAAAACCCGATCCTGCTGTACATGAAAGGTTCCCCGAAACTGCCAAGCTGCGGTTTCTCTGCACAGGCGGTGCAGGCGCTGTCAGCCTGCGGTGAGCGTTTTGCTTACGTGGATATTCTGCAGAACCCGGACATTCGTGCCGAGATGCCGAAATTCGCTAACTGGCCAACTTTCCCGCAGCTCTGGGTCGATGGCGAGCTGGTCGGTGGATGCGACATCATCGTTGAGATGTTACAACGTGGTGAACTGCAGACGCTGATCAAAGAGACCGCAGAAAAATTTAAAGAAGCAGAATAAAAAAAGGCCGACATCATGTCGGCCTTTTTCATTGCGGCATCCCTTATGCGGATGTCGTGGCTTCTGCATCGCCTTCCGCGAAGGGCAGTGGCCAGCCGCCTAACCGTTTCCAGCGGTTCACCAGCTCGCAGAACAGCGTTGCCGTCTGCTGAGTGTCATAGAGCGCAGAATGCGCCTGCGTGCTGTCAAACTCCATTCCTGCCGCAATACAGGCCTTCGCCAGCACCGTCTGACCCAAAACCAGCCCGCTCAGGGCCGCGGTGTCAAAGGTGGCAAACGGGTGAAACGGATTGCGCTTCAGGCTGGCTCGTTCCGCCGCCGCTGACATAAAGTTCAGGTCGAAAGTGGCATTGTGCGCCACCATAATGGCGCGATTGCAGCCGCTGTCTTTAATGCCCTTACGCACCATTTTGAAAATGGCGTGCAGCGCCTCATATTCACTGACCGCGCCGCGCAGCGGATTGCTGGGATCGATGCCGGTAAAGGCCAGGGCTTCCGGATGCAGCAGCGATCCGACAAAAGGTTCGACGTTGAAATGCAGCGTCTGGTCAATCTGAATCCATCCCTCTTCATCCATCTTCAGCGTGATAGCGGCAATCTCCAGTAACGCATCGGTTTGCGCATTGAAACCCGCGGTTTCAACGTCGATCACCACCGGATAGAAGCCACGGAAACGTTGATTGAGTGCATTAGGGGAATTCGATTCAGACATCAGGATCTCGTTGCAGAAAAAGGGCAGCGCGTATTATGGCAAAAAACGGGGCCGGGTGCAGCAGATGAAGCGCAGAGAAGGGGATTCAGCCCACCCGATCGGGCAGGCTGACAGGCAGGTTTAGTTGCCGAGGCCGTTACCGGCATCTTTGTTTTCGATTAGCTCGATTTTGTAACCATCGGGATCTTCAACAAAGGCAATAATGGTGGAGCCGCCTTTAACCGGGCCAGCTTCACGCGTCACGTTGCCGCCATCTCTGCGGATACGTTCGCAGGCCGCTGCTGCGTCATCAACGCCCAGCGCAATATGACCATAGGCATCACCGAGGTCATACTTATCGACGCCCCAGTTATAGGTCAGTTCGATCACCGCACCTTCGCTCTCGTCGGTGTAGCCCACAAATGCCAGGGTATATTTGTATTCGGTGTTTTCGCTCTGACGCAGCACGCGCATGCCCAGCACACGGGTGTAGAAATCGATTGAACGTTGCAGATCGCCAACGCGCAGCATGGTATGAAGTAAACGCATAACATCCTCTTTTAAATAAAACGCCATCGCCCGATGACTCAGGCGCTAAGTATAGCGATGAAAATCGCTATTGAATAATGGCTGCCGTCATCATCCCGGACGGCAGCCCGAACCGGTTACAGCGTCGGGTAGTCGATATAACCTTCAGCGCCGCCGCCGTAGAAGCTTTCCGGACGCTGTGGATTGAGTGGGGCGTCCTGCTGCAGACGCTCAACCAGATCCGGGTTAGCAATGTAATCGCGACCAAACGCAACCGCATCGATCAGACCGCGACCAATCAGGTCATCCGCTTTCTCAACGGTATAGGCACCGGCACCAATGATGGCACCCGGGAAGAGATCACGCACTTTCTGACGGAAAGCATCGGTGTAAGGCTGACCGCCGGCCCAGTCTGGCTCAGAGAGGTGCAGATAGGCGATGTTGCGTTTTGCCAGTTCGCCGATGTACCACAGCGCCGCTTCCTCTTCATCCGGGCCGTTGTCCAGATTCTGGAAGCTGCCGATAGGTGAGACGCGAATACCAATGCGATCGGCTGACCAGTTAGCGATCACCGCATCAACCACTTCCAGCGCAAAGCGACCGCGTTTTTCGATGCTGCCGCCATATTCATCAGTACGCTGGTTTGAGCCAGGTGCCAGGAACTGGTGCATCAGGTAACCGTGCGCCGAGTGCAGCTCAAGCAGGTCAAAGTCCGCTTCACGCGCGTTGGCTGCGGCCTGGCCAAAATCTGCCACGATCTGCTTAATCTCTGGCACTGTCAGCTCACGCGGCGTTGAGGTATCTTCGCGATAGACGCTGCCATCTTCAGCACGCAGTGAGGTACGGGTGCCAGCGGCAATCGCCGATGGCGCAACCGGTGCTTTGCCTTCCGGCTGCACGCTGTTATGTGAGATACGACCGGTGTGCCATAACTGTACTGCGGTGTGACCGCCAGCCTGATGCACGCCTTCGTTAATCGCTTTCCACGCTGCAATCTGTGGCTGAGTATGTAAGCCTGGCGCACCGGCATAGCCTTTCGCCTGGAAAGAGATCTGGGTCGCTTCGGTGATGATTAAACCGGCGCTGGCGCGCTGGCGATAATATTCAGCCATCATCGGGGTAGGGATGTCGCCTGGCTCAATGCTGCGCAGACGGGTCAGCGGTGCCATAAATACGCGGTTTGGGACAGTAATTGCACCGACTTTTAGCGGACGAAACAGCTGGGTACTCGCCATAATAGCTCCTGATTAGTAGACCAGTCGTCTACAAACATGTGTTTTAAAAATCAGTGGCGTTCAAGCCACTGTTCGATGGTACTCAATGCCAGACGCAGTGGCTGCGCCTCGCGGGAAATTTTGCTCTGCAGGCTGGCACCCAGCCACAGCAGCGACAGCAATTCCGCCATCTGCGCGGGGGGCTGCGGCAGGCTCAGCGACTCCTGCTGCTCTGCGGCAATCAGGGTCCGGGCGTAGAGTGCCGTGATCTTTCCGGCACCCTGCTGCAGTGCATCACGCATCGGCTCTGAGAGATCGCACACCTCCGCGGAGACTTTGACGCCCAGACAGCCTACGATGTGGCCCTGCTGAACAAACAGATCAACGGCAGCACGAAAGTGGTTAAGCAGGCGCTCACGCGGCGTGCCATCGGTCTGGTTAAGCTGCAACGCCACATCCTGCAGGTAACGCGCAAAATAGCGTTCCAGTAACGCCACGCCAAACGCCTCTTTAGAACGGAAGTAGTAGTAGAAGGAGCCTTTCGGCACCGCCGCCTGCGTCAGCAGTTCGCTGAGGCCCATTCCGGTAAAGCCGCGTTGCAGACAGAGTTGCTCACCTGTCTGGAGCAGGTGTTCGCGGGTTTCGTTGCGTTGTAGCGTCTTATTCATGGCAGTGAGATTAGTAGACCAGTCGGTCTAATGCAATGCAACCCTCTATATTTGGCACAGAGTGTTCACTCCTGAGTCAAAGAACAGGATTAATTCTGGCCGGGTGGGGCTTACTTCCTGCGCAACCAGGCTACGCTTTTTACTGGACTGTTTATTCTGTGAATCCGGAGGCGTGGTGGCTGAGCAGCTTGAGTTTTTCCCGGTTCCCAGCCCCTGTCGCGGCATCTGCCAGACTGATGCGCGCGGCTACTGCCTGGGATGTTTACGCAGCCGCGATGAGCGGTTCAACTGGCTGCGCTTCAGCGATGCGCAAAAGCGTGAAGTCATTCGTCTTTGTCAGCAGCGGCGTCAGCGTCTGCAACGGCAACAGAAAGGCGAGGAGCCGCACGCGCCACAACAGCCGGAGTTATTCTGACGACTTTGCGCTTTCCGTTATACTCTCTGACACGCTAATTTCAGCCAACGCGCAACAGGGAGAACGTCATGTTAGAACCGCAAGCCATCGCTTCACAGGGGCCCGATTTTTCACCGCTGGTCATGGGGTACTGGCGTCTGATGGAGTGGGGGATGTCGCCACAGGAGCGGGTCGCCTTTATTGAGCACCATGTGAGGCTCGGCATCACCACCGTTGACCATGCGGACATCTACGGTGACTACCAGTGTGAGGCGGCGTTTGGCGAGGCACTGAAACTGGCACCTGGTTTGCGCGACCAGCTACAGATTGTGACCAAGTGCGGCATCGCCACCCGCGCCCAGCCTGAGCATCAGATAGGCCACTACATTACCGACAAACGTCATATCCTTCAGAGTGCTGAAAACTCACTGCGCCATATCCATACCGATCGTCTCGACCTGTTGCTGATCCATCGTCCCGATCCGCTGATGGAGGCTGACGAGGTGGCCGAAGCCTTTATGGCGCTGCATCACAGCGGCAAGGTTCTGCATTTTGGCGTTTCCAACTTCTCACCATCACAGTTTTCCCTGCTGCAATCCCGCCTGCCGTTCTCGCTGGTGACAAATCAGCTGGAGATCTCACCGGTGCAGCAAAGTGTGCTGCTGGATGGGTCGCTGGATCAGTGTCAGCAGCTGCGCATTCGTCCGATGGCCTGGTCCTGTCTGGGTGGCGGCCGCCTGTTTAACGATCCCCATTTCCAGCCGCTGCGTAACGAACTGGAAGCCGTGCGGCAGGAAACCGGTGCCACCAGCCTGGATCAGGTGGTCTATGCCTGGATACTGATGCTGCCATCTCGCCCGCTGCCGATCATCGGCTCAGGTAAAACGGCGCGGGTCAGCGAAGCCGCCGGGGCACTGGATTTATCCCTGTCGCGTCAGCAGTGGTTCCGTATTCGCAAGGCGGCGCTGGGATTTGATGTGCCCTGAAGCGTAAAACTGCGTCAATCTCCGGCAAAATAGCGCAACAGCGACCAGACTTATCTCAAACCCTGGTATGCAAATGGAGTCACCATGAAAATGAAAGCAGTTGCCTTATTCGCACTGATCGCCTGCGGCTCAGCACAGGCTTCCAGCGAGCAGGTTACGATCCATCAGGTTACCGCTGAAGGGATTGGAAAATCGCTGGGCACCGTTAAGATTGACGAGACACAGTATGGTCTGCAGTTCACGCCGGATCTGCAGGGGCTTCAGCCAGGAATTCATGGTTTCCATGTCCATGCCAAAGGCAGCTGTGAGCCGGGCGAGTCTGAGGGCAAAGTGGTCGCCGCCGGTGCGGCGGGTGGGCACCTTGATCCGGCCAACAGCGGCAAACATCTGGGGCCTTATGCAGAGGGGCACCTGGGCGACCTGCCCGCAGTCTATGTCGATGACAAAGGCAGCGCCACTTATCCGGTGCTGGCGCCGCGTCTGAAATCGTTAAAAGAGATCAAAGGCAAAGCGCTGATGGTGCATGTCGGCGGTGACAATCATGCAGACCATCCTAAACCGCTGGGCGGTGGCGGGGCACGCTACGCCTGCGGTGTCATCTGAGTTTCCGGGCGGCAGGCGATGGCCGCCCGCTTTTCTCCTGCCTGTTTATGAATTGTTGTACCATCCCTGACATTTCCCCCCTATGATATTGATTCAGGTAAGAAAGCGTGATGGGGAAAGGAGCAGGAAAATGAAATTCAAGGGCGCATTACTGCTGTGTCTGCTGCTGGTGGGATGCGATAAACCCAATGATACGCAACTGGTCACCGAAACCGGACGCGAACTGCAGCGCACCATTGATACCAACCCGATGCGTATCACCTGTGAAAAGATCGCGAAGGGTCGTGAATGGCTGAGCCGCAATATGGTGCATAAGCTGGAAGCGCAGGGTTGCGATCAGGTCTTTCGCAGCGCCACCGAAACCAATTTCACGGATAGCACCATCTATCGCCGCACCATGACTATGGTGTGCGGTGGCATTCATGGTCAGAGTTTTACCGGTACCGAACTGACACGCCGGTTTATCTTCTCACCCGATGAGAAAGTGCTGGTGATTGAACCGATGACCGAAATGGATAAAACCCGCTTCGAAGGCCATAAAACGCTGCAACAGCTGCAGGATGATTTTAACCGGCAACAGCAGCAATATTGCCAGTGATCACTCCGGCACCGCCTGCTTCAGCTGTGCCAGTGAGCAGCGTAACCGCCAGATAATCCCCGCCAGTTCGCTGGCCTCGTTGCTTTCCCGCGCCAGTAATGCGGTGATGGTCTCCTCCAGCTCCGTCAGCATCCGATCCAGCGAGCTGTGGCGGACGCCTCGGCTGCTGATAATCTGCTGTAAATCTTGCAGGCAGTGATCGCGAAACCCCATCAGTGCGGCTGAACCGGTGCGCCATTCACGCAGCTGCCAGACAATATGCGAGCAGTTGAGCAGCACCACGCCCCAGCGCAGTAGCCAGACGCGTGCCTGCTCGTCCCGGCTGTGACTGAGCTGGCTGATACGGTGGTAAATCTGCGATTCGAAGCGGCTCTCGCTGAGCCGGGGCCGCTGCCGCAGCTGATCGAGAAATGCCAGCCGCAGCGCCCGGATATGCCGTCGGCTGCGCAGCGCATCGGAGCTGGGTCGCAGAATCTGGAACGCCAGCCAGGCGAGCAGCACCCCACAGACTTTGGCGATGTTATCGTTAAAGAAGTCCTGATAATCCCAGGTGGGCGGGTTAGTCACCGCGATAAACGAACCCATAAAGACGATGAACTGTCCCCACATCCCGGCGCGCTGTTTCTGCTGCAGCTTAAAGAGTTGCAGCGTCACCAGCAGTGGGAACAGAAACAGCAAAAACTGCCACAGCTGACTAATCTGCACCATCAGCCCAAACTTCATCACAAAACTAAACGCAAACAGCCACAGCAGGGTTTTCAGCAGCAGCGTGACGCTGCCGCCAGGTGAGGGTGATGAAGCGTAGAGCACACAGGCTATGGCGGTTAAGGTGAGCGCGGCGGCACCGGAAGACCATTGCGTATTGATCCAGAAGGCGCAGCCCAGCACGATAACGCAGAAAGTACGCAGGGCGCTCCAGCCCGCCTCGGCACTGTCACTGTCGCGCGCCAGCGCCGGAACCGGCGGTGGCTGAAAGCGGGTGTCGGCATCGGCGCGATCCAGCAGGCGGATCCAGCGCTGCACGTTGAGGTACATCCAGCAGAAGTAACGCAGCCGCTGACAAAAAGCGCGCTGCCGGTAGTCACCATCCGCTGCCGGGGTTACGCTGCGCAGGATTTGCGCCAGACGATATTTATCACACGCCGGTTTCGCCAGCTCCGCCAGCAGTTGTTGCAGCGCCTCAAACAGCGCCTCTGGCGCGTCGGGCCAGTTCAGCAGCATACGTCGCAGGCTGGAGAGCACGCTGGTGAGTTGCAGCTGCTGGTGCAGCACATAGTTCAGCACGTTGTTCTGTCGGCGAAAGCGGTAGTGGCTCCAGAACGCCTGAATCCGCAGCAGATTCATGGTCAGGATCTGGCTGATGACATTTTCATGCGCGGTCCGGATGGTCTCGCTGGCTGAGGGCTGCAGCAGTAACACCGCATGTTCCAGCAACCGGGCATGCATCTGTTTCAGTGAGGTAATCAGCGTCTCACCATCGGAGGTACTCGGCAGTACCATCATCATCAATCCGGCGCAGAGAATGCCGGAGATCACCTCGCAGACACGTGCCTGAGCGATGGTCCATAGCGAGGTGATATCGGTGATATTAACGCTGCTAAAGGCGATGATGGCGGCGGTGTAGCCCGCCAGCGAAAAGGCGTATGCAACGTTATTCTGGTAGTGGTTCGCTATGCCGGTGCAGAGCGCCAGCCAGCCGGCAATGGCGAAGGTAAACAGCCACGGCTCATTCAGCGTATGTCCGGCGATCAGCAGCGCAGCGCTGGCCCCCATCAGACTGCCAACGATGCGCCCCAGGCTTTTACTGATCGCGCCGCCGACGGTGGGAAAGCTAATCACGGCGGCAGAGGTCATTGCCCAGTACGGCTCATCAAGATCCAGTGCGTAGGCGATGCTCAGCGCCAGGCACATCGCAATAGCGTTGCGCAACGCATAGCGCCACTGGCCGGCGTTAGCCTTAATCCAGGGCAGTTGATCCCAGGCCAGCCACTGAAAATTCATGGCTGGATGGTGATGGTGCAGCTGGTTCCCGCCACCAGGTCTGCATCGGCAGGGAGCGGGTCGAGACGAATACGCACCGGCACCCGCTGCGCCAGCCGCACCCAGGGCACGTTGGGCTTGATATCGGGCACCAGACCGCTGTCGGTCTCAATGCTCTGGTCATAGATGGCGCGGCCAATGCTATCCACCTGACCCTGCAGCCGCATGCCATTGCTGTAGAGCACCACCTGGGCCGCTGCGCCTGGGTGAATATGGCGCAGTTTGGTCTCTTCGAAGTAGCCCATTACGTAGTAAGAGTGGCTGTCGACCAGGGCAAACAGAGGCGAACCCGCGGTGGCATAGTTGCCGGGACGCAGCGTCAGATTGGTGATCCAGCCATCCGCCGGTGCGGTCAGCGTCGTCTGCTGCAGATTCCAGCGCGCCCGTTCCCACTCCGCCTGTGCCGCTTTGGTGCTGGCGGCCGCCGCGCCGGCGCTTAATCGCGCGGCATCAAGGTCCTCTGCGGAGATGATATTGCGCGGCAGGCTGCTGCGACGGTTAAATTCATGCTGCGCTTTCGCGAGATCCGCCTGCGCTTTGCTGAGCTGGGCGGCGGCATTGTCGAGCGCGATCTGCCACGGCACCGGGTCCAGCGTTAACAGCTGCTGGCCCTGATGCACAAACTGATTGTCTCTGACCTTCAGTTGCGTAATCCGGCCCGACACCTGAGGTGTGATATCCACCAGCTCTGCCCGTACTTTCCCGTCACGGGTCCAGGGCGACTGCATGTAGTAGTTCCAGAGCCAGCCACCGGCCAGCAGCGCCAGGGCAAACACAATCAGCGTGGAGAAGTATTTTACCGCGTTAAATTTCATATCGATTATCCGTGACCGATGAGCCAGAGTGCGGCGGTAACGCACAGCACAAACAGGGAGAGATCAAACAGGGTGGGATGCCAGACATCGCCGGAGTAGATCCAGCCACGCACCAGAGGGTGGATCAGCAGCCAGAAAAAGAAGCCGAGGATCACCGCTTTGAATATCGGCGGGAAAAACAGTGAGGCACCCACCACCAGATCGGTCAGCGGATTCGCACCTGAAAAAGCAGGAGTGAGCACGTGATAACATCCTTCGTTAACCCAAACGGCAGAGTGAAAGCGCTGCCACGTTATCGTAGCCTGGTCCGGGATTTGTAATTTGTCCTGTAAACTCGCAGAATAGTGTAAAATCTGGCTTGATAGCTAGCAAGCTAATTATAAGGAGATGAAATGGATACGCCCCTCGGAACGGATTTATCTCGCCTGGTGCGCATCTGGCGCGCGTTGATTGATCAGCGGCTGAAGCCGCTTGAGCTGACTCAGACTCACTGGGTGACGTTGCACAATATTCATCAACTGCCGCCCGAACAGTCGCAGATTCAGTTAGCCAAGGCGATTGGTATTGAACAGCCTTCGCTGGTGCGCACGCTGGATCAGCTGGAAGAGAAAGGATTAATCACCCGTTCGACCTGCGCCAACGATCGTCGTGCCAAGCGCATTAAGCTGACGCAGCAGGCCGAGCCGATTATCGAACAGGTTGAGAGTGTGATTGATGAGACGCGGGATGACATTTTGTCCGGCATCAGTCGGGAAGAGATCAGTCAGATGGTGACGCTGATCGCCCGGCTTGAGAAAAACATTCTCGAACTTCAGCATAAAGAGAAATAAAAAAACCGACGCCCAGGCGTCGGTTTTTTGTTTAGCTTCATTAGCGAGGTGAAACCGTCACCTGGCTGCCGTTGGATGCCATCACAACACGCTGGCCAACAGAGTAACGCGTGGCGGCCTGTTTCTGAACCACCATGATGGTGTTGCCATCATCCTTACGGATTTCCAGCTCAACGCCATCGGTTTTATTGACTGCGCCCTGTACGCCCTGGCCTGCTACGCCACCCAGAACCGCACCACCGGCTGTCGCCAGGCTACGTCCGCTGCCGCCGCCAATGGTGTTACCCAGGAAGCCACCCAGCACCGCACCACCGATAGCACCGATGACATTGCTCTCATCGCCGCCCTGGATTTTCACCGGACGTACTGAGACTAAGGTACCGTACGAAACGCTCTGCACCTGCTTAGCTTCACTGGCACTGTAGGTATCACCCGACAGCGTACTGGTATTGCTACAACCTGCCAGCATCACACCGGCCAGAGCGACCACAATTACACGCTTAATCATTTGAAACTCCTTTAGTCGAGAAGGTGCCACGTTTACCGCTGTATCCTGCTCACAGTATAAGACACAAACCTGGCAAATTAATCCCTGTCCGAATAAAACACGGCTGGACGAAGCATAGACTATGCAGGATCAACAATAATTCAATCGTGGACTAAAAATAGTCCCATTACGTTATCAGTCAGCACGATTGGATAAAAAGAATTTAATCATAGAATTAGCGATCATTATTTGTCAGGCTAACCGCAGATGAATCGCACTTCCCGCCGGAAGTAAGGAATGGCTATGAAATCAGGACGCTATATTGGGGTAATGTCAGGCACCAGCCTGGATGGAGTGGATGTGGTGCTGGCTGCCATTGATGAAAATATGGTGGCGCAGCAGGCGAGCTACTGCCATCCGATGCCACCAGAACTGCGTCAGGCGATTCTGGCGATATGTCAGGGACAGTCCCTGACGCTGTCGCAGCTCGGCCAGCTCGATACCCGCCTCGGCCAGCTGTTTGCTGAAGCGGTAGTGACATTAATGAAGCGCGAATCGCTTGACGCCAGCGATATCACGGCGATTGGCTGTCATGGTCAGACCGTCTGGCATGAGCCACAGAGTGACGCACCCAATACGCTGCAGATAGGCGATCATAACCAGATCGTGGCGGCCACAGGCGTCACCGTGGTAGGGGATTTCCGCCGCCGTGATATGGCGCTGGGCGGGCAGGGTGCGCCGCTGGTGCCTGCCTTTCATCAGGCGCTGCTGATGGATGCCACTGAACGCCGCATGGTGCTGAATATTGGCGGCATCGCCAATCTCTCGCTGCTGATCCCGGGTCAGCCGGTGCGCGGCTTCGATACCGGCCCCGGCAATATGCTGCTGGACGCCTGGATCTGGCGTAATCAGGCTCAGCCGTATGACAAAGATGCGCAGTGGGCGCGCAGCGGGTCAGTGATTCCGGCACTGCTGGAGGCGCTGCTTCGTGAGCCCTGGTTTGCGTTGCCGCCGCCGAAAAGCACCGGGCGCGAACATTTCAACCTCAGCTGGCTGGAGCAGCATCTGCGCTATTTCCCGGGTCTGGCTGCGCAGGATGTGCAGGCAACGCTGGTCGAGCTGACCGCCATCACCATCACGCAGCAGGTGTTACTCAATGATGGCTGCGACCGTCTGCTGGTGTGTGGCGGCGGCAGCCGCAATCCGCTGCTGATGGCACGTCTGGCAGCGCATCTTCCGGGAACGGAAGTAACAATTACCGATGCGGCGGGTGTCAGTGGTGACGATATGGAGGCGCTGGCGTTTGCCTGGCTGGCTTTCCGCACGCTCTCCGGCCTGCCGGGCAATCTGCCTGCGGTGACGGGCGCACGGGAAAAAAGCGTGATTGGCGCAATCTTTCCGGCGAATTCACTCTACCGACGCTAAGCGGGGAGTCGGGGGCAATCTGCCCCCGCAGAATTACAGGCGGCCCTCAGGCGGCGCCGGAGAGATGCGTCAGGTTGCGAACGCCAGTAATCACCGAGGCAACCATGGTTTCACGTCGGGTAATCACCTCAACCTGATAAAACCGGCTGCGGTAGGCGATGGAATAGATAACGGGATGGTACTTATTACCTTCTCCGTAGCGGGAGTAGTGCGCTTCAAGCGCACGGGTCGCTGCGAGAATATGGGAGGGTTCTTTATCACCGCGGATGATTTGCTTCATTCAGTTCCTCAAATGCTGTCCCTGGAGTCACGTCGCACGCATGGCGCGTAGCGCTGGCCTAAACACTGAACATCTGACTGCTAAACATTTAATCACTGACTGGGTAATGACTGACTCTGCCGCGGGAAGATGACAGAAAGATGATCCCCCGGGGCTGTTAATTATTTAGCAGCCGCCGGGGGATCCAGCAAGGCAGGAAATCGCAAATTCATCCAAATCGCAGGGGCGGTCAGATCAGCTCCGGCCAGGCCACGGCCGCAACGCCATTGAGTTCAGGTGTTGAGAACAGAAAGCCCTGAAACTGGGTCACGCCTGCCGCTTCAAGCCACATCCACTCTTCCGGCTGTTCAATACCCTCGGCGATAACACCGATCTCCAGCGAGGAGCAGCATTTCAGAATGGCATGAATGATCGCCTGCTTCGGCCCACTTTTATGCACATCAGCGATGATGGTACGGTCGATTTTAATCTTGTCGGGCTGAATGCGCGTCAGCAGCGACAGGCCGGCAAAACCGGCACCGAAATCATCCAGCGCCAGGCTGATGCCGGCCGCCTTCAGCTGCCTGATGGCCGCTTCAAAGGCCTCAGGCTGCGAGATAATTTCATTCTCGGTGAATTCAACCATGATCTGCTCTGGCACCAGTCCCTGCGCAGCAATCTCATCCAGCAAAAACGGGACGGCGTCGGGCACTTCCACAAGCGTCATCGGCAGCAGATTGATCGACAGAGTCATGCCCTCAATCCCCAGCTGCTTCGCCTGCGCGAAGGCGATCTTTTTCGACCTCAGATCGAGCTGATAGAGCTGCTCACGTGACAGTCGGGCAAAATAGTCGAGCGGCGGTTCACCCTGCGGGCCGCGCAGCAGCGCTTCCAGCGAGACGATTTCGCAGGCGAAGGGGTCAACGATCGGCTGAAAAGCAAAGCTGACCTCATCCGCTGCCACCAGCGATGCGTTGCCTTCACGCTGTTCTGACTCGTCACGGATAAACGTCCAGCCGCTGGCAGCAGGGATCTCAAAATAGTTCTCTTTTTCCCGCGCTTCGACAAAGGTGCGCAGGAACTGCAGTGCGCGATCGGCATAGGTCATCTGATACTTTGTGGTGCACTTTGCCAGCACCGCCTCCAGTACCGTCTCTTTATCATGCAGTCGCAGATCGAACAGCTCCATACCGACGTGGCCAAAACGGCGTGCCGGGGCGTAATCGCGCAGCAGTTCAACCAGATTATGGTGGCGAGGATCCTGGCAAATCCGGCTGTAGACTGCATTGACCGCCGCCTCGGGGCCTTCCAGCAGCTGGAAAAAATGCGTGCCATTGAATAATAAAATTCCGGTGATGCTGGAGGATTTATTGATTTTATTCGCTTTCAGCGCCAAACCATTCAGGATCTCAAGCGGCACATGTTCGGTAATGTGGCTGCGATAGATGATTGTCGACAACATAAAGATTTCCGGAATTTTTTATTTTTTGTTATGGCACCTTACCAGAAGCTTCTTCCGGGGAAAACGAGGGCCAGTACGTCTTTCTCACTCTGACTCTGTTTTAGTCAACCGGCAGCGTGGTATCGCCCGTTCCCAGAGAGCGCTGCATAAAAACGGTATCCAGCCAGCGACCCTGTTTGAAACCCACCGAGCGCAGGATACCTGTCATTTCAAAGCCTGCGGCGCGATGTACGGCAATCGAGCCCTGGTTCTCGCTGTCGCCGACGTTGGCGATCAGCTGGCGGAACCCTGCCTGCTCAGCCCAGCGGATTGCATGGTTTAACAGGCGCGAACCGGCTCCGCGCTTCTGAAATCCGGGATCGATATAAATTGAGTCTTCCAGCGTATGCCGGTAGGCATGGCGCGGACGATAAGGTGTCAGATAGCAGAACCCACGTACTTCTCCGTCGCTGACGGCGATAAACCACGGCAGGCCCGCCTGCTGAATCTTCCGCATCCGCTCGCCAATCTCTGCCGCATCGGGCGGCACTGTCTCAAATGAGCCGGTGCCGTTAAGGACATGCCAGGCGTAGATCTGCTGAATCGCCGTGATGTGGCGTTCATCTGCCTCAAAAATTTCCATTATGCGGTTTTGCCCCGAAAGTCTGCACCTGGTGAAAAAACAACGGTATAGCGGGCGATGTGAGGGCGCAATATAAATATTTCGTGCTCATGAAATTTTATGAGTGCGTCGTTCGCCAGGATTATTCCTGGCAGGAAACGGATAAAAAATCACGTCGGTTTAGTGCCACTACTGAATGGTAATTAAGCCTATTCTGAAAACAGCGTCAGCCGGATGATCCGTGCCGGCGTTAAGGCTATTATCGTCGCGGTTCTGATGGGGTTGATTTATTAACTGGAGGCGCAGCGTGATGCGATTTGTTGATTTTCTGAATAGTAAGCAGGGGCTGCATGCAGCAAGAAATCACTGCTTTGAATTAAATGGTGTGGTACTGGGCCATTTTACTGCGTTATTCCTGCATGATAACCAGATTATTTTTACCAAAGATGGTAAGCAGTGTGCTGTGCCTTATTATCTGGGTCCCGAAGATGATTTGCTTCAGCAGAAAATAAATCCACGCATTAAAAATATCCGCGCGATCTGAACGGACGCCGCGATGAGTTTATCGCTTCAGCCATAACACCTGCGTAATAGTTTCTCATTAACCGGGCGATAATATTGGCGCTGTCTGGTAAATAGCATCGACGCTATTTAACCTTCCCTGTTTTCTGCCAACCCATTCGTTTACGCCTGCTTATTTACCCGACTCGCTGCTGTTCTGCGCGGGTGCAATAAACAGCAGCAGCAGGGCGCTGAACGCAAACAGCGTTAATGCCGTACTGGCTCCCAAAGAGGCGTAGAGCTGACCAAACAGCAGCGATCCCGCTACCTGGCCCACCGCCAGCATAAAGAACAGGATGCCGACGCCGGTCGCCGGATCTTCAGCAGTGGCGCGTGCGCCCCACACCAGCAGCACGCCCGATAGCGTGACGTAACCTGCGCCACAGCAGGCAACCGCGATCGCTAAGCCGGTGGATTCGCCCCGACTCCAGGCCAGCACCAGCAGTGGCACTGCCATCCCGCACAGTGAGAGCCGGTATACACCCTTCAGCCCGATACGGGCAGCGACCGGGCCGGTTGCCGCACCCACGATGCCTGCTCCTCCGGCAATCAGCCAGAGTAAGCGGGCGGTCTCCTCATCAACACCGACATGCTGTCGCAGCAGCGCTGACCCAAAGCTCCACCAGGCAGCACTGACCAGACCCGAAATCAACGCAATACTCATCAGACGATGCATGGAGCGGCGATACAGCCGCTGGTGCCAGTGACGCACTCTGGTGGGGCGACTGGCGGCGTGACCTGATAACACGCGCATCACCGGCAGTACACAGGCCAGCGACAGCAGAGCGAACAGCAGACAGGCGGCACGCCAGCCGCCGGGCAGAACGCTCAGGATGACTACCGTCAGGATAATGCCCGCGCTGGTGCCGGCATTGATCAGGGTATTGATGCGCGGCTGACCCGCAGCAGGAATTCGATCACTGACCGCCGCCGCCAGAGCAGGTGAAGCCAGACCGGCACTCAATCCGGCAATAAAGAGTCCGGCCGCCAGCAGCAGCGTTGATGAGGCACAGGCGAGCAGCAGCAGACCCGCCGTCGCACTGAGTGAGGCCAGCAGCGCCGTCAGCCGGGTGCCATAGCGATCCGCCAGCGCGGCTGCGGTAAGAATAGTGAGGCAATATGCCACAAAGCTGCAGGCTGACAGCATACCCGCCTGCTGCGGGTTGAACGGGATCTCCGCTGAGATAGCGGGCAACATCAATCCCCATGAGAAGCGCGCCATGCCATAGGTCACGGCGATCAGGCTGAAGCCGGTCAGCGCCAGCGCGATGGACGCTTTCATCCTTTAGCCCTGTTCTGAAGTAACTGACTGACGACCTGCGCCGCCTGTTGAGCAGCGGCGGGACCGGTGATCAGCGCCGTGGTAATGGCACCCTCAAAGAGTATCCAGATGGCATCACTCAGCGACTTATCTTCAGCACCGCGCAGATGCGTCACACAATGGGTGATATAAGCCCGCATCGTGGACCGGAAGGCCAGCGCCTGAGCGGCCAGTTCGCTGTTCCGCTCGGCATACTCTCCCCAGGCTTTAAGAAAGAAGCAGCCCCGGGCTCCGTTCGCCGCCGTCCACTCGCCCAGCACCCTGAACAGATGCGCTATCGCATCAGGCTGTTGCGGTGGCAGCAGATCGGCCATAAAGCGCTGCTCGCGGGCGTCGAGTACCGCTGCGGTCAGCGCTTCGCGTGAGGCGAAGTGATGATAAAGCGTACGGGTAGAGACTCCCGCTTCGCGACAGAGTTGGTCGGTGCTGGTGGCGTGGAAACCGTGGGTATAGAAGAGCCGCTCGGCGGCCTGGATGATATCGTTTCTCTTTTTCATACTTTAAAAGTAAACCGATCGTTTTACTTTTTCAAGCCGATCGCTGTTAAGTACGCCCGGCGGTATTGATAAATCCCTGATGCCAGGGGGGCTGGCGTTCCGCTTAAAGGCACGCTGTGCACCGATTTCACTCTTATTCAGCTTCAGTTTATCAATACTCATAATTACCCCTGTGGGGGTTATCTTTTTCAGCTTCTGCACTAATCATATCTGAGTAGCGTGTCACCCCTGTTTCGCGGTTTTGTTTTATAATTTATTGTTTTTAAAGTGTTATTTTTATTTTTGCTTTTTTAATAATGCATTAGCAGTATAAATGAAAGCGGGGCGACAGAGAGGGTGAAGGCGTTACAGCGCGTGGAATGCCTGAAGCGACATAAGCAATGAAAAAGGGCATATTCTCAAAGTCAGCCAGACTTACGCAATAGAGTGGTTTTAGGGATAATTCTCAGTTAGTTTAATAAAGCTTCAGATTACAAAAAAAACCTCTTACGAATTTTGGTTCGTTTTTTAAGATACATACAGCAACTATCAGGATGACTACCATGCTCAAAGCCAGCTACTATTATCTGTGCCCGCGTCCCATGGGTGGATGGATTTTACACAAAGAAGGTTGCGTTAATCTGTCAAAGAACGATAAACGCGTTTTTATTGGTTCGCTTTATACTCGCCAGCAGGCGCTGGCCGTAGCGAAAGTCCATCACGCTAATGCCATACTCTGTAATGCCTGCCTCAGCACCTTTATTTGCCCGACCAGCAGCAGCACGGCAATTAAACCGGCACGCGCGGCAACGCCAACCCGCCATACGCCAAAACATTAATTTGTATGCAGGGGGTTATTCTTCTGCTGTGGCAGAAGGATAATAAAGCGAATTAATGCTGCGGGCCGGTTAGAATAAAAAAAGGCAGCGTAAAGACGCTGCCCTGTTCTTTATTTAAGCCTGTTTAGGCTGGCCATTTGAGGCGGTAATTCCGCCATCAACCGGCAGATTAACGCCGGTAATATAACTGGCTTCATCGCTGGCAATAAAGAGAATGGCACGGGCGATATCATCCGCTTCACCGGCCCGGCGCAGTGGAATACGGTCGTAAAAGCGCTCCAGCAGCGCCTGATCCTGTTTGGCATCTTCGGTCAGATCGGTAAAGGTAAAGCCGGGACAGATTGCATTGACCCGAACGCCATCTGCGCCGTAGTCCATCGCCAGCGCACGGGTGAAGTTGGTAATCGCCCCTTTAGCCGCGTTGTAGATGCTCATGCCCCAGTCGCCGCCTAAGCCGGAAACGGAAGAGATGTTAACCACGTTGCCTTTGCTCTTTAACAGGGCAGGCATGAAATAGTGTACACCGTGGAAGACCCCATCAAGGTCAGTTTTCATCAGGGTTTTCCATGCGTCGAGGTCGACTTCATGGATGCGGCCCTGCACGATGACGCCGGCATTATTTACCAGCACGTCAACACGGCCATACTTCTTCAGCACGGTTTCTGACAGCTGTTTAACCTGTGCGGCTTCTGAGACGTCGCAGGCAGCCACCAGATGATCGCCTGGCGTCATGTCGGCCAGCGTCTCTTCCAGTTTCTGCGCGGTACGGCCCACCAGCACCACTGATGCACCCTCTTCAGCGAAGCGTTTTGCGCTGGCTTCGCCAATGCCGGATCCGGCACCTGTCACAACCACAACTTTCTGCGTAAATCTGGACATTATGCCTCCTTTTCAGCATCAATTCTCACTGTTAACAACCGGTTAAGCCTGGCAGCGATCGCCAGAAACACAAGCGCAGCGCGAAATGCGCTGCGCCAGATGACGGCTATTTAACCGGGTCAGCGGCTATGGACGTCTGAACAGGGCGAAGCTGCGTCCTTCCAGTTCGAAATCCTTCTCTTTGGTAATCACCAGACCGCGCTTCGCGGTGTCGCTGGTGGTCAGTTCCAGCACCCAGCCGCCTTCACCAAACTGCGGGATCTGGAACGGTACATTGCCTTCAAACGGATTGAACAGCATCAGGACGTCGTGCCAGATGCCTTCCTCGGTCTGGAGGTCCGGTCGGCCGATATAGACGCCCAGCGTTGAGCCTTCATCCCACTGCTCAGCCTGCTGGAAGCCGCCACCGGCGTTAAACCATTTGATATCCATGCCATCACGCCAGTTTTCACGGCGCAGTAACGGCTGCTGAGCACGTAACGTCAGGATCTGGCGGGTGAACTCGCGCAGCGCCTCGGCAGATTCCGGCAGGTTATCCCAGTGTACCCAGGAGATTTCGCTATCCTGGCAGTAGCCATTGTTGTTGCCCATCTGGCTGCGGCCAAACTCGTCGCCCGCCAGCAGCATTGGCGTACCGTGTGAGAAGATCAGCGTGGCGAGAAAATTGCGCTTCTGACGCTCGCGCACCGCGTTGATGCCTTCATCATCGGTCGGGCCTTCAACCCCGTAGTTGTACGAGCGGTTGTCGTTGTGGCCGTCGTTGTTGTCTTCGCCATTCTCCGCGTTATGTTTGTCGTTGTACGACACCAGATCGTTGAGGGTGAAGCCATCGTGCGCGGTGATAAAGTTGACGCTGGCCCATGGACGACGACCGTGCTGATCGTAGAGATCGCCGGAACCCAGCAGGCGGGCAGCAAAGTCTGTGGAGACGTTGTTGCCTTTCCAGTAGTCACGCACCGTATCACGATACTGATCGTTCCATTCTGCCCAGCCTGGCGGGAAGCTCCCCACCTGATAGCCGCCCGGACCGATATCCCAGGGTTCACCAATCAGCTTTTTCTGCGACAGGACAGGGTCCTGCATGATGGCATCGAAGAAGCCGCCGCGCGGGTCAAAACCATCAGGCTCGCGACCGAGAATCGTACCCAGGTCGAAACGGAAGCCGTCGATATGCATTGATTCTGACCAGTAACGCAGCGAATCGAGCACCATCTGCAGCACACGCGGATGCGAGGTATTGACGGTGTTACCGGTACCGGTGTCGTTGATGTAATAGCGATGCTGATCTGGCAATGTACGATAATAGGAGAAGTTATCGATGCCTTTAAACGACAGCGTTGGCCCCAGTTCATTCCCCTCGGCGGTGTGGTTGTAGACCACGTCGAGGATCACCTCAATACCGGCATCATGGAAGGCTCGCACCATGTCACGGAAGCCCTGAATGCCGCGCGGCCCAAAGTAGCGGGTGGCGGGTGCAAAGAAGTTCAGCGTGTTATATCCCCAGAAGTTTTTCAGCCCTTTATCCAGCAGGTGCTGGTCATCCGGGAACCAGTGTACCGGCAGCAGCTCGACCGAGGTAATGCCCAGGCTTTTGATGTAGTCGACGGTCGATTTGTGGCTCATGCCGTCAAAGGTGCCGCGCATTTCAGGTGGCAGGGCGGTGTTGAGCTGCGTGAAGCCCTTAACGTGAGTTTCATAGATGACGGTTTTCGGCCACGGCACATTCGGACGGTTTTTATCCTGCCAGTCGAATTCGTTGGGATCGATAACCCGGCACTTTGGCGTAAACGGCGCGCTGTCGCGGCTGTCGAAGGTCAGATCTTTATCGTCATGATAGAGATCGTAAGCGAAGTGCGCCTCGTTCCACGCTATGTCACCCGCCAGTTCACGGGCGTAGGGATCGAGCAGAAGCTTGTTCGGGTTAAAGCGATGACCATTTTCCGGGTCATAAGGGCCATAAACGCGATAGCCATAGAGCGCGCCGGGCTGCAGGCCCGGAATATAGCCGTGCCATACTTCATGGGTATATTCCGGCAGCTCCAGACGGGCAATTTCCGTTTTACCGCTGGGATCGTACAGACAGAGTTCAACCCGCTCGGCGTGGGCGCTGAACAGGGCGAAGTTCACACCCTGACCATCAAAGTTGGCCCCCAGTAAATGGCTGTATCCCGCCGTAATTTCAAAACGCTGACTGTTTGACATTTATGCCTCGTTATTCAATGAACAGATTGACGCGTAATAAAAAAAGTTCTTTCCGGAATTCACTGCGCCACCAGCACGGCACACCACTGCGATGCCAGCCCGGTAAGCGGCAACTGGTCGCCCGCAGCCACCGTTTTACCGGTCAGCACATCCTGGTAGCGACGCTGGCCCAGTGCGGTGGGCAGCGCAATGACCGTGTCAGCCCAGCGTGCAGCGGGCGGCTGGTCGAGATTCTCCGGCAGCTGGTTAAAGACCCGGCGTGACACAACCACTATCACCGCCTGATCCTGTCCGGTGCGGGCAAAGGCCAGCACATTATTCTGCTGCTCGCCCTCTGCCGACAGTGCCAGATAGTCACCGTGGCGGAACAGGGCAGGCTGCTGCTGACGCAGCGTCAGCAGCTTCACAATCGCCTGCTGATTGACCTGACCGCGCAGCCAGTGCGCCTCACTGCCGTCGTGCTGTGGCGCGTTAAGCATCGCCGCCAGCGCGTCGAAATCGGGTTCGCGGCGGTTATCGGGATCGACCAGGCTGAAGTCCAGTGCCTCGCTACCCTGATAAATATCGGGTACGCCAGGCGCCGTAAGCTTCACCACAGTCTGGGTCAGACTGTTAACCAGACCGGCACGCATAAAGGGTTGCAGCGACTGGCAGAAGTCATTGAGGAAGGTGCTGTTGGCGGGCGCAAGCAGGTGACGGGCATAGTCCAGCACTGCCTCCTCATAGGCGTCGTTGTTGTCGGCCCAGTCGGTACGCAGCTTGGCTTCACGCAGCGCTTTTTCCACATAGACCACAAAGCGCGCTTCCAGCGCCGCCAGACCTTCCGCATCCTGCGGCTGCAGGGTAGTTGGCCAGACGCCCGCCAGCGCTTCATACAGCATCCACTCCACGGCCGGTTCGGGTGCCGGACCATCTTTCAGGCGCACGACCTGATCGTGGTTCATCTCCCGCCAGCGGTTGACGCAATCCGCCCAGCGTTGCGGCGCTTCGGTAAGGGTATAGAGTCGCGCACGCGCATCTTCACCGCGCTTGGTGTCGTGTGTGGAGGTGCCCGACAGCGCATCGGGCTGATGTTCGCGTCGCGTCTGCATTTCAGCGTGAAACTGATCCAGTGAGAAGTGGCGCGCCAGCGGTTCAGCGCCGACTTCATTCAGCGCCAGCGCCATGTGCTGACGGAAGAAGAGGGTATCTTCCACCGATTTCGCCATCAGCGGTCCGGTCAGCTGCTGGAAGCGGGTGCGGAATTGCGTGGCATCGTCGCGAGCGGAGTCGGCAACCTCTGCGCGCAGAATATGGGTCAGGAAATCAAGCGCCTGACTGTCGGGCGCATGGGCGCTGGCTTTCACCTCGCTGACCACCTGTTGCAACAGCGCGGTGTCGGCTGGGGTCAGGCCCTGCGGCGTACCGTAGGTGCGATAGACCGGGAACGCCACCAGCAGTTCACGCAGCGCATTCTTCAGTTCCGCTTCCGGCTGTGGCGTACCTCCTGCGTCGGCAATCTTCAGTGCCAGCTGCAGTAACCGGTTAAATTCACCGGCAAAATTGCGGTTTGCCATCAGCAGTTTGGCGGCGCGCAGCTCCGCTTTCATATCAACGGTTTTACCGATGACGGCCTGATACGCTTTGCGCAGTCCGCTCAGCTGATCGCTGTCGACCAGCAGATTGGCGAGCGCGGCCATAAATTCATATCCGGTGGTGCCGGAAACCGGCCATGCATCGGGCAGCTGTTCATTGTCACCCAGGATTTTCTCCACGGTGAGATAGCAGTCGGGACCGGCCGCCTGGCGTAACTGTTCCAGATAGCCGTGCGGATCGGCCAGGCCATCCACGTGGTCGACGCGCAATCCCTGCACCGCACCGCTGTGAACCAGTTCCAGGATCAGCTGATGTGCGGCATCAAAAACCGTTTTGTCTTCCACGCGCACGCCTACCAGACCGGTGACTTCAAAGAAGCGACGGTAGGAGAGATCGTTGGGCGCATCGCGCCATGACATCAGCCGCCACGGCTGCTGGTCATGCAGTTCAGCAATCTCTGCCGCGTCGCGCAAGGCGAGCACCGCTTCTTCCCGATCCTGCCAGGTATCAGGTGCCAGCGGATAGAAATTGTCGAAGTAGGCCAGCGCCGGTTTGCCGGTCTGCGGATCGCGCTTCACGTTGATTTCGCCGTTGGCCAGCACCGCCTCAAAGGTGTCACCGAGGAACGGCAGCGTCAGGCGGCGTGACCAGTCGATATCGAAGTAATGCGCATAGCGGCTCTGTTCGCCATGCTCAATGACGTCGCGCCACCACGGGTTCTCCAGCGAGGCGGCCATATGGTTAGGCACGATGTCGAGGATCAGCCCCAGCCCGGCCGCTTTCAGCGCGGCAGCCATGCGATCAAATCCTTCACGGCCGCCAATCGACGGCTCGATCTGGTTAACATCGGTCACGTCGTAGCCGTGGGTCGATTCAGCGGTAGCGCTGAAGATCGGCGACGCGTAAAGATGGCTGATACCCAGCTGTTTCAGGTAGGGCACCAGCGCCGCCGCACGGTCAAACGTCATGCCATTGCGGAACTGGATGCGGTACGTTGCGGTTGGAATATTCATTCTGCTTCTCTCTTAGCCAGGCGCACCACGATAGCGTTGGGAATCAGTTCGCTGGCGGCCTGCGGCCAGGCAAACAGCGTTTCGCCGGGCAGATCGGGGATCGGCTGTGTGCTGTTACCAACGTTCAGCGCCAGTGACAGCGTGCCCTGCGGGAAGTCCCAGCGCACCGCGAGGAAACCTTCCGCCGTTTTCACCACCTGACCGGCATCGCCACCGGCGGTCTGCAGCAGCGGCACGATATGTTGCTGACGCAGGGCCAGCAGTTGACGCGTCAGCACCAGCCACTGCTGACCTTCCGGCGTTTCTGTTCGCTGCCAGTTAAGCTTCGACTGTTCAAAGGTGGTGACATCGTTGGGATCCGGCACAGTTTCGCCGTGACCGGCATGGCCTTCAAACTCTCTGGCGCGACCTTCACGCACCGCTTTGGCCAGATCGCCGTGGAAATCGGTGAAGAACAGGAACGGCCGGGTTTCGCCATACTCTTCACCCATAAACAGCAGCGGAATATGAGGCGAGACCAGTAACATCGCCAGCAGCACCTGGGTGCGCTCTGCGCCGGCCAGGCTGATGAGCCGTTCGCCCTGCGCACGGTTACCCGTCTGATCATGGTTCTGAATAAAGTCGACAAAGGCGACCGGCGGCTGGCTGCTGCTTTTCACGCCGCGTGGCTCGCCCGACTGCGGCGAGACTTCGCCCTGATAGACAAAGCCTTCTGCCAGCGCCCGTGCTACCCGCTGTTCCGGCTGGTCGGCGAAATCCTGGTAATAGGCGTGGCTTTCACCGGTTGCCAGCACATGCACGGCGTTGTGAAAGTCATCGTTCCATTCGCCGGTAAACAGCGGAGCATCCCCGTTTTCGTCACGCGGATGCAGGAAGGTGACGTTACGGCAATCTTCGGTAGTCAGATGGACAGGGCGGCCGGTAATCGTGGCGCGGATGCGCTCAGCTATTTCAATCAGCACATGCTTGTCGCTGGGATCGTCAATCTGATCGATGGCGTCAAAGCGCAGGCCATCCAGATTAAACTCCTGCAGCCAGTAGAGCGGCGCCTCCACGATATAGCGGCGCACCGCATCAACGTCATAGGCGATACCGGCACCCCACGGCGTCTGGCGCTCTTTGTGGAAGAAGTCTGGTGAGAGCAGCGGCAGATAGTTGCCCTCCGGGCCGAAGTGGTTCAGCACGATATCCAGCACTACCGACAGACCGTGGCCGTGTGCTGCGTCAATAAAGGCTTTGAAATCATCGGGTGTACCGTAGGCAGCATGCGGTGCATAGAGCAGCACGCCATCGTAGCCCCAGCCGCGATGACCGCCGAACTGCGACACTGGCAGCACTTCAATCATGGTAATGCCGGTTTCAGCCAGCATTGGCAGCTTCTCAATTGCCGCCCGGAAGGTGCCCTCAGTCGTAAAAGTGCCGATGTGCAGTTCATACACCACCGACTCCTGCCATGGACGACCCTTCCAGCTCGTGTTCTGCCACTGATAAGCGTCAGGATCGATCACCAGCGACGGACCATTGACCTCTGCTTTCTGAGCGCGGGCGGCGGGATCGGGCACCGCTGTACCATCGGCAAGCACATAATCATATTCGGCATTGGCTGCCACACCGGCGACCTGAGTTTCAAACCAGCCGTCAGCCTGCGGCGTCATCTCAATGTCTTTACCGGAGAGCCGCAGCGTCACGCGTTGCTGACCGGTTGCCCAGAGGCGGAAACGCACCTCGTCGCTGGCAACCCGTTCAGCGCCCCAACTTTTAAAAAAAGATTTGGATTCCATTCAGTTGCCTCATTTAGCCTGGAAATGCGCGATGGTGGCCACCGCACGAAAAGGATGTCGATGACGCAAGCGTCAAAAAATCTTAAAGCTATCAGCGAGACCAGGAGGCCAGGTGGGCTGGCGCGTCTCTTCAGTCAGAAAGCCGGACTGGTATTCAGCGTGGTGTGGCGGAAAACGGGTCGTGAGACCGCTTCCACGCGGCATACAGAGAGTAATCATAGACTAAGATGTTGCAATCGCAGGGCGGCGGGGGGTGGCGAGGCATTAATTTGCGTTAATTGCTGTGAATCTGCATCCGACGGGGCGAAAGCAGGATCCAGGCGCAGAAAAGCCTGCCGGATGGCGCCGATTCGCTATAAGCTTATGCGCGATGGCGCAGGTCGCTCCGGATGACCTGCGGCGCTGAACACTTCAGAAGGATGTTACGTGAGGAAAAGAGTTCTGTTAGCCGCGTTGTTGCTGCTGGTCTCCGCCTGTTCTAACCGGGTCGGACACAGGCTGGACAGCAGTAATCTGCAGCAAATTCATGCCGGTCAGACGACCAAAGCCCAGCTGATCGCGCTGTTTGGTCAGCCTGACAGTGAAACGCCTTACCCGGACGGGCAGCGGTTGCTGAAGTGGAACTACAGCGAGGCGCGCACCCTGAACACCACCGAAGGGCAGACGCTGACCGTGCAGATGAAAAATGACAAAGTGCTGAACTATGCGCTGAGTAAAAGTTAATGCGCTGAGCAAACGTGAATCACGACGGCGGCAGATCGCCACCGCGCATTCTGGTTACTGCCCGCCGCTCTGCTGTGCATCCCGACTGTCGGGGCGCGGCTGAGCCAGACGGGCAAAATCGGATCCTGCCGGATGCTGATAAATCTGCAGCTCAAAGTGGCGGGCCATCGCGTAGATATACTCAAAGATCGCTGCCTGAGTATTTTCATAATCGGCCCAGAAAATAGAGGAGGTGAAGCAGTAGATCTCCACCGGCAATCCATCCGGCGACGGTTTCAGCGGTCGCACCACGATATACATCTCTTTTTGAATGTCGTCACGCTGCGCCAGCCAGGCGGTCAGGTATTTACGGAACACCATCAGATTGGTGATACCGTTCTCCATAAACCAGCGGTCGCCCACGGCATTGATATCACGCCCATCCAGCAGCTCAGTAATCGATTCGCCAGCGAGACGGATCTGGCTCATCGCCTGCAGCATCTCCTGATTCACAAAGGTGATCGACTTCTGATCAAGATAAAAGCTGCGCATGATGCGGCGTGCGCCCGAGGAGAACATCGCCTGCCAGTTGGTGTAGGTCTCGGTCAGGAAGTTCTTGGTCGGGATGCGCGAAATGGTGTTGTCCCAGTTGCGGATGGTGATGGTATGCAGAGCAATATCGATCACTTCACCACTGATATTTCTGTCCGGCATCTCAATCCAGTCGCCCAGTTGCAGCACATCGTTAGAGGAGAGCTGAATATTCGCCACCAGCGACAGCAGCGTATGCTGGAAGATCAGCATCAGCACCGCGGCGACCGCACCCAGCGAGGAGATGATAATCGCCGGTGACTTGTTAGACATAATCGCCAGAATCATGATCGCGGCGATAATATGCACCAGAATTTTGCCGATCTGGATATAGCCTTTGATCGAGTGATTCTTGCGTTTTGATTTGCGCGAATAGGAGTTGTTAACAATCTCCAGCACTTCGTTGAAGAAGATCGACAGATAGACAAAAAACAGGATGCCGCAGATGGTCTGAATCGCCACTTTCAGATTTTCAGGCAGGCCCGGCATAAACTGCAGGAAATTGTAGACCACAATCACCGGCACAAAATTTGACAGCTTCTGAGAGAGGCGGACATCTTTATCCAGCGGCACGCCCTTTTTGTGGCTGCTGAAAAAGACCTTCCTGATCACTTTGACGATGAAAAATTTGCAGATCAGGTGAGTGACCATCCCGGCCATAATCAGCAGCAACAGGCTGAAGCTGATCGAAAGTACCCTGTTTCCCTCAATAAAACTCATCAGACTCTGAATGTAATGCATGATAACCACGTGCAAAAAAGATAAGGGGCGAATTCAACCACAGCACGGGGACGGTTGTTAAGCGCCGAATGCGTTCAGGCTGAGCCGCACCGCTTTTTTTGCGTAACGGCGCGCTGGCAGCACCTCCATCCTGCGGATTGTTACCTTATCTGGTGCAACACTCAGATAAACGCCGCGCTGGCCGATAACAGCTTTATCTCCTCTGATATGAGCCTGCGGACATGCTTAAAAATCTTAAAATCACTCACGGTATCGCTGCTGTTCTGGTGGTCTTTGTGGCGTTACTGACCCTGACCGGATTTCTGTTCTACAACGGCGTCTCAAAAGCCGATAAAAACTTCGTGGCGGCAGAGCAGCTTACGCTGCAGCAGCAGCACCTGAGTGACGCGGTAAAAACCCTGATCAAAACCCGCGTCACCATCAACCGTGTGGCAATCCGTTTCCTGAAAAATCAGCAGGATCCAAAATCACTGGCAGCTATGGCTGCGCTGCTGGAGCAGGCTGGAAAGTCTGCTGCTGCTGCCGATGCGGACTTCAAAGCCTGGCAGGCGCTGCCGCGCAAAGAGGGCCAGGGTGAAGCCCAGGCGACGCAGGTGCAGACCGCCTACCAGCAGATGCGTGACACCATGCTGGCCTCCATTACCTTTCTGAAGCAGGGCAACTACGCGGGCTACGGCAACCTTGAAGCACAGGCGGCGCAGGACCAGCTCGACAGTGCCTATGAGGCCTGGCGTGCAGTGAACATCCAGCTGATGAAAGCGTCCTCGGAGCATAACCAGCGTAGCCTGACGGATGCGCTCTGGGCGCTGCTGACTATTGGCCTGATCACCGGCGTGATTGGGGTCGCGGTCTGGATTGGTCTGCAGAAATTGCTGATTGGCCCACTGGGCAGGCTGACCGGCCATATGCGCGCCATTTCAGGCGGTGATCTGACCTCCGATATTCAGCATGAAGGCCGCAATGAGATGGGCCTGCTGATTCAGGAACTGCAACAGATGCGCGATGCGCTGGTGGTGACCATTACCTCGGTCGATGACGCCACCCGCTCTATCTTTACCGGTGCAGCGGAAATCTCTGCGGGCAGCACCGATCTCTCTTCCCGTACCGAACAGCAGGCTGCCGCGCTGGAACAGACCGCAGCCAGTATGGAGCAGCTCACCTCAACGGTGAAACTCAACGCAGATAATGCGCAACAGGCGACCACGGTAGCGAAAGAGGCTTCAGCCACGGCCCTGCAGGGTGGTGAGACTGTCGCCCGGGTCATCGCCAACATGGATCAGATCAGCGAAAGCTCGAATCAGATCGCCGGTATCATCGCCATTATCGACAGTATCGCCTTCCAGACCAATATTCTGGCGCTGAACGCCGCTGTTGAAGCCGCGCGTGCCGGTGAACAGGGTCGTGGATTTGCAGTGGTAGCGGGTGAAGTGCGCTCGCTGGCCGGACGCAGCGCCAGCGCTGCCCAGGAGATCCGGGGACTGATTGACCGCTCAGCTGAGCGAATTAAAACCGGTGCCGGTCATGCTTCTCAGGCGGGTGTCGCGATGGAGAGCATCGTGACGTCGGTGAGCCGTGTCACGCAGCTAATCGAAGAGATCGCGGCCTCCTCGACTGAACAGACCCGTGGCATTGAGCAGGTCTGCAAAGCGGTCTCGGAAATGGATGGTGTGACGCAGCAGAACGCCGCGCTGGTGGAGGAGTCCGCGACTGCCGCCGCCTCACTGGAAGAGCAGGCGAGCTACCTGCGTAAAACGGTATCGGTATTCAAAACCGGCACTCTGCAGGTGGCGTTCTCTGCTGCGCCGGTGGCGAAAGCCCTTGCCGTGCCAAAACTTCAGCCTGCCCGCCTGGCGGACAACGATAACTGGCAGACCTTCTGATAAAAAAAACCGCCCCAAGGGCGGTTTTTTATTTTGTGACGCGGCATGCGGCATCGTGCCGCTGACATCAGGCCGGGACGGACTGTGCCTTCTGGCTGCGCGACCAGACGCGGTGCGCTTTCATCGCCTGAGTGAACTCAGACATCAGCGCGCTCTCCGCCGAGTCGCCCTGCACAATCCCTTCTTCCTGATCCGCATCTTCCAGACCGAACTGCGCTTTAAAGCGGCGCGCTTCGCCCACCAGACCAATCACCTTGAGGTGCTTGTAGGCTTCCAGCAGGAAGTAACGGGCATCGCCGCTCAGCAGCAGGGCATCGATATTGCCATCCGGCACCATCACCGCATCAAAGGTCAGAGAGGGCAGACCGGCGAACGTCGCATCGACCGGCAGCACTGAACCGTCATCGGCGCGCACCTGGCCCATATGCGGAGCCAGCAGTTTGGCGTGAACACCCACTGCTTTCAGCGCCTGCAAAATCGCCAGCACATCAGCCGCCTTCACACCATCGCTGAGCAGCAGTGCGACCTGACGACCTTTAATCTCGCCATCCGGAATGGCGTAGAGGCTCAGGCTGTCATCTTTGGTCAGGCCATTCACCGGCGCAGGCGGCTGAATGTTGAGCTGCTCATCCGTCAGAGCGAGTCCCAGGTTATCCGCCACGCCCTGCGCCAGTTTCGTATCAATGCGTGCCAGATGATCCACCACACGCTCACGGATATAAGCACGCGCCACTTTACTCAGTTCAAACGAGTAGGCACCAATGATGTGCTGCTGCTCGACTTCAGTCTGGCTCAGCCAGAACAGGCGCGGCTGCGCATAATACTCACCAAATGAGGGGCTGCGCTCGCGCACTTTATGGCCCTCAATCCGCTCCTGATAGCTCTCGAAGCCGCCACCTTCTGCAGCAGGTGGAGTTTCACGCGGCCAGTTATCGTTGATCGAGTTCGGCTCGTAGTTCGCCGGATTGGTGTCGATATCCTGACGATGCATGCCCTGACGCTGGAAGTTATGGTACGGGCAGGTCGGACGGTTGATCGGGATCTCATGGAAGTTCGGTCCGCCCAGACGACTGATTTGCGTATCGGTATAGGAGAACAGACGACCCTGCAGCAGCGGATCGTTGGAGAAATCGAGGCCCGGCACGATATGGCCTGGGTGGAACGCGACCTGCTCGGTTTCAGCAAAGAAGTTGTCCGGGTTACGGTTAAGTACCATCTTGCCGACAATCTCAACCGGCACCAGCGCTTCCGGGATCAGCTTGGTGGCATCCAGAATATCGAAGTCAAATTTGAACTCATCCTCTTCCGGGATCAGCTGCAGGCCCAGTTCATATTCCGGGAAATCACCCGCTTCAATGGCTTCCCACAGATCGCGGCGATGGAAATCGGGATCGCGACCGGTCAGTTTCTGTGACTCGTCCCACAGCAGAGACGCTTTACCGGCCACCGGCTTCCAGTGGAAACGGACAAAGGTCGCTTTACCTTCTGCGTTAATCAGGCGGAAGGTGTGAATACCAAAGCCTTCCATGGTGCGATAGCTGCGCGGAATACCCCGGTCAGACATCGCCCAGATAACGTTGTGCATGGTTTCCGGCTGCAGAGAGACGTAATCCCAGAAGGTGTCATGGGCGCTCTGGCCCTGCGGGATTTCGTTATGCGGTTCCGGCTTAACGGCATGCACAAAGTCAGGGAATTTATGCGCATCCTGAATAAAGAACACCGGCGTGTTGTTGCCCACCAGGTCAAAGACACCCTCTTCGGTGTAGAACTTGGCGGCGAAACCGCGAATGTCACGCACGGTATCAGCCGATCCGGCACCGCCCTGAACCGTGGAGAAACGCACGAAAACCGGCGTAGTCTGCTCGGGATCGCTGAGGAACTGCGCTTTGGTCAGATCTTTCAGGGAGCGGTAAGGCTGAAAATAGCCGTGTGCGGCAGAGCCACGGGCGTGAACGATACGTTCCGGGATACGCTCATGGTCAAAGTGCGTGATTTTCTCACGCATAATAAAGTCTTCCAGCAGCGTCGGACCGCGCGAACCGGCACGCAGTGAGTTTTGATCGTTGGCGATGCGTGTGCCCTGGTTGGTGGTGAGGGCGCGGTCGGTGCCGTTTTTGCGGCTGGCTTCAAGCTGGTCAAGTTTGGCGTTGTGCGTCTGAGGCGCTTTCAGGCTGCCGGGGGCGGTGGGTTGCTTACCTGGCGGGGTCGGTTCGGCTGGGGGCTGATGCGAACCATCCTTCGGTGCCAGTGAACCCAGGCCCGGCTCTGAGGATTCCGGACCGGTGGTGGGGGCGCGCTCGCTCAGGGGTTTCTTCTCTGTTTCTTTCGACATTAATCCATGCTCCAGCGGTTATTTTACTTTCGACGACACTAAATATAGAACAACCTGAACAATACTGAGGTTAAACCGGGCATTTAACTGCGACGACTGTGCCTTTTTTGTCCGCCTGAAATGCGCACTTATCTCTTAATGCAGATTACCGTTTCGCTTATTAATGCCTTGTGCCGTCTGGCTTAACGTCGTATCAGCCCGCGCCTGCTATATGGATAATGTGCTTTCAGAGGATGCAGAATCTGCCGCCGCAGGAGGCGGTCATGGCCTCATGCAGGGCGTTAAACGATTAATAAAATTAATGCTGGCGTTTGCTGCTTTTGGTTGAGATTAGAAATGTTATATCATAACATTTCATTTTGTAACGTTGACCGGGGTATCAGACTTTGATGAATCATGCAGGTAAATGGATTGGGCTACTGGGCGCACTGTTAGTCAGCCAGCCGTCGCTGGCACACGGCACGCATGCACATGGAAAACCGCTGTCAGCCCTGGAGCAGAAAGCGGCAGAAGGGGTTTTTGCTGACAGCGATGTGAAAGATCGTCCGCTCGCTGACTGGGATGGCCTGTGGCAGTCGGTTTATCCGCTGCTGCAAAGCGGCGAACTGGACCCGGTCTGGCAGAAGAAAGCGCAGCAGGATCACAGCAAAACGGCAGAGGAGTATAAAGCGTATTACCGCAAAGGCTACGCCACCGACGTCGATACCATCGGTATTGAAAATGGCGTGATGGAGTTCCACATCGGCGATCAGGTCAGCGCCTGCCACTACCGGTATGCGGGCCACAAAATCCTGACCTATACCTCAGGTAAAAAAGGGGTGCGCTACCTGTTTGAATGCCAGGACGCGGGCAGCAAAGCGCCGAAATATGTGCAGTTCAGCGATCACACCATCGGGCCGCGTAAATCTGCCCATTTCCATATCTTTATGGGCAACGATTCTCAGCAAGCCCTGCTGGCGGAGATGGATAACTGGCCGACCTATTATCCTTACCAGATGATGAACTCACAGGTCGTGGAGGAGATGCTGCATCACTGAGTGCGGGGCCGGTGTTAGATGCCACGCTGTTCAGGGCTCTTACGCAAGGATAGCGACTGGATTCATTTCCCCCGTCTGAGGAAATATAGATCCTTGAGTTAAGTTAACTCATGAGTTAACTTAACTCCAACGGAGGATCTATGTTTGAGATAACGATACACAAGGACGCGCTCACTGAAATTAAGGCAATGCCAGAGATGCTCCGGGCTAAGCTGGCCCGGCAAATAGATAAACTGGCTGCCCGTGGAACTGATTTGAGAGAGCCGGATACCAAACCGTTAGGGTCGGGTTTTTTTGAGCTCAGGGCAAAGGCCAATGAGATTGGGCGAGCGGTGTATGTTTACCAGAAAGGCAGACGTATTTTTATCCTGAAAGCTTTTGTGAAAGAGACAAAGAAAACGCCAGCAGCAGTCATGACGGCAGCGGCGCACCGTTTAGAGGAGATGTTAAACGATGAGTAAGAAATCAGTTGCGTGGAAGACGGCCCGCAAAGAAATTTTATCTGATCCGGCTGTTCGCGAACATTACGAGGCAGAAGTTCGGGCAGAGCACCTGCGCGAGCAGTTAGCCAAATGGCGGGAAAGCGCCGGAATGACCAGCGCTCAGGTCGCGGAGGCGCTCGGTGTCAGCCCGTCGGCAGTGTCACGCACCGAGCGTCGCGCAGATAAAGCCACAGTTGAAACACTCGCCCGCTATGCCCGTGCCTGTGGCGTTGAAAATCCCCAGATCTCTCTTTGATTGAGAGATGACGGCAGGTGCCAGAACAATGCTGGCCCTGCTATTTATCTTGCCTGCTATCAAGCAAACTTTCTTTCCGGTGCACACGCACCCCCTCCACGGGTTTTATCCCACCCAGGCCGGGCGGCGCGAGGCGGGTATACCCTTAACCACACGCTGATACGAATCCTCAACCAACTGCTGAATCAAGCCAGGCGAGAGGTCATCACCGGGATAGGCCGTGATCCAGTGACGTTTATTCATATGATAACCGGCGGTGATCGAGGGATAGATCACCCGGTGCAGCTCCGCCTGCTGCGGCTCGCATTTCAGGGTGATAATCGGCACACCCCGCAGTTCGGTCAGTAGTAAAAACACTTTTCCACACACTTTATAGACCTGATGTTCCGGCCCGAATGGATAGCTGCATTCAGCGGCGGGCAGCCGCTCAGCCGCTTCAATGGCGATGCGCTGGATCTCATGGCCCTGCATAGTGAGTCTCCCTGTGATTATTCAGCCTGAGTCTGCGGCCCGCGACTGGCTGGTCGCCAGGGGCCTGTTACACTTCTGATAAGCATAAATCAGGAGCAGACATGAAATTAGGCTTTGCATGTAAGTATCTCAACAGCGATGGCAAACAGTTTTTCCCGTTTCGCGCCACCACCCGTAAACGGTTTCTGAGTTTATCGCACGATGAACGTCATCAGCTGATCTATGAGATTACCGTCACTAACCTCAACAATCTCTACCTGACGCTTGAGCATCTGGCCACCTTACCTGAGCCACTCAGGATGATGCGCATCGGCAGCGATCTGTTACCGCTCTATACGGTCCCCGAGGCCACGCCACCGTTCACCGAATTTCTGCCCGAACTCTATCCGCTCTTTGCCCGCTGTGGCGAGCTGGCGCGGGCGCATCACATCCGGCTCTCATTCCATCCCGGACAATATACCGTGCTCGCCTCCGATAATCCCGATGTGGTGGTGCGTGCGCTGGAGGATGTGGAGTATCACACGCTCTGCGCCTGTCTGATGGGATATGGCAAGACCTTCCAGGATTTTAAAATCAACATTCATATGAACGGCAAGGCGGGATTCGACGGCTTTAAACGGTCATTTAATCAGCTCAGCCCGGAAGCGCGGCGGATGCTGACGGTGGAGAATGATGAGATCTCCTGCTCGCTGGATGACGTACTGCAGGCAGCACCGCTCTGTCCGGTGGTGCTGGATATTCACCATCACTGGGTAAAAGAGAGTGAGTTTATTCAGCCGGATGACGCGCGTGTTGCCAGAGTGATCGAATCCTGGCGCGGCGTGCGGCCGGTGCTGCACTATTCGATTTCGCAGGAGGGGATGATTCCGCAGGAGGGCTGGCCCGATCAGCAGCAGCTGGGCGTGAGCAAAAGCAAGCTGCGGGCGCACTCTGACTACTTCTTTAACCCGACGCTGAATGCATGGGCACTGTCGTTTCAGGATTTCGATATCATGTGCGAAGTGAAAATGAAGAATCTGGCGCGGGAACAACTCTACCAGTGGGGGATAACGCAGAAGCTGATCACTCATCCCCTGGCCGAAGAGACCAGGGAATCGGCGAACGTTAAATAATGGCCACACCGCCCGTCACGGCGATGGTCGCACCTGAAATGTAGCTGGCTTCGTCACTGGCCAGCATCACATAGGTTGGCGCCAGTTCAGCAGGCTGACCGGCACGCTGCAGCGGCACTTCGCTGCCAAAGTTCTTCACCTGTTCAACCGGCATGGTCGACGGGATCAGTGGCGTCCAGATAGGGCCGGGCGCGACCGCATTGGCACGGATACCTTTTTCAGCCAGTAAGGCTGCCAGGCCGCCAGAGAAATTAACGATGGCGGCTTTGGTGGCGGAGTAGGCGAGCAGCTTCGGTTTCGGCTGGTCAGCATTGATCGAGGCCGTATTAATGATCGATCCACCAGCAGGCATATGCCGTGTTGCCGCTTTAGTGATGTAAAACATCGCGTAAAGGTTGGTCTTCATGGTCCGGTCAAACTCTTCGTCGCTGATCTCATCCAGCGATTCGCGCGTCATCTGATACGCCGCGTTGTTCACCAGAATATTAATCTCACCAAAGGCTTCGACAGCTTTATCGACCAGGGCGTTGCAGTGTGACGCCTCGGTAATATCGCCAGGCACCAGAACCGCTTTCTGTCCCGCTTCTTCAACCAGTCGGGCGGTATCCTGCGCATCCTCATGTTCATCAAGATAAGAGATCAGGACATCGGCCCCTTCCCGGGCAAAGGCAATGGCAACAGCCCGGCCAATGCCGGAATCGCCACCGGTAATAATGGCTTTTTTCCCCGCCAGGCGGCCGGAGCCCTGATAACTCTGCTCGCCGTGATCGGGCTGAGGCTGCATAGCGGCAGTTTTACCCGGCGGCGTTTGTTGCTGTTCGGCAAAAGGGGGTTGCGGGCGTTGAGTCGATGACATGAATATTCCTCCATAAAAATCCGTTAGCGTAAAACAGCCGGTCTGGCTCACACCGCGCGGTGTGGCCCGGACCGGCTCGCCTGTGCCAGTTAAGGCTTCGGTGACGTAATGCCGTCAATCTGCTCAGACTGCGCACCAGAACCGGGACGGGCATTGCCGAGCAGCGGCTCATCGCCCAGCATATCTGGCTGCTGTTTCGCGCTGAACTGACCATGGCCATCGTAAGCCGGGCCACTGCTCCAGCGACCTTCCGGCAGCGGTTTATCCAGCGAGGTATTCAGGCAGTAGTAAGAGTGCTCCTGCGCCTCATGTTCCTGCGGGAAGCTGTTCGGGATCGGCAGCGATGCGTTCAGTCCGCCCATCTCTTCGATCACCGCCAGCCACTGCTGCTGATGCATAGTGTCACGGGCGATCAGGAAGGAGAGGAAGTCCTTCATGCCCTTGTCTTCCGTCATGTTGTAGAGGCGGGTAGCCAGTACGCGGCCCGTGGCTTCTGCGGTGACGTTAGCCAGCATATCGGCCGCCACGTTGCCGGACGCATAGATATGACTCATATCAAAAGGCACGCCGTTGGCGTTAACCGGCATCGCTGCCAGACCGGAAGAGAGGATATGGCGGGGGTTCATTCCGCCCAGAATCGCATTAACCACCGGATCTTTCGCTGACGCTTCCTGGTAAGAGAGCGGGGCGCCTTCAAGGTTAAGCGCCACGGCGTAGCCCAGCATCTCGATATGGCTAAGCTCTTCGGTGGCGGTCGAGATCAGCAGATCACGAATCCGCACATCACCGCGCGCGCCCATCGCCTGGAAAAAGTATTGCATCGCTACACGAATCTCACCTTCGACGCCGCCGATGGCCTGCTGGAGCAGCATGGCAAATTCTGGATCGGGTTTTTCTACACGAACCGGGAATTGAAGTTTTGATGAATGATGAAACATGATTATTTTCCTCGTCTGTGTTTGCAGTGGATGCAGAAAAAGCCTGGACACAGATATCGGATAAATAAAGCGAAACGAGAGCATTTAATCGAAATTTCAGGTTGAATAAGTGGCGAAAACGGTGAATTTCAGAGCTATATATGGTCCGGCGGGGCAGGCAATCTTAGCGATGAGAAGAGGACAAGTGATTCAGTGCACGAGAAATAAAAAAAGCCCCATAACAGGGGCTGATTCCGGAAGGGAAAAGCATCCATGCTAATTCGCGTTCCCTCATAACAGACACAGATTTTTAGCTGTCGCTGGTCGCCGAAGCGCGCTGCAGAACATGTTCAAGCGCCTGACGGTAAATATCCTGCTTAACCACGTCACGCTCACTCTCCAGGCGGTGAATCAGGCCCAGCACAATGTCTTTATCGGAGACATGGGTTTTCGCATGGGCGAGTTCGGCATGGACTGCGGCAATAACCTGTTTTTCAGTGGTCAGCGCTGTGCCAGAGTTCATGAAGTAATCAGAAATCTGAGACTCTGTATTCATCGTTGTTTGCATGTCAGGCCTCATAAGAAATTGGGGGAAGAACGCGTCGATTCAGATCCGGTAACCGGCTGACGCAAAAAAAATGCATCTGAAGGTGGAAATCCACAACACCTTCAGATGCGGTGCAAAGCACCTTTCGTTACAAGTGATTTAACATCACGAGACAAAGTTATACAAGAATCGCAAAGTTGTACAATGAAATTTGACAAAATTTAACTGGTCGGTGGTGTATTTAAAAAGTATGTTTAAAGGGAAAAAAGAGGTTTTCGATGGTTAATTGAATAAATACAGTGAGTTGGTGAGGTTTTCAGAGGGGGGCGATTTTCAGACCAGGAGGCTGGGGATTGTGCTGACGATACATCAACACGTTAAAACCGCTTTTTTCCGCAGATTTCAGCCAAAGTTGTACAGGTTTCAACGCTGGAAAAGTGGCGGGTGCGATTGTGCTGCTGCAATCCTGGCCGTCTGACAGGCCATGCCGCATAATTCACTTCCCACGCCTGATGCAGAAGGCTAAGGTTGACCCCTTATTTATCACAAGGAAATGATCATGGTTCACGACTATTTCGCAATTCCGCCTGCGGGCATGACTCAGGAACAACATAAACGTTCGGTCGCCGTGGCTGCTGCTCTGTCAGTGGCAAAAGAGTCCGTCAGCGCCTCCACCTCGGCAACCGGCTCAAAAACCGCCTGGGATCTGCAGGCCGTGGCGAATGAAGTTGCTAATCTGGCCGACGCGATTCAGGATGCGCTGGAGAGTGACAGCGAGGTGTAAATACTAACCGGTATCGTCTGAGGCTGCTGCGGAGGCGGTGCAGGGGAGGACGGTGGCAGCGTTCAGGAGCCGATAAAGTCCGGCAATCGGACGCTGCCGGAAAGTCCGCTTATTCCATTGCGGGTGGCTCATATTTAATATACTGACGCAGGGCATCATGGATAGCCTGGTTATTGCCCTCTTCCAGACCGCGTTCGGCATACTCTTTCGCCAGCGCCGCCAGTACATCGTCAAACTTCCCTTTGTAATTGAGATTATTCAGCGCAATTTGCTGACCGAGTATCGCTTTTAATACCGTAGTCTCAACCGTTAACTGCGCAACTGCCTCTTCCAGATGTTTGATTCGATCGTCGTCTGCCATAACCCCTCCATGCTTAAAAAAAGCAGAATAACCAGCCCGCCCGTAATATTCAAACCTCTCCGAATGCCAGAGAAGCGTTGTCAGATTTTCCTTAAGTAAAAATAATCAGCCGGTGAATTTATAAGATTCTTTACTGTAAGAAGAAATCGACGCTATTCCGGCGGTGCGGCGAAAGTAACCCGTTTCCGCTTACTCTGACGGCAATGCGAAAAAACGTTTAAAAAAAAGTGCATTACCATCAACCCTTTCGCTTAAAGATGTCCCATCTCACTTGATTAAAAGGGGGATTAGCTATTACTGTGTTTATATACAGTAATCTGAAAAAAGGAGCGAAATTATGGAATTCATTAAACCTGCGGACATTCGTGCCGTTATGCCTTTACCGCTATATATCGAACGTGTGCCGTGCGGATTTCCATCCCCGGCGCAGGATTATGTCGAACAACGCATTGATCTCAATGCGCTGATGGTCCGGCACCCCAGCGCCACCTATTTTGTCCGGGTCAGCGGCGAGTCAATGATTGAGGCGGGCATCAATGATGGTGACATGCTGGTGGTCGACAGTTCACTCACCGCCTCACACGGCGATATTGTGGTCGCCGCGGTCGAAGGTGAATTCACCGTTAAACGTCTCCAGCTTCATCCCTGCCTGCAACTGATGCCGATGAATACCAAATTTAAACCGATCGCTATCCAGACCGAAGATGCGCTGGAAGTGTTTGGCGTTGTAACCTTTGTTATTAAAGCGACCCACTGACCATGTTCGCGCTGGTCGATGTGAACTGCTTTTACGCGTCGTGTGAAACCGTTTTCCGGCCTGACCTTAAAGGTAAACCGGTAGTAGTGCTGTCGAACAATGACGGCTGCGTGATTGCGCGCAGCGCCGAGGCAAAGAAAGCCGGCATCAAAATGGGCGCGCCCTATTTTAAAATGCGTGAAGAACTAACGCGTCACGCGGTGCAGGTCTTCAGTTCAAATTATGCGCTCTACGCCGACATGAGCCATCGGGTGATGACCATACTGGAAGAGATGGCGCCGTCGGTGGAGATCTACTCAATCGACGAGGCCTTTATGGATCTCACCGGCGTGCAGAACTGTATGGCGCTGGAGACCTTTGGTCATCAGGTCAGAGAACGAATAGGCAAAGAGACCCATCTGACCGTGGGCGTCGGCATTGCACAGACTAAGACGCTGGCCAAGCTGGCGAATTTTGCGGCCAAAAAGTGGAGCAAAACCGGCGGCATTGTCGACCTGTCGAACCCTGAACGACAAAAAAAGCTGCTGGCGCTGATTGATGTAGCGGATGTCTGGGGCGTGGGTCATCGGATCGGCAATCGGCTCAACGCGATGGGCGTTATGACGGCAAAAGATCTGGCCGATCAAAGCACCGAGTCCATCCGCAAACAGTTCAGCGTCGTGCTGGAGCGCACTGTCAGAGAGCTGCGTGGCGAATCCTGTCTGGAGCTGGAGTCAGTGACGCCGGTAAAACAGCAAATTATGTGTTCGCGTTCGTTTGGCAGCCGTATCTCCGACTACGATCAGATGCGCGAAGCCGTCTGCGCGTATGCCGAGCGCGCGGCGGAGAAGCTGCGCCGTGAGAATCAATATTGCCGTCAGGTAGGGGTATTTGTGCGCACCAGTCCGCATGCGACTGACGAACCCTTTTATGGCAATCAGTCGATGGAGCAACTGCTGATTCCGACACAGGACACACGCGACATCATCAGAGTTGCAATGGCGTGCCTGGATAACATCTGGATTGAGGGACATCGCTATATGAAGGCGGGCATCGTGCTGGGGGATTTTTTCAGCCAGGGCGTGGCTCAGTTTGATCTGTTTGACGAACATCAGCCACGCCGCAACAGCGAAGAGCTGATGAAGCTGATCGACACAGTCAACAAGCTCGGCAGCGGGAAGTTGTGGTTTGCCGGGCAGGGGATCAACAAAGCCTGGTCGATGAAACGCGAGATGCTGTCGCCTGCCTATACCACCCGGATAACCGATCTGCCTGTGGTTGCGCTTAAGTGAAGGCTGACCCGATGTTCCTCTGCTGCTGAAGCCGCGGCCTCTGCTAAAAGCTTTTTTTATCACGCGATTAAAGTGGCAGGAAGTTATGCTTTTCCTGACCCGATGAGTAGTTTTTCATCGGGTATTTTAAGCAAATTACCAGGTAAATATAATGAATTTCAGGCAGTTTGAAGCCAGAGTGATGCTCTGACCTGCAATACATTTCACAGCAATCATAAAATCCCGCCATCATGACGAATATGAGATTTATGCGATCGACGATAACAGCAATATAAAAACCCGACTCTTTCTATGTTTTGCTGACAATGAAAACCACGCCAGCCTGCTTATTAAGCAATTTACATTATGGCTGATAAAAATAAACGCGCTGAAGCGCAGCCAGCAGCGGGAAAAAGGCCGCACAGAGACAACATCCTTATCTGAATGAACCGCGTCCGGCTTGCACCGCAGACCAGACTGCGGCTGGTCAGACAGCGGCGAATCATATTAACGCATCCGGGAAATAACGGGCCGTCTGCGCGTGACGGGCGACGGACGGCCTATCTTGTTACCCGCGCCTGGGATAGAATCGCCATTGATTTTGACAGCAACACACCCCCCAGGCCGGTAACAATGACCACGACAGCCACAACGTATAAAAACAAAGAGCGGGGACGCCCCAGAGAGTTCGGGATCGAACAGGCTCTGGATCACGCCATGATCGTTTTCCGGCAAAAAGGCTATCACGCGGCCTCAATGAACGATCTGGGTGAGGCGATGCATCTCTCCGCAGGCAGCATCTATAAGGCGTTTAAAGATAAGCGCTCGCTCTTCCTGCTGGTATTCGAACGCTATCTGTTGCTGAGAAATAGTGAGTTGCACCGTCGTCTGGCACCCTGTGCCAGCGGGCGGGGGAAAATAACCGAGCTATTGCAGTTTTACCTGGATTCGGCACGTGCCACAGAGGGTCGTTGCGGCTGTCTGGTCGTCGCCAGCGCGATTGCGCTGCAGACGATGGATCAGCCACTCGCGCAGCGCATTGATGAGGTCGTTCAGCGTAATCAGCGCTTCCTGGTCTCGCTGCTGGAGCTGGGGCAACAGGATGGATCTATCGATAACACGCTGGACAGCGAGGCGGCAGCCGGTTTAATTCTCTGCATTGCTTTTGGATTGCGGGTGGCAGGTAAGGTCAGCGATGTGACTAACGAAGAAAAGACGCTGGCGCTGGCATTGAAAGTACTGGGGTAACCAGGCAAGACCGCTCGATCAGTAAACAGACTTCCCGGACCAGGGCTTCCAGACAGAGAAATTCTGCACTCTCCTTTCCCCTCATCTGATTATGTGCCAGGCTTTCACGCTTTATCCTGTAGCGAAGAAAATTAAGGCGCGTTTCGTGAAAACCTCAATCATACTGACACTTGTGGCAGCCATTGGCTGTTCTGTTTTTGCCGCCCGTGGTGGGTTTGAAACCCCTACAGCGAAACATCCAAAAACGCTGCAGGTGACTGAAAACGGGGAGCCGCTGACGCGCTGACCGTAACGGCAGGTGGGGAGAGGCCGACGATGGCCGGTTAACGGCCAGACCGCAGGCTGATGAGTGCAGAGTAATGGCACTCATCAATGGGTGTCTGGCCGTTAACCGGCCGTGACGGGAGCCAGGTGCAGAGCATTGCAATTCACGTTCTGGCCGACAGGCACTATTCCACTGCCACGCTGTCCCGGCGTCTCTGGCCGAGAGGCCAGGCGCGCGCCCGGCACCCAAAATAAACAGCAATGACCCGCCCATAACTAACGATAATCTCTAAGATTAACCGGTGCCTGTCCGGTCTCGACCAGCCAGTTTAATTCGGCACGGTCGCGCGTTGAGGATTCGATAAAACCTTTGAGCCAGTTCCGCGCATCGGCAATCTGCGTGACCCGCTCATCGTTGCGCTCCTGTTCGGCCATGTCGCTCAACTGGCGAATCAGTGCTACCAGCGTAATTTCCTGTTCGTCAAACGCCAGATTAATTGCAGCTTCACCAAGAATCATATGACCGGTTGTTTTGTCGTGATAAACCATCTGCACCCTCCTGATTAAGTAGCGATATAAAGAGTCTAGTTAAAGGCGCTCCGGACTAAAAGGTGGGAAACAGCAGGGCACTATGATTAAAATTTACCGAAAATAAAGTGAACCTTTAAGCGAGGCGGTAAACCACTCATATCAAAGCATAAAAGCTGGCCGAGGTTATTCTTCAGAAATAAACTGAGCTATTATGCTGGTTAAAAACACGGTGAGTTGCCGGAAATTCAGATAAGGGCGGAGCGGCGAATTTCGTTATCAGATTATTATCTGCACGACTACCCGCACGGTTGCCTGCAATATTATTGCCACGCCGCAGCAGATATTTCTGATTTAAAAACTACCGGGGAATAAAACCAGGCCTGTGTGCCACTTCGTGGCCAGGCGCAGATAAAAATAAAGCCGCCCATGGGCGGCTTTATACATCGGGCAACAGCGATCGGTTTATTTCTTAGGTACTTCAGAGACCGCTTTGACGTCCGCTTTATTAATCTGCTGCTTCACGCCATTTGCATCGGTATAAGCCAGCAGACCTGCATCCGATTCAGAAGGCTTGCCATCACTAATAATGGTGCGTCCATCGTTAGTCTGAATCGCATAACTGGTACGGGTGCAGCCGGTTAATACGGTCATACCAATCAATGCGGCGAGAGGTAAAATCAGCGCTTTTTTCATCTTATTCACCTTATATTAGTTGTCGAGTTCACTCATGTTACTGATCTCGTTACGATTGATCTGCTCAGTTTTTCCTGTCTGAGCATCGCGGTAAGAAACCAGACCAGTATCTGAATCAATCTGCGGTTTGCCATCGGTGACAATCGTGCGGCCATCGGTGGTCTTAATCGACTGGTTTGAGGCACAACCTGTCAGCGTACCTAAAGTGAGAGCCAGCAACGCGACGGCTGACAGGGATTTCATTTTCATTTTCATTTTTTCTGCTCCATGAAGTATATCCGAACGTTTACAGCATAGTCGGCTTTATCAGGTTTGCTGGCTCTGCCGCGTCTCGCTGCCTGTTTTTTAAACAAAACCGGAGTGTATGGTGCTGATTAGGGGGCATGGCGGCGTGAAATAGCATTTATTGCAAATGTACCCAGCCGTTCTGTGCCATTTCAGCAGAGGATGCGCTGTATCAAAATAAGATCGATGCTGATGCGGGAAATAAGCACGGCAGCCAGAGCGGATATTTCCGTAGAAGCCGGAATAGCTGTGCGGAAATAGTCAGCATCGGGATGAATGTCTGGCGGGATTCACAGGTCCGATACCCTGAAGGCTATCGGACCCGTGGAGAAGGGGATCAGAGGATGGAGTCTTCGCCTGCTTTGGCGGCCGCTTTTTCTGCTTTCATGGCGCTGACCGGGTCTGATGCGCTCAGCCAGCGGTCAAATTTCTGGTAGGTGTCGATAAAAGTTTTAAAGTAGCTGCTGGCGATGGTGGCATTCTCTTTGTGGTTCATAAACGCCACTGCCAGCTTAAATGCATCTTCGTTATCAAATTTCATGTTTGTCTTCCTCGCTTAAGATCTATAGAGCGTAGCCTGAGAACGCGGCCTGTGCATTCAGACAACCGTCTGAAAAGGCGCAATAATTCAGCCTGACTGACAGCATCTGCCAGATTGGCGTGGATTCCCACTTACTTCGCGCCCAATCCTTCTTATAATGCCAGCTTCACTCGTGAAGGAGACCCGCTTATGTTGAAAGGATTAACCGTTGCCGCGGTGCTACTGCTGTCAGGCTGTAGCCTGATGCATAAACAGCCGCCGTCGCCGCAGACCCTGCACTATCGCTGCGGAACCATGCCCCTGACCGTGACGCTGGACGAGGCGCAGCAGCAGGTCAGTTTCATCATGGATGGGCAGCCTCTGACGCTGAAGCAGACGGTATCCGCTTCCGGCGCACGCTACAGCGATAATACCTATGTGTTCTGGTCCAAAGGAAACGGCGCTTTTATCGAACGTAACGATAAAATTGTCGTGAATGATTGTGAGCTGCAACCTGCCAGCTGACTTGTTATCTGAATAGGCGAGCATTATGAGCGACAGCGAAACGCTACACACCATTGCCCATCTGCGGCGTGAATATACCCGCGGCGGATTGCGTCGTAAGGATCTGCCGGACGATCCGATCGCGCTGTTTGAACAGTGGCTAAGCCAGGCCTGCGAGGCAAAACTGCCCGATCCTACCGCCATGACCGTGGCAACCGTAGATGAGCAGGGCCAGCCGTGGCAGCGTATCGTGCTGCTGAAGCACTACGATGCGCAGGGCATGGTGTTTTACACCAACCTCGGTAGCCGTAAGGCGCTGCAGCTGGCGCACAATCCGCGCATCTCTCTGCACTTCCCGTGGCACTATCTGGAGCGTCAGGTGATGGTGCTGGGTGAAGTGGAGAAACTGTCGCCCCTCGAGGTGCTGAAATATTTCCACAGTCGTCCGCGCGACAGTCAGATTGGTGCCTGGGTGTCGAAGCAGTCGAGCCGTATTTCGGCACGCGGTATTCTGGAAGGAAAGTTCCTGGAGCTTAAACAGAAGTTCCAGCAGGGCGAAGTGCCGCTGCCCAGCTTCTGGGGTGGCTACCGGGTGAAATTTCACACGATGGAGTTCTGGCAGGGTGGCGAACATCGTCTGCACGATCGTTTCATCTATCAGCGCGATCACGACGGCTGGAAAATCGACCGTCTGGCACCCTGAATCTGCACGATTCGCCCCTATCAGCGCTGGCACAGAAAGCGTCAGCGCTTTATGCTATAGCCCTGATTTTTTTCGATTCCGCAACTCAGCGGAAAGCTGTGTACCAGCATAGGTGCAGTCTGATCAATTTGGAGTCAGTAATGACCAGCAGTAACCTGATACAACAATTGCAGGAGAGGGGCCTAATCGCCCAGGTGACGGATGAAGACGCGTTAACAGAGAAACTGGCGCAGGGGCCAATTTCGCTCTATTGCGGCTTTGACCCCACTGCTGACAGCTTGCATTTGGGCCATCTGGTACCGCTGCTCTGCCTGAAGCGTTTTCAGGATGCCGGCCACAAGCCGGTGGCGCTGGTCGGTGGTGCAACCGGCCTGATTGGTGACCCGAGCTTCAAAGCCGCAGAGCGTAAACTTAATACCAGTGAAACCGTCAACGAATGGGTTGAAAAGATCCGCCAGCAGGTGGCGCCATTCCTCGACTTCGATTGCGGCAGCAACAGCGCTATCGCCGCCAACAACTACGACTGGTTTGGCGGCATGAACGTGCTGACCTTCCTGCGTGATATCGGCAAGCACTTCTCCGTTAACCAGATGATCAACAAAGAAGCGGTGAAGCAGCGTCTGAACCGTGACGATCAGGGCATCTCCTTTACCGAGTTCTCCTATAATCTGCTGCAGGGCTATGACTTCGCCTGCCTGAACGAGCTGCACGGTGTGTCGCTGCAGATTGGCGGTTCTGATCAGTGGGGCAACATCACCTCCGGTATCGATCTGACCCGTCGTCTGCATCAGAATCAGGTCTTTGGCCTGACCGTTCCGCTGATCACCAAGTCTGACGGCACCAAATTCGGTAAAACTGAAGGCGGCGCTGTCTGGCTGGATGCGAAGAAAACCAGCCCGTACAAGTTCTATCAGTTCTGGATCAACACCGCGGATGCTGACGTCTATCGCTTCCTGAAGTTTTTCACCTTCCTGAGCATGGAAGAGATCAACGCGCTGGAAGAAGAAGACAAAAACAGCGGCACCGCGCCACGTGCGCAGTACGTGCTGGCTGAGCAGGTGACGCGTCTGGTACATGGCGAAGCGGGTCTGTCGGCGGCGAAACGCATTACTGCCAGCCTCTTCTCCGGATCCGTGAGCGAAATGACCGAAGCCGATTTTGAACAGCTGGCGCAGGATGGTATGCCAACCATCGTGCTGGGCGCTGACGATGATCTGCAGCAGGCGCTGGTAAAAGCAGAGCTGGTGCCGTCCCGTGGCCAGGCGCGCACCATGATCGGCTCCAATGCCGTTTCACTGAACGGTGAAAAGCAGTCCGATGCGGAGTACCGCTTCAGCGACAGTGACAAACTGTTTAACCGCTATACGCTGCTGCGTCGCGGCAAGAAACATTACTGCCTGATTAACTGGCAGTAAGATTTCAGGGCCGGTTTCCGGCCCTTTTTTATGGCAAGGCAGGACAGGGCAAACAAGTGAAAAATATTTTAGCGATTCAGTCGCACGTTGTTTTTGGTCACGCTGGTAATGCGGCGGCTGAGTTTCCGATGCGCCGTATGGGCGCAAACGTCTGGCCGCTGAATACCGTGCAGTTTTCCAACCATACGCAATATGGCCACTGGACCGGCACGGTGATGCCTGCAACGCATTTAACCGACATTGTTAAAGGCATTGCTGACATCGACCGCCTGAAAACCTGTGACGCGGTCCTGAGCGGTTATCTGGGCTCGGCAGAGCAGGGCGAGCAGATTCTGCAGATTGTCCGTCAGGTCAAAGCGGCCAACCCGAATGCCTGGTACTTCTGCGATCCGGTCATGGGTCATCCGGAGAAGGGCTGCATCGTGGCACCGGGTGTGGCGGAGTTTCACTGCAAAATGGCGATGCCTGCCAGCGATATTATCGCCCCGAACCTGCTTGAACTGGAGATGCTGAGCGAACGCACCGTCACGGACGTCGACGCGGCGTTAGACGCTGCGCGGGCGCTGATTGCCCAGGGACCACGCGTGGTGCTGGTGAAGCATCTGGCGCGTGCGGGTCGTCGCAGCGATCGCTTTGAAATGCTGCTGGTAACGGCTGAAGACGCCTGGCACATCAGCCGTCCGCTGGTCGATTTCGGTGTCCGTCAGCCGGTCGGCGTGGGCGATCTCACCAGCGGTCTGCTGCTGGTTAATCTGCTGCACGGCAAATCATTGCAGGATGCGCTGGAGCATGTCACCGCAGCGGTGTACGAGGTGATGCTGAAAACCCATCAGATGGGCGAATATGAACTGCAACTGGTGGCGGCACAGGATGCCATCGCCACGCCGACGCAGCACTTCGCGGCAGAAAAACTGTAACGCATCAGGGCCGGATAACCGGCCCTGTTCACTCAGGCTAAGCCTTCCGCTTTAAGCGCCGCCTGCACCGCAGGACGTTCCGCGACACGATTAAACCATGCGCCCAGCGCCGTAAAGCCGGATAAATCCAGTCCCAATGCTTTTGCCCAGCGCGTCACCACAAACAGATAGGCATCCGCCACGCTGAAATGCAGCCCCATCAGCCACTGTTTGTCGCGCAGTGACTCATCGACATAGCGGAATTTTGCTTCCAGCTGGCTGCGGGTCTGCGCTTTCACCTCATCGGAGTAACCTGGGCGAAACAGGGGACCAAAGCTTTTATGCAGCTCACTGCCGATGTAGCTGAGCCACTCCACAGTGTGATAACGCGTCAGGCTGCCAACCGGTGCCAGCAGATGGCGATCGGGCTTCAGATCCGCCAGGTACTGAACAATGGCGACGCCTTCCGTCAGCACAGAACCGTCGCTGAGCTGCAGCGCGGGCACCTGACCTTTAGGATTGATTTGGCGGAAGTCATCGCCCCGTTCAGTGATTTTTGTGGCCAGATCAACGCTCACCTGAGTGAAGTCGAGTCCGCATTCACGCATAACAATATGGGGTGAGAGAGAGCAGGCACCCGCTTTGCAAAACAGTTTCATGACCAGGTACTCCTTGTTGCAATGGGATAATTGCATAGTAAAGAGTCAACGCGGGATTACCAGTGACAAAGATCAGGGATCTGCGAAGGGCGTTGCGGCAAGCCATAAAAAAAGCCGGGCAGAGCCCGGCTTAGCTGAAGTGCAGCGTGAATTACGCCTGCACGTTATTTTTTTTCGCGTCCGGATCCTGCGCCATGCGGTTCAGCATCGGCGCCGTAATCAGCATCAGCAGGGCGATCACCGCCGTCACGATACCAATCTGCTGGAATACGCGGCTGTAGGTCGCCAGCGAAATCAGTGGATCGGTAACGTTTTCAGGCACGGCCATCAGGTTTGCCACTTTACCGGCAATCACTGCCGCGCCAGCGGTAGTCAGGAACCAGGAACCCATGATAAAGCCCATCAGACGCTGAGGCACCAGCTGTGCCACCATCGCCAGGCCGAGGCCAGAGATCATCAGCTCACCGATACTCTGCAGCGCATAGCTCAGGATCAGCCAGTTAACGGAAACGATACCGGCATCGCTGGCAAACTTCGCACCCACCGGCAGCACCAGGAACGCAGCGGAGCAGAGCACCATACCAAAGGCAAACTTGTGCGGCATCGGCAGTTTATCGCCCAGCTTGTTATAGAGCGCCGCCAGCAGCGGACTGGCCAGCATAATCCAGAACGGGTTCAGCGCCTGGAACTGCTCGGGGGCAAAAGTAATGCCGAGAATGGTGTGTTCAACGTTGCGGATAGCAAAGAAGTTGAGTGACGTTGGCATCTGCATATAAAGCACGAAGAACAGAATCGCTTCGACCATCAGCAGGAAGGCAACAATCATCTTACGACGTGCCGCACCCTGCAGTGCAAAGGCCTCTTTAGCAAACACCAGCACGATACCCAGGGCAATCACCGCCAGCACCAGTCGTGCGATAGACTGGTGATGCAGCATCCAGTTGGCCAGTGCGATCAGTACGACGATGCCGACCAGCGTCATCAGCAGTTTTCCGACCTGCAACGGCGCGAAATCGGGTTTAGAACCGTAGTCCTTAACCATGCGTTTGCAGAACAGGAAGTTAAACAGGGTGATGATCAGACCGATAACGCACAGTGAGAAGGCTACGCTATAACCATATTTCGCCGCTAACCACGGTGTCAGCATCATTGAGAAGAGTGAACCGATGTTGATCGACATATAGAACATGGTGAAAGCACCGTCGAGACGCGGATCATCTTTGTCATAGCAGGTAGAGAGCAGCGAAGAGGGATTTGCCTTAAACAGGCCGCTACCCACCGCGATGGTCGCCATACCGATGTAGACAATGCTGACGTTATGACCGGAGAACGCCACCAGCGCATAGCCCAGCGCCAGCACCAGGACACCCAGCACGATGACGCGTTTGGTACCCAGCACCTTATCACCGAGCCAGCCGCCAATCGCGACCAGACCATACACCAGCGCACTGAATGAAGAGAACAGGGTAATGGAGTCTGATTCAGACAACCCCAGTTGCTTCACCAGGTAAACCGCCATAATGGCCTGCAGGCCATAGAAGCCAAAACGTTCCCATAACTCAATCGAGAAGATTAAGTAGAACGCCTTCGGCTGTTTAAACGCATTGAGACTGACAGCCTCATCAGTGTGTTTGTTTGCAGTTGACACATGTACCTCAGTTTTTTCATACCCTGTTTCGGGACAGGAATTAAGTCCGCGTCATGTGAGTTTTCCATGCGCAAGATTGTTATTAGAAGGGAAAAGCGGCGACTAATTTGGCTGATTACGGGCGGCAGGGCAAGAATTTTCTGACAACCCACCCGACCCTGAAATGTTGGGTTAAAAAACTTATAACAAACTGTTAATTGGTTTTTAATTTTGAGTGTGATGAAAATAGCAGTGCATAAGCGCTGGATAAGCGCCTTGCACTGGAGAGTATTAACATTAACTGCTAATGCGAGGTTAACCAGATAAATAGTTCGCTGAATGATAATCAGGCAGCACTAACGGCAGGTTGCTGGTTAATCCACAGTCAATCTGCCGAATTATCGGACATTACACGCCCGGCATTGCCGCAAAAACCGTCAAATGATGATCCTGTGCACAAACAGATGATTTATTTCAGAAAGGAAAAAAAGAAACCGGTTGCGTCGTCTCGTCTGACGCGACAGGTGAGGGTGCTCGCAGGCGTGGGGAAGATAAAAATCAGCTCAGTCTGCCGGTTAAAAGCTGCCCGTGCGTGTTAAAAAACCTGTCACGATAATCTGCTTTCATCTCGCCCTCGACAGAAAATTAACATTACTGTAACCTCTCAATTTCCCCGAGAAGGATCTGTTTATGTCGTCCCCCCTGCGCTTATCCCTGGTTGGTGACTACCGCGCCGATGCGGTTGCCCATCAGGCTATCCCCCTTGCTATTGAACGTGCTGCCCGCTTGCTGAATATCACCGCTGAAGCGGAGTGGATCGCCACTGACCGACTGGATGAGTCAGAACTGCAACTCAGCGATGCCGTCTGGGTGGTGCCCGGTAGCCCCTATCGAAATGATGCCGGCGTGTTTGATACACTCCGCTGGGTGCGTGAAACCGGAAAGCCTTTTCTTGGCTCCTGCGGTGGATTCCAGTATGCGCTGATCGAGTATGCGCGCAACGTACTGGGCTGGCAGGATGCCAGTCATGCCGAGACGGACACCGGGGGGAGGATGGTGATTGCCCCGCTGAGCTGCTCGCTGGTGGAACAGCGCGGCGCGGTGAGGTTCGAACCCGGGTCACGCATTGCCAGAGCCTACGGCGTGCTGGAGAGCGATGAAGGTTATCACTGTAACTTTGGTGTTAACCCGGAATTCAGTGCAGCGCTGGGCGATAATACGCTGCGCATTACTGCCTGGGACAACGCGGGCGATGTGCGTGGCGTTGAGCTACCGGATCACCCATTTTATGTCGCCACGCTGTTTCAGTCGGAACGCGCCGCACTGCAGGACAAAGATTCTCCGCTGGTGATTGCCTGGATGCAGGCGGCGCTGGCGCAACGCTAAACGCGATCACCCTGTGACACTGTCACAGGGTGATGCTCGTCAGCGCAGCATGGCCGGGCGTTTTGCGTTAAAGGACCAGTTATCGATCAGAAACTGCATGCCCAGCGCATCGTTTCGGTTTTTGTCCGGTAGCGAGTTGTAGAGCGCATGTGCCGCTTCAACCCGCGCCATATTCAGGGTAATCCCCAGCCCTGGACCCTCTGGCAGTTCCAGATAGCCATCCCGAATCTGCGGCGCATGCTGCGTCAGCTGCTGCCCATCCTGCCAGATCCAGTGGGTATCAAAGGCGGTCAGGCGATCACCCGGTGCGGCGGCCCCCAGATGCGCCACCATCGCCAGCGACACGTCAAAGTGGTTGTTTGAGTGGCAGCCGGTGGTCAGGCCCCACTCATGGCAGAGCTGCGCCACGGTATGCGCGTTACGCATCGTCCAGAAGTGTGGGTCGGCCAGGGGGATGTCGATGGCATTCAGCTGCAGCGCATGCTGCAACTGTCGCCAGTCGTTGGCGATCATATTCGTGGCAACCGGAATGCCGGTGGCCCGCCTGAATTCTGCCAGCGTTTCCCGACCGGAATAGCCATGCTCCGCGCCACAGGGATCTTCCAGATAGGGAATGCGGCCCGCCAGCTGTTTGCCATAATAAATGGCCTCATCCAGCGACCAGCTGGCGTTGGGATCAACCGTTACCCGCGCCTGCGGGAAGCGCGCCAGCAGGGCATTGACCGTCTCCACTTCCACTTCGCCGTGATGGACACCGCCCTTGAGTTTGAAATCGCGGAAGCCATAGCGATCCGCTGCCGCCTCCGCCAGCCGCACCACGCCTTCCGCGTCCATCGCTTTCTCATGACGCAGTTGCAGCCAGGCATCACCACCCGTGTGGCCCGCCTGATAGTTCATGCTGGTCAGATTACGGTCGGCGATATAGAACAGATAGCCGAGGACCGGCACCCGATCGCGCTGTTTGCCGCTGGCAAGTAACTCGGCCACCGGCAGATTCAGGTGCTGACCCAGCAGATCAAGCAGCGCCGCTTCAATCGCCGCGGTGGCGTTGTAAAACTTCTCCGGATTCATCTGCGGAATATGAATGTCGTCGGTATGCGCGGTCTGCTGGTGTCGTGCGTCGCTGGCAAACAGCGTGGCGATGGTGGCATTCAGCCGCAGGAGTTCGCTGCCCTCAATCTGCGGACGAAAGCGCTCAAGCAGCGCCAGCGTTGAAGCGTGACACGGACTTTCGCCGACGCCGGTACGACCAGCCGAGTCAGTCAGGATCACCAGGATACGGGTAAAGTAGCAGTTGTGTGCGCCGCCAATGTTCAGCAGCATGCTGTCATATCCGGCGACCGGCACTACCCGCATTGTTTTAATGACTGGACTGTCTGACATGTTGATTCTCCATAGGATCAAGGGAAGGCGGGGATGGCTTGCGGCGCAGCAGCAGCCACAGCCCGGTCAGCAACGAGACGCTGGTCAGGGCGTAGAGACCGCCGGTGGTGGAGCCGGTCTTCATCTCCAGATAGCCAAACACCGTCGGTGCGAAGAAGCCGCCGAGGTTGCCAACGGAATTCACCAGCGCAATGCCGGGCGCGACAATCGAGGCCGGCAGCTCTCCCTGTGGCATCGGCCAGAAAAAGGTCGCACTGACTTTCGAGCCGATACAGGCCACGATCATCGCCAGGAAGCCAAACCACGGGGAACCCAGCGTGGCCATAAAGGTGCCGCAGGCCGCGACCAGCATGGCGACACCCAGCGCTTTATCGAGCTTGTCGCGGTGGCGGTCTGAAAAGCGGCTCAGCAGGTTAATGGCGATAATGGCGCACAGCCAGGGCACGGCGGTGAGAATGCCGATGCCAAAACTGCTGAAGCCCTGAATGCGCTGAATAATCTGCGGCAGCCAGAACACCAGCGTGTAGCCGGTCATGGTCATAGTGAAAAAGATCGCGCAGAAGAACAGCAGGCTGCGATTACGTAGCAGCGACATTTTGCCTGGCTCGCGGTTAAGCTCGTCACGCTGCGCCTCTTCATTCTGCAACTGCTGCATCAGCGCCTGTTTCTCCGCGGCACTCAGCCAGCGCGCCTCGCCAGGTCGTGACACCAGTACCCAGGCGGCCAGAATGCCGACCAGCACCGACGCACCGCCTTCGAGAAACATCACCCACTTCCAGCCAGCAATCCCCAGGAAATTGTGCATCATCAGGATCGCGCCGGTGATGGGGCCGGAGAAGAGAAAGGCGCCAGCGGTGGCACTCAGCACCATCGCGGTGGCACGGCCGCGCCAGGCATTGGGCACCCACTGACGGAAATAGAACAGCACGCCAGGAAAGAAGCCTGCTTCCGCTACGCCAAGTAAAAAACGCAGCAGATAAAACTGGATCGGTGAGGTGACGAAACCGGTCAGGACCACCACCAGTCCCCAGGTAATCATAATGCGCGTCAGCCAGACGCGGGCGCCAAAGCGCTTCATCATCAGGTTGCTCGGCACCTCAAACAGCGCATAGCCAATAAAAAAGAGACCCGCGCCCAGCCCAAAGGCCGCCGCGCTGATCCCGGCATCGGTGCGCAACTCCGCTTTGATAAAGCCAATATTGGCGCGGTCGATCTGGTTAATAATCAGCATCACCACCAGCATCGGGATGATATGGGTGAAGAACTTTTTGATGGCGGAGGCGATCAGCTCATCGTGCTGTGGGGACAAGGCGCTATCCATCGGTCTTCCTCGTGAGAAACGTAAAGAAGAGCAAAGTGTAGGGCGCTGAAAAGGCCAGCTCTATGGGCATCCGCCCAGGAGCCGATGGGCGTACGGCCTGGACGGTTGTGTTATCAATATGTTATGGAGTGGCGTGGGCGAAGCGGCAGAGTAAAACTGTGGCAGCGATCAACTTCTTAAGCCCAGGTTTCAGAGGAGACATGAATGCCAGAAGTCGCGCCGACACTGAAAGATGTGCCAGTGCGGGCAGACAGGGTTCAGCCACTGAACTGACGGCGCTGGGCAATCTCTTCAGCACGCAGCAGCAGCGCCTGTAAATCATCCTCGTCTATATCCAGCAGTTCACCGTCCTGCAAAGCCTGATGCAGATCCGCACGCGTCAGCGGGACCGGCATGGCTACCGGATCGGGTTTAACTTCTTCGGGGGCCAGCGGATGCGGATAGCGACGACCGGCCAGATTATTAAACAGCAGAGCCAGCAGGGCCAGGGTCAGTGAATTGAGCAGGATCGGCGTCAGGACAAAGTGATATCCAAGCTGCTGCACTGAAGGGCCGCCCAGAATAGCGGTCAGCGCAACGGCACCGCCGGGCGGATGCAGACAGCGCAGCTGGAACATTAACAGGATCGCCACACAGGCTGCGACGCCGCAGGCAAGGGCAGGATCAGGGATCAGCTGGCTGACGGTAACGCCCGCCAGCGCTGACAGGCTGTTGCCGCCGACGATTGCCCACGGCTGAGCCAGCGGACTGGCGGGCAGACCAAAGAGTAAAACCGCCGAGGCACCGACCGGCGCGACAAACCACAGATTCAGCTCGCCCAGCACCCAGTGGCTCAGCAGGCTGGTCAGGATCAAGCCGATACCGGCGCCCAGTCCGGCGATCATTACATGCTTTTTACTCACTGCCAGCGGATGTGGCCAGAGGCGCGCCAGAAACAGGCGCAGAGGATGGCTTCCGGCAGAAGCGCTTTTGTTCATTACTTTACTCACCGTGTCATAACATTTTCTTATCGTCAGGGGCGGCGATTCTCCATCATCAACATCAATGTAACAACCCGACAAACTGTACCGTTATTCGTACGAACAGGGAGAGCAGCGAAAAGGGGGATCAGGCAGGAGACGCGTCAGCAGCGGTGATCGCCGGATAATAAAAAACCCGCCGCAGCGGGTTTCTCGTCAGTGCGATCACTCGACTTTGTCGGGATACTCGCAGAGATCTTCAATCAGGCAGGAGCCACAGCGGGGTTTACGCGCCACGCAGGTGTAGCGGCCGTGCAGAATCAGCCAGTGATGGCAATCAACCTTGTACGGCGCCGGAACCACCTTCAGCAGCTTCTGCTCCACCTCTTCCACATTCTTACCCGGCGCAAATTTCGTCCGGTTGCTGACGCGAAAGATATGGGTATCGACGGCAATCGTCGGCCAGCCAAAGGCAGTGTTGAGCACCACATTGGCGGTTTTACGGCCGACACCGGGCAGGGCTTCCAGCGCCGCACGATCTTCCGGCACTTCGCCGTTGTGCTGCTCAAGCAGAATGCGGCAGGTTTTAATCACATTTTCCGCTTTGCTGTTAAACAGGCCGATGGTTTTAATGTATTCCTTCACGCCATCCATACCCAGCGCCAGCATCGCGGCAGGCGTATTGGCCACCGGATAGAGCTTTGCGGTGGCTTTGTTCACGCTGACATCGGTCGCCTGCGCCGAGAGCAGCACCGCAATCAGCAACTCAAACGGTGAGCTGAAGTTGAGTTCGGTGGTCGGATGCGGATTATTCTGCTGCAGCCGACGGAGAATTTCGGTCCGTTTGGTCTGATTCACACCGGTTTCCCGACGGCGTCCTGAGGGGGCGCGGTTTCGGCCGCCTGAGCATGCAGTGCTGCCCGCTGTTTCATCTTCTGATCGATCAGATATTTACCCGCCAGCATCATGCCCAGACCGATAAAGGCGCCTGGCGGCAACATTGCCAGCAACATTGGCGAATCGAAATGGACCACTTCGATACGCAGCGACTTCGCCCAGGGACCGAGCAGCTGGTCGGCACCGTTAAACAGCGTGCCGCTGCCGATAATTTCGCGCAGCGATCCCAGCACCACCATAGCGCAGGTCGCGCCCATGCCGATGGCGAAGCCATCCAGCGCGGCAAGCGGAATGCTGCTTTTAGAGGCGACGGCTTCAGCACGACCGACCACGATGCAGTTGGTCACAATCAGCGGGATAAAAATCCCCAGCGACTGATAAAGACCATAGGCATAGGCGTTGATCAGCATCTGTACGCAGCTCACTACCGAGGCGATGATCATCACATAAATCGGGATACGAATTTCCGACCGCACCCAGCGGCGCGAGGCGGAAATAAAACTGTTGGTCAGGGTCAGCACCAGCGTGGTCGCCAGTCCTAAACCCAGCGCGTTGGTGGCGGTCGCCGTGACCGCCAGCAGCGGGCAGAGGCCCAGCAACTGCACCAGCGCCGAGTTGTTCTTCCATAATCCACCGACCAGCAGGCTTTTAGCTTCACTCATTTGCGTCTCCACATACCGGTAACGAAGAGAGTCTCTCCGGAAGCGTTTTCATTAACAGCGCGGTGCGTTTGGTCGCATTGACCACCGCGCGTGGGGTAATGGTGGCACCGGTGAACTGATCGAATTCACCGCCATCTTTCTTAACCGCAAAGGCTTTATCTGCCGGACCATGAACCACTTTGCCATTAAAGCTGTTGATCCAGTCAGAGATACGCAGTTCGATCTTATCCCCCAGACCGGGCGTTTCATGGTGTTCAATCACCCGCACGCCCAATACTTTACCCTGGAAATCGGCACCAACCAGCAACTGTATCGCACCAGAATAGCCGTCAGGCGCAGTGGTCTCCAGCGCAGCCGCGACCGGCTGGCCACCTTTACGCGCCAGGAAGAGATGGTGCGGCGCACTGTTGCCCAACGCTGCATCCGTGACAACGTAACAGTCCTGCTGAATATTGTTGTCATAAAGCTCAACAGGCACCACCTGGTCCAGCAGATTTTTCTGCTGCAACAGGGTCTGATGTTCCACCGTCGGCCTGGTCACGGTATTCACCACTGCCGTGGCGGCGGTGGTGATTGCGGCGAATATTGCCAGCGTTACCCCGTTTTTGCGAATCGTCTCCAGCATCGCTTAATCCTTCTGATGGCCGTAAACGCGCGGCTGGGTGTAGTAATCGATGAGCGGCACGCAGATGTTCGCCAGCAGCACAGCAAACGCTACGCCATCGGGATAACCGCCAAAGCTGCGGATCAGCCAGACCAGCAGTCCAATCAGCGCGCCATACACCAGGCGGCCACGGTTGGTAGTCGAAGCGGTCACCGGATCGGTGGCAATAAAGAACGCACCCAGCATAGTGGCACCGGAGAAAAGATGAATCAGCGGGCTGTTCAGCGATTCTGGTGAGAAGAACCAGCCCAGCGTCGCGCAAAAAGACAGTGACAGCAGCATGGCGGCAGGGACATGCCAGCGGATAGCATTTTTCCACAGCAGGAACAGGCCGCCGGCCAGATAACCTGTGTTAACCCACTGCCAGCCGAGGCCCGCCAGCACGCCACTGTAAATCGGCTGTGCCAGCAGATGTTCAGCACTGTGCCCCGCGCGTAAACCAGTTTTAAACGTATCAAGCGGCGTCGCCTGGCTGATGCCATCGACACCCATCTGTAGCTGCTGCATGGTTTCACCCGCCAGCGTGTGGCCCTGGAACACCATGCTCAGGCTGTCCATCAGCCCGGGTTTGATCGCCTGAAGCGTATCGGGCGGCAACCAGCTGGTCATCTGCACCGGGAAGGAGATGAGCAGGACCACATAGCCGACCATCGCCGGGTTAAACGGGTTCTGGCCCAGTCCGCCATAGAGCTGTTTCGCAATGACAACAGCAAACAGGGTACCGATCACCACCAGCCACCACGGCGCCAGCGGTGGCAGGCTGATACCGATCAGGACGGCGGTCAGCAGCGCCGAGTTATCCGCCAGGGTGCTGGCAACGGGCGCTTTGCGCAGTCGCAGAATTGCCGCCTCTGTCAGCCAGGCAGTCAGCGTCGCCAGTAAGACCTGCAAAAAGGTGCCGTAGCCAAAGAAATAACACTGTGCAGCAAAACCTGGCACCGCGGCCAGCACCACCAGCAGCATGATATTGCCGGTGCTGCGGCGGTTATGGGTGTAAGGAGAACTTGCGATACGAAAAGCCATTTAATCCTCAAGCGTCGTAGACGACTGCGCTTTACGCGCTTTGGCACGGGCGATGGCGGCAGCAATAGCGGCCTTGCGCGCATCATCGGGTTGATTCAGTTCAGGTGCCTGTTCAGGTTCTGCATTGGCGTTATTTGCCTGCTCCTGAGCCTGCTCCGCTTTATCCACCGCAAAATGCGCGGCGGTGGCCAGTGCTGCGGCATCACGAGAAGCGGCATCCGCCTCACTTTCCGCCTGAGCGGCTTTCTTCGCTTTGGCACGGGCGATGGCGGCCTGAATCGCGGCTTTACGCGGATCGGTCTCAGCGGCGGCGTCCGGCGCGGCTTCTGCAACGGGGTCGCCTGCGGCCTGTGGTGCCTCGGCGCTTTCAGCCTGAGCGGCTTTCTTCGCTTTGGCGCGGGCGATGGCGGCCTGAACCGCGGCTTTACGCGGATCGGTCTCAGCGGCGGCGTCCGGCGCAGCCTCTGCAGCGCTGTCGGTTGCGGCCTGAGGTGCCTCGGCGTTTTCCGCCTGAGCGGCTTTTTTCGCTTTGGCGCGGGCGATGGCGGCCTGAACCGCGGCTTTACGCGGATCGGTCTCAGCGGCGGCGTCCGGCACGGCTTCGGCAGCGCTGTCGGTTGCGGCCTGTGGTGCCTCGGCGTTTTCCGCCTGGGCCGCTTTCTTCGCTTTGGCGCGGGCGATGGCGGCCTGAACCGCGGCTTTACGCGGATCGGTATCAGCGGCGGCGTCCGGCGCGGCTTCTGCAGCGCTGTCGGTTGCGGCCTGTGGCGCATCAGCGCCTTCAGCCTGAACAGCTTTCTTCGCTTTGGCGCGGGCGATGGCGGCCTGAACCGCGGCTTTACGCGGATCGGTCTCAGCGGCGGCGTCCGGCGCGGCTTCTGCAGCGCTGTCGGTTGCGGCCTGCGGAACCTCGGCGTTTTCCGTCTGAACAGCTTTCTTCGCTTTGGCGCGGGCGATGGCGGCTTCTACTGCGGCTTTACGCGGATCGACACTGGCCTCAGCCTGGTTATTTGCCGCATCAACCGGCACTGTTTTCTTCGCTTTCGCCCGGGCGATAGCCGCTTCAACTGCCGCTTTACGCGGATCGACGGTCTGACGCGTCACCGGCTGGGTTTCAGCCTGCGCCTCAGCCTGACGCAGACGCGCCTGGGCATGGCGGGCTTCACGCTGAGCTTCAAGCGTTGCCTCATCCGGTTCGGCCGCCTGGCGGGCTTTCACCCGCGCTTTGGCCGCAGCCAGTTCGCTGGTATCGGTGCGGGCAACGCGTTGCTTCGCCTCTTCATGTCGCGCTTCACGAGCCTGCTTTTCACGCTCAAGCCGCGCCTGGCGGGCTTCGAAGCGTGCTTTGGCTTCCAGCGTGCGTTTCGCTTCCAGATCGATGGCGCGCAGTTCCGCTTTTTCCTGACGGTAATATTGCACCAGCGGAATATTGCTCGGGCAGACATAGGCGCAGGCACCACATTCGATGCAGTCATCAATATGGTGAGCGCGCGCTTTATCATGATCGCCGCCCTGGCTGAACCAGTAAAGCTGCTGCGGCAGCAGTTTGGCCGGACAGGCATCGGCACAGGCTGAACAGCGAATGCAGGACTGCTCTTCGTCGTTGTTGGCCATCTCACTGGCAGATGGAGCCAGAATACAGTTGGTGATCTTCACTACCGGCACATCCAGCGATGGCAGGGTAAAGCCCATCAGCGGACCGCCCATGATCACCATCTGACGCGGCGCAGGCGTGAACCCGACCTGGTGCAACAGATGACTGATTGGGGTGCCGAGACGACTCCAGACGTTACGCGGCTGGGCGATCGCCTCGCCGGTCAGCGTCACAACGCGTTCGGTGATCGGTTCACCATTGATAATGGCCCGCTTAACCGCCCAGGCGGTGCCGACGTTCTGCATCAGCACACCGATATCGGAGGAACGCCCGCCGTGCGGCACTTCCTTCCCGGTCAGGATGCGGGTCAGCTGCTTGGCTCCGCCGGAAGGATATTTGGTCGGAATGACCCGGATTTGCAAATCGCGCTCGCTACCCAGCGCCTGCTTCAGTGCGGCAATGGCTTCAGGCTTGTTATCTTCAATGCCAATCAGCACCTGTTCAGCCTGTAACACCCAGGCGAGAATACGGCTGCCTTCCAGGACTTCGGCGGCGTAGTCCTGCATCAGACGATCGTCAGCGGTGATATAAGGCTCACACTCCGCCGCATTAATAATCAGCGTTTTAACCCCGCGCAGGCCACCTTTCAGCTTAGTGGCTGTGGGGAAACCTGCACCGCCGAGACCGGCGATGCCGGCGTCGTGAATGCGCTGCACAATGTCGGCACGCGGATGCTGACGGTAGTCAGGCAGCGGATCCAGCGGCATCCAGCGGTCGTCGCCATCTGGCGTCAGGAAAATGCAAAGCTCGGAGAGACCCGAAGGGTGCGCGGTCATATGCTGACCGATATCTTCAATCACGCCGGAGGTGGGTGCATGGACCGGCAGCATGCGGCCGGTGCCAAATGTCAGAGGCTGACCGCGCAGCACTTTGTCGCCAGGCGCAACGCAGATCTCACCTTCATGTCCGATATGCTGTTTCAGCGGGATAATAAAACGGTGCGGCAACGGTAGTTCGCTGAGCGGCGTGCCGTTGGACTGGGTTTTCATTTCCGGCGGATGAATACCGCCCTGAAAATCCCAGACCTTCTCTTTTTTCAGGAAGTTAAACAGATTAAGCATGAGTTTCTACCGGGATCACCCGTACAGGAATGGTATTTAAATCCCACTTCCAGTTAGCTGGGGTGGTGGCAACCGGACGCATTTCAATACAGTCAGTCGGGCAGGGCGCGACACAGAGATCGCAGCCGGTGCAGACATCGCTCAGCACGGTGTGCATGGCGCGGGTTGCCCCGACAATGGCATCCACCGGACAGGCCTGAATACATTTGGTGCAGCCAATGCAGTTGGCTTCATCAATAAACGCCACGGTGCGCACAGGCTCTTTCGCCGTTTCATCGCCATCAATGGGCTGCGGTTCAACATTAAGCAGCGCGGCCAGCTTGAGCATGGTCTGCTCACCACCTGGTGCGCATTTATTGATTGCTTCACCATTGTTGCCGACCGCATCCGCATACGGGCGACAGCCCGGATAGCCGCACTGACCGCACTGGCTCTGCGGCAGAATGGCATCAATCTGCTCAACGATAGGATCTTCTTCGACCTCAAAGCGGCGCGAGGCGTAACCCAGCAGCGCGCCGAACACCAGGCTCAGCGCACTTAATACGGCAACAGCAATCCAGATCGCGGTCATCAGAATTTCACCAGACCGCTGAAGCCCATAAACGCCAGCGCCATCAGGCCCGCGGTAATCAGGGCGATGGAGTTACCTTTAAACGGAGCAGGAACATTGGCCAGCACCAGCCGTTCGCGCATACCGGCGAACAGGACCATCACCAGTGAGAAGCCGATAGAGGCACTGAAACCATACAGCGCGGCCTGCATAAAGGTGTGGTTAAGGTTGACGCTCAGCAGCGGCACGCCCAGCACCGCACAGTTGGTGGTGATCAGCGGCAGAAAGATACCCAGCAGACGATAGAGCGACGGGCTGGTTTTACGCACCACCATTTCGGTGAACTGCACCACGACGGCGATCACCAGGATATAGGCCATGGTACGCAGATAGACCAGATCCAGCGGCAACAGGATCAGATGGTTGACCAGCCAGGCGCAGATCGAGGCCAGAGTAATGACGAATGTCGTGGCGAGACCCATGCCAATTGCCGTTTCCAGTTTTTTGGAAACGCCCATAAAAGGACACAGGCCGAGAAACTTCACTAATACGAAGTTATTCACCAGCACGGTGCCAACAAAGAGAAGCAGATAATCGGTCATTTTTTCGCCTGGAAGCCAGAAAGCGGCTTATTATCATTGATAGCGCGGCGTATCTCAACACCTGCGCCATCCGCTGAGCGGCAGACCGCACTCAGAATTAAATTCCTGACATAACTCACAGCGTTACGGCGCGATAAAGGTCGTTTTTACCCGTTTTGAGCGTTTGAAGTAGGGCGCAAACACCGCAGCGGCCAGCAGCGACAGCAGTAATGTCTGGAGGGCACGGCTATCGGTAACCGGCGTAAAGGCAAAGGTTTTCAGCGCCAGCAGCACGGTAATCAGCAGCCAGAGCAGATAGTGACGCGGCAGGCGGCGGGAGCGCTTAAAGAACAGCCAGCTGATCCAGAGACTATAAGCCCAGACCGCCACGGCGGTGAGCAGGGAAATAGCCCAGTAAGAGAAGAGTGTGCTGCCGTGAGAAAACAGCGCCACACGCCATTCCGGATTAAACAGTGGTGTCAGATACATCGCCAGCACCAGAACGGTGGTTAACAGGGTCATTATCAGCCAGGCCAGCGGCAGCAAAAGCCAGCCACCAATACGCGGCGCAGCAACCTGTTCATTCATCGTGGTTATTCCTGTCTCGGGGAGTCGAAGCGCAGCAGAATAACATGTCCAGAGGGGCACGCCCATCCGGACAAGATCAGCGGGATAAACAGCGATAAATCAGCCGGAAATCAGACCACGTAGCGCCACACCGTTTTAGGGACACAGCCGAGATCATATAACCGTCCGCCAGAGACCAGTTCAGCACGTCGGTGATCGGCAGCCCGGTACATATTGATGATCTCCAGATCATTCGTCAGGGAGTAATTAAGATGATCGAAAAGCTTTTCCAGACTGTCTGAATTATTTACTTTGCGGAATTTAAGCAGGTAATCGTGCGCAGTCATCATTGCCATAACAGATAGAAGTAACAAAGGAGTGCTCAGTATAGGGGGCAAGCTTATGCTGTCCAGATCATGCGGCTTAAAAAAGGCGAAAATCAGATAAAAGCACCTTATTAGTCACTAAAACTCCAGATCTGGCTTTTTTACTATTGTCTGAGCCAGCAACTCAGCGTCTCTAACTTAAACACCTCACTAACTAATTACGGACAGAGCCGGCATAGAGCGTTTAAAAGCAGAGGTTAAATATTATTTTTTACTTATTCAGCACTGACAATGCATTAGTGGCTTCTTTCTCACCCTTTTAGCCCGGGAAAATTAACCATTCTGCACTTACTGCCAGAGAAACGTTTCGCCCCTGACCCAGATCAGTAATCTACTGTGCGGACTATCACAAATCCCATTTTTTGTTCATCGCAGGCCAGATAACCCGTTTTGTACGCCTGGCTGTAATCGTTTCCAGAGGCAGTCAGCATAAGCGATTCTGTTTATTACAATTATTTAACGAGCAGATTTTTTCTACTCAGCCGTTTTATCCATAACTCCCTCGTCAGTCAAACCGTGTGACTACACGTAACCCCTTTAAATTGCTCTATTTTGTGAAGTGTGTCGCCATTATGCACGCTTTTTTAGTCCAGTCTAAGCAGGCTCTCTACCCTAAACAGCAAACGCCTTTCAGAGGATTAAAAACTATGTGGAAACGTTTACTTCTGACCACGCTGGTCAGCGCCGCGTTAACCGGCCCGGTACTCGCTGCAGATATGACGGTCGGCTTCTCGCAGGTAGGTTCGGAATCTGGCTGGCGTTCGGCGGAAACCAACGTAGCGAAAAGCGAAGCCAAAAAACGCGGAATCACCCTGAAAATCGCCGACGGACAGCAGAAACAAGAGAATCAGATCAAAGCGGTACGTTCGTTCATCGCTCAGGGCGTTGATGCCATCTTCATCGCACCGGTGGTGCAGACCGGCTGGGAGCCGGTACTGGAAGAAGCCAAAGATGCCAAAATCCCGGTTTACCTGCTGGACCGCGCCATTGTGGTGAAAGACAAATCGCTCTATCAGGCGGTGGTGACGGCTGACAACGTGCTGGAAGGCAAGCTGATTGGCGACTGGCTGGTGAAAACCGTGGGCGACAAGCAGTGTAACGTGGTGGAACTGCAGGGCACGGTGGGTGCCAGCGTGGCAATCGATCGTAAGAAAGGCTTTGCTGAAGCGATCAGCAACCATCCAAACATTAAAGTGATCCGCTCGCAGTCGGGTGACTTTACCCGCAGTAAGGGTAAAGAGGTGATGGAGAGTTTTATCAAGGCGGAGAACAACGGCAAAAACATCTGCATGGTTTACGCGCATAACGATGATATGGCGATCGGTGCCATTCAGGCGATTAAAGAAGCTGGCCTGAAACCGGGCAAAGATATTCTGACCGGCTCGATTGATGGTGTACCGGATATCTATAAAGCGATGCTGGCGGGTGAGGCTAACGCCAACGTGGAGCTGACGCCAAACATGGCTGGCCCGGCGTTTGATGCGCTGGAAAAATTCAAGAAAGATGGCACGCTGCCGCCAAAAGTGATCAAGACCGAATCTAAGCTGTTCCTGCCTGCCGACGCGCAGAAGGAGCTGGATACCAAAAAAGGCATGGGTTACTGATTCACCGATCAGCCGCAGACCAGCCGCAGACCGCCCTACGGGGCGGTTTTTCATGACGTGAGGCGGAGTGAGCAGAATGACCACGCAAAATGAAACACCGCTGTTATCCATCAGCGGCGTCAGCAAAGGTTTTCCCGGCGTCAAAGCGCTGAATAATGTTTCCTTTGATATCCGTAAAGGGGAGATCATGGCGCTGCTGGGGGAGAACGGTGCCGGCAAATCCACCCTGATCAAAGTGCTGACCGGTGTTTACAGCCGTGATGCAGGGACCATCACCCTGAATGGTGAGCCGATTACGCCGCATAACACGGCGCAGGCGCAGGAGATGGGCATCGGCACCGTTTATCAGGAAGTGAATATGCTGCCGAATATGTCGGTGGCAGATAACCTCTATATTGGCCGCGAACCGCGCCGCTTTGGCATGATCGACCGTCGCCGGATGGTGCGGGAAGCTGATGCGCTGATGCGGAATTATGGTTTTTCCCTCGATGTGACACGTCCGCTGGGCCACTACTCGGTGGCGATGCAGCAGATTATCGCCATTTGCCGCGCGGTCGATCTTTCCGCCCAGGTTTTGATCCTGGATGAGCCGACAGCCAGTCTGGATGCCAGCGAGGTTGAGATGCTGTTTACCCTGATGGCGCAGTTAAAAGCCAAAGGGATGAGCCTGATTTTTGTGACGCACTTTCTCGACCAGGTGTACCGCATTACTGACCGGATTACCGTGCTGCGTAACGGGCAGTTTATCGCCACCCGCGATACCGCCACGCTGCCGCAGATTGAGCTGATTAAGCTGATGCTGGGTCGCGAACTGCTGGAGACCGCACTGCAGCGGCAGGGCAGCACGCTGCGCAGCAATCAGCCGGTGGTGTCGTTTGAAGATTACGGCAGGAAAGGCACCATCGAGCCCTTTAACCTGGAAGTTCGTCCAGGCGAAGTCGTAGGACTGGCGGGGCTGCTGGGGTCGGGCCGCACCGAAACCGCCGAGGTGTTGTTTGGTATTCGTCGTGCCGACCGAGGAACAGCGAAGATCAAAGGCAAGGTGCAGCGCATTACTAATCCGGCGAAAGCCTCGCAGCTGGGCATGGGTTTCTGCCCGGAAGATCGCAAGACTGACGGGATTATTGGCGCGGCCTCGGTTCGTGAAAATATTATTCTGGCGTTGCAGGCGCAGCGCGGCTGGCTACGGCCGATTAAAAAGCGCGAGCAGCAGGCGATTGCCGATCGTTTTATCAAGAGTCTGGGTATTCGTACGCCGCATGCAGAGCAGCCGGTGGAGCTGTTATCGGGCGGCAACCAGCAGAAGGTGCTGCTGTCGCGCTGGCTGGTGACCAAACCGCAGTTTTTAATCCTCGACGAACCGACGCGCGGCATTGATGTGGGCGCGCACGCCGAGATTATCCGTTTAATTGAATCCCTGTGCGCCGACGGTCTGGCGCTACTGGTGATCTCCTCTGAACTCGAAGAGCTGGTCGGTTATGCCGATCGGGTGTTGATTATGCGCGATCTGAAGCAGGTGGCAGAAATTCCGCTGGAGCAGCTTTCGGTAGCGTCGATCGTCAATGCTATCGCGGACGGAGGGGTAAAACATGCTTGAGTCCCCTATGACATCTGAAAAAACGCCACGTCGTAAGCTGAAACTCCCGCCTGGGATGCCGCAAATCGCCGCGCTGCTGTTGGTGCTGTTGATTGACAGTCTGGTGGCCAATAACTTTTTTGCCGTGCATCTGCAGGATGGGCGTCTGTTCGGCAGTCCGATCGATATTCTTAACCGTGCGGCACCGGTTGCCCTGCTGGCGATTGGGATGACGCTGGTGATCGCCACCGGCGGCATCGATCTTTCCGTGGGTGCGGTGATGGCTATCGCAGGCGCGACGGCTGCGACATTGACTGTAGCCGGACATGGTGTGCCGTTTATTATTCTCTGCACGCTGGGAACCGGTTTAGCCTGTGGCATATGGAATGGCGTGCTGGTGGCGCTGCTGCGTATTCAGCCATTTGTTGCCACGCTGATTCTGATGGTTGCCGGGCGCGGTATCGCTCAACTGATTACGCAGGGGCAGATTGTGACGTTCGACAGTGACAGTCTTGGCTGGTTTGGTAACGGCTCGCTGTGGATGCTGCCGGTCCCGGTCTGGATCACGCTGGTGGTAGCGCTGGCGGTCTGGCTGCTGACGCGCAAAACCGCGCTGGGTCTGTTTATCGAAGCCGTGGGGATTAACCTGCGCGCGGCCCGTAACGCGGGTGTGACAGGCTGGCTGGTGGTGATGTCAACCTACGCGATAAGTGGCGTTTGTGCCGCTGTTGCGGGACTGATCGTCGCGGCGGATATCCGCGGTGCGGATGCGAATAACGCCGGATTATGGCTGGAGCTGGATGCGATTCTCGCCGTGGTGATTGGCGGTGCGTCGCTGATGGGTGGCCGCTTTAATCTGGTGTTGTCGCTGATAGGCGCGCTGATTATTCAGTCGATGAATACCGGGATTTTGCTCTCCGGCTTCCCGCCTGAGCTGAATCAGGTGGTGAAAGCGGTGGTGGTGATGTGCGTGCTGTTGCTGCAGTCACCACGGTTTATTGCGATGTTGAAACGGAGACGCCCGACATGATTAAACGTCATCTTCCGCTGATGATCACCTTGCTGGTGTTTGTGGCGGGTTACCTGTTTTGTCTGAGTCAGTTTCCGGGCTTTGCCTCCACCCGGGTAATCTGCAATATCCTGACCGATAATGCTTTCCTTGGGATTATCGCCGTCGGCATGACCTTCGTGATTTTATCGGGCGGTATCGATCTGTCTGTGGGTGCAGTGATCGCCTTTACCGGCGTGTTTCTTGCCCGGGCGATCGGTGATTTTCATATCGATCCCTTGCTGGCCTTTGCGCTGATCCTGTCGCTGGGCGCGCTGTTCGGGGCCATGATGGGCTGGCTGATTGATGCGCTGAAGATTCCGGCATTTATCATTACGCTGGCGGGGATGTTTTTCCTGCGCGGATGCAGTTATCTGGTGTCGGAGAACTCAATTCCTATCGATCATCCGTTCTACAGCATGCTTTCCAGTCTGGCGTGGAAAGTGCCGGGCGGTGGGCGTCTCAGCCTGCTGGCGGTGATTATGCTGGTGGTGGTGTTTGGCGGGATTATTCTGGCGCACCGCACGCGCTTTGGTAACCGGGTTTACGCCATCGGTGGCAATATGACATCCGCCCAGCTGATGGGTGTTTCGACCCGCGCGACCACCATTAAGATTTATATGCTTTCCACCACGCTGGCGACGCTGGCCGGGATCGTGTTCTCGATTTATACCTCGGCAGGTTATGCGCTGGCCGGGTTGGGTGTGGAGCTGGATGCTATTGCGTCAGTGGTGATTGGCGGCACGCTGCTGTCGGGTGGTGTGGGTACAGTTTTGGGCACGCTGTTCGGTGTGTTGATTCAGGGGCTGATTCAGACCTGGATTAACTTCGACGGTACGCTGAGTTCCTGGTGGACCAAGATCGCCATCGGAATTCTGCTGTTTGCGTTTATCGCCCTGCAGCGGTTACTGACGGTCATCTGGGATCGTCAGCAGAACGCGCCCGTTAAGCGATTACCTTCCTGAGTTCTTCAGTACTCCGGTCAATGGCGGCTCGCAGGAGCCGCCTTTTACTGCGCAAGATGCAGCACCATTACCGTGACCTCTTCACCCGCGATTTGCCGCTGTTCCACCGCCTGCCACCCTGAACGCTGATAGTACGCCTGTTGATCGGGTGTATAGAGCCACAATTCACCAATCTGCTGTTGTCTGGCTCGCGCAATCGCCTGCTGTATCAACGCTTTTGCCACGCCCTGACCCCGGAATGCCTTGTCCGTCACCACCTCACCAATCCAGAATTCTCGTGCCGGAATGTCATCCAGTTCATAGCGAATGACGCTACAGGTCGCGACCACCGTTTCGCCATCCGGCGTGGCAATAAGAGTAAATTCTGCCGAAGGTTTCTGATTGCGTTGTTTTAAACGCTCAAGGATGGCAGGCGAGTGAGACCATGCAGGAAGATGTGACCATTCAGTGTGCAACAGTTGTGCGGTTTGTCCGGCGAAGCCGGGATGTTGGTTTAGCTCGGCAATTTGCATGGCGCTGGCGACCTTTGTTTTTGTCAGGCTACAAGCAATACAGGCTGGTGGGGGAAAGTGCAAGAGCAGGAATTTAGCTTTTAAAACAATCACTCAGATCTAAAATAAAGGAGGGAATGATGGGCAGTGGAGTAAAGCGTCCGCCGCATGGACAAAAACGCCGGGAGCGTTTTTGAACAGCGCGAAGCGTTGGCCCGCTCGCGGGCGAGCCTCATGGATAAGGCGAGTAGACCGGCGGCCGAGCCTACAGGGATGTATTTACGGCGACTTTACGGAGCGCCCATTATTTCCGACTGAACAGCACTGTTTTTTAAGCTTAGTGCACTGATAGTTATGTCGCTGTGGGTTGAGGAGAAAGGTCAGGAAAGGTATGCCTGATCGCAAAGGATTCCCGCATCCATGCGGATCGGCCGCGCCTTCCCTGGCGCGGACGCTTTGCTCTTCAGGCAAACAATTCCTTCCCGGTTGGGCTTGATCATGGCTTTAAAAACATGCGCTGAACTATCAAAATTACGGAATGCCCGTCATTCCCGACTGAATAGCATAGTATTTATCAAAAACCGATGCCGCATAATCCTGCGTCGGCCGTTTCATTAACTTACTTAAGAGCGCTGTTAATTAAAAAATTGAACAGCGCCCATTAGTAGTTAACGTTTCAAACGGTAATACGCTTCGTTCCAGCGTAGTGCGTCTTTAAACGCAGGTAAACGCGTGTGCTCATCAATCACCAGCACTTCGATATCGTTCATCTCACCGTACAGATACATATCATCCAGCGTCAGCGCCTGGCTGAACACCGTATGGTGCGCGCCGCCGCCCAGAATCCAGGCTTCGGATGCGGTCGCCAGTGACGGCTGGGCTTTCCATAGTGCACGCGCAACCGGCAACTTCGGCAGCGGTTTCGGCTGTTCGATAGCATCCACTACGTTAACCAACAGACGGAAACGATCACCCATATCAATTACGCTGGCGTTAATCGCGCGACCCGCTGGCGTGGAGAAAATCATGCGCGCCGGATCGGCTTTATCACCAATGCCCAGGAACTGCACATCGATCAATGGCTTCTCTTCAATGGCAATCGACGGGCAGACCTCCAGCATATGCGAGCCGAGAACCAGATCGTTACCGGGTGAGAAGTGATAGGTGTAATCCTCCATAAAGGAGGTGCCACCTTTGCGATCGCCTGCCAGCACTTTGAAAATGCGCAGCAGCGCAGCGGTCTTCCAGTCACCTTCACCTGCGAAGCCATAACCCTGACCCATCAGACGCTGAACCGCCAGGCCTGGCAATTGCGTCATGCCGTGCAGCGTCTGGAAGTTGGTGGTGAAAGCGTGGCAGCCTTCCGCTTCCAGGAAACGCTTCAGACCCAGCTCAATGCGTGCGGCATCCAGCACGTTCTGACGCTTTTCGCCGCCGGAAGCGGCAACATCGGTAAAGCGATACAGGCTTTCATATTCATCGACCAGCGCATTCACGTCGCCATCGCTGACGCCATTGATCACCTCAACCAGATCGCCGACGCCCCAGCCATTCACCGAATAACCGAACTGAATCTGCGCGGCGACTTTATCGCCTTCGGTCACGGCCACTTCACGCATGTTGTCGCCAAAACGCGCGACTTTCAGCTGCTGACTGGCCTGTTTTGTCAGTGCTGCACGCATCCAGTTGCCGAGGCGCTGCTGGCTGGCGCTATCCTGCCAGTGACCGGTCACCACGCTATGCTGCAGGCCCATACGTGCGCCGATGAAACCGAACTCGCGGCCGCCGTGTGCGGTCTGGTTCAGGTTCATAAAGTCCATGTCCATGCTGTCCCACGGAATCTCCGCATTGAACTGGGTATGGAATTGCAGCAGCGGCTTATTCAGCACGCTCAGGCCACCGATCCACATTTTGGCCGGGGAGAAGGTGTGCAGCCAGGTAATGATACCGACGCACTCCTTGTCATAATTGGCGTCGCGACACAGGGCCAGCGCTTCATCCGGTGACTTAACCAGCGGTTTCAGCTTCAGACGCAGCGGTAAACCAGCCTGATTTAAACCCTCGACCACCTGACGTGCATTCTGTTCAACCTGGCGTAACGTCTCCGCCCCGTAGAGGTGCTGCGTGCCGATGACAAACCACACGCTGTAGCTGTTTGACTGTTCCATAAACCACTCCTTTACTTTGAGCCTACCCAATAGGCTATTTTATTTGTCAGTCTGAACCTGGACAGTGCTCACACAGGCTGCTTTAGCAACCTGAACGCCCGTCAGGGCGGCCCTGAAAGGGCGAGCGTAGCGAGTAATCCTGTACGCTCCGGTTGTTCCGCGCTGTCCGTGTCCAGACTGCCTGCAACAATTACGCCTGGTGGGATAGGCTCTTAGCGGAAGCGGGGCGGGCGGCATATTGCGGTTCAGCCGCCACGCACCATTGTTGATAGCGTTGATAAAGTTGTTGATAGCGGGCGACGCGCGCCGGATCGGGCTGCAGCGTCACGGCAATCGGGCTGGCCATGACCTGCTGTGCATCAGGGACGCTGGCGTGCACACCGGCGGCGACGGCGGCGAAAATGGCCGCACCCAGCGCACAGCACTCGTCAGAGGCGACGATATCCAGTGGGCGATTCATCACATCGCAGCAGGCCTGCATAATCGCCGGGGATTTTCGCGCGATGCCGCCCAGGGTCAGAATGCTCTCGACCGGGATCTGCTGCTGTTCGAAGCACTCCATAATCGCGCGTGCGCCAAATGCGGTGGCGGCGACCAGACCGCCAAACAGCGCGGGGGCATCGGTGCCCAGATTCAGGTCGGTAATCACCCCTTTCAACCGCTGATTGGCATTTGGCGTGCGGCGACCGTTAAACCAGTCCAGCACCACCGGCAGATGGTCGAGCTGCGGGTTCGCGGCCCAGGCCTCGGTCAGATCCTTAATCAGACTCTTTTGCATCTCAGCCAGCTGAGGCTTCAGCTCCGGATGCTGCTGCGCCGCCAGCTGCAGCGGCCAGCCCAGTAAACGGCTGAACCAGGCGTAGATATCACCAAAGGCAGACTGACCCGCCTCCAGCCCGATAGCGCCTGGCATTACGCTGCCATCGACCTGACCACAGATGCCTTTGATGTCGCGATCGCCGACCTTTTCAGTATCCGCAATCAGGATGTCGCAGGTCGAGGTGCCAATCACTTTCACCAGGGTATAGGGTTTGGCACCGCCACCGACCGCGCCCATATGGCAGTCAAATGCGCCACCCGAAAGCGTCACGGTTTGCGTCAGGCCAAGACGCTGCGCCCATTCGGGGCTAAGCGTGCCGACAGGCAGATCAGCGGTCCAGGTATCGGTAAACAGGGGAGAGTCGAGCTGCTGCGTTAACAGCGGGTCCAGAGCATTGAGAAAATCGACATCGGGCAAACCATTCCAGTCGCCGTGCCACAGCGCCTTGTGCCCGGCCGCACAGCGGCCGCGGCGCAATTTGTCAGGTGCGGTGGTGCCGCTTAACAGGGCTGGCACCCAGTCGCACAGCTCGACCCAGGAGACAGCGGCGTCACGCACGGCTGCATCTTCACGCGACACGTGCAGAATCTTCGCCCAGAACCACTCTGAGGAGTAAATCCCGCCAATATAGCGGCTGTAATCCTGGAAGCGGCCGCTGTGGCACAGCTGATTGATCTCTTCCGCTTCTTCTATAGCGGTGTGATCTTTCCACAACACAAACATCGCGTTGGGATTGTCGGCAAACTCCGGACGCAGCGCCAGTACGTTGCCGTCGCGGTCAATAGGGGCAGGGGTCGAACCGGTGCTGTCAACACCAATGCCGACCACGGCGTTGCGCTGATCTTCACTCAGTGCATTCAGCACGCCGAGCAGCGCCTGCTCCATTGCGTCGATGTAATCCTGTGGATGGTGACGAAAACGGTTAGTGTGCGGATCGCTGTATAAGCCCTGTTGCCAGCGCGGATAGCTGAACACCGCACTATGCAGCTCTTTGCCGCTATGACAATCCACGGCCAGCGCACGCACCGAATCACTACCAAAGTCCAGCCCAAGGGTGATGGCTCCAGCACGCATCGGAATCTCCTGTAGTTAGTTAACTCCTGTATCCTGGGTTCGGCGCGCCAAATCAGTTAGTCATCGCTGGCTGACAATATGCACTTTTCTGTCATCGGCAGTGATTTTGTGATCCATTGCAAAAGTTAAGGTCCGGTTAAATTTGCTGAATATATGGATCATTTTGTCGTGATTTTAAGATGTGATACCGCTCTACATTTTTCTTCGCTAATACCGCTAAAACTAGCCCAGCGTCTGAACAGTCTGTCAGCACATGCCAGCCTAACGCACTGATTTATGGCTGTACCCACATAACAAAACAAACTGGTAGCGTTTACACCGATTCGTTATTAGCAGCGAAAAATAACCTGGTACCGGAGAGCATCATGCATAAATTCACTAAAGCGTTCGCGGCCATCGGCCTGGCAGCGGTTATGTCACAATCCGCTATCGCCGAGACCATGAAGCTGGGATTCTTAGTCAAGCAACCAGAGGAACCCTGGTTCCAGACTGAATGGAAATTCGCCGACAAAGCGGGCAAAGATCTTGGCTTTGATGTCATTAAAATTGCCGTGCCGGATGGTGAAAAAACCCTGAATGCCATCGACAGCCTGGCGGCTAACGGCGCGAAAGGTTTTGTTATCTGTACGCCCGATCCGAAACTCGGCTCTGCCATCATGGCAAAAGCGCGTGGCTACGGTCTGAAAGTCATCGCGGTCGATGACCAGTTCGTCACCGCCAAAGGCAAACCAATGGATACTGTGCCGCTGGTGATGATGGCCGCGACCAAAATTGGTGAGCGTCAGGGTCAGGAACTCTATAAAGAGATGCAGAAACGCGGCTGGGATGTGAAAACCACCGGCGTGATGGCGATTACCGCCAACGAACTCGACACCGCTCGTCGTCGTACCGGCGGCTCCATGGACGCCATCAAAGCCGCTGGCTTCCCGGCAGCGCAGATCTACCAGGTCCCCACCAAATCTAACGACATCCCTGGCGCGTTTGACGCCGGTAACTCTCTGCTGGTCCAGCATCCTGAAGTCAAACACTGGCTGATTGTCGGCATGAACGACAACACCGTGCTGGGCGGCGTGCGCGCGACCGAAGGTCAGGGCTTTAAAGCGGCTGACGTCATCGGTATCGGCATCAACGGCGTGGACGCCATCAGTGAACTGTCGAAAGAGAAGGCAACCGGCTTCTACGGATCGCTGCTGCCAAGCCCGGATATCCACGGCTACAAAAGCAGCCAGATGCTCTACAACTGGGTCAGCAAAGGTGAAGAGCCACCAAAATTCACCGAAGTTACCGATGTGGTGCTGATCACCCGTGACAACTTCAAAACTGAACTGGCGAAAAAAGGACTGATGTAACCCTGAGCCTGCCAGGCAGTTTGTCGCCTGGCATCCTTAATAGCCAATTTCGCGCCGCCCGCCATAACCGGCCGGTGGCGCGAAAGAGTGAGGAAAAACATGAACACTGATTCAGCATTTCTGTCGTTTCATGGCATCAGTAAAACCTTCCCTGGCGTCAAAGCGTTGCAGGATATCTCCTTCGACTGCCGTGGCGGTGAAGTCCATGCTCTGATGGGCGAGAACGGCGCAGGCAAATCGACGCTGTTAAAAATACTCAGCGGCAGTTATCAGCCGAGCGGCGGTGAGATTCGTATTAAAGGCCAGCCGATGAGCTTTCAGCGCACCACCGATGCGCTGGACGCGGGCGTCGCCATTATTTACCAGGAACTGCATCTGGTGCCGGAAATGAGCGTGGCAGAGAACATCTATCTCGGTCAGATCCCGCACAAACATGGGCTGGTCAACCGTAAGCTGATGCGTTTTGAGGCGGGCCTGCAACTGAAAAATCTCGGCATGGATATCGATCCCGATATGCCGCTGAAATACCTGTCGCTGGGGCAGTGGCAGATGGTGGAGATTGCCAAAGCGCTGGCGCGTAACGCGCGCATTATCGCCTTTGATGAGCCAACCAGCTCCCTGTCGGCGCGTGAAATCGACAACCTGTTCCGCGTCATCCGTCAGCTCCGCGAGGAGGGCCGGGTGGTGCTCTACGTTTCGCACCGCATGGAGGAGATCTTCGCCCTTAGCGATGCCATCACCGTCTTTAAAGATGGCCGCTACGTGCGGACGTTTACTGACATGGCTAACACCCATCACGACGATCTGGTGCAGGCGATGGTGGGACGAAACCTCGGTGATATCTATGGCTATTCACCGCGTGCCAAAGGCGCGGTGCGGCTGGAGCTGGATAAGGTCGAAGCGAAGGGCGTGCGGACGCCGATTTCGCTGAAAGTCCATGCCGGTGAAATTGTCGGTCTGTTTGGCCTGGTCGGTGCCGGTCGCAGTGAACTGCTGAAAGGGCTGTTTGGCGGCACGCGTCTGCGCGGCGGTCAGGTGATTCTGGACGGCAAACCGCTGCCGCTGCGGGAGCCGATCGATGCCATCCGTGCGGGCATTATGCTCTGCCCGGAAGATCGCAAAGCCGAGGGCATTATTCCGGTGCATTCGGTGCGCGACAACATCAACATCAGCGCCCGCCGTCATAACCTTACTGCGGGCTGCCTGATTAAAAACGGCTGGGAAAATAAAAATGCCGACAGCCATATCCGCTCGCTGAACATCAAAACGCCCAGCGCCGATCAGCTGATCATGAACCTTTCCGGCGGCAACCAGCAGAAGGCGATTCTGGGACGCTGGCTGTCAGAGGATATGAAAGTAATCCTGCTGGATGAGCCAACGCGCGGTATCGATGTCGGTGCCAAGCATGAAATCTATAACCTGATTTATCAGCTGGCGAACCGGGGCATTGCGGTGCTGTTCGCCTCCAGCGATTTACCGGAAGTGATGGGCCTGGCCGATCGCATCGTGGTGATGCGCGAAGGTGCCATTGCCGGTGAACTGCTACACGACGACGCCACGGAGCAGCAGACGCTGAGCCTGGCGATGCCCAAAACCACTCAAGCGGCCGCCGTGGCCTGACAGGAGATCATCATGGCTTCATCCACGACCTCAAATACGCCGCAGCCCGCTTCACGCGGCGGCCTGCAGTTAGGTCGCATCTGGGACAACTTCGGCATGCTGGTGGTATTTGCACTGCTGTTTATTGTCTGTGCGATCTTTGTGCCGAACTTCGGCTCGTTTATCAATATGAAAGGCTTAGGGCTGGCGATGTCGATGTCCGGCATGGTCGCCTGCGGCATGCTGTTCTGTCTGGCCTCCGGTGATTTTGACCTGTCTGTCGCGTCCGTCATCGCCTGTGCGGGTGTGGTTACCGCCGTGGTGATTAACATGACCGAAAGCCTGTGGATTGGTGTGGGTGCCGGCCTGGTTCTCGGTATGATCACCGGCTTTATCAACGGCTTCGTGATTGCCCGACTCAAGATCAATGCGCTGATCACCACGCTGGCGACCATGCAGATTGTCCGCGGCCTGGCCTATATCTTCTCTGACGGTAAAGCGGTCGGTATCGAAGATGAGCGTTTCTTCGAACTGGGCTTTGCTAACTGGCTTGGCGTGCCTGCGCCAATCTGGCTGACCCTGGCTACGATGCTGATCTTCGGCTTCCTGCTCAACAAAACCACCTTTGGCCGTAACACCCTGGCGATTGGCGGCAATGAAGAAGCAGCACGTCTGGCCGGTGTGCCAGTGGTGCGTACCCGCATTATCATTTTCATTCTCTCCGGTCTGGTTTCAGCGGCGGCGGGCATCATCCTGGCGTCACGTATGACCAGCGGCCAGCCAATGACCTCCATCGGCTATGAGCTGGTGGTGATTTCTGCCTGCGTGCTGGGTGGCGTTTCGCTGAAGGGCGGCATTGGTAAAATCTCCTATGTGGTGGCAGGGGTGCTGATCCTCGGCACGGTAGAGAATGCGATGAATTTATTGAATATCTCGCCATTCTCACAGTATGTGGTACGCGGTCTGATACTGTTAGCAGCGGTGATTTTTGACCGTTACAAACAGAAAAAAGCCTGATTGAGCGAGCCGTTGGCCCGCAGAGGCAGAAGCCTCTGCGGGCTATCCGAACAATAACAGACTGAGTGAGGACGCTATGTATCACCGCGAATTACCGGCCGAGCAGCAAAACCCCTTGTTGCCGGGCTATTCATTCAATGCCTGGCTGGTGGCGGGGCTGACGCCGATCACCGCCGATGGTCCGCTCGATTTCTTTATCGATCGCCCGCACGGCATGAAAGGTTACATTCTGAATCTCACTATCAAAGGTAAAGGGCGGGTATTTGACGGCGAGCGGGCATTTGACTGCGAACCTGGCGAAATGCTGCTGTTTCAGCCGAAAACGGCTCACTATTATGGTCGCGCGCCGGACAGCCCACAGTGGTTTCACCGCTGGGTCTATTTCCGCCCGCGCGCCTACTGGCATGACTGGCTGCGCTGGCAGGATGAGCAGGAGGGCGTGGGACGTCTGCTGCTGCCTGAATCGCTGCGCGGCGAATTTGACCGCCTGTTTGCCAGTATCGAACAGACCCACAATTCGGGCCGTCGCTTTGCGGAAGAGCTGGCGATGAACCTGCTGGAACGGCTGCTGCTGCGCGCCGTTGAAGAAGATCCACGCAGCCATCAGTTAATTCGCGATCCGCGCGTGATTGAAGCCTGCCAGTACGTCACCAACCATCTCGCCAGCGAGGTTAAGATTGAAGAGGTGGCGCGCCACGTCTGTCTGTCGCCGTCGCGGCTGGCGCATCTGTTCCGCGAGCAGATGGGCGTGAACCTGCTGCGCTGGCGTGAAGATCAGCGCGTAATCCGCGCGAAACTGCTACTGCAGACCACCCAGGAGCCGATCGCCTCGGTAGGACGTGAAGTGGGCTATGACGATCAGCTCTACTTCTCACGGGTGTTCCGCAAGCGGGTCGGCGTCAGTCCCAGCGACTTCCGCCGCCGTAATCAGGATGCGCACGACAGCCTGGCCGCTCAGACCGCCTGGCCGCTGGCGCGAAGTGCTATCTCTTAGTTTTTTCGGGGAATTCCGGCTTGTCGTCATTTGGTTAATAGTCTTAAATCAATCAGGTTATCAACTAAGAGTCTGGTCAACCAGGCTCTGAGAGGAATCCAAATGAGCGATAAATTACGTGTTGGTCTGATCGGCTACGGTTTTGCCAGTAAAACGTTTCACGCCCCGCTGATTGCGGGGACGCCGGACGTCGAGCTGGCAGCCATTTCCAGTAGCGACGCCAGCAAAGTCCACGCCGACTGGCCCGCCGTTAAGGTAGTGGCCGACCCTCAGGCGTTGCTGGACGACCCGACTCTGCAACTGATCGTTATTCCTACCCCCAACGACACGCACTTCCCGCTGGCAAAAGCAGCGCTTAACGCCGGTAAACATGTGGTAGTCGATAAGCCGTTCACCGTGACGTTGTCACAGGCGCGCGAACTGGATGCGCTGGCGAAAGCCAAAGGGCTGCTGCTGTCGGTGTTCCACAACCGCCGCTGGGACAGTGACTTCCTGACGCTGAAATCGCTGATTGAGGCCGGTACGCTGGGTGAAGTGCGCTACTTCGAATCGCACTTTGACCGCTTCCGTCTGGAAGTGCGTAATCGCTGGCGTGAAATGAAAGGCGCAGGCAGCGGAATCTGGTATGACCTGGGGCCGCATCTGCTGGACCAGGCGCTGCAGCTGTTTGGCCCGCCGGTCGCTATCACGGTTGATCTGGCCGAGATGCGTCCGGGCGCGCAGACTACCGACTACTTCCACGCGACGCTGACTTATCCGCAGCGCCGTGTCGTGCTGCACGCCAGCATGCTGGTAGCGGCAGAATCTGCCCGTTATACCGTCCACGGCACGCGCGGCAGTTACGTCAAATATGGTCTTGATCCGCAGGAAGATCGCCTGAAGTCAGGTGATTTCCCGCCGCAGGAAGACTGGGGCTATGACATGCGTGATGGCACTCTGACGCTGGTTGACGGAGATTCCCTGACCGAAACGACCCAGCTGACCCAGCCAGGCAACTATCCCGCTTACTATGCGGGCATCCGCGATGCGATTGCCGGACGTGGTAACAATCCGGTGACAGCGGAAGAGGCGATTCATGTGATGGAGCTGATCGAGCTTGGGCTGCAATCCGCCGAGAAACGCCAGACGATGTCGCTGAAGCGCGTTTAATGGGTCAGTGCTTAACGAAATAAGTAAAAAAGCGAAACGGGCCGGATATCCGGCCCGTCACTCTGCTGCCACAACCCACTCAGAACGATTCTGGCCGCAACTAACTAACTTAACGTGCAGGGAACAGGGTCAGAAGAGGAAAGCGTCCCACGCCACGGATGGCGTGGGTCGAGCGTGCCATGGATGGCGGCTTTTGCGTCTTTCCGATCTGACCCTGTTCCCTGTGCAAGCTCGGTCTTAAAGCCACCTGTCCCTTGAGCTCCTCACCATAAAAACGGGCCGGTTATCCGGCCCGTTTTTTGTCCCTACGCTTCAGGATTACTGCACCCGTGCGCAAAGAGCCGCTTTCTCTGCTTCGCTAAGGAACGCAATTGTCAGACCATTTTCCTGCGCCTGACGAATCTGCGCCGCGCTCAGACCGGCAGCCGGTGCGGCGTGATGATACTCATGCGCCAGTTCAATGCCCTGAACCGCCGGATCATCCGTATTGATCGTCGCCAGAATGCCATGCTCCAGGAAGGTCTTCAGCGGATGCTGCGCCAGTGATGGCACGGTGCTGGTCTGGATATTGGAGGTCAGGCAGGATTCAATACCAATACGGTGCTCCGCCAGGAAATCCATCAGCGCGCGATCTTCAATCGCTTTCACGCCGTGACCGATACGTTCTGCACCCAGCTCCCGAATCGCCTGCCAGATGCTCTCGGGTCCGGCCGCCTCGCCCGCATGGACGGTAACGCGGAAACCGGCATCGCGCGCCTGGGTAAAGTGGCTCAGGAACTCGCTGCCCGGGAAGCCCAGCTCATCACCCGCCAGATCGACCGCGGTGATGTGATCGCGATGGGCAAGCAAACCTTCCAGTTCGCTGAGGCAGGCATCTTCGCCAAAGGTACGGCTCATAATACCGATCAGACGCACGTCGATATCGTGCTGCTGACGGCCTGCGCGCACGCCCTCGATTACCGCTTCAACCACACCGGCAATCGGCAGATTGTGGGTCATCGCCATATAACCAGGGGAAAAACGCAGTTCAGCATAGTGAATGCCCGCGCGGGCGGCATCTTCGACATTCTCCTGCGCAATCCGGCGGCAGGCATCAAGATCGCCCAGCACTTTCACACCCCAGTCGAGCTTCTGCAGGAAACTCACCAGGTCTGGCTCATTCTGGCCGACCTGCACATGCGGACGCAGCGTCTCCAGCGTGGAAGCAGGCAGGGCGAGGTTAAACTGGCGACCTAAATCGAGAATGGTTTGTGCACGGATGTTGCCATCAAGGTGGCGGTGAATATCAGTCAGAGGAATTTTAGAATCGATCATGGCGCACTCGCTCAGTTGTCGGTGAAGTGCAGAGCATTATAAAAATATCTTGCGCAACAGCGCCAGCTATTTGCGCAACAGCCGCGCCGGATGCTGCTTAATTACGCATAACCGGCGAGCAATGGTTGCCTCGCCGGTTAATGTCACTTCTGTAAATGATGAATCGCTGCAATCAGGCGTGAAACGCCCTCATCAACTTTGCTGCGCGGACAGCCAACGTTAAGACGCAAAAACCCTTTGCCTGCATCACCGTAGGTCGATCCGGGCATAATTGCGACCCGTTGCTGGATCAGCGCCTGTTGCAGTGGCTCTTCAGGAATGCCCAGCGGATTGATATCAAGCCATGCGAGATAGGTTGCCTCGGGAATGTGCCAGTTCAGTGCGGGAAACTCAGCGTTAAGCCGATCGGCAACCCGCGCAAAATTGCCACAAAGATAGCTGCGTAACGCATCCAGCCAGGGTGCGCCCTGACGGTAAGCCGCGACGTGTGCCGTGACGGCCAGCACGGCCGGAGACGAAAGGCCGTCAGCATTTTTCAGCGCCTGAAACCAGGCGGCTCTGTCTACCGCATCCGGGATGATTCCCCACGCACCGGTCAGTCCCGGCACGTTGAAGCTTTTCGACGCCGAGGTAAACAGCGCCCAGTCACTGCGCGCCACGCTGGCCCACGGAGTATGGGGCTGATTACCCATAATCATATCCATATGGATTTCATCGCTGATCACCCGCACGCCGTGACGCTCGCAGAGCGCCGCCATCTGTTGCAGCTCAGTTGCTGTCCACACTTTGCCGGTGGGATTGTGCGGGCTGCAGAGCAACAGAATTTTGCAGCGCGGGCGCGCCAGCCGCGTCTCCAGCGCGGCCATATCACATCGCCAGCTACCGTTATCCCGCTGCAGCGGCATCTCCAGCACCTGTCGCTGATTGCCGCGTACCGTTTTATAAAAAGCATCGTAGGCGGGGGTGTGGAGCACCACTTCATCATCCGGGTTGCTCCAGCGGCGCAGCATCTGCGCCACCATATAGATCACCGAGGGGCCATAAACCAGCGTGTCAGCATCGGGCTGGTAGCCGAAACGGCTGGACATCCAGAGGCAGCAGGCCGAAAGAAAATCGTCATGCTGCCAGCGACTGTAACCCAACACGCCGTGTGCTACGCGCTTGGCCAGCGCCTGCTGAACCGCTGGCGCAGTTCTGAAGTCCATATCCGAAATGGTAAACGGCAGCAGATCGGGGACGCCAAAACGGTCAGCCACGAAATCCCACTGGGTAGACCAGCTGCCGCGGCGATCGATGACTTCATCAAAGTTAAACATTATCGGCTCCGACACATCAGGCAGTGACATTCATCAGGTGTGACAGTTCATCTTTCACCGACTGCACCTGTGGACCGATAACTACCTGCAGGCTGGTCTGATTAAGATGGACCACTCCTATCGCGCCGTTGGCTTTCAGCGCCGCATCATCCACTTTACTCATATCCGCCAGGGTCAGACGCAGACGCGTCAGACAATTATCCAGCGAGGTAATATTCTCCACGCCGCCAAGTGCAGTCAGAATAGCAGGTGAGTTATAGCCAGATTTACCTTTACCGGCATTGCTGACCTGCTGCGCAACCGCACTGGCACTTTCCACTTCGCGGCCCGGTGTTTTGATATTGAAGTGCAGAATGGCGAATCGGAAAATCAGGTAGTAACCAACAAACCATATCGCTGCGACAACGGGCACCCAGTACCATTTAGTCGACAGCCCGTGCAGCACACCAAACACCACAAAGTCGATGATATTGCCGTCTGTATTGCCGATAGTGACGCCCAGTATCGCCATGATGCTGAAGCCAACGCCGGTCAGCAGGGCGTGGATCAGATAGAGGAACGGGGCGACAAACAGAAACAGGAATTCGATGGGTTCGGTGGTGCCGCCAACCACGCAGGCCACCACACCGGAGATCAACAGACCTTTGATCTTATGGCGATTCTCCGGGCGGGCGCAGTGATAGATGGCCAGGGCGGCACCTGGCAGGCCACCGAGGAAGGCAGGCATTTTACCCTGTGACAGAAAGCGGGTCGCGCTTTCAGCAAAACCGTGGGTTTCCGGGCAGGCGAGCTGCGCCTGGAAAATGGTTAAGGCACCGCTCACGCTCTTGCCACACACATCCAGTGTGCCGCCTGCATCGGTAAAGCGCATGATGGCGACCAGAATATGCTGCAGGCCAAACGGCAGCAGCAGACGTTCGCCGGTTCCAAAGATCATCGGGCCGAAATCACCCGCGCTGTTAATCATCCAGCCTAATCCGGTGATACCCCGCGCGAAAAAAGGCCAGATTAGCGGGACGACCAGTCCCAGTAAGCCAATCACCAGCGTGGTGATAATTGGCACAAACCGGGTGCCGCCAAAGAAGGCCAGCGCATCGGGCAGTCGGATGTTATGAAAGCGCTCATGCAGCCAGAACACCACAATACCCACAATGACCGCGCCCAGAATGCCGGTATCGATTGACGGGATCCCCAGGATCGGCTGAACGTTATTAGCTTTCAGCAGGGCGGCATCGGTGGTTGGCAGAATGCCGTGGATGTTGAGCCAGAAGTTGATGCTGAGGTTTAGCACGGCATACCCCACAAAGCCGGCAAACGCTGCCACGCCCTTGTTCTCGCGCGCCATACCCAGCGGAATCGCAATGGCGAACATCACCGGCAGATAGCTAAAGGCGAACGATCCCAGTTTGGCCATCCAGAGAAACAGATATTGCAGCCAGGGGTGATCCAGCACAGGTAACAGGGTCAGGACATCGCGGCTGCTCAGCGAACTGCCAATCCCGAGCATGATGCCGCAGAATGAAAGCAGGGCAACCGGCAGCATAAAGGTTTTCCCCAGACTCTGGAAAAATTCCCAGACGGACATTTTTTGGTGAGAGGGTAACATGAACGCTCCTGGATAAACGGACCACTGAGTGAAGTGGCGGGATGATAAAACGTTTTACCTGGATCTTATGCGCGCTGAATCACACTCTTCAGGTCATGGACGATATAATTCTGACGTCATAAGGTGTAACGTTTTACCTTGTTTCTAATGCTGTAGTTCAGTTGAGTAATCTGATGAGTAAAATCACCATCAATGATGTTGCGGCGGCGGCGGGCGTGTCGGTGACCACGGTATCGCTGGTGTTATCCGGCAAAGGACGGATCTCTGCGGCCACTATGGCGCGCGTGAATGAGGCCATTGAGCAACTCGGTTTCGTGCGTAACCGTTCGGCAACCATGTTGCGCGGGGGTGAGAGTGGCGTGATTGGCTTGATCGTCCGCGATCTCAGCCAGCCATTTTATGCCGAAATGACGGCAGGCCTGAGTGAAGCGCTGGAGAAGCAGGGCAAATTGCTGTTCCTGACCCAGAGCGGCGCCCAGGGACAACATCTGCATCGCTGCTTTGAGTCACTGGTGGCACAGGGGGTGGATGGCGTGGTGCTGGGAGGCGGTGCCGATAAGGCCAGCCAGATCGTGACGCGGGCCAGAGAGGTGAATATGGCCTTAGTCTGTGCCGCGCGCGCCAGTAGCCTGGAGGAGGTGGATGCTATCCGGCCCGATAATGCTCAGGCTGCGCGTCTGGCCACCGAATATCTGATTCGTCAGGGGCATCAGCGCATTGCCTGGCTGGGCGGCCATAGCGCATCACTCACCCGGGCAGAGCGTCTTGGCGGCTACTGCGCCACCCTGCTGCAATATGGGCTGCCGTTCCGGCCTGAGTGGATTATTGAATGCGGTAACACGCAAAAAGAGGCGGCTGACGCGGCGGTACAGCTGTTTCAGCACCATCCGCGGCTGACTGCCGTGCTGGCCTATAACGCCACTACCGCGCTGGGATGCTATTTTGGGCTGTTGCGCACCGGGCGAACATTCGCGCGGGGTGCAGTCGACAGCTATTACGATCAGCAGCTGGCTCTGATGGGCTTTGGCGATGAACCGCAGGCGGAACTGACCGATCCGCCGCTGACGTTTGTCACCAGTTCAGCCCGGGAGATTGGCCGTGTGGCAGCTGAGCGTATCCTGCAACGGATAGCGCAACCCGATGCCGCCCGTCAGAACGTGATTATGCCGCCGCAGCTGGTTATTCGCGGCTCGGCATAAAAAAAGGCGACCCGAAGGTCGCCTTTAAAGGAACAGAGGAAAATTATTGCGGCATCCCTTCGCTGGTCGGCATACCCAGCATATAGCGGGAGAGGAACTGCTCCAGCGTCATTTTGTCGCCGTTCATGTTCACCTGACCGTTGGTATACTGCAGGCTGGTGACGATATTGTTATCCTGCTGCTGGGTCAGGCGGAACATCTGACCCATCGCCGCCAGTCCTTTCACCTGCTGATCTGCCAGCTTCTGTGCGTCATCGGCCTGATAGCCTTCAGCCAGTCCCACTTTATGCATGGTTTCGGTCGCCATTGGCATGTTGATGACCAGCTTGCTGTCCAGGCTCTTGAGTACCCGATCAACCATGGCGCTGAGTGTCTGGGCTTCGCCGGTCACCGCAGAGGGATCGTTGAAATTAGCGTTCAGGTTAAAGGTGCTTTCACCTTTATCATTTTTCCAGCTCAGCGGGGCGATACTGATTGCGGGTGAGCCTTTCAGCAGCATCGGCAGGTTGCTCATCAGAATCTGATGCACACCCGCCTGGTAGCGGATAGGATCTTCCGCGACGCCAGGCTGGCTCAGCAGTTCCTGCATCTGGGCGTTGTAACGATCAGAGAAGGCTTTTACCGCCTGCGCATCAAACTGTGACAGTTTCATCTTCAGCGCTGCCTGACCAAAATCCTGCTTCTGCAACTGAATGCCTTCAACCTTGTAGTCGATATTGCCGCCAATCTTCCCGGCGCTGTTATCGAAAGAGGAGGTGCCTTTCATTTTGTGCAGCGTCAGGGCGTCCTGACCATTGATGCTGGCATTGACCTTCTCAATATCCACTGACTGGTCGCCAATGCGCACGCCTTCCGGGCTGAGATGGGTATTACCGCTCAGCTTCAGACCATTGACGGTGAACAGCACCGGCTGGCCCATCTCATTTTTACTGGTCAGCGCGAGGCTATCAACGTCACTGTCCAGCGACACTTTGTCGCCTTTGTTATCCGCGCTGACGTTGAAGGTGCCCCCATTGGTGGCCAGACGCTCGCCGCTTTGCGCATTCTGATAATCAACCGGCAGAACGCGCAGCGCCGTATCGGTGGCACCGCTGTAGCCGATACGGGTATCGGCGTTAATCAGCGACTTGTTGCCGGTCAGCTCAAACAGCTTTTTCACCGCATCGGTGTTAGCCAGTTCGGTATGAACCGACGCCATGCTCGGGATCAGATTGAAATGCTTCAACTGAGCAAACGGGAAAGGGCCATGATCGATGGTTTCGTTCAGGATGATGCTCTGGCCAGGTTTCAGCAGGGGATTATCTTCCGTCTGCGAGTTGGCCTGAATCACCAGATTCACTTTGCTGCTGAACACGCCGCGCTGATAGTCCTGATAGCTGATCTTCAGTCGGCTGTTAGGGGCATAAGCATTCAGCTGGGCATTGGCGTTCTGCACCAGCTCATCCCTGTGGCTTTCAATCTGCTTGCCGGTGAACCATGCCGCGCCAGTCCAGACTACGCCCAGTGCGATGATGACACCTACGGCAACATTGGTCTTTTTCATTGCTGATTCGTCCTTATCCTTGAGTCCGCTTATGCCGCAGGTTTATCCCAGCGACTGAAGAAAAACGCCCGCAGGCGTTTAAAAGCTAATAGGTTGAAATAATAGCAGTTAACAGGCACTCCGTCAGCCGCTTCACCCTAAGTCATTAAATACCCGCGCCAGTCGGCCCGTGCCTGCGACCGTTACGGGGGATTCGCTGGCGGCGATGAAGCAGGATTCGCCTGGTTTCAGCGTCACCTGCTGCTCGCCTTTGGCGATCACCGTCTGGCCTTCAATGCAGAACAGCACTGCGGCGCTCTGCTGCGCCAGCGGCTGTGGCTCTGCGTTCAGGGTATGAATGGCAAAAGCAAAATCCTCCACCGGAATCGGGAAGCGCAGCGCGTTGCCCTGTTGCTCCGGCTCGGTCAGCAGGGTACTGGCTGGCTTCTCTTCAAACTTCAGGTTCGCCATCAGCTCGGCGATATCGATATATTTCGGGGTTAAACCGGCCCGCAACACGTTATCGGAGTTTGCCATCACCTCCAGCGCCACGCCTTTCAGATAAGCGTGCGGGGTCTCCGCGTAGAGGAACATCGCCTCGCCCGGTTGCAGTGTGATTACGTTCAGCAGCAGCGGTGAAAACAGGCCACTGTCGTCAGGATACTCTGCCGCAATCATGCGAATGGTCTGCCACGGCTCCCCTTGTTGTGCATCAACCGCGGATTTCAGGATGCCCAGCGCCAGCGATTTCGCCTCACCCTCCAGTGACAGCAGGGTAGAAAAGAGCGCGGCCAGCGTATCCTGATCGGGATGCTGCAGAAAATGGGCTATCTGTGGATGTGCGCCCGCAACCGGCTCCAGCAGTGAGACCATCTCCGTCAGGGTGCGAAAGCCATTCATCGCCTGGAAGGGCGTCAGCGCGTAGACCAGCTCCGGCTTGTGGTTGGCATCTTTATAATTACGGTCAGCAGCCGTCAGCGGAATATCCGCCGCATTCTCACGGGCAAAGCCCACTTCGGCCGCGTGTTTACTGGGATGGACCTGAATCGACAGCGGCTGATCGGCAGACAACACTTTGAACAGGAATGGCAGTTCACCAAAACGCTGTGCCACCGCTTCGCCCAGCATGGCGGCAGGCGCGGCATCAATCACGTCTCGCAGCGAACGCTCGCTGCCCTGGTCAATCACGGTGGAGGGGCTTTTCGGATGTGCACCCATCCAGAGTTCCGCCATCGGCAGCCCCTGTGGATTGGCGATTCCGTAGAGCTCAGTCAACGCAGTTTTGCTGCCCCATGCGTAGTTTTGCAGCGTATTGTTCATTTTTTGCATTGTATAACCCTTTATCACGGGAAATTATTGCCAGTATTAAAGCAGAAACTGCCGGTAAAAATACATATCCAGCGCAAAAGGACGCTAAGCTCTGATAATGTTAAATTATTGTGTATTACTATCCTGACCGCCCGGCAGTTGATCGGAATGACGTACCGGGCGGTCATTCTTTTAAAAACCAGATGAAGGAGACGTATTCATGGCAGCCAATCGCATTGAGAAAGATTCAATGGGCCCCATCGACGTACCGGCAGACAAACTGTGGGGCGCGCAGACACAGCGCTCACTGGAACACTTCCGCATCTCAACCGAAAAAATGCCAACCGCGCTGGTGCATGCACTGGCACTGACCAAGCGCGCCGCGGCCAGCGTTAACCGCGATCTGGGACTGCTGCCCGCTGACCGCGCCGAGGCGATTGTCAGCGCGGCTGATGAGGTGCTGGCTGACAAGCATGCGGATGAATTCCCGCTGGCGATCTGGCAGACCGGTTCCGGCACCCAGACCAATATGAACATGAATGAAGTGCTGGCGAACCGCGCCAGTGAAATCCTCGGTGGAGAGCGCGGTATGGCGCGGCTGGTTCATCCCAACGACGATGTGAACAAGAGCCAGAGCTCCAACGATGTCTTCCCGACGGCGATGCACGTTGCCGCCGTTATCGCCCTGCGCGAACAGCTGATCCCTCAGATTCAGGTACTGAAAAAGACGTTGAGCCAGAAGTCCGACGCCTTTAAAGATATCGTCAAGATTGGCCGTACTCACCTGCAGGATGCAACGCCGCTGACCCTGGGCCAGGAGATTTCCGGCTGGGTGGCGATGCTGGAGCATAACCTGAAGCATATTGAGCAGAGTATTCCGCACGTGGCGGAACTGGCGCTGGGCGGCACGGCAGTAGGCACCGGCCTGAACACCCATCCGGAATATGCGGTGCGCGTGGCGAAGGCGCTGGCCGATCTCACGCAGCAGCCGTTTGTCACTGCGCCAAACAAGTTTGAGGCGCTGGCAACCTGTGATGCGCTGGTGCATGCGCATGGCGCGCTGAAAGGGCTGGCCGCCTCGCTGATGAAAATCGCTAACGACGTGCGCTGGCTCTCTTCCGGGCCGCGTTGCGGCATCGGCGAAATCGCCATCCCGGAAAATGAACCAGGCAGCTCCATCATGCCGGGTAAAGTTAACCCGACACAGTGCGAAGCGATGACCATGCTCTGCTGTCAGGTGATGGGTAACGATGTGGCGATCAACATGGGCGGCGCATCCGGTAACTTTGAGCTTAATGTGTTCCGTCCGATGGTAATCCATAACTTCCTGCAATCAATTCGCCTGCTGGCGGATGGCATGGACAGCTTTAATCATCACTGCGCGGTCGGCATTGAGCCGGTGCGTGAGCGCATCGATCAACTGCTTAACGAATCGCTGATGCTGGTGACGGCGCTGAATACCCATATTGGCTATGACAAAGCGGCAGAAATTGCCAAGAAGGCGCACAAAGAGGGGCTGACGCTGAAAGGCTCGGCGCTGAAGCTGGGTTATCTTACCGAAGAGGAGTTTGATGCCTGGGTACGTCCGGAAGAGATGGTCGGCAGCATGAAGTCGTAAGGTTTGAGTGAGTCAGAGGCCAGCGAATGCTGGCCTTTTTAATTTATATCGGACAATCGACCCACAGATGCAGTCTGGGGATTAAAAGATTCAGCGGTTCAGCGGCAGGTTTATAACGATGGTTAATGTTATCGGCATCGTAATTAAGCAATTCGCCCAGAACCGGAACCTGCGTGCTATCGCGACAGATAACCAGAATTGGTGAAGGACAAGCCAGCTGGGTTTGTTTTTGTTCATCCGCGCGCCAGACGCGTGCAACCGGCTGGACTTTCACCGGGCGCTTGATTTTCAGCCGTGCCGAGGCGGGCAGGGCGCGCACGCTTGCCAGCTCATCCTGCACTTTTTCCGCCCACTGTTCACGCGACCACGGCGCTTTTGCACGTCCCGACTTCAGGCTTTTTTCCAGCTGGGCGATCACCTCTTCACGCTTGAGATTCTTGATAATGTGCTTGTTGGCCCAGCCGAAACGCAGGCTGTCCGGTGCGCTCAGCAGGGTGATAGTGCGATAGGCATTCAGGGTAATCAGCCCGCGCAAATGCTGGTGGACGAACTCAAAACGCGCCTCACTCGGCAGACCTGAGTCCACCGTAATCAGCTTCTCCAGCCGTGCTTTCAGCTGATTGATGACGTCAACCAGCGAGCCGATCTCCGCCTCCTGCTGCGCGTCGCATTCGATACAGAGCGCGCCAGGTAAGCGCACGGCAGCCTTGGTGCTCAGCTGTTCTGACTGATGCTGCATAAACAGGCGGCAGTAGTGGTCAAGCGCCATCTTTAACGCGCTCTCACCGAGATGCTGCTCGACGGCAATCCGGGTGATCGCTTCATGTTCGCGGCCTTTAACCACCGGCGGCAGGCTGAAGACGCGGGCGATCAGCAGAGGCTGCGCTTCAATCTGCTGACGCAATTCACCCAGCGCCAGTTCCAGGTCATTTACACATTGATGCATATCAGCCACTAAGTCGTAGCGCGTCATGTTGTGCCTCCATAGTTACAACGTCCACAATGTGGCAGAAGCCTGGCGAGGATGCAAGTGCTATATAGTTACAACATACTATTGTTGCTTTACTTAAAACCGTGCGGCCTGCATAGCTATCCAGTCAAAAGGGCATCACGCATTTTGGCTTATCGCAGAACATGTTATAAAAACGGTTCGCCTGCTAACCAAGAGAATGCTTGTGAATCAGAACAATAAACCCGGTATCGCCGCCATTATTACCCTGGGCTGGGTGCAGATCCTCTCATGGGGCGGGTCGTTCTACCTGATGGCGGTGATGGCGAATCCGATTGCGGCTGAGACAGGCTGGTCACAGCAGTGGATTTATGGCGCGCTCTCGACCGGGATTCTGGTATCGGGCCTGCTGTCACCGCTGGCTGGCAGAATTATCGCTCGTACCGGTGGCCGCCTGTTGCTGGCGCTGAGTGGCATGGTGATGGCGGTGGGGCTGGTGCTTATGGCTTATAGCCACTCTCTGCCGCTGTTTCTGTTTGCCTGGGTAATTATTGGCATCGGTATGGCGATGGGCCTTTATGACGCACTGTTTGCCACGCTCGGCACCTGCTATGGCGGTCAGGCGCGTGCAGCGATCACCGGTATCACCCTGATATCTGGCTTCTGCACCACGCTGGTCTGGCCGGGAACGGCGTTGTTAATTCACGGATTCGGCTGGCGGAACGCGTCGCTGATAATTGCGGCACTGATGGTCGTCTGCGTGCTGCCCGCCTATCTGTTTGCCTTACCCGACAGTCATGCTAAGCGGCCGGTGAAACGATTGAGTCCGCAGTCTGGCACGGCGGAGATTGCGCCTGCGCTGTTCTGGCTGCTGTGTGCCATTTTTACCCTGGCGTCAGTGATCATGACGGCTATTTCCGTGCAGCTTATCGCCTTGTTGCAGGCGAGTGGCCATACGCTGACCTCGGCGCTGGCGATCAGCGCCGTACTTGGTCCGTGCCAGGTGGGATCCCGACTCGTCGATATCGCCTTTAAACGCAGCCATCCCATCCGCACCACCTTTTTTTCCGTCGGGCTGGTGGCGCTGGGCTTGCTGTTACTGGCACTGTTTCCGCAGATGGCGTTGCTGAGCATGGTGCTGTATGGCGCAGGAAATGGCTTACGTGCCATCGTGCGGGGAACTTTACCGCTGGCGATGGTCAAACCAGAGTCCTATGCGATCGTGGTGGGTAAAATGGCCCGTCCGGCGTTGATGGGGCAGGCACTGACGCCGCTGATAGGTGGATATGTGTTTGAAAAGATGGGTGCATCGGCGACGCTGTGGTTGCTTTGCGCCCTGGCAATCTTTAACGTGGTACTGGTTATGGCACTGAAGCAGCGATTACCGGCGACATCGGCCACCACGGCATAACGGAACGGTTCTCCTTGCTCCGCAGGAAGAGGGCAGTTAGCAGGCTAAGCACCTTGTGCTATCGGGCCTCAGCCTTTGGTGAATACGTGCCTTGTCACCGCCGGTTTGCTTCAAAAAAGCAACAGTGTTTGTTATATTTATTGCTCATTGATTGTTCACTTATGCGGCAATAAAACAATAAGATGCACCGCAACTCAGGATAAAGAAATGCTTGATTACCGCTTCCCGACAGCTTTGCAAATGGTTCTGAGCGTAGCGATGGCGGAGCAAATGGGAAAACGCTCTACCAGCGCGATTCTGGCCTACGGGCTGGAAGCGAATCCCAGTTTCATACGAAAATTAATGGTCCCGCTGACCCGTGACGGCATTATCGTCTCCACGCTGGGCCGTACCGGTTCGATTCATCTGGGCCGTCCTGCTGCGGAAATTACCCTGCGGGATATCTATGTCTCCGTGATCGAAGACAAAAAAATCTGGGCCGCGCGTCCTGACGTCGCACCGCGCTGTCTGGTCAGTGCCAACCTCTGCTGGTACTTCAAGTCGATAGCCGATGAAGCCGAGCAGGCGTCGCTGGATGTGCTGGCAAAACGCACCGTGGCAGACGCACTGAACGAACTGAAGAAACGCGACACCAGCAACTGCACCGCCGTGCCGGAACCTGAACCCGAAGAGATTGATGATCTCTGCAAAAAGAGCCGCTGATTAGCGGCTTTTTTTATGCCTGCTGGTCAGTAACTTCCTGCCTCAAATCTGCCATAAGCCAATAACTCACTTTCCTGTGGTCGGTTATCACGCTGAACCTGATGAATCATTTGAAAATTCAGCATCCATCACAACATTAATGTTTTTTTCGTTTTCTGAAATGACAGGTGAACACATTCACGTAAAATCTATTTTCTGGTTTTTAGTGGATCTGAAATCTGAAAAGAAGAGACAATTTAGCCACGTATCTACTGCTCACATGAGGCTTCATTATGGATGATGATATAAAAATCATGATGTCCCCGGTTCAGCTCACTGCTGCTCTCTCGGATGAAACGGTTACTGAAGGTGAATCACTCAGTAACCGCTTATACGGTGGGTTGAATCTTGCATTAGGGACACTTGAATTAACCGGAGCAACCGCGCTGTGCATAGCGCCAGATCCATCCGGACTGACAAAAGCGGCATGCGTTGTCGTTGGCGTACATAGTCTGGATAGCATTCATGCTGCGGCTAATCAGGTACTGACAGGCAGAAATACGCGTACAGCAACTTTCCAGTTGGCCACAGCGACAGCTAAAAAGCTTGGCGCCGATAATAAGAGCGCAATGAATATAGGTTTAATGGTCGATATTTCTGTTCCGACGGCCTTTGCCTTTGCTGCCGGAGCGGCACGTGTCGCCTCTGTACGCTTCGGTAAGTTAAAGCTGGCTGAGCATGAAGCCGTTAAAGGTATTAAGGCTGGCGGACATACTATTGCTAAGCATGTAAATATTTCCGAAGCGGATTTGCTCGCGCGTCTTGCACGAAGTCCTAAAACACCGCTTGCAAGTTCATTTGTTAATATTGAGCAGGCAGAGCGATTCATAAGCGCCGGTTTGAAAGCGAACCGCTGGAAGATCATCTATTGGGCTGCCGCCAAAAGCGAAAGCATACTGGAATTAAGCTGGCAGTCCCGAACCGTAGTCGGTTATGGTTTCAGGCAAGGCAGTACAACTCGTCTGGAAGCGTATGCTGTCAGGATTGTTTTGCACCGTAAAGTGTTTAACGGCAAACCCTATTATCTTCTGACTTCATATCCTTATTTCTGAGGCTATCAATGAATAAAAGTTATAAAAATACTGGAACGCTTATTCGGGTTTTTTTTGGTCAGGATTATGATCTTTTTGGGGAAACGGTAGAAGAAGTACTGGACAGTTATTTAGAAACTGAGAACCCAAAAACAGCAGCAAAGGTCTGTCAGGAAGCAGAGTATTTACTGTCCTTAAATGATCAAGCACTTACAGAGGCGTTTGAATCCATCAGTCAGGGAGAGTTCTATCCTGAGCCCTGGGGAGAAACAGTACGGACTTTTTTGGAAAAGATAAAAAGTCATTTAAGTGCCAGACTTTAACTTAAAGGATTAACGGGTCATACGGTTAATGACTGTGAGTGGAGTTTTGGCTTAGTGAATAGCCGATGAGGAGAGGGAGCGTAAGACGTGTCAGGACCAGGTTCGCTTTCACTGAAGAGTACCGATGTATGTGGTATGAATTTTAAATTTTATATTATTAATCAATTTATTATTTGGAAAATTCATTCCTGATATCCAGATAAGCAGAACGCCGAAGATCAAAGATGAATAATGATTCAGAAAAACGCTGAATGAAAGATTGAAGCGGCGCTAACCTGCAAGGCAGAATCTGCCGGCATCTGTGAATCACAGGCAAAAAAAGGGGGCGATCGTATGATCGCCCCCTTTTAACTTTTATGGTTTACGCCGTCACGGACGATGCACTACCTGACCGGCGCGTCACCAGCTTGCGCAGGGCGACGTAGAACACCGGCGTCAGGAACAGGCCGAACAGCGTCACGCCGAGCATGCCGGAGAAGACCGTAATACCCGTAACGCCGCGCACCTCTGCACCCGCGCCTTCACCCAGAATCAGCGGTATTGTACCGGCGATAAAGGCGATGGAGGTCATCACAATCGGACGCAGACGCAGGCGACACGCTTCCAGCGCCGCTTCCACAATCCCTTTGCCCTGAATCTCCAGCTCTCGCGCAAACTCGACGATCAGAATCGCGTTCTTACAGGCCAGCCCCATCAGCACCACCAGTCCGACCTGCACGAAGACGTTGTTGTCACCGCCAGTCAGCCAGACGCCAAACAGCGCAGAGAGCATGGTCATCGGCACAATCAGGATTACCGCCAGCGGCAGCGTCCAGCTCTCATACAGCGCGGCCAGCACCAGGAACGCCAGCAACACGGCCATCGGGAAGACAATCAGCGCGGTATTGCCCTGCGTTGACTGCTGATAACTCAGATCGGTCCACTCGATGTTCATGCCGTTTGGCAATAGCTGACCGGACATCGCTTCCAGCTGACTCATCGCCTGCGCCGAGGAGAGCACGCGTGGGTCGGCATCACCAATCAAATCCGCCGCCGGATAGCCGTTATAGCGGATCACCGGGTCGGGACCGTAGGTGGTGGTAATGTTGACCATGCTGCCAATCGGCACCATCTCACCACGATCGTTTCGGGTACGCAGGTTAGCGATATCTTCGATGCTGTCGCGGAAATCCCCGTCAGCCTGCGCCATCACCCGCCAGGTGCGGCCAAAGCGGTTAAAGTCATTCACATAAGACGAGCCGAGATAGGTCTGGAGCGTGCTGAACAGCGCGGTCAGCGATACTCCCTGAGCTTTGGCTTTATCCCGGTCTACCTTCACATCAAGCTGCGGAACGTTGGCCTGATAAGAGGAGATGGGGAAGTGCATCCCTGGCGTCTGCATGATGCTGCCCGACAGCGTATTAATCGCCGTCTGCAGTGCGCCATAACCCAGACCCGCGCGGTCCTGCACATAGAGCGAATAGCCCGAGCCCTGGCCAAGCCCCAGAATCGGCGGTGGCATAATCGAGAAGCCAAAGCCCTGCTGGATTTGCGCAATCTTCGCATTGATCTCAGCGTTGATCTCCGCCGCCGTATGTTTGCGCTCATTAAACGGCTTAAGACCGAAGAACACCGTGCCGCTGTTCGGCGTATTGGTGAACTGCAATGCATTCAGGCCGGGGAACGCTACCGCATAGGCGACGCCTTCGGTCTGCATACCGATTTCGCTCATCTTACGAATCACTTCATCCGTGCGCGCCAGAGAGGAACCTTCCGGCATCTTCACGCCACCAATCAGGTAGAGCTTATCCTGCGTCGGAATAAATCCACCCGGCACGGTGTGGAACATAAATCCGGCACCCGCCAGCAGCAGAATATAGACGCCAAACACGGCGCCACGGCGACGCAGCGTACGGCCCACCAGCGATTCATAACCATGGGCACTGCGCTGGAAGAAGCGGTTAAACGGCCGGAACAGCCAGCCAAACAGCGCATCAATGATCCGCGTCAGCCGGTCTTTCGGCGCGTGATGATCTTTCAGCAGCATCGCCGCCAGCGCAGGCGAGAGCGTCAGCGAGTTAATGGCAGAGATCACTGTAGAGATGGCGATGGTAGTGGCGAACTGCTTGTAGAACTGCCCGGTGACGCCAGAGAGAAACGCCATCGGCACAAACACCGCGCACAGCACCAGCGCAATGGCGATGATCGGCCCGGAGACCTCACGCATCGCCTGATGCGCAGCGGCGCGCGGCGACAGCCCCATCTCAATGTTACGTTCGACGTTCTCCACCACCACAATGGCGTCATCCACCACGATACCAATCGCCAGCACCAGCCCGAACAGGCTCAGCGTATTCAGCGAGAAGCCAAGCAGATAGAGCACGCTAAAGGTACCGACTATCGAAACCGGCACCGCCAGCAGGGGAATGATCGAGGCGCGCCAGGTCTGCAGGAACAGAATCACCACCAGCACGACCAGAATGACCGCTTCCAGCAGGGTCTGCACCACGGCTTTAATCGAGTCGCGGACAAACACCGTCGGATCGTAAGGCGCGGCCCATTTCACGTCGTTGGGGAAGCGGGTCGCCAGCTCATCCATTTTGGCGCGAACCGCATTGGAGAGGTCGATGGCGTTGGCACCAGGCGCCTGGAAGATACCGATACCGACCGCATCTTTGTTATTCAGCTGCGAGCGCAGGGCATAGCTGCCCGAGCCCATCTCAATCCGCGCCACATCGCGCAGCCGCACCAGCGAACCATCTTCCGAGGTTTTCAGGATGATATCGCCAAACTGCTGCTCGCTCTCCAGTCGTCCCTGGGTGTTGATTGACAGCAGAAAATCGCTCTGTTTTTTCAGCGGCTCGGCACCCAGCTGACCGGCAGAGACCTGCACGTTCTGCTCCTGCATCGCCGTTACCACGTCAGAGGCGGTCAGACCACGCGCCGCCACTTTATTAGGATCAAGCCAGACACGCATCGCATACTCGCCTGCGCCGAAAATCTGGATCTGACCGACACCCGGCAGGCGGGCCAGCTCATCTTTCACCTTGAGGGTGGCGTAGTTACGCAGGTAGAGCGAATCGTAGGTATTGTTCGGTGAGAACATGTGGACGACCAGCGTCAGGGTCGGCGACATCTTCTGGGTGGTGATCCCCAGCCGACGCACATCTTCCGGCAGACGGGCTTCCGCCTGCGCTACGCGGTTCTGCACCTGCACCTGCGCCTGATCAGGATCGGTGCCTGGACGGAAGGTGACGGTGGTCACCAGCACGCCGTCAGAACCGGCCACTGACTTCATGTACATCATGTTTTCGACGCCGTTGATTGCCTCTTCCAGCGGCGTCGCCACGGAATCCGCAATCACTTTCGGGTTAGCGCCTGGATATTCGGCACGCACCTGCACGCTGGGTGGCACCACGTCGGGATATTCACTGACTGGCAGCAGTGGGATGGCAATCACCCCGGTCACAAAAATCAGGATCGACAGCACCGCAGCAAAAATGGGCCGGTCGATAAAAAAGCGGGAAAAGTCCATAGCGGCCTCGGGTTATTGAGCGGCTGCCGCACGCATGGCGACCGGCTGAGCAGTGACCGGCATGCCGGGCATAAATACTTTTTGCAGACCGGCGATGATGACCTTGTCGCCGGATTGCAGACCCGATTTAACGATGCGCAAACCATCCACCATCGCGCCAGGCTGGATATCGCGCCGCTGCGCTTTACCTTCGCCATCCACCACGTAGACATACTTGCGATCCTGGTCGGTCAATACCGCTTTATCATCGATCAGCACCGCCTCGAACTGCGCGCTGCCGGGCAGACGCACGCGGGCAAACAGGCCAGGCGTAAACTGACGCTGTTGATTGTCGAGCAGGGCGCGCATACGAATGGTGCCGGTGCTGGCGGTCAGCTGGTTATCCAGAAAGTCAATTTTGCCCTGGTGCGGGAAACCCTGTTCGCCGACCAGCGCAATCTCAACCGGCAGCGCATGGCGCTGCTGGCCCTGACGCGCCATCGCCTGATAGTTCAGGAAGGTGTTCTCATCGACATCGAAATAGACATACATCTGCTGCTGCGACACCAGCGTGGTTAACACACTGGCGCTGTCGCCGGCGGTCACCAGGTTACCGGCGGTGATCATCGCCCGGCTGGCGCGACCATCAATCGGCGCGGTAACGCGGGTAAAGTCGAGGTTCAGCTGCGCCATATCGACCGCGGCCTCTGCGGCCAGCACATCCGCCTGCGCCTGGCTGGCGGCAGAACGACGCTGCTCCCACGCTTCGCGGGAAATCGCCTGCGTGCCGATCAGCTTCTCGCTGCGGCCCGATTCGCTGCGGGCCAGACTCGCCTGACTGCGCGCCCGGGCCAGTTCCGCTTTGGCCTGCTCCAGCGCCGCGCGGTAACTCCGGTCATCAATCGTAAACAGTACCTGACCTTTTCTGACCTCATCGCCTTCACGATAGTTAACGGCATCAATGTAGCCAGAGACGCGCGGACGCAACTGCACGCTCTGCACCGCTTCAACCCGGCCATTGAAATTGTCCCACTGGCTGACCGGTTTGATCAGCACGGGTGCGGCACTTACTTCAGGCGGTGGGGGAGCGGCGTTTTGCGCCACACCCTTATCGCAGCCGCTCAGTTGCGTGATGAGCAGTACCATCCCTAAGAGGGTTAAACCCTGACGAACCCGGTTCGTAATCATTGTTGTTATTCCGCGATAGATATAAACAGGCGGCCTGCAGGCCAATATTTGCAACTTTTAAGATTGCAATTAATCGCGGTGAGTGTAGGCTTGCGTGGCTGGCAACTGCAAGAATAACAGATACACTTTATGTGCGGTTTAGGGCAGGGCGATGAAAGCCTGAACAACTTAGCTAAAACCCCACAAATAGTGCGGCATTTAATGTACTAATAAAACTTGCATTAAATGGCATAGTCAGCCACCCTTAAGTGTAACTGCAACTGATACTAATACTTTTCGCCACGGCGACAGGAGAGACTGGAATGATGAGTGATGCTTTTATTCACGATTTAATCGACTGGATTGATAACAACATCGAAGCACGTCTGGATCTGGATACCGTTTCAGAGCGCGCGGGCTACTCCAAATGGCACCTGCAGCGCATGTTTAAAGAGCACACCGGTTATCCACTGGGTGAATACATCCGGGTTAAGAAGCTGAAGAAATCAGCCGACCGCCTGACCAGCACAGATGAACCGATTCTCAATGTGGCTATCTCGTTAGGTTTCGACTCCCAGCAATCCTTTAACCGCAGCTTCAAACGCCAGTATGGCGTCGCGCCGGGTGCATGGCGTCGGCACAGCGGGGATTCGCACGCAGCATAACCTCGCCAGGGCCAGCTTGTCTGGCCCGCGCTTTTCTCTGCGCGCAAAACTGGTATCATCTGCGTCCTGTCGTCACGGATGCCATCATGTCAAAAAAACTCTGGATTGGACTTTTTCTCGTCCTCGCGGCCTGTTTCTACGGCCTTAAACCCTATCTGAATTCCGTTTCAGCCCCTGCCCAGGCGGATATCGCCACCCTGACTGACGCCCATACCGTGGCGCGCTGGGTGCTGCAGCATCAGCAACTGCCGGACTACTACCTCACCAAAAACGACGCGCGCAAGCGTGGCTGGAATCCGGCCAAAGGTAACCTGTGTGACGTGTTGCCTGGCAAAGCCATCGGCGGCGATCGCTTTACGAATCGTGAGAAGCGTCTGCCCGCGCGTGCAGGCCGTCAGTGGTATGAAGCGGATGTGAATTATCGCTGCGGTCATCGCGATGCCGATCGCCTGGTTTACTCCTCTGACGGGCTGGTGTTTCTCTCCACCGATCACTACCGCAGTTTCAGGCAGGTGCCCTGATCATGCTTAATCTGACCTTTGACCTGCGTCAGCTCACCACGCGCGCGGCGTTTTATCAGCAGTTTGCTGAGCAGAGCGGCTGTCCGCAGACCTTCGGACATAATCTGGATGCGTTATGGGACTGGCTGACGGGCGGGATGGCGCTGCCTGCCATAATGTGGTTGCAGCACTATGCCGCGCATCAGGCCGATTTAGCGCCGGTGCTGGCGCTGCTGGAAGAGGCGGCGCAGTCGCTGGAGGGCGAACTGCGCCTGATCATTGATTAAGCGCGAAGCGGCTTAAGCAGCGCAACCAGCGCTTCGCGGGCTGCCAGCGGCAGATCGCCGCCGCCAGTGTAACCATTGTTCTCAATGATGACCTGGTTCAGCCCCACCAGCCAGTCGTAGATATAGTAGGCCGTGTGGTTGGCCGGGGCGGCAGAGAGTCTGGTCAGACGCTGACCGGCACTGAAGCTGACGCTGGGAGCCGGAGGACGCGAGAAAATCACCTGACCCCGGTTAACGCGGCTGGCAGGGCGTTCAGTTTCAGGACGCTGTAAAAAGCCGAGCCAGGCCACAAAATCCCCCAGCACCGTCATCGCCCGCGTCACCTGACGATCCGCGCGTGATTCATGACTGACGCTCTGCGTATCGGGCTCATGCAGCGCCTGCTGCAGCTTTTGCGCGATATCGGTGCGGAATCCGGCCGTGATCAGCTCCTCAACCAGCCACTCCATCGTTGGCTTATCCACGTTCAGCAACGCCAGCAGGCTGCGGTTTTCCGGCAGCTGACGCAGATGATCCAGCCACAGCAGCAGCACCTGACGCGGATACTGCTGAGCGCTCTGCAGACTCTGACGCGGCTGAACCGGTGCTTCAGCCGGGCTCTCACTGAACAGGTCAAATTCAAATCCGATGCCAAACTGATTTTCCGGTGCCTGAATACTGGCCGGTTTGCTGCCTTGTAAGGCGGACTGATTAAGCCACAGCTGACGCAGCGCCTCACGCGGCGGCTGCAGGCGTTCCAGCAGCTCGCCATGCAGGCCGGTCCGATGCTGTAAACACTTCAGTAGCGTATCGGCGATATTCTGTTTGCGTGCCGCCTGTTCCGGGCTGGCACCCGCTTCGGTCCAGGGCAGCAGACGCCGCTCCACCACGGTATGCTGAATCTGCGCCAGCTGAGCCAGCAGCATGTCGCGGCGCGCTTCCGGCTGCATCTCATCCTGCAACCAGCTCGCCATGCGGTCGACGCCCGCGCGATCCAGTGCCAGCATCGATCCCCAGTGCTGACCGGGCTGTCCCATCTGACGCTGCACCGCTTCATCCACATTGACCTGCTGATGGCGGGCATCGAAAGGGGTAATCGCCCAGATCAGACGCGGTTTCTCTGCAGATTCCTGTGCGGGCTGCTGACGCTGCCATTCGCGCAGCGTTTCGCTGGCGAGGTCGGCATCCTGACGCTGGCTGGCTGCGGTACAGACCAGCAGCAGATCAATTGCCTGACGTGCGGCGTAAAAACCGGGCAGCAGGGCGCGTTTCTGTTCCAGCAGTTGGGCACGCAGCGGATCCTGCTGCTGCAGGCGCTGACGATCTTCCTGGGTTGCCGCGTCACCGGACTGGCCTGGCGCGGGGAGTTCCAGCATATCGGCATCATCATAGAGCGCGGTACGCGGTGTGGAACTCAGCGGCACCAGCACTTCCAGCGTCAGCAGCGCCAGTAATCCCAGCGGCACGTTCTGCGCCTTACCGATGCGGTTACCATTCAGCGGGCAGATTTCCACCAGCTGCTGCTGATCCTGCTCACTGGCTGGCACAATCAGCTGCTCGGCCGGCAGCAGTGATGTGTCGGTCAGCAGGCTCAGTGGAGCAAGCACCCGGCTGCTGTTACGCAGCTGGTGACGCAGATGCAGCAGGGTGCGCAGCATCTCATTAAGTTCAGGCTGACCAGGCCACAGCAGTGAAAAAAGCTGTACCCGGTCGTCAACGCTGAGCCAGGGCGCAAGCTCAACCGCCTGTGGCCAGAAATGACGATCAAGCCGCGCATCGTGGTGCGCTCGGCGACGGCACCAGGACCAGAGTGTCACCAGCGCATCGCCTTCCAGACCCGCCAGCGGCGTGGCGAGACGATGACGCTGCAGGCGCTGCAGTACGCTGTCGATCTGTGCGGTGTCGGGCGTTGTCGCGCCGGCACAGGCGACCATCAGCCGTACGATCTCCGCTTCACTCAGCAGCGTCAGTTCAACCGGCCACTCGTTTGAAAGCGGCTCGCGCTGATGGCTGAAGCGGGTAGCGGTAGCAAAATCGAGGTTGCCGGGATTGATATGCTGAAACCAGTTCAGCAGTTTATCGCCCATGCGGGTTACTAACTGGCCCTGCGCATCGGCCACCATTTCGTTCAGCAGCCAGGCTTTACCCGCCTGCGACTGACCAAACAGCGCCAGCGTCACCGGACGCGCCACCTGCTGCGCCAGCGCCTGAGTCTGCACGCGTGCCTGGCGCAGTTGCAGCGTCAGGGTTTCTGCTTCCAGCGCCAGACGCGGCGACTGCTCACGGCTGCTCTCAATCCAGGCCAGACTGTTATTCAGGGCGTCCTGCAACAGGCCAAGACGTTTTGCCAGCGTTTGCGGCTGACGGGGTTTCAGGGCTTTCATCGTTTACACACGCTCCCGCTGTCAATCCAGTATTGCGCATTGGCATTGCCGGTTGCCGACAGGGTATTCAGCTTAAGACTCAACTGCTCCAGCGGCACACGGGTGCCATCATCCAGGCGGGCATCGCTCAGCACCAGACTTTCCGGGCCGGACGCGTCGGGTCCGGCTTTTACCGCCAGCCGGATGCGCAGCACGCTCTCACCGGCCACTTTACGCGCCAGGGTGGCGTCGTTCAGCGTCAGGCTATAGAGCGGCGAGGCGGGCCAGCGATCGTTATCGAGCTGGCGGAAGCCGAGACAGACGTTGCCGCGAATACGGAAACTGCGCTTTTTATCCAGCACATAGCCGGGATCGTCGAGGTCAATTTCGCTGTAGCAGAGGTTCTCGTCCGTCAGCGCCTGGTTTTCGTCGAGCATGCCAAGATAGCGAATCGTCGAGTAGGGTTCAAAATCGCCTGCGCGGAACCAGAAGCTGCTGAGGCGCAGATCCAGCGCCAGCAGGCAGAGCATCGCGCCGACCGCCGCGGTCGATTTTGGATTGTCGATGCGGCCATGTTTGTTAAACGGATACCAGTCGCTGGTGTGATAGCCTTCCAGCGACAGAATACGGCTGCCCGGCAGCGGTTGCAGATGACGCACCAGCGCCTGAATGCCCGGGAAGCGCGACGGGCGACCGGTCAGCAGCAGCACGTCACACTGGTAGAGCGACACCACTTCACACATTGAACGCAGCGCCGGGATAATCGCCATCCGGTGCTGCATAAATTCCCCGTGCAGCTGTGACAGGCTCACCACCAGCGGCACCTGCAGCAGGTCAAAGCGGCTGTTACCGCCCAGTTCGCGCTGAATCTCGCCGTTGACGAAGGCCAGTACCGCTGCGCCCGGAGGCTGATCGACCAGCTCGCCAAACAGCGCGTTGATCTCCGCGTGGCTCTCCAGCGGATCCCAGTTTTCGTAGCGTTCCAGTACCGCCTGCGCCAGCGGAATAAACAGTTGTAAGGTGACCTGCTGACGCAGCGTGGCCTGACCGTCCATGCGGCTGTCGTGACCAAACAGCTTGTTCATCAGCGGTTCCGCCAGCGTCAGGCCCGCTTTCTGCAGATGCTGCTGCAGCGCCGGTAAAATCCAGAGCTGAATTACGTCCAGCAGGATATCGTCGCCCGCGACTTTAAAGCCTTCGCGGAACAGCAGACGTGGGGTGATTTTGACGTTGTTGCCCTGACCATCATCCAGACGATACTGGGTGATGGCGAGGTCAGTAGTGCCGCCGCCGATATCAATCGAGGCGATGCGCAGGCTCTTGCCTGGCAGTTCGTCTGCATCGCGCGGGCGATCCGGACGGGCCATGCTGCTGAAAAAGTCTTCGGCGCGACCGGCAAAGTTGACCTGGGTTTCATTAAACAGCCAGACCATCTGACCACAGGTCGCTTCATCCCACTCCATCTGGACATCCGGCAGCGGTTTCGGATTCTGACGAGGCAGTGATGGTGAAAGGTCATCTTCGTCAGCCAGCCAGCCTTCCGCTTTCCAGACCAGCGCCAGCGCCTCCTGCATCCGGCGGCGGAAAATTTCACGCTCCGGCTTCGGCATCGCTGACGGCAGCGTCAGGATCACATGGCGCAGCTGACGTGGCGCGTGGCTCTGCGGCATCCGCTGACGCTGTGCCGCGCTGTTCATCTGCATCAGCGCCTGAGCCAGCAGCTCACACAGCATAAAGGTCATCAGCGAACTGCGGCTGTAGTGCGGAGAAAAGACCGGCAGACGATCGTCGGGTGCCAGCGTCGAAAGCGGCTGCCCTTCGTCGTTAAGCAGGGTGGTAAAGGGTGCGGCATAGGCCAGCGGTTCAGCCTGCTCGCCGGGCGTGTTAAAACGCCAGCCTGGCTGATAACGCGCCTCATCCCACAGATAACGGCGCGGGCTGGAGAGGCCGGTGCTGCCTTCCAGTCCCACACGCTGCAGGGCCAGACGGCTCGCTTCACGGCCGACGCGCGTCAGAGAAGGCCACATAAAGGCCTGCTCACGACCGCTCTCCAGCGAGAAGTTCGCTTTGCCAAACCGGGTCTCGGCAAACTCCAGACGGCTGTCAAACAGCTCGTTGTAAACCTGATGCGGCTGCGACAGATCGCGCAGCTGCAGCTCATAGGTCTGCTTCAGGCCGTTGCTCTCTTCCGGGTGATCTTCCACCAGAATGCCGCAGGTATGGGAGTTACCGACATCCAGAATGATATCGACGTTGACCGCCGGGGTCTGCAGCGTGGCGGCCTGAATATGGATCTCGCTGAGGTCGAGCTGTTCGCCCAGCAGCTCCAGCAGATTGAGGTAGTGCGCCTGGTACTCAAACTCGCGCAGCGCCTGATTAATCGCCTGTTCGCGGCGATCGGAGACGCGGTCGGTAAAGGATTCGCGCAGCCAGCCGTCAACCCAGGTCAGGTCAAGAAAATCACCCAGCTCGTAGTTGTGCCAGGCGAGTGCAAAGGTCACACCGTTCTGTGCATCAGCCGGGCTGAGGCCGAGCTGTTCACCGCCATCCTGTTCCGCTACGCAGCGGGTATCAAAGGCCAGGCTGACGCGATGGGTATTGCCCGCTGCATCGGGCGCGGGCAGCGCAACCAGACGCATCCGCGCCCAGTTTTCAGGACCGCCGATAAAACGACGTCCGCTGGCACAGCGCAGCATCGGCAGCGGCAGCCAGCAGGCTGAAAGCAGGGACAGCGAGTCCGCCAGCGCGATATCAGACTCCGGGCGCACCACTTCCGCAGCGCCGCCATCTTCCGGATAGAGCAGGAACTTACCGCTGTTGCCATCGACGTTCAGGCGCAGCAGCGGGCCGTTGGCGGTCTGGCGCACAAACTGGCGGCGCGCCGGGGTATCTGAGAGTTGCAGGCCGAAATCCAGAAACTGCACGCCACTGTTTTCAATCAGCGAAATTTTTTGTTTGTCATCGATCAGGGGAGCCAGCATCGTTATTTACTCTCACGCTTAATCGTCATCGGGAAGACCCGGTCATCAGCATACTGCGCTTCACACACTGCGGCACCGATGCTCGCATGGCAGACCAGCAGTGGCATACGGTAGCGCGAATTGTTCTGGCACTTCGCCGTGTAGCGGCTCTCAATCACCAGGTTACCGGCGCTGGTCATGGCCGCGCTGACATCCGCTTTACAGGTGGTATTACCCTGGGCGATCTGCACGCTGCCTTTGCCGTTTTTAAACTGGAAGCGCATCACCGGAGGCTTACCGGTTGGCGTCGGCATCTGGTCGATAGTGACACGCCAGCGGCCATCAATCACCCGTACCTGGCCATCGCGCACCGCATCCGGCGTCACGATCAGGTCATCGGGTTTGGCCGGAACCGGCGCCGTCACCGTTGTGGCAAGGGTAGCAGATGCGTCTGCCGGTGCGGTATCGGTGGTGGTGTTGACCGGTTTCTGCGGCTGCGATTCAGGGAGTTTTTCCGGTGCTCTCTGCTCTGCAGGTGGTGTGACAGACGGTGTTGCCGCAACCGGTGCCGGAGTCGCAGCAGGGGCCGGAGTGGATACCGTCGCCGGGGCTGACGCTGGCTTCGCGGTGGCAACCGTTGTTTTTACGGGTTCTGAACGATGCAGCAACACGGCCACCATCACGGCGGCAGCAATCGCCACCGGCGGTAACAGATACCAGACGCGGAAACGGCGGCGAGCCGCTACAGGCGTCACCGGCTGAGCTTCAACGGGTGCCGCAACCGGCAGCGGTTCAGCCATAGCTTCGGGTTCAGGTTCGGGCTCAGCGATCATCACTGGTTCAGCGATGACCGGTGCAGCAGGCAGCTCAGGCAGCGGTTCAACCAGCGCCACCGGCAGGTTCTCTTCCAGCGTGTCACGCAGGCAGGCCAGCGCGTCATCGCGGCTGCGCGCCTGGGCATCGACAAAGCCCCAGAAGGTGATGACCGGTTTGCCATCAACCAGATAGACATACTGCTGGTCGGGGAATTGCAGGGTTTTGCTCAGCAGCGCACCAAACAGCCGCATTGATGGATTCTCTGCCGCGCGCGCGCGCGTACTGAGATCCTGCATATCCTGCTGACAGGCGGTGAGCTGTTGCAGCGCCGCGCGACGTTCATGATCGCTGGCACCCAGCCAGGATTTCACCCGGCCGCTAAAAGGGGCATACCAGTCGAGGCGATCGCCCCGTTCATTGGCCTGAGGAATGGCCAGGCAATCTGCCAGTGCGCTCTGACGGCGCAGGCGCAGGGTTTCACGAATTTGCAGTGCTGAAGCGTAGACCGGCTGGCCGTTTTCACCTAACGCCAGAACTGCATCTAAATTACCGCTGCGCAGAAAAGTTTTTGCCACCTGTTGGGCCCTTATCGGTCGTTGTCTGAGGCAGAAAATCGCGTGTTATCGACGATCGGGTTGATTTTACGCGGGGCAATGACAAATCAAACGGCAGAAAAAGGGGGTAAATCCACTGTTTTTTTCACCGGCTGACGGAAAAATCACCGCTATTTCAGAGAGTATGACGCAATCAGCCGGATTTGCGCACCAGCAGCAGGTGGGCGATGACGCCGCCCGCCAGTCCCCAGAAGGCCGGACCAATGCCCAGCAGCGAAACGCCGGACGCGGTGATCAGAAAGGTGATCAGCGCGCTGTCGCGTTCGGCAGGCAGATCCAGTGCACGGTGGAGGCTGCCACCCAGCGTGGCAAGGAGTGCCAGTCCCGCAAGCGCCTCAATCAACACCGCAGGCAGGGCACTGAACAGCACGGCGATCAGCGCACCGGACGCGCCCGCCAGCAGATAGAAGATCCCCGCCAGCGCCGCCGCGCGCCAGCGTTGCTGAGGATTTGGGTCGACCTCATCGCTCATGCAGATGGCCGCCGTAATCGCCGCCACACAGACCGAAAAACCCCCTAATGGCGACAGCAGCAGCGCAATTAATCCTGTCCAGCTCATCAGTGAAGAGACGGGTGGACGGTAGCCGTGCGCCTGCAGCGTGGCGATGCCCGGGGCGTTCTGCGACGCCATCGTCACCAGGAAATAGGGCACGCCGATCCCCAGCAGCGTGGTGAGGGTAAAGTGCGGCATCACGACTTCCGGCATTGCCAGCCTAATCGGCTGCGGCGGAAAGTGGATGGCGTGCTGTGCCAGCGCGACGGCAACACCTACCAGCAGCGTGACCAGAATTGCATAGCGGGCCAGCCAGCGGCGGGCCAGCAGCCAGGCCAGGCACATGCTGCCGCACAGTACAAAGTTACTTTGCAAATCGGCAAAGGTCTGCAGCCCGAAGCGCAGCAGAATACCTGCCAGCATCGCCGCTGCCAGTGAGGCGGGAATGTAGTTCATCAGCCGGGCAAACAGGCCGGTGACGCCGCACAATACGATCAGCAGATTGGCGAAAACAAAGACGCCTACCGCCTCATTCAGCGAAATGCCGTGAAAACTGGTCGCCAGCAGTGCAGCGCCGGGCGTTGACCAGGCAGCCAGCACCGGCATGCGGTAGCGCAGTGACAGGCCCAGTGAGGCGATCCCCAGCGAGATGCCCAGCACCGACAGCCAGCCGCCAATCTGCGCGGGCGTGGCGCCCGCAGCCTGAAACATCTGATAGATAATTGCGCCGCTGCTGCTGTATCCCACCAGCACAGCCACGAAGCCGGAGACCAGCATCGGCAGGGTAAAACGGGGATGTTCCGCTCTCGTCATGGTCAGTCTCTTTATGAGGTTGTGCGTTATAGCGCACATGGTCGCATGATGCGCTATAACGCACAAGTGTTACACTATTACCATAACGTCACTCACCAGGATGACGAGAAAGCAGGAGAAAAAATGGCGGATTTTCAGCAACACCTGAGCAGCGCGCTCAGACAGTTGCGGCAGGCCAATGGCTGGAGCCTGACGCTGACGGCGGAGCGAACCGGCGTCAGTAAAGCGATGCTGGGCCAGATTGAGCGCGGCGAATCGAGTCCCACCGTGGCAACGCTGTGGAAGATTGCCACCGGTTTCAACGTTCCCTTTTCCTTTTTTATCGACGGCAGCGTACTGCCTTCAGGCGCCGCGCCTGGATTCAGTCAGCCCAATGCTGAGATGTCGGTACGGTCGCTGCTGCCTTACGATCCGCAACTGCGTTTTGATCTGCTGGCGGTGGAGCTGACAGCGGGGGCGCAGAGCCATTCTTCGCCCCATGAAGCGGGCTGTGTGGAGCAGGTGGTGGTCATCGAGGGCGAACTATTGCTGGGCGTCGGGGATCTCTGGCGACGACTGCTCGCCGGGGAGGCGTTCCAGTTCAGGGCCGACGTGCTGCACAGCTACCGGAACCCGCTCAGCACACCGCTGCGCTTCCACAGTCTGATCCACTATCTGCAGCGCCCGGACGTTACAAATTGATACCTGAGCAAACTACACAGTTTACCTTCGTATCTTTATACTTTCGCTTATCGATGGAGACGGGTAATGAGCGATCCGACTGAATCCGCTGCAATGCTGCGTATGCTGGTGGGCAAGCTGGGCCGCCGGTTGCGCGAGTCAGCACCGCCTGGCGAATTAACCTGGTCGCAGGTCGCGGTGCTGGGTCATCTGGTTCGCGATGGAGCGATGACGGTGACGCAACTGGCGGCGGCCGAGGGCGTACGCACCCAGTCAATGGGCGCGACCGTCGCCGGGTTACTGGCGGCCGAACTGGTGACGGGCGAGCCGGATCCCCATGATGGTCGTAAAACCCGCTATTTGCCCACGACGTCCAGCCTGGCGGTGATTACGTCGAGTCGCGCGATGCGCGATGACTGGCTGGTCCGGACGCTTGAAGCGCGACTGAGTCCGGCAGAACAGCAGCAACTGACCGACGTTCTCCCTCTGCTGCAACGACTCACTGACTATTAAATCTGAGGATTCAACATGGCTGTAACCACACTTGATGCAAAAACTGCGCTGATTGTTATCGACCTGCAACATGGCATTGTGGCATTGCCGCTGGTTCATGAACCGCAGCCGGTAATCGAACGCTGTGCCGGACTGGCTGAGGCGTTTCGTGCGCACGATCTGCCGGTTGTGCTGGTTAACGTGGCCGGTGGGGCGCCGGGCCGCAATGAGCAGGCACGTCACAGCGGCGAACTGCCCGCCGACTGGGCGACGCTGGTTCCGGCGATGACCCCACAGCAGAATGACCTTACGGTCACCAAGAAAACCTGGGGCGCGTTTCACGCCACGGCGCTGCACGATGAGCTGCAAAAGCGAGGCATTACTCAGGTAGTAATTTGCGGTATCGCGACCAGTATCGGCGTGGAATCTACCGCACGACAGGCGTATGAGCTGGGTTACAACGTCACGCTGGCGACCGATGCGATGACCGATCTGAACCTCGATACGCACAACAATAGCGTGAACCTGATCTTCCCGCGCCTGGGTGAAACCGGCAGCTGTGAGGATATTAAGGCGCAGTTAAAATCGCGCGCCTGATTCGCGTGTGACGTTAAGCTTTGGGCCACCGCGACGGTGGCCCGTTGAGGGCAGCCACAGCTCTTATCAAAAAACTGCGCCACGTTTCTCCCCAGGGGGCCGGACGAAACTCTTCACCAGCAATCGCTGACATAATGATATTCAAATCATCATCCTCATTCTGAAGCAGGATGTTTATTTCATTCCGCGCTTCAATAACAGGCATGTCATGATCAATATAGCTCTGGAGCATTTCTTCGAGGGTATTGCCAAAGTCGTCATGGCGGCAGCTTAAAAACACTCTTAACATGCCGGTTAGCGCCGGGTATTGTTTCACGGGTTTATCACCCCATCCACGGATAAGACGTGAGAACATAGTAAGGTTTCCCGTTATAAGTTTGCTTAAGCAGCACCACGCGCACAGCGTAACAGGTTTCTTTTGTCGCTTTACCCTGCCTGAATCCATAACCCACAGCAGCCCTGCTACGATATACCAGTTCCAGAGGACTGGCGTTATTCCCCCAGTTCGCCCAATGAATGATCCTGAGTCGGTTAGCTTTCAGGGCTGAGCTGATCGCTTTTTCTGCAATCTGAACTGAATAATATGATGATACTGAGTGCATATTTGGGCTGAGGGCCAGCCTGGCGAGTAAATCATTATCAGAAATTGCGACGTGCTTAGCAATGGTGTGTCCGCCAGCCCTTACAGAGCTGACAGCCTCATGCTCAGCAATTTTAAACGTACCCGCCCGGACGTATACAACACGGGCTGCACTAACAGTAAGTCCAAAGGCAGCTGGAACACCCACATCTATGGCCAGACCGATATTCCATGCTGCTGTGTCGTCAGCGCCAAATTTCTTTGCGAGAGCAACAGCCGTCTGGTAGGTGGCTGTTCGTGTATTCTGGCCGGTCAGCACCCGGTTAGCTGCAGCATTAATGCTATCCATACTGTGAGCACCAACGACAATACATGCTGCCTTGGTTATCCCGGTGGGTTCGGGAGCCATACACAATGCGGTTGCACCAGCCAACTCCAGACTACCCATGAGCAGGTCAAGACCACCCATAAGACGGTTGCTCATTCCTTCGGATTCAGTAACTGACTTATCGGAAAGCACCGCCGCAAGATGTACCGGAGACATTGCAATTTGTAGCTCGTTGTCCATAACAATCAATCCTTAAAAGAAATTCAATTCACGCGCCTGATTCGCGTTTGAAGGTAAGATCCGGGCCACCACAACCGTGGCCCGAATTGTTTTAGCGGAAGGCGTAACCCAGCGTTAAACCGACGCTGTAATTGCGGCCCGGCGCGGATTCGAAGTAGCGTCCATTACTCTCATTCACAATCACTGAACCCACATAGTGCCGGTCAAACAGGTTATCGACCCGACCAAACAGATCCAGCGTCCAGTTCTCAACCAGCCACTTATAGCCACTGTTAACCGCTGCAACGGTGTAGGACGGGGTGTTCACGCTATTCTGATCTTCAGCGGCGATCTGGCTCAGATAACGCACCTCGCTGCCTGCATAAAAGCCCTGTTCCGGCAGGTAACCGAGTCCGGCATAAGCCATGTTACGGGCGATGCCGGGAATGCGGTTGCCGTCACAGCTGTCACTGCCGCAGGCGTTGCTGCGATAGCGCGCATCCAGCAGGGTGTAGGCCATCTTCAGCCGCCAGTCCCAGGCAAACTGCTGATCCAGGCTTAACTCCAGACCGCGACGGCGGGTCTGACCGGCATTTTTATAGGTAGTGCGTCCGCCACTGCTGGCATCCGCCACAATCTCATCACGGGTATCGGTCTGGAACAGCGCCGCGCTGATCAGGCCATTGCCGATGCGTTTCTTGCTGCCAATCTCCAGCGTATCGCTGGTGGCCGGTTTCAGCCCCAGATTCAGACCTGTCGCGCGATCTGAACGGTAAGAGAGCTCATTAATGGTCGGGGTTTCAAAGCCGCGACCGGCGGAGATCCACGCGTTCCAGCTCGGGTCAAAGGCATACTTCAGTGCCGCAGCGGGCAGCCATTTGTGATAGCGCGCATCACCGCTGTCGTCGCCGTTACCGGGCTGAATATAGAAGTCATCAGAGTCAAAGTTAACGGTGCTGAACCGCACACCCGCATCCAGCGACAGCTTATCGGTCAGCTCCCAGGCGGTCTGCAGATAGGGATCTAGCGTCCACATCAGGTTGCGCTCGTTGCGGCGCAGATTGCCCTGTTCGCCCAGCTGCGTCACCCCGTTGCTGACCGTGAAGTTTTCATAGCCCTTGCGGCGCTCGGACATGGTTTCGTAGTCGAGTCCGCCGGTCAGCGCCACCGGAATCGACAGCAGCGTATCGCGATGGGTCCAGCGGGTATCGACGCCCTGATAGTGGCGGGTCAGGGCGATCACGCCACCGGGATGAGACGGGTTGCGCTGCACGGCTGCGGGGATCGACTGGAACTGGGTAGTTTCGCGCATGCCCGCATAGAGCATCACGTTGAGGTCGTCATTTTCACTCATCTGGCGCTGATAACGCAGGCCGCCCTGAGTCTGATCGACAGTCTTACGGGTGTTATAAAGCGGGACGTTGCTGACCACCTGACGTGGATTCTCACGCCACTGCGCCTCGGTTAAGCCGCCGGGATCCTGCGCGTCAATGTGAACGCTGTTAAACAGCAGCGTAAGGGTGCTGACATCATCAATACGCACGCCCAGTCGGGCGTTGCCAAGGTTTTTCTGCGCAGCGCTGTGATCACGATAGCCGTGAGTGGTGAAGCGTGAGGCGGAGACGGTGTAGTTAACATCTCCGGCATGGCTGCCGTCACCGGTCGCGCCGCTGGCTTTGACGCTGTTGCGCCAGCTGCCGTAGCTGCCATACCAGCTGCTGGCTTCAAGCGTGGTCGGCTGCTGGCCCTGCTGAGTGGTGACATTGATCACGCCACCCGAAGCGTTGCCATACAGCGCAGAAAACGGGCCGCGCAGCACCTCGACATGATCAATCGAGCCGATATCGATATTGGAGGTCTGCGCCTGACCATCCGGCATGGTGGCCGGGATGCCATCCACGTAGATGCGCAGCCCGCGTACGCCGTAGGTTGAGCGGGAGCCAAAGCCACGCATCGACAACTGCAGGTCCTGTGCGTAATTTTGCCTGTTTTGGATCTGCAGACCCGGCACGCTGCTGAGGTTTTCCGACAGGTTAACGCGCGGTGCTGCCTGGCGCATATCGTCGCCACTGACCACGCTCAGGGCGGCGGGCGTATCGAGTTCGTTAAGGCCCATTTCCGGCGGTGCCGCCGTGACGACCAGGGTATTGTCATTATCCGCCGCCAGCAGCGGCAGCGGCAAAATGGCAGGCAACATCAACAGCGTCGCCTGGCGCAGAGAGATTATTTTCATTATATGTGGCCTGAAAAAAAGAGAGGATATGAACCAGGTGGAACAATTTCCGCATATGGTAAGGGTTTGATGCGCCGGGGTACATCGTTTCGGGCTGGATTTTTTCTCTGTTTACCGCCAGGCTGGAATCCATCTTTTGCAGTGATAAGGCGTCCGATTCACCCGGATGCAGACAAAAAAACTCACGGGAGTCAGCATGAAACAACCTGAAGTGGCGGTTCTGGGATTAGGCGCAATGGGGCACGCATTTGCTGCCAACCTGCTGAAAAAAGGCTTTCGCGTTCATGGCTGGAACCGCACCCGCGCGCGCGGCGAAGATCTGCTGGATGCGGGTTTGCAGCTGGCTGACTCGCCAGCTGAGGCGGTGCGTGAAGCAGATGTCGTGATCGCCATGCTGTCTGATGGCGATACCACTGAGCAGGTGTTGCATCAGGTCAAAGAGGCGTTTAAGCAGGGCGCGACGCTCTGCCAGATGGGCACCATCGGCGTAGAAAAAACCGACGCGCTGATCGCCTTTTTCGCAGAAAAACGCCCCGATTTGTTACTGATCGATGCGCCAGTCTCCGGCACCAAAGCGCCAGCAGAGAATGCGCAGATTCTGGTGCTGGCCAGCGGCGATCAGAGCCGGGCGCAGGCGGCAGAAGCGGTGTTTGCTGCCATCAGTAAAGGGACAAAGTGGCTGGGTGAGGCGGGCAAAAGCACCCGGATGAAGCTGGTGATCAACAGCTGGCTGATTGGCATGATGCAAAGCCTGGCGGAGAGTACCCGGCTGGCCGAGCAGTTCGGCTTTTCCACCGACGATCTCTGGCAGGTGCTGGAGGGCGGTCCGCTGGCTGCACCGTATGCAAAAATGAAGCTCGGGATGATCGCCAGCGACGACTTCACGCCGCAGATGCATCTGGTCTGGGCGCTGAAAGATGCCCGCCTGGCGCTGGATGCCGCAGAGACGCCGCTGCCAGCGCTGGAGAATATTGCACAGCTCTGGCAGCAGGCGGTGGAGGCCGGACACGGTGAAGAGGACCTGGCGGTGATCTACCGCTACCTGAAGGCGCAATGAGTCAGCAGCATTTTGACTTCAGCACGCGTCCGCTGGTGCCGCTGGCGCACGATTACCTGCACGGTGCCAGCGAACCCTGGCACCAGCACGCCTGTGCCCAGCTAATCCATACCCTGAGCGGCGTGGTACGGGTAGAGACGGAGTATGGCAGCTGGATTGTGCCGCCGAGTCGCGGCGTCTGGCTGCCCGCGTTTACCCGTCATGCGCTGCAGATTACCGGCAGTGTGGCGGCGCGCACGCTGTTTATCGATCCGCTGGCGCGAGCCGATCTGCCCGCCAGTTGTCAGGTGGTGCAAATCTCACCGCTGCTGCGCGAGCTGATTGTCACTGCGCTGAGCCTGCCGGAGCGTTACGCTGCAGGCAGTCGGGCCGAGCGGGTGATGGAGTTGATTCTGGATGAAATCCGCGGCATGGACGTGCTGCCCTTTGCCTTGCCGACGCCCGACAGCCCCCGTTTACAGGCCCTGTGCGAGCTGATTCAGCAGACGCCCGGTGAAAGCTGGACGCTGCTGCGCGCCAGCGCCCACCTGAATGTCTCGGGCCGCACTCTGGCCCGCCATTTTATGCGCGAAACCGGCCTGCAGTTCAGCGACTGGGTGCGGCGCGCCCGCCTGGCTATCGCCCTGACGCGACTGGCGCAGGGCGACTCCGTGCTGCGGGTGGCGCTGGAGCTGGGCTATGAAAGCCCCAGCGCGTTTAGTGCGATGTTTCGTCGTCTGCTGGGCGTCTCTCCGACTGACTACTTTCCGCCTGCAGAAACTGGCCTGCCGCGCTGAGCAGCGCCTGCAGGGCTGCGCGGGCGGTGTCATTGTCGATACTCACTCCCCAGGCTCGCGCGCCACGGGCATCCACGCAGCTGATATAGGCCACCGAGCGGCTGTCACTGCGTCGTCCCAGCGTATGCTCGTGATAGTCCTCAATGGTCAGATGCAGATCAAACGCGCTGCGCAGGGCATTGACCGCCGCCGACAGCCAGCCATTGCCGCTGCCGGTCAGCATCAGCGATTGCGTCTGATAGACCACGCTGGCGCTAATCTGCGTCTGCCCGCCGCTGTCACTCTGGCTGTCAGCCCGCTGTAATGCCACCGCGGGCTGCGTGACGCCATACTGGCGGCAGAAGAGCTGCCACAGCGCGTAGTGCGTCATCTCTCCGCCGTGCCGGTCAGTCTCCTGCTGTACACAGCGGCTGAAATCCTGCTGTAGCGCTCGCGGCATTTGTAACCCGTGATTCTGCTCCAGCAGCCAGGCGGCCCCGCTTTTTCCCGACTGGCTGTTAACGCGGATCACCGCCTCATAGCTGCAGCCAATGTCGGCCGGGTCCAATGGCAGGTAGGGCATCTGCCACTCTGTTTCCTGCTGTTCGGCGCGGATGGCGAACCCTTTTTTAATCGCATCCTGATGAGAACCAGAGAAGGCGGTGAAGACCAGCTCGCCCGCATAAGGATGGCGCGGATGAACCGGCAGCTGGTTGCAGCGGGTTACCACTTCAATCACCTCATGCATCTGGCTGAAATCGAGCTGGGGCGAAACGCCCTGGGTATAGAGATTCAGCGCCAGCGTCACCAGGTCCACATTGCCGGTGCGCTCACCGTTGCCAAACAGACAGCCCTCGATCCGGTCAGCGCCCGCCAGCAGCGCCAGTTCTGCGCAGGCGACGCCGGTGCCGCGATCGTTGTGCGGATGCACGCTGATGCAGACGGCATCACGGCGGCTGAAGTGACGGCAGAAAAACTCAATCTGATCGGCATAAACGTTGGGGGTGTTCACCTCCACCGTGGCGGGAAGGTTAATGATCATCGGGCGCTGGGCGTCAGGTTGCCAGACATCGGCTACCGCCTCGCAGATCTCCAGCACAAACTCTGGCTCGGTAAAGCAGAAGGTCTCTGGCGAATATTCAAAGGTCCATTGAGTTTCCGGCTGCGCCTCGCATTCGGCGCGGATCTGCCGTGCACCAGCGGTGGCCAGCGCCACGATTTCCGCTTTGCTCTGCTTAAATACCCGCTCGCGAAACAGCGGCGCGGTGGCGTTATAGAGATGCACGATGGCGCGCGGGACGCCCTGCAGCGCCACAAACGTGCGGGCAATCAGGTCCTCCCGCGCCTGGGTCAGCACCTGTAACGTCACATCCTCCGGGATACGCTGTTGCTCAATCAGGTCGCGGACGAAATCGAAATCCGTCTGCGACGCAGAGGGAAAGGCGACCTCAATCTCCTGGAACCCGCAGCGCAGCAGCAGATCCCAGAAGGCCATTTTGCGTTCCCGATCCATCGGTTCTGCCAGCGCCTGATTGCCGTCACGCAAATCGGTGGAGAGCCAGCGTGGCGCCTGGGTCAGATGGCGTGAGGGCCACTGGCGATCGGGCAGGGTGATCAGCGGGGAGGGATGATATTTATCAGCGGGTCGGGTCAGCATAGGAGTCTCCTGTGGTTTTTTATCAGTCTGCCGACACGCCTCCGGGTCCGCGCGCGCAGGGCTGACAACCTGACGCGCAAAAGTGACAATAACCTGCATGACCTGCATGACCTGCATGACCTGCGTGGCCTGCGTGGCCTGCGTGGCCCTGCGTGCGCTCTGGTTTGGTGAATCCGCCGGGCAGGGTTAGCATGGTCACCTGTTTATTCGGGTGGACTCTTATGCTGATTTTTGACGGTCACAACGATCTGTTGCTTAACCTCTGGCTGCATCATCGCGATGCGCCCGCGCAGGCGTTTTATCAGGGGATTGAACGGGGCCACCTCGATTTTCCGCGCATTCAGCAGGGCGGGCTCGGCGGCGGGTTGTTTGCGATCTTTGTGCCTCCGCAGGAGTACATTGCCCGCACCGTTCCGGCACGCGCCGACGAGCCGTTTCAACCGCTTCAGATCATGTGGCAACAGCTTGAGATCCTGCAGCAGCTGGCCGATGCGTCAGGCGGGCGGGCGCAACTCTGCCGCAGCCTTGACGAGATTGCCGCCTGCCGCGCCGCAGGCGTACTGGCGATGGTGGCACACATCGAAGGTGCTGATGCGCTGGATGAGGAGGGCGAGCAACTGCACGCCTTCTGGCAGGCGGGGGTGCGCAGCATCGGGCCATTCTGGAACCTGGCCAGCCGCTTTGGTGAAGGGGTCAGCGGCACTTTTCCCGGTTCGCCCGACACCGGGCCAGGCCTGACCCGCGCCGGAGAGAGGCTGATTCAGCAGGCGAGTGACCTGAAGATGATGATTGACGTGTCGCATATGAACGCAAAAGCCTTTTGGGACACCGCCCGGCTCTCCAGCGCGCCGCTGGTCGCCAGCCACTCCAACGCGCATGCTCTCTGTCCGCAGCCGCGTAATCTGACGGATGAGCAGCTGGTGGCGATCCGCGACAGCGGCGGTCTGGTCGGCATTAATTTCGGCAACGCTTTTCTGCGCGCCGACGGTAAACGCGATGCTGACACGCCATTAACAGAAATTGTTAAGCATTGTGATCACTTGTTGAAGATAATGGGCAGCGACCATGTAGCCTTTGGCTCTGATTTCGACGGGATTACCCCACCGGCTGCACTGGGCGATGTCAGCGGATTGCCGCGATTGCTCGCCGCTTTTCAGGAAGCGGGCTATGATCAGACACTGACAGAGAAACTGGCATGGGGAAACTGGCAGCGGGTTTTACATCTGACCGGGCTGTGATAACAATTTCCTGATGTTCCGGGCTTGATCCCGACGCGCCATTGGCGCAACATCTGCCTGGAAATTGTGACGGCGGTCTCATTCAATGCCGGTCACACTGATTTCAGGCAGCTTATTTACTGTTAACCAAGAGGAAGTAACTCATGTGGAAAAAACCAACTTTCGTTGATATGCGTCTCGGTCTGGAAGTGACTCTCTACATCTCCAACCGTTAATCGTTCTGCCCGCCCTCTGAGCGGGCATTTTTTTTCAACTTCTGGTTTTCCTCTATGTTTATCAAAATCCTCGGTTCAGCCGCGGGCGGCGGGTTTCCGCAGTGGAACTGTAACTGCGCCAACTGTCACGGCGTGCGTAACGGCACGATCCAGGCCCAGGCACGCACGCAATCGTCGATTATCCTCAGCGATAACGGCGAAGATTGGGTGTTATGCAACGCTTCACCCGACATCAGCCAGCAGATCCTGCACACGCCAGAACTGACCCGCAAAGGGGTATTACGCGGCACGGCGATCGGCGCGATTATCCTCACCGACAGCCAGATTGATCACACCACCGGGCTGCTGAGCCTGCGTGAGGGCTGCCCGCATCAGGTGTGGTGTACGCCGGAAGTGCATGGTGACCTCAGCACTGGCTTCCCGATCTTTCCAATGCTCACCCACTGGAATGGCGGCTTACAGCACCGTCCCATTGCGCCACTGACGCCGTTCAGCGTCGATGTCTGTGATGATCTTCAGTTCACCGCGATTCCGATTATCAGTAATGCACCGCCTTACTCGCCGTATCGCGACCGGCCGCTACCGGGCCATAACGTGGCGCTGTTTATTGAAAACCGCGCGAATGGCCAGACGCTGCTCTACGCGCCAGGCCTGGGCGAGCCGGATGCGGTGATCCTGCCGTGGCTGCAAAAAGCAGATTGCCTGCTGATTGATGGCACCGTCTGGCAGGATGATGAGCTGTTAACCACCGGCGTGGGCCACAACACCGGCAAGGCGATGGGCCATCTGGCGCTGGCGGAAGAGCAGGGGCTGATGGCGCTGCTGGCATCGCTGCCGGCAAAACGCAAAATTCTGATCCACATTAACAACACCAATCCGATCCTTAACGAGCAGTCACCGCAGCGTCAGTTTCTGACGGAGCAGGGAATAGAGGTGAGCTGGGACGGAATGGCGATCCACCTTCAGGGCTAAAACATGCAGATCACTGACACGCTGTCGCCGCAGGCTTTTGAACAGGCCCTGCGCGACAAAGGCGCTTACTACCATATCCATCACCCGTATCACATCGCGATGCATAACGGTCAGGCCACGCGCGAGCAGATTCAGGGCTGGGTGGCGAATCGCTTCTATTACCAGACCACCATTCCGCTGAAAGATGCGGCGATCATGGCCAACTGCCCCGATCCGGCTACCCGCCGTAAGTGGGTGCAGCGCATCCTCGACCACGACGGCAGCAACGGCGAAGAGGGTGGCATTGAGGCCTGGCTGCGGCTGGGCGAGGCGGTCGGGCTGACGCGCGAAGAGCTACTTTCAGAGCAGCATGTGCTGCCGGGCGTCCGCTTCGCGGTGGATGCATATATTAACTTTGCCCGCCGCGCCAACTGGCAGGAGGCAGCCTGCAGCTCACTCACCGAGCTGTTCGCCCCGCAGATCCACCAGTCACGGCTCGACAGCTGGCCGCAGCACTATCCGTGGATCAAAGAAGAGGGCTATTTCTACTTCCGCAGTCGCCTGGGTCAGGCGAACCGCGATGTGGAACACGGCCTGGCGCTGGCGCTGGAATATTTCACCACCGCTGAGACGCAAAACCGCATGCTGGAAATTTTGCAGTTTAAGCTCGATATTTTATGGAGCATGCTGGACGCCATGACCATGGCATACGAGCTGAAACGTCCGCCTTATCACACCGTGACTGATAAAGCGGCGTGGCACACCACCCGACTGGTATAACAGATGAATGAAAACTCGATTGCCGCGTTTCGTCGCGGCTACCGCATGCAGTGGGAAGCCGCCCAGGATACCCATGTGGTGCTCTATCCCGAAGGCATGGCGAAGCTGAACGAAACCGCCGCTGCCATCCTTGAGCTGGTGGATGGCAAGCAGGATATCGCCGCGATTATCGCAACGCTGGATAGCCGTTTTCCGGAAGCGGGCGGCGTGGGTGCAGACGTTTTAGAGTTCCTGCAATCAGCCTATGAACAGAAGTGGATACAGTTCCGTGACCCCGCATAAACCTGACGTGAATCCGCCGCTCTGGCTGCTGGCTGAGCTGACCTATCGCTGTCCGCTGCAGTGTCCCTACTGCTCCAACCCGCTGGATTTCGCCCAGCAGGAGAAGGAGCTGACCACCGAACAGTGGATTGAGGTGTTTCGTCAGGCGCGGGCGATGGGCAGCGTGCAGCTCGGATTCTCCGGCGGTGAGCCGCTGGTCCGTAAAGATCTGCCGGAGCTGATCAAAGCGGCGCGCGATCTCGGCTTCTACACCAACCTGATCACCTCGGGCATCGGCCTGACGGAGAAGAAGCTGGATGCGTTCAGCGAGGCGGGTCTGGATCATATCCAGATCAGCTTCCAGGCAAGTGACGAAACCCTGAATGCGGCGCTGGCCGGTTCGAAAAAAGCGTTTCAGCAGAAGCTGGAGATGGCGAAAGCGGTGAAAGCCCACGGCTATCCGATGGTGCTGAACTTTGTTCTGCATCGCCATAACATCGACCAGATCGACAGGATTATCGATCTCTGCATTGAGCTGGAAGCGGATGACGTGGAACTGGCGACCTGTCAGTTCTACGGCTGGGCGCAGCTTAACCGGGAAGGCCTGCTGCCCACCCGCGAGCAAATCGCCCGCGCAGAGGCGGTGGTGAAAACCTACCGCGAGCGGATGAGCACCACCGGCAATCTGACCAATCTGCTGTTTGTGACGCCAGACTACTACGAAGAGCGCCCTAAACCCTGCATGGGTGGCTGGGGTGCCATCTTCCTTAGCGTTACGCCAGAGGGCACCGCGCTGCCGTGTCACAGTGCGCGTCAGCTCCCGGTAGAATTTCCTTCAGTGCTGACGCAAAGTCTGGACGATATCTGGTATAACTCATTCGGCTTCAACCGTTATCGCGGTTTTGACTGGATGCCAGAGCCATGCCGCTCCTGTGATGAGAAAGAGAAAGATTTTGGCGGCTGTCGCTGTCAGGCCTACATGCTGACCGGCAATGCCGACAACACCGATCCGGTCTGCAGCAAATCACCGCATCACGGCAAAATCCTTGACGCCCGGCGTGAGGCGGATTGCAGCGACATTAAAATTGGTCAGCTGCAGTTCCGTAACCGCAGCAACTCACAACTGATCTATAAAACACGGAACCTCTGATGAAAACGCGTTGCCTGGAGATAAACGGTCTGACGGTTGAACTGGTGCATCAGCCCGATGCCAGCCAGGCCGCCGCCCTGATTCAGGTGGGCGCGGGGAGTCACGACGAGCCAGATCGCTGGCCCGGACTGGCGCATCTGCTGGAACATCTGCTGTTCACCGGCAGCACCGGCTGGCCTGATGAGGGCCGGTTGATGAGCTGGATTCAGACGCAGGGTGGCAGGGTTAACGCCACCACGCTGGCCCGGCGCAGCGCGTTCTTTTTTGAGGTTACGCCGTCGCTGCTGGCTGAAGGGCTGGCGCGGCTGCAGGATATGGTCTGCCATCCGCTGCTTGATAATCAGGCGATCGGCCAGGAAGTGGCGGTGATTGATGCGGAATATCAGCTATTGCAGCGTCATCAGCCGTCACGCATTGAAGCGGCACTGCTGCACGCCGCCGCGTCACCTGCGGAATTCCACCGGTTCCATATTGGCAGCCGGGCGAGTTTTGGCGACGAGCTCTCTGCACTACAGCGGGCGCTGCGCCAGTTCCACCAGCGCTACTACTTCGCCAGCAATATGCGGCTCTGGCTGCAGGGGCCACACTCACTGGATGAGCTTGAACAGCTGGCGCGTAACGTTGCTGCCGCGCTGCCCTCCGGTCAGTGGCGACAGGATCTGCCACCGCCGCAGCTGACCAGCGATACCTGCTGGCAGCTGGCAGAGACCGCACCTAGGGCGCTATGGCGCAGCTGGATACTGGATAACAGTGACGGTGTCACGTTATGGCGTGAATTTCTGCTGGATGAAGCACCCGGATCGCTGCTGGCTACCCTGCGTGAGCAGGGGCTGGCGGAGTCGCTGGAGCTGAAGTGGATCTATCAGGCGGGAGGCGCGCTCTGGCTGGCGCTGGGCGTTGAAACGCATCAACCTGAAACCGTTAATGTTTTGATCGACAGTTATCTGGATGCTCTGCGCCAGACGAATGCGCCACAACATCAACACTATCACCAGCTGGCGCAGCAGCGATTCGTGACGCTGTCACCGATGGAGCAGTTACGCCAGCGCGCAATCGGCTTTGCACCGGATGAAGCCGTGCCTGCGTTACAGCCGCTGCTGGCGCGTCTCACCGACGCGCCGGGCACGCTGCTGTTCTGCACGTCGCACCCGGCTGAGGAAACCCTTCAGACGCAGGGATTCAGCCTGGCGCTGACCGCCTGGCAACCAGCCCCGTCTGAGGCGCTACCAGCGGCCGATTTCAATTTCTATCCGTTCGACACCGCCTTAACATCTGAGCCGCTGCCCGCACAGGCGGTGGCATTGCCGCATTTTCAGCCTGACGACCTGCAGGCGACGCTGATCCTGCGACCAGAGTTCTGGTCAACGTTCACCGAAGCGGCAGGCGAAGCGCTGGGGCGGCGGTTACGTCCGCTGTTTGCCGCGTTGCGTCATCAGGGCGGCAACGGCAGCTGGCAGGAAGTGGAGGGCGTGTGGCAACTGACGCTACAACTGACGTCCGATGAGGCGGTGGCTGACCGGGCGCTGAGCCAGATCGTCGCCGCACTGACGCTGCCGGTTGAGGCGGCGCAGCCTTCTTCGGGGGAAAGCATCGCGATCCGTGCACTGCTGCGGCAGTTACCCTGGCAGCTGGCCGCCACCATTACGCCACATTGCTGGCGGGCGGCGCTGAAAGGCGGCAACGCGGCACTGCATTCATTAATTGCCCGGCGGCTTAGCGCACTGTCGCTGCCGGTTAACCCTGACACGCCGCCAAAGCGCATGACGACGCAAACCGGTATGACGCGCCTGCCACACGGCAGCGCGGACAATGCTCTGCTGCTGTTTATCCCGCTGCATCGTCCTGAACAGCTGGCGGCGCTTCGCGCGCTGGCGCTGATCTATGAGCCGCGCTTTTTCCAGCGCTATCGCGTTGAGCAGCCTATCGGTTATGTGGTCAGCAGCCGCTATATGCGCTGTGCCGATGAAGATGGGGTGCTGTTTGCGCTGCAGTCGCCCGATTACAGCGCGCTGTCACTGCTGCGCTACTGCCGCAACTTCCTGCGGTCACTGAACGAGACGCTGGCGGGTTACGATCTGGCGGCACTGAAAGCGCGTCTTCTGAGCCGGGAAGTGGATCAGCCACTGGCGTGCTTACGCGCTGACAATGGCCTGGCAGAACCGGATGCGGCGCAGATTGAGGCGCTGACACTTGCGGATCTGCAACAGCTTCACCGCACGCTGATTCAGGATCGCCGCCGCTGGCGGGTGCTGTTCACCGGCGGCGAGAATCTGTAGTACCCGGTATAAAGTTGCTGAATTTATTTGAAAATTACCGACAAATCTCTTCACTGTCTATTCCGGGCGAACTGGACCACACTCAATTCACTTTGTCCGCATAAGGAATTGACCGTGAAAAACTTCAAACGTATTGCACTGCCCCTGTTAGCCGCTGCCACCCTTTACGCCCCGTTGTCTCAGGCTGAGGCGATGCACTACCAGCTGAATCCTGAGCATACGTCGGTGATTGTTGTCTGGAACCACTTCGGCTTCTCAAACCCTACCGCTGATATCCCTGATGCAACCGGTAACCTGGTGTTTGATAAAGATCATCCAGAGGCATCACGCGTTGACGTGACCCTGCCAGTCAGCAAAATCGACAGCCACGTGGCTGCGCTGACCAAAGAATTCAAAGGCGCTGAGTACTTCGACACCGCTAAATATCCGACTGCGACCTTCCACAGCACCAAAGTGGTGGCAAAGGGCGACAACAAATTTGATGTTGAAGGCAACCTGACCCTGAAAGGGATCACCAAACCGGTTACGCTACACGCGACGCTGAACAAGCAGGGCGAGCATCCGATGGTGAAAAAGCAGGCGATTGGTTTTGATGCCACCGGCACCATCAAGCGTTCGGACTTTAAGCTGGACAAATATGTCCCAGCGGTAAGCGACGAGGTCACCCTGACTTTGTCTACTGAAGCCTACGCGAAGTAAGCTTTTTGGGGCGTAGCAGCTTGCTGCTACGTCTCTTATTCGTTTTTACCGCGCCTTCTTCCCCTCTGAAATCTATTCTGCCCGCCTGTTTATCTGCCATAAAATAATCCGGATAGCTCCTCATCAACTATTTTCTGAACGCTTTATCTGGCCCGGAACCGGGAAAAATGAGGCGAAAGTCACAAATTTGCAACAGCACGGAATAAGCCACTCTGTGCCGCTGTGTGGCGAAATAAAATTCAGATGCCTTCTGAGCTAACTAATTGATTTATATCGTTTCGCTCTAATCGGCTTTCCCGCAAATAGTGTGATTTTGATCTCATAAACCGCCGTTCAGACACCCCTGTCAATAACTCCGCCCAAAAAATACCGCTCGTAACTGTGATCTCCTCTGCAAATAGCAACCCAACTTACCGGAAGAATGGCCCTCAGCAGATTAAGTCCGCGAGGTGAGGGAAATGCGAATTGGAATGGTGATCAGTGGCGGTGATGTGACCGGCATTAATAATTTTGTCTTTCAGTTAGGGAGACTGGCGCAGGCGGAGATGGTGATATTTGACGGCGGCATTCCCGGCCTGCTGGCAAATAACCATCGTGACATCAGCCAGCGTGACCTGCTCGACTTTTCCATCGCCCCGATTCCGGTTATGCAATCGGGACGCACGCAAAAGAAACTGGTGCGCAGCGAATATGAATGTATTGCCCGCCAGCTGAAAAGCGCCCGGATTGACGTATTAATCATGGCGGGCGGTGACGGGTCGCTGCAATTTCTCCATACCTTGTCGGAGTCTGGCGTGAATTGTTTCGGCGTCGGCATGACTATCGATAATGATGTCTTCGGCAGTGATTACACCCTGGGTTTTTCCACCGCCTGCGAGCAGGTATTAAAAGAGGTCGCGAAACTGCGCAATACCGGACGCGCCTTACCAGGCCGGGTATTTATGCTGGAGTTACTCGGCGGCTACTGCGGCGAATTAACCCTGCAGTCGGCGATTAAATCCAATGCGGACATTGCGCTAATTCCGGAGTGCCAGATCCCGCTGCCACAACTGGCGCAGCGCATCACCCAGCGACTGGCAGAGCAGAACAGCGTGATCATTCTCTGTTCAGAAGGCTACACCCGCGAATATTCGCCCGGTTTTCAGGGGGCTATCGACACCTTAATCAAACAGCTTGAGCCACTTATTGGCGTGCGCGTCCGTAAAACTATCCTCGGTTACGGGCTGCGGAATGGTGATCCCACCTGCGAAGAGATTTATCAGGGCACCATTATGGCCAGTGAAGTAGTGCGTTGTATTCAGTCAGGTATGCGGAATAAAGCGGTCATTATCAACGGCAGCAATAAACCGATTCCGATTGATTTAATAAGCATGCAAAAACGCCTGGTCGATATTGACGGGCACCATTACAAACTCGCTAAACAACTCAATATATTGTGAGGAGAAAACCATGCTGAAAATATTATGTGTCTGTGGTTGTGGCTTAGGATCCAGTTTTGCGATTGAGATGAGCGCAAAAGCAGTTTTAAAAAAACTGGAGATTGAGGCCGATATCGATCACACCACCATTTCAGAAGCAAATGCCTTTAAGTCGGACATGATTCTGACGCAAAAAGCCTTTGCCGATGTGTTAAATGCCGACGCCAGTCCGGAACAGATTAAGCGGGTCATTATTCTTAACCGGCTCACCGATAAAGCGGAAATAGAGCAGAAGATCCTGGCCTTTTTAAAAGAACGCAACGTAAAGGTCGCCGCCCATGAATAGTGTGATCGACTTCCTGGTAAAAGATCTGCTGGGGCAGGCGTCGATTCTGATCGCCTTTATTGCCCTGATCGGTCTGCTGCTGCAAAAGAAATCGGCAGGCAAGGTGGTGGAAGGCACCTTTAAAACCCTGCTCGGTTTTTTAATTATGATGGCGGGTATCAATATTATTGTGGGAACGCTGACGTTCCTCAATACCATTTTTACCCACGGCTTTGGCATGCGCGGCTATATCACCGACGTCGCCGCCATTGCCGGGCTGGCTAACCGTGAGCTGGGATCTGAAGTCGCTCTGACGCTGCTGGTGATCTTTATCGTCAATATCATCATCGCGCGACTGACGCCCTTTAAGTACATCTTCCTGACCGGCCAGGCCCTGCTGTGGATGGCGACGATTGGCGCGGTGATTGGCTACAAAGCGGGGCTGACCGGTCTGCCGCTGATCCTGACCGGCGGCATCTTTGGCGGGATCATGGCCGTGGTGATGCCTGCGCTGGCGCAGCCGGTGGTACGACGCATTACCGATTCGGACGACGTTGCCCTGGGTCACTTCTGCACCATTGGTTATCTGGTCACGGCGGCGGTCGCCAAAGTGGTCGGCAAAGGATCGCGATCCACCGAAGATCTGAAGCTGCCCGATAACTTCAAGTTTCTGCAGGATACCTATCTGTCGATGGCGCTGGTGATGGTGCCGATGTATCTGATCCCCGCCGTGGCGGCCGGTCCGGCGTTCATCGCCCAGTACAGCAACGGCATGAACTACCTGATGTACGCCTTTATGCAGTCGATTCAGTTCGTGGCCGGGGTCTTCGTGCTCTACAGCGGCGTCCGCCTGCTGCTTAACGAGCTGGTGCCTGCCTTCCGTGGTATCGCCATGCGTGTTGTGCCGGATGCCAAACCGGCGCTGGACTGCCCGGTGATGTTTCCCTATGCCCCGAACGCGGTGATTGTTGGCTTTCTCGCCACCACGCTCGGTTCAATTGTCGGCATGCTCGTCTTCCCGATGTTTGGTCTGGCGATGATCCTGCCTGGCCTGCTGACCAACTTCTTTGCCGGTGGCACCGCCGGGGTATTTGGTAATGCCATGGGCGGACGGCGCGGCGCGATGATCGGCGGCTTCGTCCACGGCCTCTTTATCACCATTCTGCCCGCCATCCTGGTGCCGATGCTGGAGAGCTATGGCTTCACCGGTGTGACCTTCAGTGACTCTGACGTTATCAGTACCGGCCTGGTGCTCGGCCACGCCTTCCAGAATAACTGGCTGTTCGTTGCCCTGTTTATTGCCTTTGTTACCGCGCTTGCCTGGTTTGTTAATGGCAAATCCACAAAACCTCAAGAGGAAAAAATCCATGAAACTTTATAACTTCGCCGATCTGTTACAGCTGGCTAAACAGCGCGACTTTAAAGCGGTGGGTTCTTTTAATCTTCACTGCCTGGAGATGCTGCCCGCCTATTTTAAAGCGGCAGAGAAAACCAATAGTCCGTTAATGATTCAGATTTCCACCGGTACGGCGAAATATCTCGGTCATAAATTACTGGTCGATGCGATTAAATCGCTGTCAGAGAGCAAAAATGTCCCGACCTGTCTGCATCTCGATCACTGTTCCGATTTAGCGGCGATTCAGACCGCGATTGATGCCGGATTCAGTTCCGTGATGTATGACGGGTCACATCTGTCGATAGAAGAGAATATTGCCAATACCCGCCGGGTGATTGATATGGCGCGTCCGCACAATGTTTCGGTAGAAGCGGAGCTGGGCGCGATTGGCGGTTCGGAAGATGGTAAATGCGTGGAAATGGAGGCGATTGCGTTTACGCCAGTAGAAGATGCGCGCCGCTTTGTTGAAGAGACCGGCGTCGATATGCTGGCGATCTCCATTGGCACCGTGCATGGGCTTTACACCGGTAAAGCGCATATTCAGCATCAGCGACTGGCAGATATCACGGCGGCAACCCACACGCCGCTGGTGCTGCACGGCGGCACCGGCGTCAGCGATGAAGATATGCGGCTGGCGGTCAGCAGCGGTATTGAGAAGGTCAATGTCGGCACCGAAATGAACGTTCAGTGGGTGGCGCAGTGTAAATCGACCTTTGAAAAAGGCAAGGTCAATGACAGCGTGCGTAATTTCCTCGTGCCGGCAAATGATGCGGTAACCAGTGTGCTGGTAGAGAAGATGCAGTTATTCCGGTAATCGCCCGTTTCGCCATCACCGGCTTATTGCGTCAAACCTTTTATAATTACCTATTAATCTGAGCCACCCCGACATGCTACGGGGCAGGAGAGCCTATGTTTGGATTCTTAAAAAAGTCTCCGGCTGTGGAACAACCCAGCGAGCAGCAGCAGGATCATCTGGCGGAATTAAGTCGCGAGAAAATAACGCAACTGGAGCAGCAGCTGACTATTAATCCGCGTGATGGCGAAACGCAAAAACAATTAATGCTGGAATATAACCGGGCATTAAGCTTATTTGCGAAAAGCCGTCGCTATCGCAATGAAATTGATGCGCTGTTTGTCAAAATCGATGAATTACGCAATGTGGTTCGCCAGTCGATTTAAGGAGAGCTGATGACGATTAAGCAGTTATTGCAAGAGGCAAACGCTATTCAGATTGGTATCGACGCCACGGACTGGCGTCAGGTTATCGCGCTGGCTGCCGAACCCCTGGTCAGTGGCGGCTATCTCGATGCCTCTTATCCTGATGCGGTAATCGCCAATACGCTGGCCCATGGCGCTTACTACGTGTTTGAGGAGGGGATCGCCATTCCCCATGCGCGACCGGAAGCGGGGGTGATCCGTGACTGTTTCAGTATGATTCTGCTGAATGAACCGATCTCGTTTGAGGGCAGTGATAAAGCGGACATTGTCATCATGTTTGGTGCGCGTGACAGCAATGCCCATATCGAAGAGGGGATCCGCGCGATTGTGTCGCTGCTGGAAGATGAGGAAACGCTGGTCAGATTACGTCAGGCCAGCAGCATCGCGGAGGTCATTGATATTTTATGACGCTAAAAACACCGTTAAAACGCGTGGTGCTGGTTAATGGCATTCCGGCTTCGGGTAAAAGCACCCTGACGCACGCGCTGTCACAACATTTTAGCTGGCCGGTGCTGACGCTCGATAGCCTGAAAGAACCCTTTATGCACGTTTTTGCGCCGGTCGATCGCCAGCGTAACCGGCAACTGGGCTGCGCGGCCTATCAGGCGATCTGGAACATCGTCGCGCAGGCTCCCGCCAGTCAGGTCTGGCTGATCGACGCCTGGTTTGGGTTCCAGCCCCGCACGCTGCTGGAGCAGGGACTGAAACAGGCGGGCGTGGAGGAGGCGCTGGAGCTGTGGCTGAAGATTGAACCGGAAGCGGCGGTGGCGCGCTACCAGGCGCGGCTGTCGCAGCGGCTACCAGGCCATCCGGGGGCTGAATATCTTCCTGAACTGCGCCAGCTGGCGCAACAGGCCACTCCGATGACGCTGGGCCCGGTGTATGAGGTCGATGCCTGCGCCCAGGATCACGCTGCCGTCATTCACTGGCTGCAGCAGCAACTGACCAGAACCCGCTACACTTCAGTTCATCATCAGAGGAGTGAGGAGTTGCAGGATGTCGTCGCCCCCTTATCTGCAAACCGGTGAAAGCGCCGTGCTCTATGACGGTGTCTGTAAGCTGTGCAACGGCTGGGTTCAGTTCCTGCTGCGTCACCATCTGGCGCGGCAGGTCCGTTTTGCCTCGGTGCAGAGCGAGCAGGGTAAAGCGCTGCTGCGCTGGGCCGGACTGCCGGAAGAGAACATCAGCACCATTGTCTACATTGCCGATAATCAGCACTGGCTGCGGGCGCAGGCGGTGTTCCGCGTGATGCAGCACCTGCCGGCACCCTGGCGCGGGCTGGCGGTGCTGCGCCACTTTCCCGACGCGATCAGTAATTTTGCCTATGATCGCATCGCGTTAAACCGCTATAAGCTGTTTGGGCGTTACAGCACCCAGCACGCTATCCAACCCGATTATCCCGGACGTTTTCTGCATCAGGTTGAGCAGCCCGTTACGCCGGAAGGGTAAAACCGTCCGGCAGCGGCTGTTTTGAATCAGTGCTCGCCAGATAAACACGTCCTGAAACCTGTAACTATGAGTGAATACTCCCTGACTTTTTAGAATTATAGGCTGGATTCTTTTTGTTGTAATAACTGTGCAAACTGAAATTCGAATTAGATTCGCGAGTCAATTTTAATCGAATCGCAATGGGGGTTGGTTTAAAATGGTTATTGAGAAGTTAACATCAGGTTTGAAAAAATAATGGCTATGCGTGGGGGGTCTCTTTTTTTCACGTTTCCTGGTGTTTGATTTATTATTGATGGATACATTCTTTAGTTACATTTTCAATTAAATAAACTCTTTTATGCTTTTATTTAACATTTGATTTAATGAACGGATTGGTTTGATCTTCTTTTCTGTGAGTGTTATAAAAAATAAGCAGCGCTGTTCATTAAGACTTCAGGATAAATTTTAACTTGAGGGTTTTAAAATGGAATTTTTATATGAAGAGCATCTAAAAATAGTTGCAGGTGCAAGTGGTGCATATGATCCAGCTTATGCTGGTGCTGGTGCCCGTCAAAGCCAGCATGGCTATGGTGGACAGGCAAATGGTTTTGTAGGTACACAATCAAACTGTCTGGATTTAGGGTCTGTCATCAGAGATAACCCATGTGCAACAGGTATTGTCGCGGGTATTATCGTGGGTTCAGGCTCCTGGGCAGGCATAGCAAAAAGTGTCGCCGCAGGGGCATTAACTGGACAATGCTTTTCGGGCGGTAATGGTAATGGCGGCGGATCGGGGAATAACTATGGCGGACAATGCACGTGGTAGGGAAAAGAGGGTAAAAAACGCCTGTATTATGCCTGGGATATTATCAGCTGGTGTCCTGTTAACATCAGTGAACATATTCCCTCAGGATGGATGGCTGGGTTTTCTGCCGTGTGGAATTGCAAAGTTTTTTGTGATTTTATTTTGTTCTTATGGAGGGGTTTCAATTCTGAAAGACCTGGTTCTCTATTTGATGTCAGGTTCACAGGAGTGAGTATCACCCGCACAGGCTCGCTTCGGCGGGCCTTTTTCAATAAAGCTAAAATGGAATCTCTTTGTCTTAATCTATTTTAACAACTTCGCTACAAAATTCGCGTATCCTGAAGGCTGGCTAAATCACCAATAGTTTATAAGAGGGGCTATGCCGGTTAATTTCGATCTCAACGATCTCTATGCGTTTCGCGCGCTGGTGGAGTTTGGCAATTTTCGCCTGGCGGCGGAATCGATCTGTCTCTCACAGTCGGCGCTGAGCCGCCGGATAGATAAGCTGGAAACCTCGCTGGGGATCAAACTGTTTGAGCGTACCACGCGCCGCGTCACGCTGACGCTGAAGGGGCATGCGTTTGCTCAGCGCTCGGATAAGTTGCTGGCTGATTTTGAAGAGGTCATGGCCGATCTCAGTGAGGTGAGCTTAGCCCGTACTGGACTGATTACCGTGGCCTGCGTGCCGTCAGCCGCCTACTACTTTATGCCCAACATCATCCGGCTGTTTCAGGCGCGCTATCCCCGCGTACGAGTCAAACTGATCGACAGCAGTGCGGCTAACGTTTATGACGCGGTGATTGGCGGTCAGGCCGACTTTGGCATCAGTTTTTCCAGCAGTTCGCAGCCGGATGTGCATTTCCAGCCGCTGATGGATGATCCCTATGTGGCGGCCTGTCGGCGTGACCATCCGATAGCCGGCAAAAAGAGTCTGAGCTGGCAGGCGTTTTATCAGTATGAGTGGGTCGGGCTGGATAAAACCTCCGGCAATCGCAACCTGCTGGATCAGGCGCTGCAGGCGATCATGCCGGAGAAACCCTGTATCTGTGAAACCCGGCACGTTACCACCATGCTGGGGATGGTTGAGGCGGGGCTGGGCATTGCGGCCGTCCCCGCCATGTCGATGCCTGGCTACGATCACGCCCTGCTGATGGCGGTGCCGTTGACCGAGCCGCAGGTGAAACGCACCGTGGGTCTGCTACGTAAAAATGGCCGGACGCTGTCGCACATTGCGGGCGAACTGGAGAACCTGATTATTGAACAGTATCAGCGGCTTTAACCGGTTTTGACGCTTTCACGGTGTGCAGTCCGCTGGCGTGCACCGCCTGTTGTGCCTCAGAAGAGGCGAGCCAGCGCAGCAGCTTAGCCGCCTCATCCGGCTGCGCTGACTTGCGCACCACGGCACCGGCGAAGCGGGTGGTGTATTGCAGCTTGTCCGGCAGTTCGCCAATAAAAGTTACGCCCGGTACCGGCAGCAGCTCACTGACCTGCTGAAAGCCGATAGCGTATTTACCGGCCGCGACCTCTGATGCCACCGGGATGCGCTCAACCTTCACCGCTTTCGCCTTAACCTGATCCTCAATGCCCAGGCGGCTGAACAGCTGGCTGCTGACATATTTACCGCTGGCGCTGTCGGAATAGGCGATAGAGCTGGCGTTCAGCAGAGCAGTTCGCAGCGCGCTTTCGCTGCCGATCTTAACCGGTGTGGCACCCTGTTTGATCACCGCGCCGATGCGGGAGTCCGCCAGTTCAACCCGTGAACCCGGCAGCGTCTTGCCCTGCTTTTGCAGATCGCTTAACGCATCGCCGACCATAATCACCACATCGGCCGGTTCACCGCGCGCCAGTCGTGCCGGAATGGCCTGCGGGGTTTTACCCATAGATGGACCGGCGACGGTGTTGATAGTGATCCCTTCACGCTGGGCGAAGCGGGGCGAGAGCGTATCCCACGCTGCTTTAAACCCACCGGAGATCATCACCGTCAGCTCTTTTGCCTGCGCCGTGGCGCTGCCCGCCACGCTGAACAGCAGAGCAGCGTACAGCGACATCGTTTTCAGTTTCATTTTACGTTCCTCAGCTAACGGTTTCATGGACAGGCGATACGGCACTGCGGGTGCGACGATAGAGATAAAGTGTTGCCCCCAGGGCGCAGACTGCGGCAAAACTCATCCAGTAGCCTGGCGAAGCTTTATCGCCGGTCAGCTCAATCAGGCCGGTTGACATCACAGGGGTAAAGCCACCAAACAGCGCAGTTGCCAGGCTATAGGCCAGCGAGAAGCCCGCCACACGCACTTCCGCTGGCATGATTTCGGTCAGCGCCGGGATCATCGCGCCGTTGTAGAGACCATAGATCATTGACAGCCACAGCAGCACGCCCAGCATCATCGAGAAGCCCGGTGCGGCGGCCAGCATGCTCAGGGCCGGATAGGTGGTGACAATCGCCAGCAGGGTCATGGCAACCAGCACAGGCTTACGGCCAAAACGATCGGAGATCGCGCCGCCAATCGGCAGCCAGATAAAGTTCGATACCGCTACCAGCAGCGTCACCAGCAGGCTGTCAGAGGCGCTGAGCAGCAGGACTTTCTTGCCAAAGGTCGGCGCGTAAACCGTAATCAGGTAAAACGCAGTCGTGGTCATTGCTACCATCAGCATCCCGGCAATCACCACCTGCCAGTTGGCGAGCAGGATGCGGAACACCTGCTTCACATCGGGATGGCTGCGACGGTTGTTGAATTCCTGGGTCTCTTCCAGCTTGCGACGCAGCAGGAAGATAAACGGCACAATCAGGCAGCCAAACAGGAACGGAATGCGCCAGCCCCATTCACGGATGGCGCTCTCTTCCAGCACCGCGTTGAGGATAAAGCCCATCGCCGCCGCCACCATAATCGCGACCTGCTGACTACCCGACTGCCAGCTGGTGTAGAAGCCCTTGCGGCCCGGTGTGGCGATCTCTGCCAGATAGACCGACACGCCGCCCAGCTCTGCACCGGCGGAGAAGCCCTGCAGCAACCGACCGATCAGCACCAGCAGCGGCGCCCACAGACCAATACTCTGGTAAGAGGGGATCAGCACGATCATAAAGGTGCCGGCCGCCATGATGGAGAGCGTAACGATCAGCCCTTTACGACGGCCAACCTTATCGATGTACGCCCCCAGCACTACCGCGCCAATCGGGCGCATCAGGAACCCTGCGCCAAACACGGCAAAGGTCATCATCAGTGAGGCGAACTCACTGCTGGCCGGGAAAAAGGTATGGGCGATATAGGTGGCATAGAAACCGAACAGGAAGAAGTCGAACTGTTCGAGAAAGTTGCCTGAGGTAACACGGAATATTGCGCCAATCCTGGCGCGGTGAGTCATGGGTGAGGTTGTCTGCATCAGTAACTCCAGTAAGGTATGACGCTTTTTGCCGCGCCTGTCACTGAAGAGTGGATCAGCGCCCGGCGCTAAATAAGTGCAAAAAGGGCATCGATTAATGTGCCAGTCGCATGATTGCCAGGCGTTATCACTTAAAGTCTTTCGTATTCAACAGGTTAAGTGGCGAGATGATTTTTTTGTGCCTGTTAGTGGGTCTGAGAGGAGTTTGCGGAAATGTGACAGATTTCATAAGCGTGTTGCAGGTGAACAGGCGGAATCTGGCTTGTCTGAGGCCATCAGCGCAGAGTCTGGCGGCAAAAAGGGTTCAGTACGCAGGCAGCAAGGCGTCAGGGAAAGGTTATGCCAAAAATCTGACGTAAATGTTGGACGCCCGCCACGGTAAACACCACTTCACGGTAGCCAGGCTGCCGGGTTAGCCAGCCTTGCGTTTCAAAGGCACTCAGCAGCGCTGCACCCGCGTAGCCGCCGAGATGGAACCGGCGCTCACTCCAGTCGAGACAGCCACAGCAGGCTCTGCGGCGTCCGGGCTGCGACAGATCAATCTGCAACGCCGCAAACTGCTGCAGACCCAACAGGGTGACAGCGCTGCCTTCCGGCGTGATCCAGCCCTGTTGCGCCATTACGGCATAAATCTGCACCGCAATATCACCGGCCAGATGGTCGTAACAGGTGCGGGCGGTGCGAAGCGATGTTGGGGTGGTGCTCACCGGCGCGGCAATCCGTCGCCACGATACGCCCATCATGTTCTCAATCAGCGCAGCGATGTCACTGCCGGTCAGTCGGTAATAACGGTGACGCCCCTGCGCCACGCAGACGATCAAGCCGCTGTTGATCAACCGGTTCAGATGGGCGCTGGCGGTTGAGGGCGCCACGTCGGTGACGGCACTGAGTTCGGTGGCGGTCCAGGCGCGTCCATCCATCAGCGCGGACAGCATCTTCACCCGTGACGCATCGGCCATTGCGGCGGCGACGCCCACAATCGCATTCTCAAGTGCTTCGCTATCGTCAGGTGCGTTATGCGGTTGTGGTGTTGCCATCAGATAAGCGTGCCCATTCTGTGGTCAGCCCGGCGGCTGATCGATTGTTATCGGTGATCAGGATCAGCTGGTTAGCGTGATCGCTGTATTGCACCAGTATGTTGATTCCGGCATCGGCAAGGCGTGCAGTGATCGCCCCCAGCTCGCCGGGACGCTTTTGCGGTAACCTGCGTATAAGCGGGACGTTAACCGCCTCGACGGCGATACCCCCGGCTTCCAGCACGGCCCGCGCCCGTTCGCCTTCCTCGACCAGAAAATGAGCGTGGCTCTGTTCACCAAAGGAGAACAGGCCGCCGCCTTCCAGTCCAATCCCATGACGGCCCAGCAGCGTGGTGAGCCGGGAAAGTGTGCCTGGACTATTTTGCAGGATGACATGAATATCGAACATGTTAATTTACTCCCTGTTGTGAGGCATATTCTCTGACCAGCGTGACGATGCGAAGACGGTAACAGGCAAAAAGGGTCTCGCGGCCTTCACGCTGTGCGGCCTGGTGACAGAGGTTGCGCTTCCAGGCCAGCACCGATTCTTCATCACGCCACCAGGAGAGCGAGAGAATTTTTTTCTCATCGGTCAGGCTTTGAAAGCGCTCAAGAGAGATAAACCCGCTGTTTTGCATCAGCAGCGGTTTAAGGTCGGCAGCCAGTTGCAGGTAACGCATCTGGTGTTCGGGTCGGGCTTCGGCTTCAAATAGTACGGCAATCATCGCTATCCTCCTTTGGGTGATAGCGCAAAAATAGCGGGCGGGGCGAGTTGATGCTTCGGCCGGTAACGAAATATGGCTGCAGGGGCGACCTCAGGCCGGTGCAATCTCGTAATGGAGCAGATGATATGTTCAGCGGACTCAGTGCGTTCCCCCTTACTCCCTTTGCGGCAGGCAAGCCCGATGAGGCGGCTTTTTTGCGGCTGCTGCGCAGGCTGACTGATGCAAAAGTCGATTCCCTTGGCGTGCTGGGGTCCACCGGCAGCTACGCCTATCTCACCCGCGCGCAGCGCAGGCGCATCGCTGAACTGGCGGTGGAATATGCAGAAGCGACTCCGGTGATGATCTGCATTGGTGCGGTGGGCACTGACGAGGTGCTGGCGCTGGCGGAGGACGCGCAGCAGGCGGGCGCGGCTGCCTTACTGCTGCCGCCGCTGGGTTATCAGGCGTTGAATGAAGATGAGGTGTTCACGCTTTTCGAGACCGTGACGCGACACGCCTCGGTGCCAGTCTGTATCTATGACAACCCCGGTACCACCCATTTTACGTTTTCCGATGCGCTGCTGAGCCGGATCGCCACACTTTCCGGTGTCGGGTCAGTGAAAATTCCTGGGGTACCGGCAGGTCAATCTGCGGCTAACGATCGCCTCGCTCAACTGCGCGGCACGCTGCCAGATGCCGTGTCGATTGGCGTCAGTGGCGATGCCTCAGCCGCCAACGGGCTGATTGCGGGCTGTGATGGCTGGTATTCGGTGTGCGGCGGGCTGTTTCCGCGCGTCGCAAAAGCGATGACCGAAGCGGCGGCGGCAGGTGACCATCAGAGCGTCAGAGCGCAGTCCGATCGCCTGCAGCCGTTATGGGCGCTGTTCCGCCAGTATGGCGGCAGTTTCCGGGTGATCAGCGCCGCGGCGGGGCTGCTGGGACTGACCGAACGCGACTGTCTGCCGCGCCCGCTGTTACCGCTCTCTGCGGCGGACTGCCAGCAGATTGCTGACGTGCTCGCGGCACTCGACCTCTCCTGAGATCCCACGCCAGAAGGCATTAACCGTGGCGCACCAGGTTAAAGCCTTCTTCCTCCTGCGGCGCTTCGAAATAGCGGGTAATCAGCGCGAACTGCTCGTCCGTTGCGGCAAAGGCGTGTTCGCCGTCCTGATTGCGGGCGTGCAGACGCGATTTACACAGCGCATCCGGTACGTCCAGATAATGCAGGCGGTGGTCGGCAGAGGATGCCTTAATCACCGACATCATCCAGTCGCGATTCGCCCGGGTGTTGGCAGGAAAATCGAGCACCACCGACACGCCTGCGTTAAGCAGCGCGACCAGATGAGGCGTCATCGCCTTTCTGAGTTTTGCTGCATGGCGCACGTAATCGGCCACTGACTGCATCTCGTCCTTATAGAGCGCGGCGAGCCACTGATCCTCGCTGATCACCACGCAACCGGGGGCGGCGCTCAGCTCAGCCGCCAGCGTCGATTTCCCGGAGGCAATTTTTCCACACAGCAGATGCAGCGTGGCGGGGGCAAAGGTCATGGTCATATCACTCCTGTGTCAGCCTGATAGTGAACCGCGCGCATTACGCGAAGGGAAGGTAAAGCGATTCTCGCCGAGGCGGGATTCAGGCTAACAAAACAGGGGAGAGATAAGCAATGAGAAGCAGGAAGTTGCTGATGAGTAAAACCCGGATTTACCGCGCGTAACAGTCTCTGCTGCTGCGGGCGTTAATGCATTCAGAAAAAACCGCGGCTTTCGCTGGGCACGTTGACACGCCTGAACGGGGAAGTGCGCTCAGGCGTAGCGTGGGATATCAGATACGCTTTCAGAAAGGGGTGAATCTGCGCTGAACAGCTGGCAACTGACATCATTTTTGTGCCATCAGCAACGTCAGCAGTTCGCGGCAGCATGCCTCTTCTTCTGCACTGTCTGCGGATGCCAGATGGCGCAGCAGTTCCATACAGCTTTTTTCCTTGCCCGCTTCCAGTAACTCTTCGATCAGAAAGTTGAGTTTGTCCTGTTCAGACACGGCAAAGGATGAACTAAACTCATTTTTGACCGGGAAACTGTGATTCACCGGCAACGTGAGGGTGTTTTGCATTGGCATAGTATTGTCCTGTTTCGGGTTAAAAAATGTTCGGCGGTTGCTATTAAACTTATACAACGATCCGGAATTTGTACAGAAATCTGCCCGATTGATTTTCAGGACGAAGCTAAGCGCAGCGCGGTTGCGGCGTAAATGTCAGCTAATCATTAAGTTAGCGGAAGATGGAATTTCAGAAAAATTCTGCGGGCCTGAAGCAGGATGCGGAGACGGGAAAACCAGGTCAGTCATGCGTCAGTTCAACAGGCGGCCCACCGGGCCGCATGCATTATTTAGCGGTCAGGAAATCTTCGCGCTGCGGTGTAAACGTATCCAGTAAGGTGCCCGCCTCAAGACAGACACAGCCATGAACCACATTGGGCGCTTTGTAGAGCGTATCTCCTGCGCCCACCTCACGCGTTTCACCATTGATGGTGAAGGCAAAACGTCCGCTCAGCACGTAGGTCAGCTGCTCGTGGGGATGGTGATGCAGCGGGCCGACAGCCTCTTTCTCGAAAATCACTTCTACCGCCATCATGGTGCCACCGTACGCCAGCACGCGGCGGGTCACGCCGTTGCCCAGATCTTCCAGTGGTCGCTCTTTATGGTAGATAAACATCGCAATCCTCCTGCGGTTGCCCCTGCTGCGGTGACCGTTTTGTGATGGATCTCACAGCGCTCGGGTGAATTAGTTTATGCACTTTAGTGGTTTTTCACTAAAATGAAACGGTGTTTCAATTAATTTATAAGGGTAGATCATGAAAATCGCGTTAATGATGGAAAACAGCCAGGCCGCTAAAAACGTTACCGTGCTGAAAGAACTGGAAGGCGTCGCACAGCCACTGGGCCATCAGGTCTTCAACGTCGGTATGAGCGATGAGCAGGATCACCACCTGACCTATATTCACCTCGGCATTCAGGCCAGCGTGTTGCTCAACAGCCAGGCCGTGGATTTCGTGGTCGCGGGCTGCGGCACCGGGCAGGGCGCGCTGATGTCGCTTAATATCCATCCGGGCGTCGTCTGCGGCTACTGTATCGATCCGGCGGATGCCTACCTGTTTGCCCAGATCAACAACGGTAATGCCTTATCTCTGCCGTTCGCCAAAGGCTTTGGCTGGGGCGCTGAACTTAACCTGCGCTTTATCTTTGAAAAAGCCTTCACCGGCGAGAAGGGCAATGGTTATCCCCCAGAGCGTAAAGAGCCGCAGGTGCGTAACGCCGGTCTGCTGAATCAGGTTAAAGCTGCCGTGATTAAAGAGAACTACCTCGACACGCTGCGCGCCATCGACCCTGAGCTGGTGCGTACTGCCGTTAGTGGCCCACGCTTCCAGCAGTGTCTGTTTGAGCATGGCAAAAATCAGGAAATCGTCGCCTTTGTGCGTCAGCTGACCCACTAACGCATCCGGGGTTATAAGGCCGGTCTGACCGGCCTTTTTTTATCCTCTCTTTATCCGACGTCAGCTGAATGTCAGCTCTGCTGCGCCAGCGCCGGATTGTAATGACGACTCGCCTCTACCAGCATCCGGGTATAGGGCATCGCGGCCCGGTCGGCCACCAGCGTCGGCACATCCAGCGTCTCCAGCACCTTGCCCTGCTGCATAACCGCCACACGATGGCAGAGGTGCGCCACCACGCCGAGATCGTGCGTCACCATCAGATAGGTCAGGTTCTCCTGCTGCTGCAGATCGCTGAGCAGATTGAGGATCTCCGCCTGCACCGAAACATCCAGCGCGGAGGTCGGCTCATCCAGCAGCAGCACGCGCGGCTCTAAAATCAGCGCCCGGGCAATCGCCACGCGCTGACGCTGACCACCGGAAAGCTGGTGCGGATAACGCGTCTGCCAGGCGCGATTCAGCCCGACCTTATCCAGCATTGCCACGACGCGCTGCTGGCGCTGCCCGATACCCTGAATCTGTAATGGCTCTTCAAGGATATCGCCCAGCGTGTGACGCGGATGCAGCGAGCCATAAGGGTCCTGAAACACCATCTGCACCTGACGGCAGCGCGCCCGATCGATGCGGTGCGCCAGCGGCTGGCCATCAATGGTCAGCTCTCCCTGCCAGTGATTAAACAGGCCCGCCAGACACTTCAGCACCGTAGTCTTGCCCGAACCTGACTCACCGACCAGCCCGAAGATTTCACCCTGTTTAACCTGCAGGTTCACGTCGAACAGCACCTGATTACGGCGACCCTCTTCACCAAAACTCAGGTTGAGATTTTTCACCTCAATCATCGTAACTCCTCAGTCAGTTAGCCAGCTGGCGTGACGTTGTAACACCGGCAGACGCGTACGCCGCCGATCAAGGTCGGGCAGTGCTGCCAGCAGTCCCTGGGTGTAGGGATGCTGCGCGCGGTCAAGTTCGCTGGCGTCCAGCGACTCCACCACGCGTCCGGCATACATCACCAGCACCCGATCGCAGAAGCTGCGCACCAGATTGATATCGTGACTGATAAAAATCAGTCCCAGACCGCGCGCTTTCACCAGATCATCCAGCAGCGCCAGCACCTGCAGGCGAACCGAGACATCCAGCGCAGAGGTGGGCTCATCGGCAATCACCAGTTCCGGCTCGGTGATCAGCATCATGGCGATCATCACGCGCTGCCCCTGGCCGCCGGAAATCTCATGGGGATAGAGCTGATATACCCGTTCAGGATCGCGGATCTGCACCTCCTCCAGCATCGCCAGCGCCCGCTGACGTGCCGCCGATTTCTGGCCGCGATGGTGACTGCGCCAGGCTTCGGCAATCTGCTCGCCCACCCGGATCACCGGATTCAGCGAATATTTCGGGTCCTGCATAATCATTGAGATGTGTTTGCCACGAATGGCGCGCATCTCTGCCGGGCTGGCGTGCAACAGGTCGATATCGCCAAACTGCATCCGGCTCGCCTCAATGCGCGCCTTAGCCGGATGCAGCTGCAGCAGGGCGCGACCCACGGTCGATTTACCGGAGCCGGACTCACCGACAATCGCCAGCTTCTCCTGACCGAGCTGAAAGGAGACGCCACGCACCGCCGGCGTAATCTGGCGTCCGTTAACAAAGTTCACGTGCAAATCGCGCACGTCGAGCAACGGCGAGGCGTTACTCACTGCGGGGATCGAGCAGGTCACGTAGGCCATCTCCTAAAAAGTTAAATGCCAGGCTGTTAATCAGGATCGCCAGACCGGGCACGGTCACCACCCACCAGCACTCCAGCATGTAGGTGCGGCCACTGGCAATCATCGCGCCCCATTCCGGATCCGGCGGCTGCGCGCCCAGCCCGAGAAACCCCAGCCCGGCGGCGGTGAGGATAATGCCTGCCATGTTCATGGTGATGCGGATAATCACCGACGGCAGGCAGAGCGGAATAATGTGCTTCCAGAGCACCCGCAGCGGCGACGCGCCCTGTAAGCGCACCGCCGAGATAAAGTCCGCCTGACGCAGCGACAGCGTTTCAGCGCGGGCCAGACGGGCAATGGGTGGCCAGGCGGTGAGCGTAATCGCGATCACCACATGCTCCAGTCCTGGCCCCAGCGCGGCAACAAAGGCCAGCGCCAGTACCAGGCTCGGGAAGGAGATAAAGATATCGGTGACACGCATCAGCACGCCGTCGACTTTGCCGCCAAAATAACCGGCGGTGACCCCCAGCAGCAGGCCCAGTGGCCCGACGGTGACCGACACCAGCAGCACGATGTAGAGCGTGATGCGTGCGCCCCACACCAGACGACTGAAGATATCCCGGCCAAACTCGTCGGTGCCGAACCAGTGGGCCGCGCCGGGGGGCGTCAGCGCATTATTCAGATCCTGAACCAGCGGGTGATACGGCGCGATCCAGGGCGCGAAAAGTGCCACGATGCAGAGCAGCAGCACAATGCCACCACCAATCGCGGTCAGGGGATTACAGGCCATGCGCCAGAGGAAATAGCCGCAGCGGGCAGCAAAACGCTGACAGCGCACCAGCCGCTCACGGGAATGACTCACAGATGCAGCGTCAAAAGAGATCGTCATACTTTGGTCCTCGGATCGAACACCTGATAGAGCAGGTCGGAGATCAGGTTAAGCAGCACAAAAATCAGACCCACCACCAGCACACAGCCCATCACCGCATTCATATCGCCCAGCATCAGGCTGCCGGTGAGGTAGGAGCCAAAGCCAGGCCAGGAGAAGACGGTTTCAATCAGCACCGCGCCCTCCAGCAGTGAGCCATAGGCCAGCGCCACCACGGTCAGCAGCTGCACCAGGATATTGCGGAAGGCGTGCTGCCAGATAACCTGCCATTCAGTCAGGCCTTTGACCCGCGCGGTCAGAATGAACTCCTGCGACAGCTGCGCGAGCATAAAACTGCGCGTCATGCGGCTGATATAGGCCATGGAGTGAAAGCCAAGCAGCGAGGCGGGCAGCACCAGATGATTCAGCGCATTCCAGAACACCTGGCTGTTGCCGGCCAGCAGGGCGTCAATCAGCATAAAGCCGGTGCGACGCGGCACGATGCCATCCAGGCTGAAGTCCACCCGACCTGCGCCGCCGACCCAGCCGAGATGGGCATAGAACAGCAGCAGGCCAATCATGCCGACCCAGAAGATTGGGGTGGAGTAACCGGCCAGGCTGAGCATCCGCACCACATAGTCAATGACGCTGTTGCGACGTGCCGCCGCCAGCACACCCAGCGGCACGCCCAGTCCTGCGCCAATCACAATCGCCAGCGTGGCCAGCTCTACGGTTGCCGGAAAGACGCGCACAATGTCATGCACCACCGGCTGACCGGTAAGCAGCGCATGGCCGAGATCGCCATGCAGCAGCGCGTTAAGGTAGATGCCAAACTGCACCCACAGCGGTTTATCAAAGCCGAGCTGGTGATAAACCTGCTGATAGGTGGCCTGATCGGCGTCGGGGCCGACAATCGCCAGCACCGGATCCAGCGGCATCACCCGGCCAATAAAAAAGGTCAGCAGCAGCAGGCTGAACAGGGTAATCACTACCTGCAGCGCGCGATGGCTGATGCGGCGGCACTGAGTTCGGGTCAGGGTCAGGATCATAAGGTGCCTCCCGCTTTGGCTTCAGGGGTTTTCCAGACATCGCGGAGGAAGGTGGTCGCTGAGGGATGCGGCTGATAAGCCTGCACCCGGTTGCTGACCACCACGGAGTCGAGCATTTGTGAAATCGGCATCAGTGCAGGCACCAGCTGGTCATAGCGCTGCTGGATGGCGTAATAGGCCTGCTGCTGGCGGGTTTTGTCGCGCTCCACCAGCGCCTGATCGATCATGGTGTTGAGCTGCGCGTCATAGAAACCGGTGCGCCAGCCCTGGAAGTTGGTCAGCCGGGCGCTGTCAGCATTATTCGGGTTATAGACCAGCGCGCGCAGGCTGGAGTGGGGATGCGGCTCCACGCCGCTGCCACCGCGCCCGACCAGCAGACTGAACTGGCGATCGCGCATCGCGCCATAGATCTGGTTACCGGTGCCGGTGATGATTTTTGCGCGGATCCCGCCCTGGAGCAGCGTGGACTGCACCGCGATGGCGATATTCAGAAAGGGCTGATCGGCCAGCACCCGCAGCGTGGTGTCGAAGCCGTCCGGATAACCCGCTTCAGCCAGCAGTGCGCGGGCGCGCGGCACATCGAGCCGGTAACCGGGATCGGGCAGCGTGGCGGGCATGCCAGCCTGAATCGGGCGCTGATGCAGCTCGCCATAGCCGGTCATCAGGCTTTTATTGATGCCCTGATAATCGACCAAATAGCGTACCGCCTCCCGCACTTTGATATTGTCGAAGTGCGGATCTTTCATGCTCATCGCCAGGTAGTAGATTGTTCCTTTTCTTACCGCATCAATGGTGAGGTCGGGGTCGTGCCGCAGGGCGCGCACGTCGGGGATCGCCATGTTACTGGCGATATCCAGATCGCCTTTCTCCATCATCAGCCGCAGGGTCTGCGACTCCTGCAGATGGCGGAACACCACCCGCGACATCTTCGCCTCGCCGCGCCAGTAATCAGTCGCACGGCTCATGCGCAGCACATCTTTTGCCTGCCATACATCCAGCCGGAACGGGCCGGAGCCCGCTTCATGGGTGGTGAGCCAGCGGTTGCCCCAGTCGCCATCCACCTCATGCTGCTGCACGGTTTTGCTGTCCAGCACCACCATGCTGCCCAGCGCCGCCAGCGAGTAGATCACCAGTTGCGGATCGTTAGGTCTGGGCAGGGTGATCACCAGCGTGTGGTCGTCGGGCGCGGTAATCATCTGGTCAACATTGTCGCGGCTGAAGCCGTACGATTTCCACACCGACGCCTGCGCCAGGTTCAGATGCAGCACCCGCCGCATCGACCAGACCGCATCGGCGCTGGTGAGCGGATTGCCCGAGTGAAATCTGACGTTGTCGCGCAGGTGAAAAGTCAGGGTGCGGTTATCCGGACTGACTGACCAGCGTTCCGCCAGCGCCGGGCGCACCTCGGTGAGTTGCTGCGGGTTCAGCTCGACCAAACCGTCATAGAGATTCACTACAATACCGACCACCTCGTTGCCGGTCATAGCGGCCGGATCCAGGGTGAGCAGGTTATTCATATTCATGCCGACGATCAGCTGGTCATCCGGGGTCTTTGCCTGGATTGACGCGCTGCCCGTCAGCATCAGCAGCGTGATCAGCCACGCGCCACATCGTTGTGTCAGGGTCATAGGTAAAGTCCAGCAGGTCAGAGGTTTTCCCGTTTACGACTCTGCCTGCTGCTGGCCAACGGGATGGCAGGCAGCAGGCGGGCGACGGGGTTATTATTGTTTGCCGTACTTCGGTAGTGCGATTTACCAGCGGTTCAGCGTGTGCGTCTCAATCCAGCTGAAGTTAATATCCTCCCCCAGCCCGCTGCGGGCGGGCAGGGTGACAAATCCCTGATCGTCCATCGGGTCGATCAGGCTGTTGAGGTAGGCGGGCGGTGTTTCATAATCCAGGAAGGGATGCAGCAGGCCGCGCTCATACCAGCGGCAGTTACGGATCGCCCCGACCACCGCCAGGCTGGCCGCACCGTTGCCGTGCACTTCGCAATCCATGCCAAAGGCTTCAGCCAGGTTCGCCACTTTCAGGGTGGGCGAGATGCCGCCTACGCCGTTGGCTCCGGCTCGCAGAATGTCGCAGGCTCCGGCACGCACCCAGTCGGCGCGGCTGTGATATTTACCGCCCAGGCTCTCCGGGCCAAGCACGTCAATAGAGAGGTTTTCCGCCAGCCAGGCGTAAGAGGCCATGCTCTCTTCCTCCATCGGCTCCTCGAACCAGGCGAAATTAAGCTTTTCCAGCGCCTTGCCGATGGTCAGCGCGTCACTGCGGCTGTACCAGTGATAGCCGTCCAGCATCAGCGCGATATCGGGTCCCACCGCTTCACGCACCGCCGCGCAGGCTTTGATATCCATCGCCGGGCTGGGTGCGAAGGAGACCGGCGGCATCCAGGTGTGCAGCTTGATTGCCTGATACCCGCGTGCCACCAGCTTTTCCGCGAACTGCGCATACTCATCCGGCGTTGATAATCCACCGCTCAGCTCGTCACCACACATGGTGCTGCCGTAAGCCGGAATCTTCTCGCGATAGCCGCCCAGCAGTTTGTGGACAGGCTGTTTCAGCTTCCGTCCAATCAGATCCCACAATGCCTGCTCCACAGCGGAGAGCGCCCGCTCGGTGAGCTGATGGGCGCTGCCGCGCTGCCAGTGCACCAGATCCTGCCAAAGACGCTCCCGGTCAAAGGCGTTCTGACCGATCAGCACTTTGCGGAAAAAGGCATTAACCACATGGGATCGCACCACTTCCGGCGGCGCAAAGGCATAACCACAGTCGCCTTCCTCGCTGGTCAGGGTCAGTAGCGCCATCTGCGCATCATTTTCCGGGCCAGGGTGGGAGTGTCCGGCGCTGTCGGCGCAGCGTTGGGTGGGATAGGTAAAAAGGGTGACATCAATGGCGCTGATCTTCACGGTTAAGCTCCTGTGGCAGTCTGTCCTGATGAATTATTAAAACGCTGTTTCATTTTCAATCTAGCCTTCACAATTCATTAACGCATTAGCCAAAACGATACGATTAATGGCTAATATGTGTGCAACTGCCCAGGGTGTTGTGAACATATTCACGAAAGCTGACCGTTTTGTGAGCAGCGACACGCTGCGCTTTTTCCTCTCAAGGGATCTCTTTGACCGAAACTCCGCCAGTTAACCCCGCCGCAAAAAACATTTAACCGGATGACTTCCCCTGACCGCTGTTTTAGGTGATAGTAACGCCGCTTTACATTAATAATTCTCATTATCATTTGTGCGGGTTTTTACAATGAAAAAATGGTTTTTAGCGCTGGGGCTGCTCACGCTGGCAGGGACGGCTTCGGCCAAAATGATTACCGATGTCGCAGGCCGTCAGGTCGAGGTGCCGCAGGAGGCAAAACGCATTATTCTGGGTGAGGGCCGTCAGATGTATCTGCTGGCGGCATTTGAACCCGATGCCCCGTTCAAACGGGTGATTGGCTGGCGTGACGATTTCCCGAAGGCGGACTGGGACGGCTATCAGGCTTACGAAAAACGCTATCCGGAAATTAAAAAATTACCGACCTTTGGCGGTGCGAAAGATGGCACTTTCAACGTCGAGCAGGCGTTAACCCTGAAGCCCGATCTGGTGCTGATGAATCTGGAATCCAAAGCCGCCACCGATGAAGGCAAACTGATTGAAAAACTGCAGGCAGTAGGCGTGCCGGTGGTGTTTATCGATTTCCGCGAAGCGCCGATGGTGAATGCTGAGAAAAGTATCCGCATCATGGGCGAACTGGTGAACAAACCGGCGCGTGCCCAGGAAATTATCACCTTCCGCCAGCAGCAGATTGACCTTGTCACCTCGCGTCTGAAGAACTTTACCGGCTACCGCCCGAAAGTGATGATTGACCGTGCAGGCGGCTACAGCGACGAGTGCTGCATGTCGTTTGGCAATGAAAACTTTGGTCAGATGGTCGAGATTGCGGGCGGTCGTAACATCGCTAAAGATCTCATCCCTGGCACCTTCGGCACCGTTAACCCGGAACAGATTATCGCCAGCCAGCCGGATGTGGTGGTGGTGACCGGCGCTAACTGGAAGAATTACAACACCGTGGGCAAATGGGTCGGCGTCGGTCCGGGTGCCAATGTCACCGAGGCTACCGCGCGTCTTAAGGGGCTGATGATGCGCGATGCCTTTAAAACCCTGCCGGTGGCGCACAACGGCAATGTTCACGCTATCTGGCATCAGTTCTACGACAGCCCTTACCAGTTTGTGGCTATCCAGGCGCTGGCGAAATGGCTGCATCCCGATCTGTTTGCCGATCTGGATCCGGACGCCACCTTCCGCGCGTTCCACGAGAAGTTCCTGCCGCTGCCTTATCAGCCAGGATACTGGGTCACTTTACCCGCTGATAAGCCCTGACTGACCGGCGATGACAGGGACGTCATCCGCCTGATTTGCAATTCCTCCCGAATAAACCCTCTGTTTCTCTTCAGATTTACTAATCTTTTACAGGCGCGGGGTCGGTTGCTCTGAGCAGCGCGACGTCTGACCTGGTCCGCATTCACGTTAAAAATGGAGAGAAACATGCGCAATACCCTGGGAAGATCGGCCTTTGCCGTGACGCTGTACGCTCTGCTGGAGCCGGTGCCGCTGGGCTTTTTTGTCGCGGCCTGGCTGTTCGATATTCTCTATAGCCAGACCTTTGTGCTGTTCTGGACGGATGCCGCAGGCTGGCTGATTGCGCTGGGACTGATACTGGCGATTGTGCCGCGACTCATCGCGCTGGTTTATCTGTTCCGCGGCAGTGACAGTGCGGAAAAAAGTCATTTCTGGCTCTGGCTGGTGGCAATTGTGATCGCTATCGTCAATGCGTTTATTCACAGCCGTGATGCCGCCGCTGTCATCCCGCTGGGCGTGACGCTTTCGACGCTGGTGGTAGCGCTGCTGCTGCTGGCGAATGTGCAACTTGCGTTACGTCAGCGTAGCGCTTAAGGAGGAGCCACCATGAAGATACCGCATAAAACGTTGCTCGCGCTTACCCTGACAGCACTGCTGGCAGGCTGTGATGATGGTGCGCTGGTCGATCCGCAAAAGCAGATCGGACCGAATCCCGAACTGCCGCAGGCACAGAACTTCTTTATGCCGCCGATGCAGGTGCCGGAAGGCACGCCGTGGAAAGCGGGCGAAATGCCAAAAGTGGCTGACGGGCTGAAAATCGAAAAGATCGCTGACAATCTGCAGCATCCGCGTCAGGTTTATGTGCTGCCGAATAATGATGTGCTGGTGGCGGAATCCAATGGCCCGGCCAAACCCACCACCCGGCCTAAACAGCTGATCATGGGCATTGTGCAGAAAGCGTCAGGTAAGGGCGGCGCTGGCGGCAACCGGATTACGCTGCTGCGCAACGTCAATGGCAAATGGGAGCAGCACCGCTTTATTGAGAATCTGCACTCGCCGTTTGGCATGCAGCTGATTGGCAATACCCTTTATGTCGCGAATGCTGACAGCCTGGTGAAGTTCCCCTATCGCGAAGGGGAGACGGAGATCCGCACCGCGCCTGAAGAGGTGACGGAACTGCCGGGCGGGCCGATTAACCATCACTGGACCAAATCGCTGTTAGCCAGCCCCGATGGCAGCAAGCTCTATGTGGGTGTCGGTTCCAACAGTAACGTTACCGAGAACGGCATTGGCGCAGAGTATCGCCGTGCCGCGGTGCTGGAAGTGGACGCGGCCAGCGGTGCCAGCCGGATCTACGCCAGCGGGTTGCGCAATCCAACCGGCTTACAGTGGGAACCGCAGAGCGGAAAACTGTGGGCCATCGTCAATGAGCGTGATGAAATCGGCTCCGATCTGGTGCCTGACTACATGACCTCAGTGCAGGACAAAGGCTTTTACGGCTGGCCCTATAGCTACTTTGGTCAGCATGTGGATACCCGTGCCGAACCGCAGCGTCCCGATCTGGTTGAGAAAGCGATTAAGCCTGATTATGCCCTGAGTTCGCATGTCGCTCCGCTGGGGCTGCTGTTCTACGGCGCAGATAACATGCCGCAATACCAGGGCGGTGCGTTTATCAGTGAACATGGCAGCTGGAACCGTACGCCGCTGAATGGCTACAAAGTGGTGTGGGTGAAATTTGAAAACGGCAAGCCGGTGGGTCAGCCGCAGACGGTGGTCTCGGGCTTCCTGACGGACGACGAAAAGCAGGTGCGTGGATTACCGGTCGGTCTGGCCAGCGACAAACAGGGCGGTGTCCTGATTGCTGACGATGCGGGTAATACCATCTGGCGAATCAGCGCCGCGAAGTAAGCATTGCGCTGCTTTTTTAAGCAGAAGGCAGGCATAAAAAAAGGATTTGGCATTTCGCCAAATCCTTTATTTTTTGTTCGCTACCCGGCTGGTAACCGCGCTGCGAACGAGGTGCTCAGCACTCTCCACAAACAAGATTGTAAAATGTGCGGCTAAGGATTTCAAGTTTCGCCAAAATGCTGTATGTTTATACAGGTGTTGAGTGTTGAGTATCGCCTCATTGTCGACTGGCCGCTCCCAGGGGCACGGTTTTAAAATCCCGGCAGGCATCAGGTGGTGCTGGCCTGTGGCTTTAACCATGAGTGCCGCTCAGCTCTCTCCACAAAGATGTGCTTAGGCGCCCGGCGGGTAGAGTCAAAGCCCTGGTTGCCGAACAGCGCGCTCCTGTAAAAGGAGAAGGAAAGTGATGGAACTGACTAAGCTGATTCTGGATCTTATCCGGGTCATCTTGCAGATCATCGTTGCCCTTATGCAACTGACCGGTCACGCAGGTTAACCGGAACTTGAAACAAGGCGGAGCTAACCACTCCGCCTTTTTTCTTTGTCAATTCTCTGTCATCGGACGCGGGTAAGGTGGTGCGGCAAAAGCACGCCGCCGGGGCGCTGCTTATCCAGACCGGGAGTTTTATGTCCATTGCCGCCGTTATGCCTGCCCGATTAGCGCACACCTGGATTGATGAGAGTGTGAAGATGCGCGAAACCACTGTGGGTCAGCAGTGTGAGATCCTGGCGCACAGCTCGCTGGAGTATAGCGAACTGGGTGACTTCTCCTATGTCGGCGAACACTGCTGCCTGGCCGATACCCAGGTGGGGCGCTTCTGCGCCATTGCTAATCAGGTGCGCATTGGCGCGCCGAATCATCCTATGGACCGCGCCTCCCAGCATCGCTTTACCTACTGCCCGGAGTATTACCACCCCGACGCCCGACGCGATCAGGGCTTCTTTTCCGCCCGTCGCGCCGATCGGGTGATAATCGGTCACGATGTGTGGATAGGTCACGGCGTAATTGTGCTGCCTGGCGTTACCATTGGTGATGGTGCGGTGCTGGCTGCGGGTGCTGTCGTGACGAAAAACGTCGCGCCCTACAGCGTAGTGGGCGGGGTGCCGGCCAGGCCACTGCGGGTGCGCTTTACACCGGCTATTGCCGCCCGTCTCCAGCGCATTGCCTGGTGGAACTGGCCGCCCGTCTCCAGCGCATTGCCTGGTGGAACTGGCCGCTGGAGAAACTGCTGGCGAATCTGCCCGATTTTCAGCACGGTGACATCGAAGCGTTCTGCCAGCGGCACGGTGCATAGTCACCCCACGGCGCCGTCAGCCGGTTTGTACGCCGAAATAGCGCACAACCCGCTGCCCATAGAGCCCGACGGCCAGTCCGGCGACGATCAGCAGCAGCGCCGCGATTTTCTGAGGTGAAACCGTTTCGCCAAATATCGCCACTGAACCCAGGATGCCGAAAACCGGCACCAGCAGCGACAGTGGCGCGACCGTTGAAACCGGATAGTGTTTCAGCAGCCAGTTCCACACCCAGTAGCCCAGCAGGGTATTGGGATAGACCTGAAACAGTATCGACAACACCGCCTTCACATCCAGCTGGGTGAAGAGTGCGTGATAGCCCGCGCTGCCATTGACCAGCCCGTCCAGCAGGAAGAGCGGAATGGGTGCAAAGGCGCTCGACCAGACCAGAAAAGCAAAAACCTGCCGGGTGCCCGCTTTTTTATTGATGATATTGGCAATACTCCATGCGACCGCGCCTGCCAGCACCAGCAGCATGCCGGAAAACGTCACCGAGCCATCGGTAATGAAAAAAATGCTCAGCAGACCGGCGCAGGCCAGCGCACACCCGGCGAGCTGATAGCGGCTTAGGCGCTCTTTAAATACCCAGCCACCGAGCAGCAGCGTGAAGAAGGCGCTGAACTGCAGCAGCAGCGAGGCGATGCCCGCCGACAGTCCGGTTTTAATTCCCAGATTCACCAGACCCCACAGGCCAATCCCGAAGACCAGGCCATAGCTGATCAGGTAGCGCCACGGCACGTCCGGTTTCTTAATAAAGAACAGCGCTGGCAGGGCGCAGAGCGTAAAGCGGATGCCTGCCAGGATAAACGGGTCGACCGCCTGCAGGCCGAGTTTGATAACCGAAAAGTTAACCCCCCAGATGGCGGTGATCATGACGGCGAGCAGCAGATGCGTTAATTTCATGAGTGACGTACTCCGGACCAGCAGAGAAAGGCAGAGGCACTGACCGCTGCACCGGCATAGCAGACAGACTGCCATCCCCAGTGCGTATAAAGCTGAGTGGCGGCTATAGCCCCCAGCGCACTGCCCAGCGAGTAAAAGCACATATAGGCGCCGACCAGACGACTTGCCGCCTCAGGTCGGGCGGCCACGATCAGGCTCTGATTAATCACATGTACCGTCTGGACGGCGAAATCGAGCAGGATCACCCCGAAAATCAGCAACAGCAACGAGGTCTGAAGCGCGGCTATCGGCAGCCAGGAGAAGGTCAGCAACGCCAGTGCCAGGCCGGTGGCACGCTGCCCCAGGCCCAGGTCAGCCCATGCACCTGCCCTGGAGGCTGCCAGCGCACCGGCAAGGCCGGCCAGGCCGAACATCCCGGTCTGGGTGTGTGACAGTGACAGGCCGGTAAGTGGCAGTACCATCGAAGACCAGAGCATACTGAAGGCCGCAAAAATCAGCAGCGCCAGGATCCCGCGTCTGCGCAGCTGCGGTTCCGTGAGGAAGAGACGGAAAACAGATAATAAGAGGTGAGGATAAGATGTGCGCTGCGTCTGACCTGCTGTGGCGGGCAGCACTTTCGCCAGGATGAGCGAGATCAGGAGTAACAGGCAGGCAGCCGTCAGATAGACTGCCCGCCAGCCCGCCAGGTCAGCAATCATCCCGGAAACAAACCGCGCCAGCAGGATGCCGATCACGATGCCGCTGGTCACGCTGCCCACCACCTGTCCGCGCTGTTCTGGCGATGCCAGCATGGCGGCCCACGCCACCATCAGCTGCGTGACCACCGCCATTAATCCCACCAGCAGCATTGCGCAGAGCAGCGTCATCAGGTCTGGCGCAACCGCAGCAATGATTAATGCCAGCACGGAAAGCAGCAACTGGGTAATTACCAGCTTTTTGCGGTTCACGCAGTCGCCCAGCGGCACCAGAAAGATCAGCCCGAGGGCATAGCCGCTCTGCGTGGCCGTTACCACTGTGCCAATGGTACCAGGGGAAACCTGCAGGCTGGCGGCTATCGACTCCAGCAGAGGCTGTGCCGAGTAAACATTGGCGACCGCCAGCGCAGAGGTGAGTGAGAACAAAAAGATCATCCGGGACGAGAGCACCGGGATCGCGGCTGGGGGCGAATCGGCTTCAGGATCACGCGCCTTGCCAGTCGTACAGGTCATGTTGCTTTCCTTTCTGGTTTTTATTTGAAACTGGATTGGCGATATCTTTAACCGGGATGGTTTTTTTTTGCAACTTCTTTTCGGAGTGGCTAAACTGCCATCATGTGACAGGTAGCGTGAGAGAAGAGCATGGCTAAGCAGGAATCCCTGAGAACCAGCGAGTGTCCGGTCGCCAGAACCCTGGAGTCGATAGGTGAGCGCTGGTGCATGATGATCGTGCGTGAAGCCTTTGATGACGTCCGCAGATTCAGTGACTTCCAGCGGAATTTAGGGCTGGCAAAAAATATCCTGGCGTCACGCCTGAAGCAGCTGGTGGAGATAGGGGTGTTTGAGATTGCTCCGGCCTCCGATGGCAGCGCCTACAGCGAATATGTCCTGACCGAAAGAGGCCGTTCGCTGTTTCCGGTTGTGGTCGCGATGCGCCAGTGGGGCGAGCGTTACCTGTTTGAGAAGGGCGAAACCCACTCCGTGCTGCTGGATAATGCGGAAGGAAAGCCGCTGCCGCGCCTGGAGGTTATCTCCTCACAGGGGCAAAAACTGGAACCGGTCGACTGTCATCGTCAGCGGGTAGTGGCTGAAGGGTAACCGTCAGGGTATTTTCTCATCTGCATACTCTGAGACTGGCAGGCCTGATATCGCACGCGTTACCCGATCATCGCTGCCGCCTGTGGCGGTGATCGAACAAAATGCCTCACTCCCGTTTTACGCCTCCATTATGGCGTTATCCCCGGAAACAGGTCCGCGCGCTCCCTCATCTTTTCCTGCCCCGCATCATGACAGGCCTGTCGATATCATCACATTTTCCAATGACCGGTTGCCTTGTAACTTCCCGATGCGCATGACAATATCGCTGCTTGTATAGACATGTACTCTCAACCATAGATTGAGCAAATCACGCTTTCAGTCAAACACGTCTCTCACTGTTCCAGCGAGGAATCTATGTCGGTCAAATCATCTGTATCAGATTATTCAGGCTCAGAGAAACAGGGCCTGTCAGAAACCCGCTCCATTGATTACATCCCGTTGGGTGAACGTCATGGTCATCCCTTTAACCAGTTCACGCTCTGGTTTGGTGGCAATCTGCAAATCACGGCTATTGTCACGGGTGCGCTGGCCGTGGTGCTGGGTGGAGACGTCGTGTGGTCTCTTATCGGCTTACTGGTGGGGCAGATTCTGGGTGCAGCGATCATGTCTTTGCATGCTATCCAGGGCCCGCGCCTGGGTTTACCGCAGATGATCACCAGCCGTATGCAGTTTGGCGTGTTTGGTGCTGTTATTCCTCTGGTGCTGGTGTGCATTATGTATGTGGGATTTTCAGCCAGCGGGACAGTATTAGCGGGGCAGGCACTGGCTAAACTTATCCATGTCAGCCATTCAACCGGAATTATCCTGTTCAGCACCCTCATCGTGATCATTGCGGTGCTGGGCTATCGCGTGATTCATCAACTGGGCAAGCTGGCGAGCGTGATTGGCGTTTTAGCCTTTGCTTATCTGTTTATCACGCTGTTCTCTGCGCATGACTTATCAGCCGTGTGGCAGAATCAGCACTTTACTCCGGCAAATTTCCTGCTGGCGGTCTCCCTGTCTTCATCCTGGCAAATTGCCTTCTGTCCTTATGTCTCTGACTATTCACGCTATCTGCCAGCTGATGTCTCCGCGAAGAAACTGTTCAGCTCGGTCTTTTTTGGCACCGTACTTGGCACGCAGGCTTCAATGACGCTGGGGGTGATTGTCGCTGCCATTGCCGGAAGTGCATTTGCAGGCAATGAGGTCGGTTACATCGTGAGCATGGGCAGCACGGCGACTATGGCCATGGTGATTTATTTCGCCATTTGCTTTGGAAAAATCACGTTTACCACGCTGAACGCCTACGGCAGTTTTATGTCACTGACCACCATTGTCTCTGGCTTTCGTCAGCAAACCACGCTGAGTCGGAGCGGGCGCATTCTGTTTGTGGTGCTTATGGTTACGCTGGCCTGCGTCATTGCTCTGCTCAGTGAACCGGCCTTTCTGAAATCCTTCACCCACTTCCTGCTGTTTCTGCTGGCTTTCTTTGTGCCCTGGAGCGCGATCAGCCTGACCGATTTCTATCTGATCACCAGGGGCAGGGTTGATGTCCCGGCACTGTCGCAGCCGGACGGGCGCTATGGACGCTGGAACCTGGCCGGTATTACCGTCTATTTTCTGGGCGTGCTGGTGCAACTGCCGTTTATCGATAATCCGCTGCACCATGGATCGCTGACCTGGATTTTTGCCGGTAATGATGTCTCGTGGATCATCGGCTGGTTTGCGACGGCACTATTATGGCTGATCGCCAGCCGCTGGGATCGCCGGGGCAACCCCGAACAGCCAATCTATCCCGCCCAATAACAAGGTCAGGCCGCCTGAGCGGCTGTCGTTCAGGGGCTGTCACTCTTCGCGGGTGTGTGATCACCCGCGTGTCAGGAAATCCCCTTTTAAGATCAGGCGGCAGAAACGTCCGCTGCGCCGGTCTGCGCCTCGGCCACCAGCGGCTTCTCCGGTTGCAGCAGCGTCATTGCCAGCATACTGCCAAAGGCGATCAGTGCGGTGACGGTAAACATTGCGTTGTAGCCGTAATATTCCGCCAGCCAGCCGCAGAGCATCGGAGAGATAATCGCTGCCAGATTGGCTATCGCCAGCGTCATGCCGCTGTACGTGCCCACTGACGCTTTAGGGGTGACATCAATCACCACCGACCAGTAGACATTGTTCACCAGCGCATTCAGCGCATTGCCCAGCGTCATCAGTGCAATAATCCCGGCAGCAGACTGCACATAGGGGATCGCCATAAAGCAGCAGGCGGTGCCGCACAGCGTGACGGCGGCAAACAGATTGCGCGCCAGACGCAGATTACGGAAGCGGGCCAGCAGCGCGTCGGCAATGCGACCGCCCAGCAGCACCGTGATACAGGCGCCGCTCCACGGGATCATCGCGACGTACCACAGTGAGTGCAGGTCGTAATGGAAATTATCCTGCAGATATTTCGGCATCCAGGTCACCAGGGTAAAGGTGATGTAGAGGAATGAGAAGTAGCCCAGCGCGTTGCAGACCAGGGTGCGGCTGGTAAAGAAGCGCCACCAGGGCAGTGGTACGCTGTCGCCCGCACTGCTGCGCTGACCGGTCTGGATAAGCTGACGTTCTGCGGCGTTGGTATGTGGACTTTTCTCCGGGCTGTCGCTGAAGGTGCGGGCAAACAGCGCCATCGCCAGCAGGGAGAAAACACCGAGCAGGATAAACATCATGCGCCAGTCATGGGTCAGCAGCAGCAGGCCCACCGCAATCGGGGCGGTCAGCAGCGCGCCAACCTGGGTCGAAAGCAGGCCGATGCCCAGCGCAAAGCCGCGCTCATTATCGGGCGCCCAGTGGGCAATCGCCTTGTTCATCAGCGCATAGGCCGGGCCTTCGGAAAAACCAAACATGATACGCAGGGCAGCAAAGCCCATAATGGCGGATCCGCCAAACAGCGCCATGCCCAGTTCCCCCGCCCAGGCGGTGGCGATCTCCAGCAGTGACCAGAGCACGCCTGCCAGCAGCCAGACCTTTTTTGTGCCGATACGGTCGGCAAGAAAGCCGCCACACAGTGAACCAAACAGATAGCCAAAGCCAAAGTAGCCCAGCACGGCTCCGAGCTGGACTTTGCTGAAGTGGTATTCCGCCGCAATAGCGTTGGCCGCAAACGACAGGGCACCGCGATCGATATAGTTGATCAGAGCGATCAGGAACAGCAGTGAAAATATGGTGTAACGGTAACGGCTGGTTGTCATCTCACTTCTCCTGATTAAATGTCTCAGGAGAGCAGAAGCAAAATTGATGCCGGAAAGGGCATTTATCCGGCAAACAGGGGACGGGCACAGGATAGGGGCCGCTGATCGCGCCCCTGTAGGGTTAACTGATCCCGCTAATAATTCGCCTGCGCATCAATGCGGTGCAGACGCTGCATGACGGTGGTGAGGCTCAGGCGGCGTTATGATGATCAGGGCTGACGTGTGGCAGCGGGATAACCACGGCTTCCGTGACTGCTTCTGCATCAGCTCTCACGGCCTGTGGCATTTCGCCAACGTGTTGTAAAATCTGCTGCTGATAAGTTGCATCTGCCACCGTAGTCTGTTCACTCAGCAGCACGCCCGCCTCATTGACGTTTTTTCCGTCCACTTTTATTTTCGTGGTGGCACTGGCCAGCATCCACTCATATTCAATATCGACATGTCCGCTATCAATACAGCGGATACCGTGCTGACTTAAGTCATAAGCCAGCACGGTTGCGGTCGGCCCTAATGAAATCAAGACCAGGTCAAAGTTGACGGCATTCTCTAAAACGGTATCAAACAGACGCTCATAAACGGAAAAGGCATTACGGTTCAGCGTCGTAATACGTTTCACTTCGCTGGCTCCCTCCAGTAAATCATTGCCTAATCCCAGACGCGTTCCACTGCCTTCCACAATTAATACCCGGCGGCCCTGATAGAGCTGTTTGAATTTATCAAATATCGTCCGGGATAATTGCTTGCCTTTATAATCGTGATAGGGACGGGTCACCGAAGTGTTTCCATACTGGTACTGTTTATTCAGCAGAGCCTCATAATATTTAAAATAAAATGATTTATGGAAGAACCAGAACAGGGCCGACCCGCCCCGCATATTATGGGTGGTACGAAAGGCATCCGGCAGACAGATCAGACAGTTTGGGTTGGCTCCTGAATCCTGCTGCAGCAAGGCTTTGAGCCGTGCAGAGAGATTGGGGTCAAATGGCTGAAAGCCGATGTTTTTATACCAGGTCATTTCCAGTTCACCGTCGCCGTAACGGGCCAGGGATAATTGTGGGTTACGTAATAACAGATCGACAGTCTCTTCTATCGACATGACGGAATAACGCTTTACCCGTGCCTGCGCAGCAGGATAGCGAATGGCAGCATTAAGAAACTTAAAAGGGAAACGAAACTTACGATAAATAGCGTGGAGTGCGGACATAGTTAACCTGCCTGGGTCATTGCTGCCAGAAAAATCCCGCCTGCTGGCCGGATAAAAGAAGATAAGAGAGCTGATATATATCACAGATAAAATAAGCGTCATGCTACGGAATATCTGAAATGGTTTTCATCAGCAAAATTCCTTTTTTCATTAATCTATTCCCTGTTTTTTATTTTCCTGAAAATTAATAAAATCGCGACATGCCCGGCACCATTAAATGATTTTAAAATTCATCACACCGCGTCGGCATTGATGATTATCCTGATAGAAACAGCAGGGCAATTACTTTCCCGATTTCAGCATTAAGAGTTATTGCAGGGCAAGGCGAATAAACCATTATGATTATTTGACACTAAAAATCTTTCGTCGTGCACACTTAAGCCGGCGTTACAGAAGCGCGGCTTGTCTGATAATTGATCGCCTTTGAACAAAAGGTGCGGTCGTTAGCAGCCTATGGTTAATTTTTTGTGATGGATATCCCGTATTTAACCCTTCAGAAAGTAAAAAAAGCGGCCTGACCGCCTGAACCGGTGACATTTATAATAAATATTTCTAATGATTAACGCTTATACACGTTTTTACATATTTCGTGTGTAAGTTAAAATCTCGTTGAATTTATGTTTCCAGCTTAACCTTTCACTTGCCGCTAATGACCCGAGGATGGCTCATGATCAATAAAATAACAAGTATAATCATGGTGATATTCGCTATCGCCCTGATTTATATGGGAGGACAACTCCTGCTTGCAGGAGGCAGCGCGTTCTATGCGCTGATGGGCGTGGGCGTTCTGCTCAGCGCGATTCTGCTGTTGATGAACAAACGCAGTGCGCTGACGCTTTATGCGCTGCTGATGTGGATCACTCTGTTCTGGACTATCTGGGAAGTGGGCTTCGACAAATGGCAGTGGATCCCGCGCGGCGACCTGTTTGGTGTGCTGGGTCTCTGGCTGGCACTGCCGTGGGTGGTGCGTCCGCTCTATCAGGGGCAGCGTCGCTTCCATCCTTTCCTCGGGGGTTCCGTCGTCCTGATGGTACTGCTGGTCATCGGTCTCTGCTTCTACGATCCGCTGCCGCAACAGGGCACCATTAATACGCCGCGCAACGCATCTGCGACCGGCGGTGCCGCTGAAGAGTGGAGCGCCTATGGCGGAACCACAGATGGCCAGCGCTTCTCGGCGCTGAAGCAGATCACCAAAGATAACGTGAAAGATCTGGAAGTGGCCTGGACCTATCACACCGGCGACCTGCGTCAGGGTGATGATGCGACCGAATACACTTTTGAAGCGACACCGCTGAAAGCCAACGGCATGCTCTACTTCTGTACGCCGCACAACGAAGTCCATGCCCTCGACCCGGAAACCGGTGCGGTGAAGTGGAAAACGGCGCCGGATAAAAACCGCTCCTATCTGCAGCAGCACCAGACCTGTCGTGGCGTGAGCTACTTCGATGCCGGTCAGCAGGCGCAGCAGCAGACGGGCGCATCGCCGGCCATCTGCCGCAAGCGTATTTTCAATGCCACCACCGATGCCCGCCTGCTGGCGCTGGATGCCGATACCGGCAAAGCCTGTGCTGACTTTGGTGACAACGGTGTGGTGGATCTGCGCGCCAACATGGGCGAGGTGCGTCCGCACGCGCTGATGCAGACTGCCGCGCCACTGGTGGCGGGCAACCTGGTGATTGTCGGCGGTTCGGTGATGGATAACGGCTTCAACAGCGGTAACCCATCAGGTGTGATCCGTGCCTATGATGCCGTCAGCGGTCGTCTGGTGTGGAACTTCGATCCGGCTAACCCGGATAACACCGCACCGGTCGCTGAAGGTGCAACCTATCCGCAGGATACCCCTGTCGCCTGGGCCACCCTGAGCGCCGATCTGAAAAACGGCCTGGTCTATGTGCCGTTTGGTAACGCCTCGCCGGATGAAGTGGGACTTGAACGCGATCCTGCCAGCAACACTGAAAAATTCCGTGATGCGCTGGTAGCACTGGATCTGAAAACCGGTGCGTTCAAATGGCGTTATCAGAGTTCGAACCACGACCTCTGGGATCGCGATAACCCGTCACAGCCGTCGCTGGTGGACATCAACTATCAGGGCAAACCGCAACCGGCGGTGATCCTGCCGACCAAAACCGGCAACCTGTTTGTGCTGAACCGCCTGACCGGCGAACCGGTTTATCCGGTAGAGCAGGTTAAGGTCTCCACGGATGGCATTAAAGGTGAGCAGTATGCGGCGACCCAGCCGGTCTCCAGCCTGAACTTCATTCCGCAGCCGCTGACAGAGAAGTCAATGTGGGGCATTACGCCGTTTGACCAGATGGCCTGCCGCACCACGTTCCGTGAACTGCGCTATGACGGTAACCCGTGGACGCCGCCAACGGAGAAAGGCTCGCTGATCTTCCCGGGCAACATCGGGGTATTTAACTGGGGTTCAGTAGCGGTTGATCCACAGCGTCAGATGCTGATTGCGGCACCGGTGCGCCTGGCTTACAAATACAACCTCATCAGACGCACGCCGGAAACCGAAACCCAGCGTACCTTCACCAAAGATGGTACGCCGTACTGGAATGAGAACTTCCACGGTGACTACGCTATCCACATCCAGCAGATGGCATCGGGTCTGGGTATTCCCTGCATCGCGCCACCGTGGGGACGGATGGTCGGTGTGGATCTGACCACCGGCAAAACCGAATGGCTGCGTCGCGTCGGCACCACCAAAAACCTCAAGACCAGCTTCCTGCCTGGCCGCTTCCCGCTCGGTTTCCCGATGGGAATGGTGGCGCACGGCGGACCGCTGCTGACGGCGGGTGATCTGGTGTTCCACGGCGCAACGGCAGATAACTTCTTCCGTGCTTACGACAGCACCACCGGCGAACTGCTGTGGCAGACTGAACTGAGCGCGGGTGCGCAGGCCACGCCATCCACCTTTATGGGCAAAGATGGTAAGCAGTATGTGGTGATTGCCGCGGGCGGCCACGGCTCACTCGGCACCACGGCGGGTGACAGCGTTGTCGCTTTCCGTCTGAAGTAATTTTTTAAAAAACCGACCCGCTGAGCGCCGCCCTGGCGCTCAGCTTTTTTTTATGCTTCTGCCTGTCAGATCTCACGCCCGGCTTCGCGCAACAACCTGTTGTATTTCATCTCAATTCTTTCATCTCCGCATCCACATCATCTGATAACGCATCGAAACCATTTCGTGACAGCGCTCCCGCTTTAACGATTTCTCCTGCCTGACAGACTTGCGCATTAAGTCGCGAGGCGTAGATTAATATATGACTTCACAATTAATCGTGAATAAGAAAAGTACTTCACAATACGCACTCTGAAGGATTGATGCTCATGTCGGAACTGAAATTTGCTACCCGTCTTAACTCTTTCGCCTCGGGGGCACACCTCTACTGGCCCGATCAGCAGGGCAAGCCCTCTGTGCTGCAGATGGTTGCCCGTGCAGGCAAGGTCAAAGGCTTAACGCATCTCGACCTCAACTTTCCGCAGCATCTCACCAGCGATATCCCCACACTGCGCCAGGCGATCAGTGATGCGGGTCTGGCCGTTAACGGTATGCAGATGCGCTGGGACGCGCCGCAGTTCAAAATCGGCGCGTTTACCCATCCCGACGCGAAAGTGCGTCGCGAAGCGATTGAGCTGACCAAACGGGGCATTGACGCGGGTCGGGAATTTGGTTCACGGCTGATGACGCTGTGGATGGGGCAGGACGGTTTCGATTACTGCTTCCAGGCGGACTATAAGAAGATCTGGGAGGATGCGGTCAGCGCCGTGCGTGAAGTGGCGGAGTATGCACCGGACGTTGACGTCAGCATCGAATATAAACCCAATGAGCCGCGCGCCTACAGCATCTTTCCCAACGCCACCACCTGTCTGCTGGCCGTGGAAGAGGCGGGCTGCGCCAACCTGGGGATCACCCTGGATTTTGCTCATGTACTGTTTGCCAATGAGATCCCGGCTTACGCCGCCGCCATGGTGGCGCGCCGCTCACGGCTGCTGGGGCTGGACCTCAATGACGGCTGGGGCAAGCGTGATGACGGCCTGATGGTTGGTTCAGTTAACCCACGCGCCACGCTGGAGTTTCTCTGGCAGATGCAGCGTGATGGCTACCGCGGTGCCTACTACTTCGATACCTTCCCGGATGCCAGCGGTCTTGACCCGATCCGTGAAGCAGAAAGCAATATTGCGACCGTGACCCGTCTGCTGAGGCTGTGTGACCAGCTGCACGACAACGCGGCGTTACTGGCGGCCATCGGGCGGCAGGATGCGGTGGCTTCTCAGCAGATCGTCAATGACATCATGCTGGCCCGCTGACAGCCGATTAATCATAAAACATCACACCTCTACCCAACACCCTGAGAATAAAAAATGAAAAAACGCCTGCTTGCTCTTATCGCCTCCTCACTGCTCTGCAGCACGGTTTATGCGGCAGAACTGGCACCGCTGCAATCCGATACCGAACCGGATCGCACCGACTGGACCCAGCTCGACACCAAATATGGCGCACTGCCAAAAGTCGATAAATCGCTGAAGATTGGCGGGGTATCAAAAACCCTGACCAATGAATACTGGCGCTCACTCGGCCAGGGCTACCAGAACGCGGCGAAAAAGTATGGTTTCACTGTCGCTTATCAGGCGGCGGCCAATGAAGACGATCAGCTCGGTCAGCTCTCCATTGCGGAAACCCTGATCTCGCAGGGCTTTAACGGCCTGCTGGTCTCGCCGCAGACCGACATCAATCTGGAGCCTGCACTGGAGAGTGCCAACAGTAAAAATATTCCGGTGGTTAACGTTAATGATGCGGTAATGCCGAATGCGCGCTACTACGTCGGCAACGTCCAGAAGGATAATGGCGTGCGGGTGGCGAAATGGTTTATTCAGCACCATCCGCAGGGCGGCAAAGTGGCGGTAATTGAAGGGCAGCCAGGGGTTTATGCCGCCGGACAGCGCACCCGTGGCTTTAAAGAGACGCTGGACAGCGCCGGTAAGTTCACCATCGTGGCCAGCGTGCCCGCCAACTGGAGTCGTGAGCAGGCTTTTAACGCCGCATCGACCATTCTGCAGCAGCATCCCGATCTGATCGGCTTCTACGCCAACAACGACACCATGGCGCTGGGCGTAGTGGAGGCGGTACGTGCGCAGAACAAAGCATCACAGGTGGCCATCTTTGGCACTGACGGTATTTCCGATGCCTACGCCTCGATTAAGCGCGGCGAGCTGACCGGGACGGTCGACAGCTTCCCGGTGCTGACCGGTGAAGTGGCGATGGACGTCATTATCCGTCTGATTAACGGACAGAAACTGTCGCGCGTTGTCTCGACACCTCAGGCGCTCATCACCAAAGAGAATGTTGAGGCGTTCTCAACCAAAGACAACAACCGGTTGCGTCAGCTGCTGGCTCAACAATAAGTCAGCGGGAGCGGGTATGGAACAGTTTCGCTTAATGATGCGTGGCATCAGCAAAAGTTACGGTAACGCCGCCGCGCTGCAGGATGTCGATTTCTCAGTGCGGCCCGGCGAGGTGCACGCGCTGATTGGGGAAAACGGCGCGGGTAAGTCGACGCTGCTGAATATCCTCTCCGGCGTTCGCGGCGCGGACAGCGGGGAGATCAGCGTCAACGGAAACCGGGTGCAGATCCGCAGTCCGCTCAGCGCCCGTCAGGCCGGGATCGCGATGATCCACCAGGAGTTGCAGCATGTGCCTGAGCTTTCCGTGGCGCAGAACATGTTTCTGGGTCGCCCGCTGACCCGCGCCGGGGGCTGGTGGGTGGATAAAAAGGCCCAGCTGGCACGGGCTACCCTGATACTGAAGACGCTGGATCCCACTATCGATCCCGATACGCCGATCAGGAACCTCAAGGTATCGCAGCAGCAGATTGTTGAGATTGCCCGGGCGCTGCTGGATGACGCCAAAATCATCGCCATGGATGAGCCGACCTCCAGCCTGACGCCACGCGAATTTGACCGGCTTGCAGAGCTGATTGGCGATCTGAAGTCGACCGGCGTCTCGCTGATCTATGTCTCGCACAAGATGAATGAGATTTTCCGGGTCTGCGATCGCGCCACCATTATGCGTGACGGAAAGCAGGTGGGGGTGGTCAACATCAGTGATGAGGATGAGGAGAGCATCGTCGCCAAAATGGTCGGACGGAAGATCGACAAGCTTGACCATCAGGCGTTTGTCACCGATCGCGAAGTGCTGCGGGTAGAGGATCTGACGCGTGGCAATGAGGTGGTGGCGGCAAACTTCAGCGTTCGTGCGGGCGAAGTGCTGGGGATTGCCGGGCTGGTCGGCGCGGGACGCACCGAACTGCTGAAGCTGATTGCCGGTATCGACAGGCGCACCCGTGGCACGGTGAGCGTCAACGGTGCCACGGTGAAGAACCACAACGTGCGTGCGGCGATCAAGGCGGGCATTGGCCTGGTACCAGAAGACCGCAAGAAAGAGGGCATTATCAAAGAGCGGGCGGTGAAGATGAATATGGCGCTGCCGTCGATGCACCGCTTCACGTCGGCGGGGCTGATGAACCAGGCCCGGCTGGACCGCGAGGCGCTGAAGGTCATGGGCGACCTGAAACTGCGCCCGCTCGACATTGAGAAAACCATCGGCACGCTGAGCGGCGGCAATCAGCAAAAAGTGATCATCGGCCGCTGGGTTGCGGCGGATGCCAATGTGTTTCTGTTTGATGAGCCGACGCGCGGTATCGATATTGGTGCCAAGTCTGAAATCTATCACCTGATTGAAAAACTGGCCCAGGCGGGCAAAGCCATTGTGGTGGTGTCGTCAGAAATGACCGAGATCATGCGCATCTCCGATCGGGTGCTGGTGATGCGCGAGGGCCGGATCACCAAAGAGTTAACCGGCAGCGCGATCACCGAAGAGAACATTGCCCGTTATGCCATTAAAGATATCGACCAGACCGCCTGACCGCTTACCTGACACTATTTAAGGTTATAACTATGACAACTCAGACATCTACCGGGCCGGGTACCCGACCTGCGCTGCGGCTTAAATTTAATCTGCGCGATGCCGGTACCTTAATTGGCTTACTGATTATCGTGGTGACATTTTCGTTTCTGTCGCCGGTCTTTTTCACACTGCCTAATCTGCTGAATATTCTGCAGCAGTCCTCAATCAACGCCCTGATCGCACTGGGCATGACGCTGGTGATTATCTCCGGCGGGATTGACCTCTCGGTCGGCCCCACGGCGGCGCTCTCTGCGGTGCTGGGTGCAACCCTGATGGCATCGGGCGTGCCGGTGCCGCTGGCGATCCTCGCTACGCTGGGTGTGGGCGCGATGTGCGGGCTGTTCAGCGGCACGCTGATCGCCTATGCCGGACTGCAGCCGTTTATTGTCACGCTGGGCGGCCTGTCGCTGTTCCGGGCAATTGCGCTGATCTACACCGGCGGCAATCCCATCTTTGGTATTCCGCTGGAATTTCGCAGCCTGATCAACAGTACGCTTTTCGGTATCCCGACGCCGATTGTGATTGTGGCGGTGATTGCGCTGCTGCTGTGGACGGTGATGAATAAGACCCCGCTGGGGGAATATATTCTGGCGATTGGCGGCAATGAAGAGGCGGCGCGGGTCGCAGGTGTGCCGGTTAAGCGCACCAAGGTCACGGTCTATATCTTCTCCGGCCTACTGGCTTCACTGGCCTCGCTGATTCTGATTGGTCGTCTGGGGGCTGCCGAACCGACTATCGGCAATCTGTGGGAACTGGATGCGATTGCGGCGGCGGCCATTGGCGGTGCGTCGTTAATGGGCGGCAAGGGCAGTATCTTCGGGACGCTGATCGGCGTGGTTATCCTCGGTGCGTTACGTAATGGCTTGACCTTACTGAACATTCAGGCCTTTTACCAATTGCTCGCTACCGGCCTTATTATTATCATAGCGATGTTGATTGACCGGGCGACCCGAGGCAAGTAATGAAGCAAGATCCGCGAGCCATTGGCGCTCAGATTCGTATGCGTTTGCCCCAGCTGACGCCGTTAGAACGTCGGGTAGCTGAGGCGATAATTGCCCGAACCGACATTACCGAGCAATCCTCATTAAAGGAGATTGCGCGGGAGAATAATGTCTCTGAAGCGATGATCGTTAAGATTACCAAAAAACTTAACTTTACCGGCTTCAGGCATTTCAGAAGTGGCCTGATCTATTACAACCAGTCTGAAGTGGCAGGGCTGCATGCGGAAATTGAGCCGGATGATTCGTCGGAGCAGTTGCTGGCCAAAGTTTTCAGAACCTCTATCCAGGCGATTGAAGAGACCTTATCGATTCTGGATGTTTCTGAATTCAATCGTGCGGCGGATATTATCTTTAAAGCGCGTCATATCGATCTCTATGCCGTGGGCGGTTCTGCTGCTGTGGCGCGGGACCTGTCACACAAGATGCTGAAGATTGGCATCAAGTCGACTGCCTATGACGACGCCCACATCATGCTGATGTCAGCCGCCGTGTTATCTGATGACGATGTGGTTATCGCCATCAGCCATTCGGGTGCTACGCGTGCGGTGAACGATCCGGTGAAACTGGCAGGAAGGAATGGTGCGAAGGTTATCGCCATTACCAACTACGCCGAATCCCCGATCGCGCAGAGTGCGCATGTGGTCCTCAATTCAACCTCTCAGGGATCGCATCTGCTGGGTGAAAACGCCGCGTCACGCATCGCCCAGCTCAATATTCTGGATGCGCTGTTTGTCGCTATCGCCAAGAAAGATCTGAAGCGGGCGGAGAAGAACCTGATGAAAACCCAGCATGCGGTTCAGGATCTGCGGGAATTCTAGCTATGAGCAAAATTGCAGTCACCGGCAGTCTTCACTACGACATTATGCTGGATGCACACCATCGCCCGGAAAAAGGCGAAACGGTGATGGGCAGCGCCTGTCACTATAAGTTTGGTGGCAAGGGTGGTAATCAGGCCGTCGCAGCGGCACAAGCGGGCGCTGCCGTGCGCTTTGCCGGTTCAGTGGGGCGCGATCAGCAGGGACAATTCCTGCTGGATCATCTGCAGCAGGCCGGGGTCGATTGCACCGCCGTCAGCATCATTGATGCACTTCCCTCCGGAATGAGCGTGGCGATTACCGATGCCGAAGGAGATTACGGTGCGGTGGTGGTCTCCAATGCCAATCAGCAGATCCCGCTGGAGACCTTTGAGCAACCCGGCTTCTGGCAGGAGGTGTCGCTGCTGGTGCTGCAAAATGAAGTCCCTGAAGCGGTGAACCTCTGTGCTGCCCGGGCGGCACAGCAGCGGGGGATTACGGTCTGCGTCAACGCCGCGCCCGCCCGGCCGTTGTCAGCCGCGTTTGAAAACTGTATCGATCTGCTGGTGGTGAACGCCATTGAAGCGCGCGATATGTGCGGGATTAGCGTGCAGGATCTGACGTCGGCGCGCTCAGCGGCGGAATCGCTGGCCAGCCGGTTTGCCAGAGTGGTGGTTACCGCTGGTGAACATGGTGTGGCTTACAGCGAGGCGGGAGAGACTCATACACTGGCGGCGCAGAAGGTGACGCTGGTGAGCACCCACGGTGCCGGGGATTGTTTTGTCGGCGTGTTATGTCAGCTGCTGAGTAGCGGGGCAACGCTGGCAGAAGCGGTGAGTGCGGCAAATCGTGCAGCTGCCGAACACGTTTCCCGGCAGCCGCACTGATTAATGGCGTGCCACGTCAGTGACGCGGCACGCTAACGTCATCAGGCGCCGACGTTCACCACGGTTTTACCGAAGTTTTTGCCATTAAGCATATCGATAAACGCCTGTGGCGCGTTCTCTAATCCTTCAATCATGTGCTCGCGATAGTGGATTTTTTTGTTCTCCACCAGCGGACGCATCGCCTCCAGGAACTCAGGGTAACGGTCACCATAATCCTGGAAGATGATAAAGCCCTGCATACGGATACGGCGTTTCAGAATGCCCGCCATGATCAGAGAGGTTCTGTCCGGGCCTTGCGGCAGCTCACGCTGGCTGTAAGCCGAGACCAGACCACAGACCGGCACGCGCGCAGCGGTGTTCAGCAGCGGGAACACGGCATCAAACACTTTGCCACCGACGTTTTCGAAGTAGATATCGATGCCATCCGGGCAGGCGTTTTTCAGCTGCTCTTCAAAGTCGGCGCTGTGGTGATCGAGGCAGGCATCAAAGCCCAGCGTATCGACCGCGTAACGGCATTTTTCTTCACCGCCCGCCACACCAACGACACGGCAGCCTTTCTGTTTACCCAACTGACCGACCGTTGCGCCCACCGGACCGGTTGCGGCGGCAACGACCAGAGTTTCACCCGCTTTCGGCTGACCAATATCCATCAGACCCATATAGGCTGTAAAGCCTGGCATACCGAGAATACCCAGCGCCCATGAGGGATGAGGCAGATCGTTACCCAGCTTCGCAATCTCTTTGCCATCGGAGACGGCATATTCCTGCCAGCCACTCTGCGCCAGCACCCAGTCACCGGTCTTAAAGTCGCTGTTTTTCGATTCGGCGACCTGACAGACGGTGCCGCCCACCATCGGCTGATCCAGCTCTGCCGGCGCGGCGTAGGATTTACCCTCGTCCATCCGCCCACGCATGTAGGGGTCAAGCGAGAGATAGATGGTCTTCAGCAGTACTTCACCCTCTTTAATTTCCGGGACGGGCTGCGCCACATGGCGGAAATTCTCTTTGGTCGGCTCACCGTGTGGGCGTGAAGCCAGTAACCAGGCGTGGTTCTGGGTTGCTTGTTCAGTCATATTGTCATCCTTTTATAGCCGGGCAATGCTCAGGGCATCACCCTATGAATACCAGGAAAGTGTAGATGACCACGGCGGGAATGCGTTTAGCGCTGTGAGCGGTAAGCTGATTTACGGATAACAGGGCATAGGGGGCTAACCACGGGGACATAGCGGATGCAGGACCATTCGCGTCATGGATTCAGGCTGACGGCTGTTCACATCCGCTTGCAAAAAACGGGCAGGCGAGTCATCAGCAGTGCGGCATGACACGCACCCAGGTCAGAGGGTGGCGACTATCATTACGCTTCACCACAAGGCTTACAGGGCCAGGGCATATTTTGCGATTGCCGAAACAGAGAAGCTAAAACGCTTCTATGACCGGGTTTTACAGCATCCGCCCCGTGATGTAATGTATGAAGTGAATACCGCCATAGGCGAAGGAGGAAGAGGTTATGTACTCAACACACGATATTTCAACCCTGAAGAAAATGACAGTTGCAGAGCGTAAAGCGGAAGCAATGCGTCAGCTCAAAGAATCTTTTGATCTTGCGGAGCGCTCAGGCACAGTGCGTTCACGCGAAGCAAAGGCTTGTTGACTGTCAGCTTCCTCCCAAACCCGCTAAGGCGGGTTTTTTTATGCCTTCAATCTGTATCAGGGTTTAACAAAAGCAACACCGAAAGAGTTAATGGCTCCATGGATGACAGAGGATTCCTGCATTGAATCCTTACTGGGACCAACGGGGCGTGACATTTATCGACGGGGATGGTTATCGTATTGTTATCCAGCATGCAGCCTGGCAACCCGCAATCTGACCTGTACCGGAGTTCACCCTGAACATTCTTTGCTTTCACACCGCGGCCAGTAATATCGCGATATTTGATGATGCCGCCAGCGCACTAGCGCGTGACAATCCGCCGCTGAATCATCTGGTGATGCCTGCGCTGCTGGCAGAAGCGGAACGCAGCGGCGGGATGACGGCTGCGTTACGCCGCCGTATTGCCCAAATGATTGAAACGCTGCTGCCGCAGTTTGATGCGGTGCTGATCACCTGCTCGACGCTGGGCCCAGTTGCCGGTGATTTCAGCGCGCAGGATCGGGTTATGCGCACCGACGGAATGCTGGCAGAGGCACTGCAGCGTCACGCAGGGCGCACAGTCGCGCTCTGTGCGGCAGAATCAACGCTGGCGGCGACGCGGGCACTTTTCTGTCAGCCCGGCAGCCAGGTGGAGGTCGCGCTGGTGGAGGGAGCGTGGGCGGCGTTTAAAGCGGGGGAAACGACGCGCTATTTTGCGCTGATTGCAGCAGCAGCAGAGCAGGCTTATCAACAGGGAGCCGTTGCGGTGGCCCTGGCGCAAAGCTCAATGACGCCAGTAGCACAGCAGTTTCCTGACACACAGCGACCCTTGAGCGGTCCGCATCTTGCGCTGCAGGCCTGCTACGAACTCAGATGATCGTCACACCCTGCTGGCCTAGCGCCTGTCGCAGCGCCTCATCCGGCTGCGTTTCCACGACCAGCGTGCTGGCCAGCGACAGGTCGCCAATGGCAAATGCCGAGGCGGAGTTCAGCTTTTCCGCTGACGCCAGCACCACGGTTTCCGCTGCGCGTCCTGCCAGCGCACGCTTGACCGTCGCCTCTTCAAAATTCCCGGTGGTCAGGCCCGCCGCCGGATGCACGCCGGTGACGCCCATAAAAAAGAGATCGGCATTGATGCGGTTGATCGACTCCAGCATCGCTGCGCCCACCGTCACCACTGAATGTTTATAGAGCTGCCCGCCAATCAGTATGATCTCCACGAGTGGATGATCGGCTAACGCCAGCGCCACGCTGGGACTGTGCGTAACCGCGGTAAAGCTCAGCGTGGCGGGTAACCGTCGCACCAGTTCCGCGCTGGTGGTCCCGCCATCAATCAGTACGATCTGTCCGGGCTGGATCAGTGAAACCGCTTTTTGCGCAATAACCTTTTTGGAAGCAGTCTGCACGCTTTTGCGTGTTTCAAACGTTGCCAGCGCAGCGGAAACCGGCAGCGCGCCGCCATGTACCCGCTGCAATAATCCTTCAGCCGCCAGTTCACGCAGGTCGCGGCGGATAGAGTCTTCGGAGAGGCCAAAACGCTGGCTGAGTTCGCGCGACTGCACCTGTTTTTCCTGGGCGAGCAGGGCGAGAATCGTCTGTTTTCGCTGGCTGGATAGCATCACTTGTCTCTGCATGTTTTTTCTTGAAGTTGCACGATTGTGCATGATAGCGTGATGGCTGTCTACCTATCCTGGAGAGCATCATGCAGCAGAACCATCCCCGCGTGCGCATCATCAATGAGCAGTTGCTGTCAGACAACTGGTATACCCTGAAGAAATATACGTTCTCACTGCTGCGCCGTGACGGTCGCTGGCAGGAGCAGAGCCGTGAAGCCTATGACCGCGGTAATGGCGCAGTGATCCTGCTCTACAACCGTGTCAAACGTACGGTGGTACTGACCCGTCAGTTTCGCTTTCCGATTTTCCTGAACGGGCATGATGGCTTTCTGATTGAAGCGGCCGCCGGTCTGCTGGATAACGCTTCGCCGGAAGCGCGTATTGTTGCCGAAGCTGAAGAGGAAACCGGTTTTCGCGTCAGCCATGTGCAGAAGGTGTTTGAAGCCTTTATGAGCCCCGGTTCGGTTACTGAAAAACTCTACTTTTTTATTGCCGAGTATGGCGATCAGCAGCGTAGCGGTGATGGCGGCGGAATAGCGGAAGAGGGTGAAGATATCGAGGTGCTTGAGATCGGTTTCGACCAGGCGTTACAGGCGATTGACCAGGGTGAGATTGTGGATGCCAAGACCATCATGCTGCTGCAGCATCTGCGGCTGAAAGGCATTTTATAAGAGAACGGGCAGACCGCCGTTAATGCGGTCTGCCCGTTAAAGCTTACTGATCCTGCGTCAGGATGCCTTTTACATCGTGCGGTTCGGAACGCAGATACTGTGGCGGAACCTGGACTTTGCCATCCAGCGCAGCGGCTGCGTGCCACGGCCAGCGCGGATCGTAGAGAATACCGCGCGCCAGCGCCACCAGGTCAGCTTCACCCTGTTGCAGCAGATCTTCTGCCTGCTGCGGCTCAGTGATTAAGCCGACCGCAATCACCGGAATCGACACCTGCTCACGAATATCGCGGGCGAACGGTACCTGATAATTGGGTCCGACGCTGATTTTCTGATCTTCCGACAAACCACCACTTGAGACATGAATATAGGCACTGTTCAGTGCTTCCAGCTCACGCGAGAAGGCGATTGACTGATTGATCTCCCAGCCGCCTTCAACCCAGTCAGTGGCAGAAATGCGCACGCCTACCGGCACGGAAGCGGGTACGGCATCGCGAACGGCTTTGAAGACTTCCAGCGGGAAGCGCATACGGTTTTCCAGCGAGCCGCCATATTCATCACTGCGCTGATTCGACAGCGGCGACAGAAACTGATGCAGCAGGTAGCCGTGTGCGGCATGAACTTCGATAAGTTGAATTCCCAGACGCACCGCACGCAGGGCGCTGTCGACAAAGGCCTGTTTTACCCGCGCCAGATCGTCAGTGTTCATGGCAACCGGTTTCACTTCATCCGCGCTGTAGCTCAGTGCGGACGGAGCCACGGTTTGCCAGCCGCCGGCTTCAGGCGCAATCTGCTTACCGCCTTCCCAGGGTACGGCACACGACGCTTTGCGTCCCGCATGGCCCAGCTGAATACCAACCGGAATAGAGGAGTAGCGGCGGACATCTTCCAGAACCGTTTTCAGCGCAGCTTCATTATCATCATTCCACAAACCGAGATCGCCAGGGGAGATGCGACCAATATCCTCTACGGCAGTGGCTTCAATAATCATCAGACCTGCGCCGGAAAAGGCCAGCTGGCCAAGATGGATCCGGTGCCAGGCGGTCGCATTGCCCGCTTCAGCGGAGTACTGGCACATCGGCGCAATCACAATGCGGTTATCCAGCGTAAGTTCGCCCAGCGAGACAGTGGAAAAAAGTTGGCTCATGTTATCTCCATGGTTTTATGACTGATGTGACAGGCAATAACTATAGCCGGGGATTTGCCAGGTGGATGTTTCTTCAACGTGACATTTTATGACGGCGTGCCGGATTCAGGTTACAGATCAACGCAGCCTGCAGTCTCAGACAGGGATTGATCCGTTAACGGTTCAGCCTGGCGCGCTTTGCTGCACACGCCCGGCGAACCGGGATTCTGCGTAACGGATAATGACAATCACCCGGGTCTGATATTCAGCTACAGGGTGACTGTCAGACCTGTGCCATTCCGACATCGACAAACAGTTCTGCGGCATTGAGTTTGGTGTGCCCGCCTATCCTGATGAACTGCGCAACGGTCACAGGCTGGTGAGTTATCTCTCGCCGCAAACCGGCAAGCCATTTCCGCTTCGGTTCGAACGTCAGGGAGAGAAAATTGAGATCACCTGTGCGCATCGCATTGGCGTCAATGAAAGCAACGCGCATCTGGCCGCGGGACTGGCAGGGCCTGGGATCATTCAGACATTTGATTATTCGCTGTCGTCGATTCTGCTGCAGGGAGAAATGGTTGAGATTCTGCACGAATGACGTCCTGCGGGTTATCCGTTTCATCTGGTTTATCCGCAAAACCGGCACGTGACGCAACGGTTTCGGGTATTTATCGACTGGCTGGTGGAGTGCTTTCTGGCGCGGGTAGCGGGAGAGGGGAAATCCGGCACCTGAGTGCCGGATCGGAATCAGTTGCCGCGATAGGTAGAGTAACCAAACGGGCTCAGCAGCAACGGGATGTGGTAGTGCTCACCGCTGGCTTCCATGTTGAACTCAACCGGGATCTCCGGGAAGAAGGTTTTCTGGTTGTTCTTTTTATAGAAGTCACCGGTTTTAAACACCACGCGGTAGCTTCCCGCGCTGGCCATTTTGTCCTGCGGGAACAGGGCGCTGATGCGACCATTGTTATCGGTGACGCCTGACGCCAGTTTTACCCAGTTATCCTGCTGCTTCTGATCCAGTTCAACTTCGATGCCTGCCGTTGGCTGGCCAGTTTGCAGGTTAAGAACGTGCACGCTCAGTGGGTTTTTAGCGGTAGCAGGCTGAGCTGCGATAGCGGATGCGCCAGAGGTCATCAGTAATGTTGCGATCAAGGCATATGAAGTTTTCATCAATGTTTCCTTTATTGATTGTCTGAAGTCGGGTGACAGTGCAGAGAGAGTAATGTGCCTGAGGGCAAAGAAATAATTAGCCGCAGGAAATGTGAAATTTCTGAGAAGAGAGTATGTTTTTAGTTACATCATACAAAACTGTTTCATTTATTAATCAACCCTTGTGCGGCTATTGCTCATCAGCAGGAAAAAAGGCGTCAGCTTCGCCGATACTCAATTCAGTCACAAAAGCAGGGCAGTTACCTGCTTAACTCTGCTTTATATGACTTAAGTCAATAAGTTACAGGATCAGCTAATGAAAATAGCCAGAGCGGCGCTGCATCATAAGCAGCGCCGCGCTTTTTTGTCATCACTGTTGTCCTGCTCTGGCATTGCAGCGCAGGCGATCTCTTACAGGCGCTGCCGGGAAGGAACATCAGGCAGCCAGGCTTCAGAGTGATGACCTCACATTCAGGACGACAAGTAATGAGAATGAATAAACTGGCGCTGGCCATTATGTTACTGGCTGGCGCTAACGGCGTTTCAACTGCAATGGCGGTAGAGTTGTCAGCTTCTGATCCCGCAGACAAAAGCGTCGTAGGCACCCAACCTGAACCTGCAGCATCCGCTGTTTCACAGCCGGACACGAGCTCGCAACCGCCAGCCATTTCTGATTCGCCAGCCACGTCAGCGACACCAGACGCTTCGGCACTGCAGCAACCCGCTGATTCCGTAGCAACAGCGTCATCCGGACCCACAGCAGCAGAGCAAGAGTCTGTCGCGACTGCGCCAGTCGCTGCATCCGGTTCGGCTCCGGCACCCCAGGAAGCCACGATAGGTGCGCCGGTTCAGCCACAATCTGACAGTAATAAACCTTCACCGGCTGTTAATCCGACAGCTGATGCACCTTCCGCGGCAGAAAAGAGTGAGCCGCATCCGGCGGCAATAGCAGAGCCGCACAAAACGGATGGGGATATCCCGCAGAAACCTGCTGAGACTCCAGCCACCGCCGATGAACCGCTGTTTACACCTGAACAGGAAGCCCGTATTGGCGAAATAGCGAAAGCCTGGCTGCTGAAGCACCCGGAATTCCTGATTGAAGTCGATCAGAAACTGCAGAAAATTCAGTATGACGAGCAGATGAAAGCGATGACCACTGCGGCAATTCAACATCAGGATGAATTGCTGAATGATAAAACGGTGCCTGCCATTGGGCCTGAGAACGCTAAAGTCGCGGTTATAGAATTCTTCGATTATCAGTGCAGTGTCTGTGCCCGTCAGGCACCCGTCATTCAGTCATTGATGAAAAATAATCCTCAGGTGCGCTTTATTTTTAAAGAGTGGCCGATTTTTGGCTATCGCTGGAAACCCTCTTTTGAAGCAGCCGAAACAGGTTTAAGAATCTGGCAGCAAAAGGGCGGCGATACCTATATGAATTACCACAATGCACTGTTTGCCAGTGGTCATATTGAAGGGGCGCTGACACACAAAGATGTCACTAAGGCGGTTTCTGCAGCGGGTGCCGGTAAGTTAAAAAACAACGATATGCTCGGCACATTGTCGCGCACGGATATCCTGGCGAAAAATTCAGGCTTTCAGGGCACGCCGGGAATCATTGTGATGCCTGTAGCGGGTGCGACCGCAGAGACCGTAACGGTATTCCCTGGTGGCGCAATGGAATCGATGCTGCAGGATGCGATCGATAAAGCTCAGGGTCAGGCCGGTGACTGACAGCGGCATATACAGAATCATCTCGTCAGTTATCAACTGCCTGACATGTATCGACTCGCAGGCGGGCTGTTTTCCGGCGCGAATGGCATGAGAAAGTGAATCCGGCACGCCTGATCAGCGAGATAGGGTATCGATCACCGTTGGCGTCCATGCTGAACTTAACCAGAAAAGTACCATGCTTTTAACTTTTTTAGTCGTTCAGGCGTCGTGCTTAATTGCTGAAAATCGATACAGATAGCAGCAAAGTAGTTTGTTAATGGCGAAAGTAGTCAGAAGGGGTAAAGACATCACATAAATAGCGTGCTATTTAGTAGTTTACAATAAAGATTCGCCGTGTCATTGTCGCGCCAACCAGATAGCACACTACTTAATAGCAAGTTAATTGGAGTCCTGTGATGAAAATGAAACTGATCGCCAGTGCATTATTGTTAGCCAGCCAGATGAGTACCGTGTTTGCTGCACCCACTGAAAACAGTCCGCAACCGACCGCAGGCGTGGCCGCTTTCCTGAAGGCGCTCAACAGCGGAAGTGGTAAACCTATTGAGCAACTCCCCGTCAAAGATGCCCGAGCAGTGTTGACGGGTGCGCAGAAGGGCGCAGAACTGCCGCCGGCACAGATTTCACAGAAGATCATCACTATACAGGGCAAGCCTCTGACGCTGACCATCGTTAAGCCCGGGCACGCCAGCAGCACCTTGCCGGTGTTTATGTTCTTCCACGGCGGTGGCTGGGTGCTGGGTGATTTTCCGACCCATGAGCGACTGGTACGTGACATGGTGAATGCATCCGGCGCTGCTGCGGTATTTGTCAATTATCAACCATCACCAGAAGCCCATTTCCCGGTGGCAATTACTCAGGCCTATGAAGCCACTAAATGGGTCGCCGAACATGGCGCTGAAATTGGCGTTGACGGAAAACGTCTTGCGCTGGTTGGTAATAGCGTCGGCGGTAACATGGTGGCGGCGGTAGCCTTGCAGGCGAAACAATTTAAAACGCCGGCCATCCGTTAGGATGTGATGCTGTGGCCGGTTACCGATGCGCGTTTCGACACCGCGTCGTATGATCAATTTGCTGACGGTCATTTCCTGACGAAAAACATGATGAAGTGGTTCTGGGATAACTACGCCGTTTCGGAAAAAGATCGTAATAACATCCTGGCATCACCGCTGCGCGCCACGACTGAACAGCTGAAGGGGCTGCCGCCAACGCTGATTCAGACTGCGGAGCTGGATGTGTTACGTGATGAAGGTGAAGCGTTCGGTCGTAAGCTGGATGCAGCAGGCGTGCCGGTTACCGTGACGCGCTACAATGGCATGATTCATGATTACGGTTTGCTGAACGCGTTAAGTCAGGAACCCACGGTCATAACAGCTATTAATCAGGCGGGTGAAGAGTTGCATTCGCATCTCAAATAATTGACCGGTCATGAAACCAACCCCGGACCGAATCGTCGTCCGGGGTTGGTTTCAGGCAGTAAGTTTGAAGGAATCAGTTCGAAAGCGCAGGGCAGTGCCATTGGTGGAATACCAGGAAAGAACGGAGCAGAATCCAGGGCGATAAATGCACTGTTAATATCTTATTTAACATAATATACATTATGCGCACATTGATTATGATCGGGAGCGTGATGCACTATTGTATGGTCTGCTCACCATTTTGGGCTGATCCTGACTGTTTTCCTCTGTACAGCAAAATCTGTCAGAAAAGATCACAATGTCTGCCTGACCTTGTTACTGTCGCTTACTCTGTTCCGAAACTGAAATAATGTGATGCTATGTTATTCAGCATGGCTTTCCCTGCGGGACATCTTCTTCAGTGACTCTACACGCTATCCTCTCATCAACAAACCTGATATCGGAGATTTGCAGCCGGACGATGCAATGACGACTTCGCCCTTTGCGGCTGGCTGGATGCACTGCTGCGCATTCTGACCGTTTCTCTACTCACTTAAGCAGTGACGTCGCTACGTGAAAATTAGCGCATTCATCAGGGCTGTCGTCCACAAAAATGCTGTAGAGGCGTCTATGCATCACCGCTTATGTTCATCCTCGTTGTCTGCCGTGCGTACCACTAAATTGTCGTAAACGCGTCCCCGTGTAGCTACGCTTTCTTTACTCCGTTCCTTGCCAGGTTAATCCTGTAATGATCAAAAAAGCCTGAGTCAGCTTTCTGCTGGCTGTCTGGTCAGCCGGACTCATACCAGCTATTCGCATTGCGATTGCACGGCTGTCACCGTAACGCAGTGATGCTTTTGCCCTGAGCCTTGAAAATAAGAGTCAGTGACATCCGGTCGTTTTCAGCACTATCAGCGACACACAAAATGAGGTGTAACGTCCCTGCTCTGTCCTGTCATCCATTAACTACCTTGTCTTTTATTATAATCTGACAAAAAAGCAGAACGTAAATTTCGCACAGCAAGAATGATTATTCGCATACAAAATCTGAATAATAATCCCCGGGAAAGAAATAAATATAGATCTCTTTTCTTTTAATGACACTGCCCAAAATAGTGATGTTCCCATACACTAAATAACTGATTTAGATCAATATTTATAGGAAGAGTGTCAATTAACATCTTTGTTACCAGGATTTTTCTTAATTAAATGTTATATGAGCTATAAATATCGTCGCTAATTTTTTATTAAACCTCTTTAAAATACACATCGTTTCAATGGAATAAGGGGGTAAGTACTAATAGATTCAGTAAAGAAATAACTTATCAAAGCCATTACAGTGATTCTTAAATACAAGATTTATCTCTGATCAAAATTCACTCATATTTAGCTTTGAGTGCGGAATTTTTATTGATCAAAGTGGCGATATTTGCGAAATATTCCTAACGGACGTAAAAAAATCCTGGTCTCTCAGTGTTGCTGTGGGAGTCGTCGTCTTTTTTGTCCCGAATTTTCAACAAATATTACTCCCGCCCGTGGAGGTGGCTCCTTAAGAAAAATCTGAATGAAGGAAATAGCGGATAATTTTCATCGCCTTGAAATGCGGAGATTTTTATCGATAAAATAATCACAACTCTCGCAACAACGCCAAAATATTATGATAAAGATAACCAGAGAGGAAATTCGCTGCGCCAGTTGTAAATATGGCTGTGATCTCACCCATCGCGCATCAGACATTTATAGCAGATGTCCATTGCAAAAAATCACCACATGGCCGGGAGGAAATCATTTTTTCTCTTCATCCATACTCAGCATGGTCGCTGGAAAATATGAGAGTCTCTTTTGCAGAGGTTGTGTATTCGTTGACTTCTCAAGAGAAAATGTCAGGTATTTTACCAATAGCAACTGGATTGAGTATTTGAAACATACGGGATTAATGCTGATTATCGTCAGTGATCGCCATATGGAGCCGCTTGCGGCGTACTGGCAAAAAGAGGACCTGCGTATACAAACTGTGATTTATGCCGATTTGTCTCTGGAGGAGATAAACAGACAAATCCAGGGCTGTTATTTCGGTTTAAAAGGCGAGGTCAGGAAAAAAGTCAATGCACTTAAACAGGATGAAGTTCGGTTCCTTGATCTGGCGATGAACGGGCTGTCACTGCCGATTATTGCCAGAGAAATGGGAGTTGAAGTCAAGCGTGTTTATAACATCAAAGATGCCATTCGCCGGAAAATGGGCATCAGCCTCAACCAGTTATTTTCCGCATAATTATGATAAAGGAGTATTAAATGAACACCAAATTCAGAACGCTTAATCTTGCTGTGTTAATGAGTGCCGGGCTGGTGTCAGCCAGTGTGTTTGCAGCTTCAGATAACACCATCAACTTTCAGGGAGAAGTGACCACTGAAACCTGTTCTGTTTCCGTAAATGGCAACAATGCGTCCCCTGTCGTGCTGCTGCCAACGGTCAGTACTACGGACCTTGCTGCCTCTGGTGCAACTGCGGGTGATACCACCTTCACCGTAGGCGTTAGCGGCTGCGCCGGGGACAGTACCTCTGCCACCAAAATCTCGACGGTGTTTGTGGGGAATAACGTTAGCGCTGCCGGTAATTTATCTAACACCGGAACCGCAAAAAATGTTGAGGTACAAATCCTCGATCCGAAAGATGCGGTGGTTAATCTGACCAGTGGTTATACCGGCAGCGGTGATCTGACACTTAAGACCGGTGAAACTTCTGGCTCTGCCACCTACTCTGCCCGTTATTACGCATCAGGCACGCCAACGGCGGGTACCGTTACCGCATCACTGCAATATGCCGTGACTTACCAGTAATATTTTTCGTGCGTATCTGGATAGCCAGATACGCACGCCACGCTTGAGATATCCGACATGTATTCGCGCATTATGCTGTTCCCATTAAAAATGGTAATACTGATTTTTTTGATGACGTTTATTTCGGATAACGTCCAGGCAAGCGTCACTATTCTTGGCAGCCGAATTATTTATCCGGGTAATGCTCTCTCCGTCGATGTTCAGTTAAAGAACAACGATAATATTCCTTATGTCATTCAGGCCTGGCTTGATAATGGCAATATGGATTCGCAACCTGGCGATAAGAGTGACGTACCTTTCATTATCACGCCACCGCTGTTTCGGATCCAGCCCCTGACCGGCCAGGTTTTAAGAATCCGATTCATACCTAATGTCTCATTACCACAGGATCGCGAGACGATTTACTGGTTCAACTCCCTGCAGATCCCCCCTGGTAATATTCAGGTGGAATCAGGCCGTAACAGTATTGTTTTAATGTTACGTAACCGCATGAAACTCTTTTATCGTCCTAAAGCGATTGGTCAGCCGGTTAATGTTTTCGACGGTGTAAAAGTAACGATGCAAAAAGAGGGAGTTGAAATCAACAACACTCAACCCTGGTATCTCTCACTTACAGAGGTTTCAATAAAAACAGCAGGCAAAAAAATAGCCTGCGAAGCCGAAATGATTGCGCCCTTTGCCAAAAAAGTAGTCAGGTGTAAACCGGCAACGCACTCTTTATCAGCTAATAGCGTGATTTCTCTTTCAGCAATGAATGACCAGGGAGCTAAAGTCAGTGAAGACTATCCGATTGCAGGCAGGTAATATCCGCATCTTTTTTTTGCCTCTCTGTGCATCATTTACTTTTTCAACGTATGGACACGCTGATGAATACTATTTCGATCCTTCGCTGTTTAAAGGTTCCGCCTTTGGCCAGAATATTGATCAGTTTAACCATCAGACTATCGCCCCCGGCAACTATTATGTCGATATCTATGTTAACAATAAGCTGGTTAAAAGCGGCGTCACCCTGAACTTTCTGTCAGCAGAGAAAGGTCAGCCGATAGAACCTTGTCTCCCGCTGAAGGTGGCTGAATCATTAAGCCTTAAGTCACTGAATAAATCCTCAGCCAGCGAGGGCTGTCAGCCCTTGCGTCACTGGTCATCAGCGGCTCGCTGGCAATTTGATCAGGCTTCACTGCGGCTGCAGTTCACCATTCCGGATGCGGAGTTAATTCATCTGCCCAGGGGAAATATTCCCGTCGCCGAATGGGATAAAGGGATCTCCGCCCTTTTCATCCGGCATAACACCAATTATAGCTGGACGGAAAATACCGCTTCCGGTTACAGATACCAGTATCTCTGGAGTGGCATCACGGCGGGCACTAATATTGATAACTGGCAGCTGCGCCATCAGGGCAATCTGCGGTTTATCGACAATAACGTTACCGGCAGCGATGTTCGCTACACAACGGTCAGAACCTGGCTTCAGCGCCCCATTGAACCGCTGAACAGTCTGCTGACACTGGGCGACAGCTATACAGAAAGTTCGCAGTTTGGCAGCCTTTCTTATAATGGTATTAAGCTCACTACCGATGAAAGGATGCGTCCGCAAAGCCGGCGTGGTTATGCGCCCGAAATTCGCGGTGTGGCCTCCTCCAGTGCCCGGGTTATCGTCAGGCAACTGAATCGCGTTATTTATGAGACCAGCGTGGCGCCTGGTCCCTTCGTTATCAACGATTTGTACAATACCCGTAGCCAGGGCGATCTCGATGTTGAGATTATTGAAGCCAATGGCAAAACGTCCTCGTTTACCGTTCCTTATGCCTCCGTTCCTGATTCGGTCAGGCCGGGAAACTGGCATTACTCGGTTGCACTAGGTCGGGTACGGCAATTCTACTCAGTTAATAACACCTTCTTCGAAGGGCTGTTGCAGCGCGGTATCAGTAACCGACTGACCGCTACGGCAGGATCGCGGCTAGCTCAGGACTATCAGGCCTGGCTGCTTGGCGGTGTCTGGACTTCGGCAGTGGGCGCAGTGGGATTAAACACCACCTTTTCTGATGCAAAGGTCGCACAGAACAGAAATGCTTCGGGATGGCGCGCCGAGCTGAGCTACAGCAAAACCTTTGCAACCGGCACCAACCTGGTCCTGGCCGCCTATCGTTACTCAACCAGCGGTTATCGCGACCTGCAGGATGTGCTGGGCGTTCGGCGCCAGCAGGACAATGGCATCAGTTACTATTCAGATACGCTGCATCAGCGTAATAATTTTTCTGTGACCCTGAGTCAGTCAATGGCCGATTATGGCTTAATCAGCCTGAGCGGCAGCACGGCAGATTACTATAATAACCGGTCACGTATTACTCAGCTTCAGTTAGGTTACAGCAACAGCTGGAATAACATCAGTTACAGTCTCAACGTTGCCCGTCAGCGTACTACCTGGAATTATGATCGTTTCGGGCTGAACCTGGACGATGGTGATAACTCATACCGCGAGAAATATACCGAAAATACCGTTTCACTGAATGTCTCGGTTCCGCTGAACTGGGGCAATCACACTACCTCAGTGGCCTATAACTACAATCAGTCTAAAGAAACGCGCAATTCAACTCTCTCACTGACCGGTTCATCTGGCGAGAACAACCAGCGATCCTGGTCCCTGTACGGTGGAACCGAAAATACGCAAAGTAATAGCGGCCACCGTGTCTCGTTCGGCGGAAATATTCAGCAGAATACGCGCGCAGGCGCGGTCAGAGCGAATTATGGTCAGGGGGATAATTATCGCCAGGCTGGATTAGGGCTTTCTGGTACGTTGTTGATTCATCGCGGCGGCATTACCGCCGGACCTTATACCAGCGACACTTTTGCGCTGATCCATGCGGATGGTGCCCAGGGCGCCAGTGTACGCAATGGACAGGGTGCCGTCATTGATCATTTTGGTTACGCTATCCTGCCGTCGCTGACGCCATATCAGGCCAACACCGTCAGCCTTGATACACGCTATATGAATGCTGATGCCGAATTAAGCGGCGGAAGCCAGCGCGTTGTGCCCTATGCCGGTTCCGTTACCCGAATTAATTTTGCCACGCTGCAGGGTAAGGCCGTCTTAATCGCGCTCAAAAATGAAGATCATGAAATCCCGCCAATGGGCACCGAGGTCCGTGATGCTGATAATACCGTGATAGGTATTGTGGGCCAGGGTGGGCAATTATATGCACGTGTACCGCATGACTCTGGAACCTTAAAGGTAAACTGGGAATATAAGGGCAATAAAACATGTTTTGTTAATTATCAAATAACCGGTCGCGTGAATGAGAATATTGTTCGCCTGGATGCTGTCTGCCATAAGGGTTAAACGTGTGAGAATCGAAAAATATTTCCTGTATATCTTATTATTGCTGTTCAATGTACCCGTCTGGGCTAATTGCAGCGTTGTTACCGCCACGTCCTCGTTGTCTCAAAGCGCGATTGCAGCAGGCTATACCGCCGCAAACTGGACCGGCGCCTGCGACACCTGCTCAGGGAATGTGGGCCTGCCATCTGTGATCAGCATCAATAGCGGAAAGACCTTTCAGCCCTCTGGCACACTGCTGGCCAGTTCGGTAGGCAGCTTTCTTTCATCGGCCAGCAATGTTCCCTATTCAGCTAACCAGATTCTTTATCGCTGCGCCGTGGCAGATGCAGACAGTTTGTATGAGATGTATGCCACCAATGGCGACAGCCCCTATGCCGGTCAATATATTACCTCTGAAGTGGACGGCGCCTATTATGATGTCGCTGCAAATGTGGCCGTCAGGCTAACTAACCTTACAACTGGCGAATATTACAGTCGCTACTGGAAAGCCCGACAACTGACAGCCAGTGACTGGTATTCTGATGGCACCTATATTTATATTCCGGCCAGTGCTTTCAGCAATGTGCTGTATGAAATGTTTAAAATAGACTCTACGCGCTATTACGCCAGCAACAGCAATCGCTATGTGGACAACTGGACACAACCTCGCGGATATATTGCTTTTAAAGGACCAGGCCTGGATACCAATAATCTGAAAGTGGGCCAGGATAGTCTCTCTTACTGGTATGGTTTTTATCGTAACTGGCCCGCCGCCTGGAGCACCTTCTCAAATGTCACCTATGTGCGTGGCGCGCTATGCGAAGTGCAGGATTATCCTTCGGTGGTGCTGCTGCCTACCGTAAGCGTGAATACTCTTGCAGTGGGCGGGAAAAGTCAGGCTCCTTTTAATATCACTATCCAGTGTGAGTCCGGTGCCATCTCCGGCATCAGTACATCGACGATCACGTCAGCAAATGTTGCTATGGGCTTTCTCGTTAACCAGTCAAATGCGGTGACGCAGGCAAGAAATCTGGGGCTGACGACGGCTGGCGGCGGATTAACCTGGCTGCTGGATAGCCGCTATGGTAGCAGCGCTGCCGCCTCCGGCGTCGGTATAAAAATTTATGACAGTCATAATATGGCGCTCAACTTACTGCCTGACAGAACAGTGACGGGCACGGGCAACAGCCGTGGCTGGTATGCCTATAAAGATTTAACGTCGCAAATCTCCTCAGGAGGCGCTGATATTTACAGCGGTGATTTCACCGCCTCTCTTGAAGCGCTCAGCGGGCAAACTATTACAGCAGGAACAGTCAATGCGCAGTTACAGGTTGTGGTCAGTTTTCAGTAACGTCGTAGTGCTATCTGGCGTCCTGCTCTCATTCAGCGTCTGGGCGGTGGTCAATGTGGATAAAACCCGGATCGTTTTCAATCAATCGGATCTGACTCAGTCGGTTAACGTCGTCAACAGCGGCGAAAACGAAACGTATTTGCAAATCTGGACAGATGACGGTGATCTGACTCTCTCACCCGACGCCAGCATTACGCCTGTCATAGTCATACCGCCGGTTGTAAAAATGTTTCCAGGAGAAATGCGATCGTTGCGTCTGGTACTCACTTCACGTCAGGCGCTGCCCGCGGACAAAGAGAGCCTCTACTGGTTAAATATTTATCAGATCCCTGCGCTGAAAAAAGAGCTTAACGCGGCTGAACGTAAAGTGTTGTTACCGCTGCGAATCCGGCTAAAAATCTTTATACGGCCTGAGGGACTAAACGCCCCGCTGACCACCGATCCGGAAAAGCTCCGTTTCGCGGTAAAGGGGAATAAAATCGCCATAACCAACCCTACTCCCTGGTTCATGAGCATGAATGTCTATTCTGAAGGTCAGCAATCAATAAAAAATCTCACTCTTGCCCCACAATCTGATGCTTACATTGACAGTCACACTCCGCCTAAACCCGGTGAGTCAGTGAGTTATGCGGTGATCAATGACCAGGGGGTTCCGGTTAATTACACGACAACCTTGAAGTAACAGGACGTGAGTGCCCTCTGCTGACAGGCAGATGGCACTTAAACCGACCTTTTGCGGCAGTCCAGGGCGTCGCTACATGAATTCTGCGCATTTGATGGGGCTGGCAGTACGCAGAATTTACCTACGCATGGCGTTTTGAGAAGCTGAAGAGGCAGTTCCGCAAGACAATCCATTTTTGTCACGTTAAAGTTGCTGGCTTCCACTGTTTCAACGACGAGAAAAAATGAAACGCTTATTTGTCTATGGCACGCTCTGTCCGGGCCGTGAGAATGCCCATATCCTGGAAAATATTGGCGGAGAATGGCTGGCCGGTTCGGTGAACGGCACCTTCTATCAGCGCGGCTGGGGCGCAGCGGCTGATTTTCCGGGCATCGTTCTGGATGAGCATGGCCCCGACGTGCCGGGTTATCTGTTTCTCTCCGACCAGTTGGATGCCCACTGGCCGATGCTGGATGCATTTGAAGATGGCTATGATCGCGTCGAGGTTTGTGTTTCTGCCGAGGATAATCGGCAATACAGTGCGTGGATTTATCAGCTCCAGCCGCAGGATAACAGCTGAGTTATTACCGTTGAACGTTTCCTGCATGCACCCTGCTTTCGTGCATTGAGATGCGCGCGCCCTGCTCTTATTGCAGGCTTCTGGCGCATCGGGACGCGTTTATGGCCGGTATCAACCAGGCGTGTCTGGCTAGAGAATTGAAAATGTAACAGACTGAATTAAAAGCGGTATAATGCCTGCGCTTCACGCTCAGGCCATTGCTGGCCATTTTTACCAACCAACCAACCTTTCCACTCAGCTGATCTTATTTTCCTGTCAGACATGATAAACAGGCACGCTGCGTGACTTCTTATCTAAATAAAAGCTAATGTATGATGTAACTAAAATACTGTCATCCGCTTTGGTCCCGGCAAGCGCTCTCTTAGCCCCACCAGCCAGTCCTGTTATACCGGGTTAATCTGGCCAGCGTTGATGTGGAAACAGTGATACCCGAATATTAAACAGATGGATTAAGGGCGCAACAGCCACACTCTCCTGTCGGGCGATCGGCTCCAGTCTTAGCAGCAACAGATCCAGCTCTTCCAGCAGATCCTGATGTGGTGCTAACTGCAGCGACTTCATCTTGCGCTTCAGGTATAGCGCCAGCTCGTGAAACATCTGACCACTATCAATCTGATGACTCTCCAGCACCTCACGATAACGTGCGTAGAAGTCATAACAGTTGGCGCCCAGCCAGGTTTCAGTAATCAGATAGCCCCCCACCACGATATCCGGCACCGGATCGAGCCTTTTACGCGGCAGAATGATATTCACCCGGTCGAGCATCCGCGCAATAAATTGCTGCCGTGACAGTAGCGTGGCGGAATTTCGCTCCACCATTTTAATAAACCCTAACAGATCGCGCAGTCCCCGTTGCACCGCTCTTCTGGCGATCCATGACGGCCGTTTGTTGCGAATCAACGCCGTCAGCACCACCGCAAACATAATCCCCACCATCGAGGAGATGGCCGCATTCAGCGTGACGATCAGATTGGGGACATAGTGATGGCTTAAGCCGATAAAACCGGGGATCTGAATGGCGACACTCAGCCCCACCAGATTGGTCGCCGGATTAGCAATGACCAGGCTCAGCAGCATCAGACCGGGCAGCAGTATGATCATCAGCGCCTGTAAGGTATTGGCCTGCGGGATCAGAAAAGCGATGTAGAACAGGCTGACCACCAGCGCAATCATCACCCCTTTCACGAACAGCTTCATTGGCGTTACCGGGGAATCGACACCAGCAAAAAATGAACTGATGATCGCCGCCATTAGAGGTGCATTCGCCCCATCGGCCCAGCCGCTGCCGATCCAGAACAGGCTGGAGAGGAAAGTCGCCAGAAATGCCGTCAGCGCGGACAGGCGTAACAGTCCCTTGTCGATATGCCGGTGTTCCCGGATATTGCGGATCGCCGCCCCATCCCCGTGGCTGTAGAGATCCCCTGCGCGCGCACTGACATTCTCATAAGCATCGGCAATGCGCACAAAGTTAGCCAGCCGCTCCAGCAGCCCGATCAGCAGCAGGCTCTCTTCGGTTGCCAGCAGCCCTGCCCGCCATTCGTGTTCCAGGGTTGCCTGACTGGCAGCAATCGCTTCACGTAGTCCGGCAATATCGTTAATCCGGTCGTGATGCAGCCACAACAGAAACTGCTGAAACATGTCGGTGACGCACGGCGGAAAACGAATATTCAGTTCGGCCAGCACACCCAGCCGTGACTCAATCGCGGTCAGTGTCGGCAGCAGATAAGTCAGATGCTGATACTGTACGCTGACCAGACGGATGACATTACGCGCCGCTTCGCCCTCATAGACGCAGTGGGTCAGCAGCGTTTCAACATTCAACGGATAACCCGCCATCTGAATCAGGATATCTTCCCGCTCCAGCGATTTGTTCTTTGCCACTCCGCTGATCAATTCATCACAGAGTTTGCGCGCGTTCTGAAACCAGAGATTAACGCTCTGCCCCAGCAGATGATGCATCGAAACCGGAAACACCAGCCGGTGAACCAGCGTGCTGCAAAGGATGCCCAGCGTAATCTCCTCAATACGTGAAACTACGGTGTTGATGATTGCCGACGGTGACTCCACGTCAGGAAAGCCCATAATCGCCGCGCTGTAGCCGGCCAGCATAAAGATATAGCTCTTCGGCGTGCGGTCATGCAGAGAGAGCCAGAGGCAAACCGTCACCCACAGCGATACGCCCAGGCTGAATAACACTGGCGACTGCACCGTTTCGGGGTAAATCAGCAGAATAAAGATGCCGCCCAGCAGCGTGCCCAGCAGGCGAAACAGCGATTTCGAGACGGTCGATGCTGCATAGAGTTGCGAGGTGACAAACACCGTGGTCAGCGCCCAGGCGGGTTTTTCGAAGTTAAGAATGAGCGCCACAGAGAGTGCGATAAACGCGGCAAGGGAGGTTTTGCAGGCAAACAAAACCGCGTTTTTGGTAAACCATTTCATCGAATGAGAGCAACCAGGAACTTTCTGAGGCGCGTATCCTGACAGAAGCGCCTGCGTTTTACTCTCAGTTAAATTTTACAAATTATTACCGGCCGCATCAGGCCGGTTAATCCCCTGCTGGCGCACCAGCGCACGGCGCTTATCCAGTAAAAAAGGGCGCAGATAGCCTACCGTGTTCGACAGCAAAATCACCTCTTCAGCAAGCTCAATCCTCAGCACGTCTGTCAGGTACGCTTTGCGCTGAGTCATTCGCTGCCAGAGATCGGGAAAACGACACGCCAGCTCATCACGCAATGCCGCGTCCGCCAGACCGACCGTATCCTCGATACTGCAGCCGCCATAACCCGGCACCGACGGGATAATATCGATCTGCAGCAGCATACCGCTTTTCAGTGTCACGGCTGAATCGGGATAGATGGGCGAGCTTAGCCACTCCTCGTCAGCCACCAGATGCCCCGGATTAAGATGCCAGCCATACTGCGCTTTCGGCAGAACCGTTTCGATAAGCGAATAGAGTTCGCCGCCGTTGATCCCGATCCGCAACTGCTCCAGCCAGCTGACCACCGCGTGATAATAGGGGATAGCCAGCCGGGTCAGCCAGTCGGATACGTTACACTGTAACTCAGAAGCGTCACTGACCACGTATGCCGAGCGGCTGGTCAGCCCGCCTTTGTAGCCGGTGGTAAGAGAAAGCTTGTCGCCTGTTGCAATCCGTTTATCAGACGGATAGAGCCGGGCCTGGGCGAAACGGTCGCCGGTCGCGGCAATCGTCACCACCGTGTTTGGCTGCCCTTCTGCGTTCAGACGTGCGCCTAACGCCTTCTCTGTGACACCCGGCGCTACGCTATCCAGCGCAGCCAGCATCGCGGTTGAAGCAAGATTGGCCCCCGCCTCATAAAACGCCACTTCATCGGCGCAGTTAACGCAGCGTGCACCGTTGTCAGGCGAGATAAACAATCCGGTGGCGTTTACCAGTTGCGCATCGCCGCCCGCTGCCTGCGCCGCCGCGGCATAGATGAACTGCGGCAGATCAAACATCCCTGGCTGCCTGCCGGTAAATAACTTCCAGCCCACCAGCCCGGTGCATTCTCCCGCCACAATTCCCGCCTCTGTTAACAGCTGAGCCAGGGGCTGCTCCCCGCGCATGGGCTGGTTGGGCAGAGAAAAGACCGCCGCATGCAGGCAGCGTCCCGGATTGCGGGCAAACGGCACCAGCTTGAGGTTCTCATTACCCATGATATAGGTGAGTTTGCCCTGCTGAGTCACCACCAGCAGCGCCTCCTCGAAGCGCGGAATGAATCCCGCCAGATATTCAAAATTGCTGCCGTGCTCTTTGTCGGCATAGATAATCAGTTGCGCAATCTGCTGCTGCTGCATCCGCTCAATAATGGCGGCCAGACGGCGATGCAGTGTTTCATCAGACATCACAGGGCTGGCAGCACCGGGAAATACTGGCGGTGACGGGATTGTTTCCAGGGCATAGCGATTGGCATCCATAACGCACTCCGGTGGCCAGATTGACGGGGTTTGATTTCCGTTCCCAGGGTAAACCTGAGGATTACCCTGTAGGGTGCCACAATCACACAACTTACTCGTTGCGTGTTATCAAAAGATGGACATCCCCCTGTAACAGAGTCAAGAAAGCCCGCGCTAAGCGGGCTCTCTATGTTATTTGATGGGCACGCCTGCATTCTCCAGCGCTTCAGCCTTTTCGGGATATAACTCCGACGTTCCGGCATTCATAATCACTGCTCCACAGCGGATGCAGTGATCGCCCTTCACATCTGGCACAACGTCCTCCGGATTACCCGTATTTAGACTGACGTCGCGCGTGGCGTACACAAACGCCTCTCCTTCACATCCCGGACACTTCCATACCATGACTCTCCTGTTAAGCCTGTCAGATAAGCATAGCCGACAGGCTTTTAGCCATACACAGAAGGAGAGGTTTTTCAGGATATTGCCAGCTCATAAGCGCCATCACTCTTTGTGCCGCAGCCGCTCCAGCATAATCAGTGAATGACTGAAAATGGCGTCGGCGATGTGCTGCGGGAAACCTGGCGGCAAAGCATCGCGCACCGAGACCACCGCCTGGGGAAAGGCCTTAATAAAGAAGTCGAAGATCTGCTGCAAACTGTCACGATCAAAACTGACGCTTTTTGCCGTGGCGATAAAATGGCGCGGGAAGATTTTGTCGATCTCTGTCTTCTTCCCCTTAGTGGCACGCAGACCCATCGCCAGTTTCAGCGCTCGCTTGTTCAGACCGGTGCCGCCCAGTACCGGGTAAGCGGAGATCACATCATAAAAGGGAGTCAGTCGATAACTGCCGCCGCGCTCAATAAACAGTGAGAAGTTCTTGGCGTGACCGTCGGTTGCGCCAATCAGCCACTGAAACACCTGGAACATCATAAAGCGATAGCGATCTTCGATGGCGTTGCTCGATCCCATCAGTATCTGCATGATCTCCGCAATGCCCGGCCCGCCATCCGACTCATATTTGGTTGAAGATGGCAGTCCCAGCGCCTGACAGAAATCCTCCTGCGGCAGGCGGATCAACCGGGTTTTATCGCGTGACCAGCGGCGGTCGAAACGTTCTACCGCCAGGGCGCGCATCTGTCCGGCACGGATAATCGTTGCCTGCGGCACGTCGATACCGAGTGCACGGGCCAGCGCCAGACAGAGATACTCATTCTCCACACTTTCGCGCATATCCAGCGTCGCGGCCGGCTGTTTAATCTCTCCGATCGGCAGCTTAATGATGTGCGAGGTGGGCGTGGCACCGGCAGGAATGCTCCAGCCTTCATCGGTCAGCAGCAGTGCAGTTTTCTCCTGCGCCCCCGCGACCGAGATGCGGAAATCGGTCTCTTCACGCAGCATCCCCAGCGGGATATCTGACTGATAGGCCGACAGCACGCTTTCCAGCCGGGTTTCATCCAGCACTTCATAGCGGGCCTGCAGTGCGGGCAGTGGCATATCGGGCGGCAGCAGCATGGTTGCCCCGACGCTGTCACGTCCCACTTCCTGCAACAGATCAAACGGCTGACGGGATTTAATCTGGTAACGCGCCACGATTCTGTCGCGAATCAATGGGCTATCCGGCAGCAGGTTATCGAAGAAGTTAATCACGGCGTGTGAGGTGATCGCTTTAACCTGCAACGGCATCGAAAGTGACAGCGCCCTGGAGAGCGGATTACTCAGCCAGGCGGTATCATACTGAAACTCATGAGCGCCGTTTCGCTGGCGGGTGAGTACGCCTACCCGCTCGCCGTTCATCCACGCAATCAGCCTTTGCATTACCACTCATCCTCATCATGCAGCTGAGGCGCACTGGCCTCCTCTTTCTCCTGAACTTCCAGACTCAGCTCCAGCGACTGTAACAGCTTAAACAGCGTTGCCAGCGAGGTGCTGTCAGGGGCATTTTCAAAGTGAGAGATGGTAGCCTGTTTCAGGCCGACCTTTTTCGCCAGCTCACTCTGGGTCCAGCCATTGCGCTGACGAATGAGCTTTAGCCGGTTTGCCAGCTGTAGCGGGCTGTATATCATGGGGTGACTCCTTCTGGATCACAGGCTGTAAACATAGCGCAGGTATATTATCCTCGATAGGGTATAAAATACCATTTAACCCCTGCAAAGGATAATAATCACTTTATACCCTTTAGCGGATAATATGACAATTATCCTTTGAAGAGGATAAACCGGAGCCACGATTAAAAGAGGACGAGGATGAGCACATTTACCCTTACCCATCAGGTCAACGACGACGATAGGGAAGAACTGCTGGCAGGACTGGGAGCTTACAACCGGCAATTTATCAGCCGCGATAACTGGGGACCGCTGTCGGTTTCTCACAGGGACGAACAGGGAATGTTGCGCGGGGGAGTGATCGCCGCACGCAAAGGAAACTGGCTCTGTATCGATTATCTCTGGGTGGACGAAACGCTCCGTGGCAGTGGTCTGGGCAGCGCACTGCTGGAAGCCGCAGAGCAGGAGGCGGAAAAGATGGGATGTCTCTATGCGCTGGTGGATACCTTTAGTTTTCAGGCCCTGCCGTTTTATCAGAAACAGGGTTATCAGCCGCAGATGTCCCTGCCCGATTTTCCGCAAACCGGTATGCAGCGTCACTATCTGACCAAAACGCTACGGCCTGAGGCATCACGCTGACCGCAGCGCAATCAGCGTGACAGCGTCACATAATTATAAACCGGCAATGCGCCGCAGATCCGCTTCGGCACCCGGTGCCACGGCCAGTACCTGCGCGCCTTTAGTGATGCGATCGCCTTCGGTGTTAAACGGGTGGTACCAGCCGCCCGCCTCTTTCACCAGGCAGTAACCCGCCAGGCAATCCCAGGCGTGCATATAGGGTTCGTAGTAACCCACAACCCGACCGGCGGCAACCCAGGCCAGCATCAGTGCGCCGGAACCAATACGGATAAAGTTACCGCCTGCCGACAGCAGCGCTGCCACAATCTCGCCTACCTGCTGCGGGCTGACATAGCTGTTGGCACCAAAACCGGTAACGTGGTTTTGCAGCGTGCGTGTGGGATCGACCTGCAGACGATGACCGTTGAGCGTCGCGCCCTGCCCCAGTGCCGCCACGTAGCACTCCTGATAGGTCGGCGCGAAAATCACCCCGATGACGGGCACATCGCCGCGCAGCACCGCGACGGAAACACACCAGCTCGGCATCCCATTGAGAAACGGGCTGGTGCCATCGATCGGATCAACCACCCAGGTGTAGTCAGAATGTCCTGCCTGCAGGCCTGACTCCTCACCCAGAAAGCCATCATCGGGAAACGCATCCCGTATACGGCTGGCGATCAGCTGCTCCACTTCACGGTCGGCAATCGACACCACATCCTGCAAATCGTACTTGGTCTCCACCACCAGCGTCTCGCGACGGTTGAAGTAAGATAACGCCGTCGCACCACCTTCACGGGCAACGGCTTCCGCTAAAGCCAGACGCGCCATTATTTCATCATGCGATTCCATGCGAACTCCTTGAGTTAGTCAGATTAACGGGCAATCAGGGCAAGGCCCTGCGGCTTGAAGTTGACGCCGACTGTGGCGGCAAGCGGCAGACGTTGTTCCATCTGCGGATCGATAATGAACAGCGCGCCCAGTTCGGTGGCGACTTCATATTCGATATGGTCGCCCAGCCAGGTGCTGTGAATGATCTCCCCCTGCAGCGCCCCCTGACCGTCACCGGACAATGTAATAAACTGCGGTCGCACCGCCAGCTGAGCACTGCCGGTTTTCGCACCGGCACCTCGTACCCGGAAGCGCTGATTACCCAGCCGGACCAGCGCGTCATCCGCATCCGCCTCTTCCACTTCACAGGGCAGAATATTCGCCTCCCCCATAAAGTCCGCGATAAAGACCGAATTGGGTGAATGGTAAAGCGTCTCCGGCGCACCCTGCTGGGCAATATCCCCCTCTTTCATGACAATAATCTTATCGGATACCGCCAGCGCCTCCTCCTGGTCATGAGTCACATAAACCGCCGTAAACCCGAGCCGCTGCTGCAAATCGCGGATGTCGGTGCGCACCCGACGGCGCAGACGCTCATCAAGGTTCGACAGCGGCTCATCAAGCAGCAGCACCTGCGGTTCCAGCACCAGCGCGCGGGCGACCGCAATACGCTGCTGCTGTCCGCCAGAGAGCTCCGACGGCAGCCGCTGCCCCTGACTCTCCAGACCCACCAGCTTCAGTCCCTCGCGCGCCCTGTCCTGCGCCTCGCGTTTGTTCATGCCCGAGGAGAGCAGCCCGTAGAGAATATTGTCGATGGCGTTCATATGGGGAAACAGCGCGTAGGACTGAAACACCATCGCCACGTCGCGCTCGTTGGCGGGCAGATGGGTGACATCTTTGCCGCCAATCAGAATCCGCCCTGCGGTGGGATGCTCCAGCCCGGCCAGCAGTCGCAGCGTGGTGGTCTTGCCGCAGCCGGACGGCCCGAGCAGCGTCACCAGCGTACCCGGCTCTACGGTGAGCGACAGATCCGGCACGGCAGTAAAACCGGCAAAACGCTTTGCGACATGTTCAAACACCACCGATCCGGCGTTAATGGTCGTCATACGGCTCTCTCCTGAGTCAGAGTGGATGCAGAGGGTGCGGCAATAATCACTGCCGGTTGGGTTGCACGACGCAGGCGACGTTCGCCCACCAGCAGCTGGAAGAGGCCAATGATCAGCAGCATCACCACTATCAATACCGAGGAGTAGGCAATCGCCACGCCATACTCACCGTTCTCCACCAGCCCGACAATGTACGAGGTCGCCATGTTGTACTGGGCGCTGACCAGAAAAATCACCGCACTGATAGAGGTAATGGCCCGCACAAAGGCGTAAACCAGCGCGGCGCTGATAGCCGGTTTCAGCAGCGGCAGCACCACTTTGCGCAGGGTGCGGAAACTGTTTGCGCCCAGCGTCAGTGAAGCTTCATCCAGGCTTTTATCCAGCTGGCTCATCGCCGCAATACCACCACGCACGCCGACCGGCATATTACGGAAGACAAAGCAGGCGATCAGGATCATCGCGGTACCGGTGATCTCCAGCGGCGGCAGGTTATACGCCATCACATAGCTCACACCAATCACCGTGCCGGGAATGGCAAAGCTCAGCATCAGCATGAATTCAAAGGTCTGACGACCGGCAAACTTCTGTCGCACAATCAGCCAGGCGGTCAGCAGTCCGACAATGGCCGTGAGCGGCGCGGCAATCAGGGCGATCTCCAGCGTGGTCCAGAAAGAGCTCCAGGCGACGCCGCTCCAGACCAGTTGCCCCTGATTAACGCTGACGCTAAAGGCACGGATGTAGTGATCCAGCGTCAGGTTGTTATTCAGCCCCCAGGACTGCACAAAGCCGCCAATCATGATCATGCCGTAGATCACCAGGGTGAACAGACCCCAGGGTATCACCATGCCATAGACGCTGTAGCGCACCGGACGCGGCAGCATCACATGACGGCCGCCATCGCCTTTGCCGGTGACAGTGGCGAAGCTTTTGCCGGAGAGCCAGACGCGCTGCACCAGAAAAGCGGCCAGGGTGAAGCCCAGCAGAATCATCGCCAGCACCGCCGCGCGACTCGGGTCGTTCTGTGCGCCAACCACGGAGAAGAAGATCTCCGTCGACAGCACGCCGTGACTGCCGCCCAGCACCATCGGGTTACCGAAATCGGCCATGCTTTCGATAAAACTGATTAAGAAGGCGTTGGCCAGCCCCGGCGCCATCAGCGGCAGCGAGATGCGGGAGAAGGTGCGCCAGCGGCTGGCGCGCAGGGTCTGTGACGCCTCCTCCAGTGACGGACTGACGCCCTCAACCACGCCAATCAGCACCAGAAAGGCGATGGGGGTAAAGGAGAGCACCTGGGCAATCCAGATGCCGGTCATGCCATAGAGCCAGCGGCCCGGCTCGATGCCGAACAGCGTCGCCAGCGATTCGGTGACCACGCCAGAGCGGCCAAACAGCAGGATCAGCGCCAGACCGATGACAAACGGCGGCGTGATAATCGGCAGAATGGTCAGCATCCGCAGCGCTTTTTTACACGGCAGCGAGGTGCGCGTCGCCGCCAGTGCAAACGCCAGTCCCAGCAGCGTAGCGCCACTGGCCGTCATCAGCGCCAGTCCCAGCGTGCGCCAGGCGGTGCCGCAGGTGCCACCGGTAAAACAGCCGAGGCTCCAGATGGCGGGATCCTGCATATTGGCAATCAGTCCGTCCGGTCTGAAGCTGCCATCAATATCCTGCACCGAGGCGACAAACAGACTCAGCACCGGATAGAGCACAAAGGTCGTGACCAGCGCCACCAGCAGCACAATCGATGCCACCACAAAGGCATCGCCTTTCAGCACGCCGCGCTCCGCCAGGGCAAAGGCGAAAATCAGCAAAAATATGGTCAGCAGCAGCAGCGCACCCGCGCCCATCGCCGGTTGTCCCTGCGCCAGCGGGCCGGCGAGGTTCTCCAGCCATAACCAGTTCCAGCCACTGAAACCGATGGCATGCCCTTCCAGCACCAGAAACAGAATGCCGCAGGAGCTGAACAGCAGCAGCAGCGTGCTGCGGGTGCGACCCGGGGGCAGAAAGACGCTGGCAGCAGAGAGCAGCCACAGCGCCACGGCGATGCCCAGCCAGCTGTGTAACGCGAGCTGCCCCAGCGCAGGCGCATTGGTCTCATCACCCCATAAGCTGAACAGCCAGTCACCCGAGAAGAAGCCCTGCTCCAGGCTATACCAGGGCAGCAGCGTCAGCGCGATGGCTCCCGCCAGCAGCGCGCCGGTTAAGCGACGATTGTGCGCATTCATAAATCACCTCGATCAGGAAGCGGACACCAGGCTTACGCCACCGCGGGCTGGCACAGACCCGGCCCAGGTGGCCGGGGTGCACCACCGTTATTGTGCGCTGGCACCAATCTCTTTATCCCAGCGGCCCAGCAGCGCTTTGCGTTTTGCTGAGTCACCATAGGTTTTAAAGTCATAATCGATCAGCCTGATGTTCTCGAAGCGCGGTGCATATTCAGAGATCTCCGCCTTGCGGTTAGAGGGCAGCTGGAACGATTTCGCCTCTTTCATATGCGACTGAGCTTCAGCGCTGAGCGCCCAGTCATACCAGGCTTTGGCATTGGCCAGGTTTCGTGCCCCTTTGATGATCGACATCGAACCAATTTCATAGCCGGTGCCTTCACAGGGCGCGACGGGCTTAATCGGGAAGCCATCCACTTCCATCGCGACGGCATCATGCATAAAGACAATGCCGATGGTGGTTTCACCGCGCGCGGCGGCTTTGACCGGTGCCGAGCCGGACTTGGTATATTGCGAGATATTGGCGTTGAGCTTCTTCAGGTAGTCAAAGGCTTTGTCTTCGCCCATGATCTGCACCAGCGTCGCCAGGGTGTTATAGGCCGTGCCGGAAGAGTTGGGATTGGCGATCTGAATCTCGCCTTTAAAGCCAGGGTCGAGCAAATCCGCCCAGCAGGCAGGCACTTTCTGCTTTTTCTCCGCCAGCAGTCTGGTGTTATAGCCCCAGCCCAGCGCACCGGCATAGACGCCCACGGTGCGATAACCGGAGATCTCCGCCACTTTTTGTGACCAGGGCTGCTGCTGATCGAGCAATGGCGATTTATAGGCCTGGGTCAGCCCCTCTTCGGCGGCCTGCATATGCGGATCGCCGGTACCGGCCCACCAGATATCGGTACGGGGATTGCGTGCCTCACTGCGGAGACGGGCATAGGCTTCACCGGCAGAGAGCCGCACCATGCTGAGTTTAATATCGGGATGGGACTGGCTGAACAGCGTGGTCATCTGTTCGCACACCACCACATCGGCTGAGCAGATCATATTAAGATTGCCCGCCGCCGAGGCAGCAAAAGGCATCATAGGGCAGACGATTACAGCAGCGAGCAGAGAGGAATAACGCATGGTGTTCTCCTGGGCTGGATGACGCAGACGCGCCAGCTTTTGCACATGCGTGCAAACATGTGTGCAGATTAGTACGGCGGCCATGCTGCAGTGTCAATTCAGTTGTTAAGCAATTGTCAGTCGCTGTCACAAATTTGAAACCTTTCGCCCGCCTGTATTTTTTGCACAGCCTTGCAACTTCAGGCAAACTCAGTGCAGACAATGTCAGGCGAGGAGAGAACATGCAGCAGCTTAAGGCGGTGGTGAGTGCACAGGATGTGGCTGACCGGGCGGGCGTCTCCCGTTCAGCGGTCTCCCGCACCTTTACACCAGGGGCCAGCGTGTCAGATGCTACCCGTCAGCGGGTGATGAAAGCGGCGGAGGAACTAGGCTATCACGTCAATCATCTGGCGCGCGGCCTGGTGCGCAACCGCAGCGGCATCGTCTGCTTAATTGCCTCCGAGGTGGACACGCCCTACCGTGCCAGCCTGGTGCGCTGGATGACCCAGTATCTGCAGGAAGCAGGAAAAGTGGCGATGCTGATTAACACTGACCGATCCGATGCGCGCGTTTCCGCCGCGCTGCAGCAGGCGATTAATTTTCGCGCCGACGCTTCGATTATTCTCTCCGGCATGCCGGACAGCGGCATTACCCGGCTCTGCTACAAACATGGTCAGCATCTGGTGCTGATTAACCGCGACGAGTCCCTGCCCGGCACGCTCAGTATCAATCTCGACTCCCGCCCCGCCGCAGAAATGGCGGTTAACGCGTTTGTGCGGGCGGGATGCAGCCGCATCGCCTTTGTCAATTCACTGGCGGGAACGCCGAGTCTGCTGAAGCGCGAAGCGGATTTTCTGGCCGCAGCGCAGAAAGTGGGCGTCACGGTCCAGGTGGAGCAGTTCGGCACCACCTCTTACGAAAGCGGCCAGATTCTGGCCCAGCGTCTGCTGACGCGTAAAGTTCGCCCTGACGCGGTTTACTGTGCCACCGACCTGCTCGCCTGCGGCTTTATGGATGAGGCGCGTCACCGCTTTGCGCTGCGTATTCCGGACGATCTCTGCATCATCGGACATGATAATATCGCGCAGTCGGGCTGGGCCTCTTACAACCTCACGACCTTTGCGCAGCCGGTGGAACAGTTCGCCCGCGACGCCATTGCCTGGCTGGTGGAGACGGAAGCGCAACCGGAGACACTGATGCCCAAAAATGAACAGCAGCAGGAGCGCAGAATATATCCGGTAGATGTGGTCTGGCGCGGTTCGGTACGCGGCGGTTAACCACCCTGCTTTATTTTCTGCCGCTATGTGATTACGCCCTGAAATAATCCACAACCGTTCTTACGCTTCGCTTTAAATATCTCACCCCTGCACTGAAAAATAATCGGACGCTACTGCACAGTGTGCCGATTTTCTGTCTACGCTTTATCTGCATTATTAAGTTCTTCTGGTTTTAACTGCTCAATGAATCAGCAGTCAGATGTGACAAATATCACATTTGTGCCAGGCTTAATGTCTCAGATAACTCTGTTCAAGGAGCATACAATGGCTACACCAACTAACAAGACGCTCGATCTGGATCAATTTCCTAAACCTCCTTTTGAGGACCAGCCACAACAGGCGCCAGGCCTGGCCAGCAAAATGATCCCGGTTCCCGATCACGGTGAAACCAGCTATCGCGGTACGGGCCGACTGACCGGCCGCAAGGCGCTGATCACCGGCGGCGACTCCGGTATTGGCCGCGCGGTGGCTATCGCTTATGCCCGTGAAGGTGCAGATGTGGTGATTAACTACCTGCCGGAAGAACAGCCCGACGCCGATGAAGTGATTAAATTAATCGAAGCGGAAGGCCGTAAAGTTTTTGCTATTCCGGGCGATATTCGTTCTGAAGAATTCTGTCAGCAGCTGGTTAAAGAGGCAGCCGATAAATTAGGTGGCCTGGATATTCTGGTTAATAACGCCGGTCGTCAGCAATTTAATGAGTCCATCCGAACCCTGAGTACGGAAGATTTTGACGCGACGTTTAAAACCAACGTTTATGCGATGTTCTGGATCACCAAAGCGGCGCTGGAATATCTGCCACGTGGTGCGTCTATTATTAATACCTCGTCCGTACAGGCGTTTAAACCCAGCGATATTCTGCTCGACTATGCGCAGACCAAAGCGGCCATCGTCGCCTTTACCAAGTCCCTGGCGAAGCAGCTGGGTGGCGACGGCATCCGGGTTAACGCCGTCGCGCCAGGGCCATACTGGACCGTGCTGCAGTCCAGCGGCGGACAGCCGATGGAGAAAGTGAAGCAGTTTGGCGCCGACTCACCGATGGGTCGTCCGGGCCAGCCGGTTGAGATCGCCCCGCTCTACGTTACCCTGGCCTCAACCGAGAGCAGTTACTCCTCCGGGCAGGTCTGGTGTTCTGATGGCGGCACCGGCACGCTGTAGTCTCACTCAGGTGGCCGCATAACGCGGCCATTTTTTTGTCCCGCTTTTGCCCCGCTTAAGAGCCCTCGCCACCGTGATATAAGGAAGCAGATTATGGAAAACCCGATCTTTCATTCGCCGGTCAGAAAAGAGGGCTTTGCGGGCCTGGGTGATTATGCCGCCATTGGTGAAGGCCGTTCAGTCGCGCTGATTGCGCCGGACGGTTCAATTGACTGGTGGTGCGCGCCCAATCTCGACGCAAAGCCCCTGTTTGATCGCCTGCTTGATGCCGGACTCGGTGGCTACTTCCAGATTGTCCCGCGTGCGCCTTATCAGGTCTCACGCCGCTACCGCGATAACAGCAACGTGCTGGAGACCCGCTTCGAAACCCGCGACGGCACCGTGCTGCTGACCGAATCGATTAACAGCACGCTGGCGGGCCGTCTGCCCTGGTGCGAACTGGCTCGCCGCATAGAGGGCGTCAGCGGTGAAGTGGAATTAGCGATCACCCTGCGCTTCGGCACCGCCGCCGAAACCCGTTCACCGTGGGTGGCCGATAATGAGAAAGGCAAGGTGTTTCACATCGCGGAGATCATGGCGATGCTGCGCACCAGTGAAGATATTCAGATCACAGAGCTGGATGACGAGCAGGTCTGCGCCACGCTGCGCACCGCTGCCGGTTCCCGCTCGCTCTGCGCGCTGCTGATTACCGAGAAAGAGCCGCTGGCGGTGCCGCCGCTGGAGGCTATCGATCAGCGGATTGAAACCAGCCACACCGGCTGGACCAGCTGGGTGGAGAGCCTGAGTTATGAGGGCAGCTACCCGGCGCTGGTGAAGCGCTCTGCCCTGTCGCTGAAGTTTCTCTGGTACTCCCCGACCGGCGCGCTGGCTGCTGCTGCCACCACCTCGCTGCCGGAGGGGATCGGCGGCGAGAAAAATTATGATTACCGCTACGCCTGGGTGCGCGACGCCTGCCTGATTATTAAAGCCTTCGTCTATCTCGGAGCGCTGGAAGATTGTAAGGCGGCCTTTTCCTGGCTGTCGCAGACTATCATGCGCCACGGCGTCAGGCTGCGCGCCTGCTATGCCCTGAATGGTGATGAGGTCCCTGCCGAGCGTTATCCGCCGCTGAGCGGCTATCAGAACTCTCAGCCGGTGCGGGTCGGCAATAATGCCCGTGATCAGTTGCAGCTCAGTATGTATGGCGACATGCTGGTCACCGCGCAGCATTTTATCGAGGCGGGACACGTGCTGGATATCACCACCTCGCGCATGCTGGGCGAGCTGGCGAACTGCTGCGCCGATCACTGGCGGCAGAAGGATTGTGGCATCTGGGAACTGCCGGAGCTGCAACACTACACCCACTCCAAAATGGCCTGCTGGATGGCGCTGGATCGGGCGGTGGCGCTGGCAGAAAGCCAGCATATCGAACCGACCTGGCTGGGGCGCTGGCAGCGGGAACGTGACCGTATCCGCGACTGGATTGAGTCGCACTGCTGGTCAGAGCAACAGCAGGCTTATCTCTTTTACGCCGGCAGTGACGATCGCCTCGACGCATCGCTGGCGCTGGTTCATGGCTACGGCAATGCGGTCAACCCGCAGCGGATGCTGTCGACCTACCGTGCGATCCGGCAAAAACTGGGTGACGGCAGCGCCATGCTCTACCGCTACAGCGGGGTCAGAGAAGAAGAGAGTACCTTTCTCGCCTGCGCCTTCTGGCTGGTGGAAGCCTGGGCAGAGATGGGTGAGACGGATGAGGCAGAACAGGCGATGCAGGAGATCCTGGCTACGCTGAACGGCCACGGTAACGTCGATATCTTCAATGAGATGTATGACGTCCGCAGCCAGAGCTGGCGCGGCAATATGCCGCAGGGGCTGAGTCATCTGGCGCTGATCTGTGCGGCGCAGGCGCTATCGGAATCGCAGGCACCAGCGTGATGAGAGATGTTGCGGTAAGGAAAGTGGCGAATCCGCGCCCTACTGCAGCCGGAAACGCGGATCGAAGAAAAATGGCTCCACCACCACCTTACTGATGATGCCAGCCGCTGCCGGATGACGGGGATTGAACAGCGCATTCCACTCACCGGTCAGCGTGCTGGGTACCTTCAGCACCAGGCCGTTATCCGGGCTGGCAAGCCAGTCGTCACCGATCTGCCGCGTGGACGATGGTGCAGGATCGGCCTGCCAGTCATCGGGGAGTGCCTCCAGCGAGAGCTCGGTAATCAGCGATTCAGGTACGCTAATCGACAGCATTGAGTAGTCGTGTGACAGATCCTGAATGGTGAGATGAACCAGCGCCTCAAGTACACAGAGCGCCCGGCTTGATCCCATATAGACACAGACCGTTCCCACGGAATTCCAGCGCCCCCCGTAAGTGCGGGCACCAAAACCATCAAAGGCGCTCATCGCATACTCACTCTTCACCAGGCGAAAGAAACGTACCGCCATCAGGTAATCACGCCATGCTCAAGCTGGCCAATCAGGTTAATTACCGCTTCTGCCCCCGCCACCGTGGTGGTCATCTCCGCCGGTTTCTTACCGCCCAGCGCTTTGGCGGGCGTTTCCAGCCACTGCACCAGACGCTGCCTGTCGTCGCGAAACAGTTTGCTGGCGGCAGAGAGGACGCGGATCAGCATGTAGATTCGTCCGCTCTGATCGGGCGAAAAGGTCTGCTGCGGATCTTTGACTTTGCGGTTGTAGGTGGTGCGATCAATGCCCGCCAGACGACACAGCCAGCCCTCGTCAAAGGTGGACAGCGACGCCGTGCGTTTCAGCACGCCGCTGCTGAACCCGACCGCAATACGCTGGTGCGCATCCGGCAGTGTTTCCGGCAGATTAAGGGCATGCAGCAGCGAATTGTCGCGTCGATGCTGAGCGGGTGTGTAGATGGCGATAGACATAGCAGCCTCCTGTTCATTTGATTTTTATTTTAGCGCAAATGAACAGGCGGTGCCAGCTTTACCCTGTCGCTGAGCAAGCGTGATGCCTGTTACTCAGGCCTCTCCTGCTGTAACGCCTGCAGAATCTGCCACGCCGCCTTTATACGCAGCGGATTAGGGTAATTCTTGTTGGCGAGTATCACGACGCCGCTGTTCCTCTCAGGAATAAAGGCGATATAGGCACCAAATCCATTGGTTGCACCGGTTTTATGCACCCAGCTGGCGCTCTGCGACGGCCCGACCGGATTGAGCAGCGTCGCCGGGCGGGGTTGCAGCGCAACACCATTATCGCTGTCGCCCATCAGCGTATCGGCAGTAACCGGCCAGTCGTAGATCTCCCAGCCCAGTCCCTGAAACAGAGTGCCGACTTTGAAGTAGCGCGCCTGCGCGGTGCGAATGGCATTACGCAGCACGGCGTTCCCCGAAGAGAGGCGGTTAGGATCCACATTCGCCTGCATAAAGGTGAGCATGTCACGCGCGGTGGATTTAACGCCGTAGGCTTCTGCATCCAGCATGCCGGGTGAAACCCGTACCGGCTGGCCATTTTTATAGCCCCAGGCGTAGTCCAGCATCATTGAGGGCGGCACGGTGATATAGGTGCGCGTCAGACGCAGTGGCTGAAACACATTTCGCGCCATCGCCTGCTCATAATCACCCTTCACCATCAGCGAACCAAACAGACCGATGCTGGCGTTAGAGTACTGCCGGAGCGTGCCGGGCGCTGCTTCTGGCTGCCATTCCTGATAGAAACGCAGCAGCGAAGCCTGATCGGTGACATCATCCGGCAACTGTAAAGGCAGGCCGCCCGCGGTATAGGTCGCCAGATGCAGCATCCGCACCGGACGCCACTGCTCACCGGTCAGCTGCGGCCAGTACTTCTGCACCGGATCGTTAAGGCGTATTTCGCCGTTGCGGATCATGACGCCGGCCAGGGTACCGGTAAAGGTTTTGCTCACTGAACCCAGCTCAAACAGCGTGTTTTCCGTGACCCGGCGGCGTGATTCGAGATCGGCCACGCCGAAGTTCACAAACTGCGCCCGGCCTTTGTAAAGCACCGCCACCGACATGCCGGGGATCTCCTGCTGCTCCATCAGCGGTTCGATCGCGGCTTTAACCAGAGAAGTAACCTGCTGTGAAGAGAGATCGGCGGCGACACAGCTGGCAGAAAGTGAGAATAACGCGAGATAAAACAAAGACTTTTTCATTGGCAACTAAGGGATTCTTCACTGAATTAAATTATTTACACTGGTCGGCACAGGCCTGCACGCACATCTGAGCCTGAGAACTGCAGCCACCGTTGTCCCGGGTGTTGCAGTGCGATTGTTCTGTGTAGCAGTTGGTCTGACAGGCGGAGACATCGCAGCGGGCAGCGACGGGCGTCAGCTGTGCCAGGGGCGCGCGGGCCGGAAAAAGCGGTGCGGGCTGAGCGAAGGCGCTGCTGCCCAGTAATCCAGACAGCAGCAGGCTGATGATCATTTTCATAAGAGTTCTCCAGAGGGACGCTGCACTAAGTATGGCCAGTCTGGCGCGCCCCGTCAGAGAAATCTAATCAAATTGAGACCACAGGGGGATGTTGAGTGACATTAATCACGCCACGGCTGTAGATATCGTTGAGCCGGGCAATGTAACGCTGGGTGTCATGCTGATCTTTGATGCGCAGAATCGCCGCCTCACCTTTCTCCTGCAGCATCTCAGGAAGTTCGATAATAGCGAGCAGTATCGATTTCAGCCCCTCCACCAGCGACTGGCGTAGCTGCGTTTTCTGCTCTGGCGAGGTAATACTGTATTCACGGTCGGCGTTAAGCGGACTCGCAATCACCCAGCCTGCGCTGGCAGGATTAATCTCTGGCAACGCGCGCACGTTGCTGGTGATCACCGGGCAGCCGTTAGCCTGCATCTCCAGTACCGAGAAACCGTACGTCTCCTGCCAGGTTGGTAGCAGTCCGGCATCGCTCTGGCGGAACAGCTGCATCAGGGCGCCGTTATCCATCTGGGAATGATGCGTGAAGCAGCGATAGCGTTTGATGCGGTTCTCAATGCCACTATAGAACGTCTCATCATCCTGGAACTGGCGGTGCGCCACGTTACGACGCTTGGCGAGATCGCCAATCAGCTGCACATCCAGCTGCGACTCTTCCAGTTTACGCTCTTCAATCAGCTCACTGATCGCCAGCACGACTTCAGCCCCGCCTTTGCGGTAGAACTCGTTACCGGCAAAAGTCAGTTTCAGAATACCGGGCTGACGCGGCGCTTTCTGCTGGATAAACAGCTTCTGCGGCGGATGCAGCACCAGGGTTTTACGGCGGATTTGCTGGGCAATATCCGGCCTGAACAGTTTCATCTGAATGTTCAGGGTGGCATCTGAGATGGCAATCAGCCCCAGGCAGTTATCTTTTAACAGATAAGGAATGAGGCGTTTCAGCTCGGGGTTATCCTGCTTGGCGACGCCCGCTACCGGCAACACACGCGGCAGCTCCGTTTCAAACGACGCGACCCACTTCTGAGGGGTTATCGCAACTTCATTGAACAGATGCAGGATGTCAGCCCGCGATGCCCCTGAAAAAGGCACAGGCTGAAAGACAAAGGTTTTATTTTTTTTGAGCAATCGGGTTCGTAGCGGGTTAATAAAGTAGAACAGATTGCTCTTTTTCAGATTGATATATTCGTTATCCGGATTAACTAAGATATTACGCTGCTCCGGATACTGGTTATTCGTGATTCCAATTTTCATGTTCGCCTTCCAGAGTCCTTGTGTCCGGAGTGATCTATATCACGTGATCGTGACTGTCGGGTCTGAGCAATATCCTAAAAGCCCGTAATGACGCGGTCTTAACGCTTTTGCTAATGATTGCGCACGGTGCTAAAACAGTCATAGTTGTGTCTGGTTATGAATTTTCATTTTTTATTAACAGGTGTGTTTAACTGTGTCAGGCTAAACCCTTATTGAATATAACGATTATTTTCCGGGAAATATTTGCGCCATTTGTTATGTAAATGTTTAATTAATTGTCAGGAATATTAACCAGGCGGCTGAGGGCTTTAGTTAATAACTTTTAAAGTAATAATAATGACCATGCTGAAAAGTGCCCGGCGCGTTCCACTGGCTGATGATTATCACGGACACAGACGGGCGATAATGAAACAAATGATGCAGCACGGTTATAGCCGCACCCTTTTTGCACGCCCGTTTGCCACAATTCAGTGCATCAGCTTAAGAGGCAGACGGGTGCCAGATGCCCCATACACGAATTAAGCCTATGATTTATATTATTATTTAAATCATAAACCCTACAACCACCTCTCTGGTACAAAAGTTGCAGGAACTGACGTATGCAGACAGGAGAGCAATATGAAAGCAATCGTGATTGGTGGCGGTATTGGCGGCATGAGTAGTGCCATTGCGCTGGAGAAATCCGGAATTGACGTTGAGGCCTTTGAAGCCGTAAAGGAGATGAAGCCCGTCGGCGCGGCGATTTCCATCTGGCCCAACGGGGTTAAATGCCTGAATGCGCTGGGCATGAAAACCGCGCTGCGTGAGCTGGGCGGGAACATGGCCTATATGGCCTATCACGATGGCACCACCGGCGCGCCCCTGACCCGCTTCAGTATGGCGCCGCTGGTGCAGCAGGTTGGCGAATATCCCTGTCCGGTGGCGCGGGCAGAACTGCAGGCGATGCTGATTGATACCTTCGGGCGTGAACGGGTGCAGTTTGGTAAGCGGGTGATCCAGGTCGAGCAGACCGGCAGTGGCGTGATTGCCACCTTTTCCGACAACACTCAGGCCACCGGCGATTTCCTGATTGCCGCCGATGGCACCCATTCGGTGATCCGAGAGTATGTGCTGGAGCAGAAACTGGAACGACGTTACGCCGGTTACGTTAACTGGAATGGCCTGGTCACTATAGATGAGAGGATTGCGCCCGCCGATCAGTGGACCACCTTTGTCGGTGACGGCAAGCGGGTGTCGCTGATGCCGGTCAGCGGCAATCGATTCTACTTCTTCTTTGATGTGCCGCTGCCGAAGGGACTGCCGCAGGATCGCAGCACGGTGAAAGCGGACTTAACCAGCTATTTTAAGGGCTGGGCGGAGCCGGTACAGCAGCTGATCGCGGCAATCAATCCTGACACCACCAATCGGGTTGAGATCCACGACATCGAACCTTTCAGCCGCTTTGTTAAAGGACGTGTGGCCCTGCTGGGCGATGCTGCCCACAGCACCACGCCCGATATCGGTCAGGGCGGCTGCGCGGCGATGGAAGATGCCGTGGTACTGGCCTCGACGCTGGCTTCTCATTCACTGGGTATTGAAGATGCACTGCTGCGCTATCAGGCGCGACGGGTTGAACGGGTAAAAGATCTGGTGCTGAAAGCGCGCAAACGCTGTGACGTCACCCATGCGCGCGATCCGGCAATCACGGCAGAATGGTATGACTCTCTGAAAAGCGAAACCGGTGAACGGGTGCTGGCCGGAATGTGCGAAACCATTGAAGGTGGCCCGCTGGGCTAAAACCAATCAAAAAGGGCTGTCAGCGTGAGTAATGCCAGTCAGTTAAGCGACAGATGATAGCGCAGTCTGGTGCCGGACAGGGGCTGGCGGTCCTCGCGCCGCTGCGCGGTTCCTTCACTTCATTCCTCTGCCTGACGGAGGGCCGATCCCCGAACGGTTCGTCGGCACGCCGTCAAAGCCGAAGGTACTGCGTGAGCGGCGCGAGGACGGCCCGGCAGCAGCAGAGGTGCGCTGGCCCGCACTGCGGCTCGCTCGCCCGGAAAAAAAGCTGCCACGTTTGACCGTGACAGCCTTTACAAATCTAATCTTAACTGACCAGCATTAGTCAGCGTGACAGCCCTTTTGGTTATGACTCCGACAGACCGCGATTTTTCAGCATGGGCTCAAGCTGCGGAGGCCCGCCCCGCCAGCTTTCATACAGTGTTTTGAGATCGCTGCTGTTCCCCCGCGACAGAATTTTCTGTCGGAAGAGGTCGCCATTCTCACGCGTCAGTCCGCCCTGTTCCGCAAACCACTGGTAGCCATCGTCGGCGAGCATCTGCGTCCAGATATAGGCGTAATAACCTGCTGCATAGCCACCGCCCCAGATGTGCTGGAAATAGCTGGAACGATAGCGCGGCGGCACCGCCGTCAGCGCCAGATTATCGCTCTGTAACGCCTGCTGCTCGAATCCCTCCACGCATTGCGGCGCGGAATCACGGTTAAGGCTGTGCCAGTGTAGATCCAGCAGCGCGGCAGCCAGCAGCTCGCTCATCTCATAGCCTTTGTTGAACGTGGCGGCCCGGACGATTTTTTCATGCAGCTCAGCGGGCATCAGCGCCTGAGTCTGATAGTGGCGGGCGTAGTTGCGGAACACCGCTGGCTCGCTGGCCCAGTGCTCGTTGATCTGCGAAGGAAACTCAACGAAATCGCGCGGGGTTTCCGTTCCCGACAGGCTCGGATAGCGCTGGCTGGCAAACAGACCGTGCAGCGTGTGACCGAACTCGTGAAACATCGTGATAACGTCGTCCCAGCTCAGCAGCGCCGGTTCACCGGCTGGCGGTTTGGTGTAGTTACAGACGTTGTAGATCACCGGTTTGCTGTCGAGCAGCGTGGACTGGTTGACGAAGTTGCTCATCCAGGCACCGCCGCCTTTGCTGTCGCGCTTAAAGAAGTCGGTGTAAAACAGCGCCAGCGGGGTCTCATCAGCGTCAAAAATCTCATAGACCTGGACGTCGGGATGGTAAACCGGCAGATCCTGTCGCGGCGTGAAACGGATGCCATAAAGCTGCGTCGCTGCCCAGAACACGCCATTCTGCAGCACCGAGTTCAGTTCAAAATAGGGCTTAATCTGGCTCTCATCCAGATCGTAACGGGCACGCCGCACCTGTTCGGCATAAAAACGCCAGTCCCAGGCCTGCAGGGTAAAGTCGCCCTGCTGCTGGTCAATGGTCTGCTGAATAGCCGCCGCTTCACGCTCCGCGCGACCGCGTGCGGCAGGCACGATGTTATGCATAAACGCCAGCGCCGCCTTAGGCGTTTTGGCCATCTGATCCTGCAACTTCCACTCGGCATAGCTGGCAAATCCCAGCAGCCGCGCCTGCTCGGCCCTGACCTGCGCCAGACGTAATACCAGCTCGCGGGTGTCGTTCTCATCGCCTTTTTCAGTGCGCGTCACGCCCGCCTTAAACAGCGCTTCACGGGTTGCGCGATCGGCCAGGCTCTGAAGTGCGGGTTGCTGGGTGGTGTTTTGCAGCACCAGCAGCCAGCGCTTTTCCAGTCCGCGTGCCTGCGCTTCCGCCTGCGCCACCGCCAGATCGGCTGGTGACAGTCCCGCCAGCTTCTGCAGATCATCGACGACCAGCCCGCCCGCTTTAGTGGCGGCCAGCAATTTGTTGGTGAAGCGGGTACCGAGGCGGGCCGCTTCCTGATTCAGTGCCTTAAGCTGCTGTTTCTGCGCTTCCGGCAGATTGGCCCCCGCCAGCTGAAAGCGCTGCCAGATCACCTCGACCAGCCGTTTTGATTCGGCATCCAGTTTAGCGCGCTGCAGATAGACCGCATCGAGCCGCGAAAACAGCGGACGGTTAAGCATAATGTCATCATTGAGCGCGGTGAGCTGAGGCGCAATCTCCTCATCCACCTGCTGCAGATACGGGCTGGTATGCGCCGAGGTCATGGCACTGAACACCAGATTCACCCGGTTGAGCAGCTGTCCGCTCCTCTCCAGCGCCTCATAAGTGTTGAAAAAGCTGGGCGCGTCGCTGTTCAGTGCGATCGCCTCGATCTCCTGACGCTTCTCCTCAATGCCCGCCTGCAGTGCGGGCAGGAAATCCTGCTCCTCAATCTGATCAAAAGGAGGTGTCTGGTAAGGCAGTGTGCTGACGCTAAAGAAGGGATTCTGACGGGCGTTCATGGTTCGCTCCTGGTGGGCATCGCAAAGTCTTATCCTGACAGGTTGCCGCGCAGGCGACAACTCAGGCGACGTGCTGCTGATAAACGCTGATGATTTCACCGGCAATCGCCACCGCAATCTCGGCGGGCAGCTTGCCTTTGACGTCCGGCAGGCCAATCGGACAGCGCAGGCGCGCCAGCGGTTCGCTCGCGACGCCCTTGCCCGCCAGCCTGTAGCGGAAACGCTGGTTTTTCGTTTCAGAACCGATCACCCCGGCATAGCGGAAATCGCCGCGCTTCAGCACAGCCTCGCACAGTTCGAAGTCGAGGGGATGATGATGGGTCATGATGATGAAGTAGCTGCCTGCGGGTGCCTGTGCTACGCAGTCGAGCGGATCGTCCGGCTGCAGTGTCACCACGCCAGCGGGAACGTGGCTGAACTGCGCCGGACGACTGTCGATCCAGTTTATGTGACAGGGTAACGTTGACAGCAGGTTGACCAGCGCCTGTCCCACATGGCCTGCGCCAAAAAGGTAGATCTCCGGCTGCGCCTGCAGCAGCGGCTCAAACAGCAGCGTGGTTTTGCCGCCGCAGCACTGGCCAAGCCGTGCGCCCAGGCTGAAATCCTCGGTGTGTGGCGCGGTCGCCCCGCGCTGCAGCATCGCCCTGGCCTGGGCGATGCACTCAAACTCCAGATGACCGCCACCGATGGTGAGATAACTCTCCTGCTGCGTCACCACCATTTTGCTGCCGCTGTCGCGCGGCACCGAACCGTGCTCACTGAGCACGGTGATTAATACGCAGCTCTGACGTTTTTCACGCAACTGATGCAGCACGCCAATCCAGTCATGATAAATCATCAACCCCTCCCGTCAGGCGCTGCACGCCCCAGAAGATGCGCTCCGGCGTGGCGGGCGCGTCCAGCAGCGGGTGCTGCCGGTAGTCGGAGACGCTGGCGACCGCATCCTGCAGGGCACACCAGGCGGCGATGCCCAGCATAAACGGCGGTTCACCAACGGCCTTGGAGTGGAACACCGTGTCTTTAGGGTTTTTGCGGTTCTCCACCAGCGTGACCCGCAGGTCCGCCGGAACGTCGCTGATGGCAGGAATTTTGTAGCTCGCCGGGCCATCGGTCAGCAGCTGGCCTTTATCACTCCACACCAGCTCTTCGCAGGTAAGCCAGCCGACGCCCTGCACAAAGCCACCTTCAACCTGGCCGATGTCGATGGCCGGATTCAGCGAGGCGCCGACGTCATGCAGAATGTCGGCGCGCAGCAGGCGGGATTCGCCGGTCAGAGTATCAATCACCACTTCACAGCAGGCTGCACCGTAAGCGTAGTAATAGAACGGCGTCCCGCGACCCGCGACCCGGTCGTAATGAATTCCCGGCACGCGGTAGTAGCCGGTGGCGGAGAGCGGCACCTGATTCAGCCACGCCAGCTTCGCCACCTCGGCGAAGGTGTAATGTTTATCCCCGGCGCGCACCACCCCGTTACGGAAGCTCACCGCCGACGCGTCGCACTGGTGTAGCTCGCAGAGCATGGCGGTCATGCGGTCGCGCAGGATCTCAGCACCATTCTGCGCCGCTTTGCCATTGAGGTCAGCCCCGCTGGAGGCCGCGGTTGGCGAGGTGTTGGGCACTTTGCCGGTGTCGGTGGCAGTGATCTGAATTTTATCGATCTCAATCTGCAGCACTTCGGCGACAATCTGAATCACCTTGGTGTTCAGGCCCTGGCCCATCTCGGTGCCGCCGTGGTTAAGCTGCACCGTGCCGTCGGTGTAGATCAGGATCAGCGCCCCCGCCTGATTGAGAAAGCTGGAGGTAAAGGAGATGCCGAATTTCACCGGCGTCAGCGCCAGACCGCGTTTCAGCAGCGGACTGCGGGCATTAAACGCCTTAATCTCTGCGCGGCGAGCCTGGTAGTCGCTGCTCTGCTCCAGCTGTTCGGTAATCTCATCCAGCAGGTTATCCTCTACCTGCTGGTGGTAATGAGTGATGTTGCGATCCTGCTTGCCATAGTAGTTACGCTTGCGCAGCGCCAGCGGATCCAGCCCGCGCTCACGGGCGATGTGATCCATGATCTGTTCAATCGCCACCATGCCCTGTGGCCCGCCAAAACCCCGATAGGCGGTGTTTGAGGCGGTGTTAGTGCGACAGCGATAGCCGGTTACCCGCGCATCACCGAGGTAATAGGCGTTATCGGCGTGGAACATGGCACGATCGACAATCGATCCGCTAAGATCCAGCGAATAACCGCAGTTTCCGGCCAGATCGATTTTGATGCCGCACAGACGCCCATCCTCTTCAACGCCCGCTTCGTAGCGCACAAAGAACGGATGGCGTTTGCCGGTGACGCGCATATCGTCGCGACGTGAAAGCCGCATCTTCGCCGCCCGGCCGGTCTGGCGCGCCACGATGGCACAGAGACAGGCGACACCGGCCGCCTGCGTCTCTTTACCACCAAAGCCACCGCCCATCCGGCGCATATCTATCGTCACCTGATTCAGGCTGATGCCCATCACTTCCGCCACCAGTTTCTGCACTTCGGTGGGGTTCTGGGTTGAGGAGAAGACCTGCAACTGCTGATCTTCACCGGGAATAACCATTGCCGTCTGGGTTTCCAGATAGAAATGCTCCTGGCCGCCAATGTGAAACGCCCCACTGACCCGATGCGGCGCACGCGCCAGGGCCGCTTCCACATCACCGCGCTGGTGAATGTGAGGTTCCTGCACAAAGCTGCCCTGAGCCAGCGCCTGTTCCACATCCAGCAGCGGTTCCAGCACCTCATATTCAATTACCGCAGCGGCCGCACCAAGGCGGGCAGCCTCGGGGGAATCCGCCGCCACCGCGATCACGATCTGTCCCAGATACTCTACTTTGTCATGGGCCAGCAGCGGGTCGCCCGGCTCCAGCGGCCCGACATCATTGATTCCCGGCACATCCTGCCAGGTCAGGACGCTGACGACGCCGGGAACGGCATAACAGGGCTGCACATCAATATGCAGGATGCGCGCATGAGCATACTCACTCAGGCGCGGACAGAGATGCAGCAGACCCGGCAGCTCTGGCTTGTCATCGATAAAACGCGCCTCGCCGGAGACATGTTTTTCCGCGCTCTCATGGCGGTTACTGCGACCAACGCCGCTCTGTAAATCAGCGGCATACTGCGCCTTAATGACCTCTTCGTTGAGTTCAGGACGGTTATGAGACATAGCGGGCCACCTCGATACAGGTTATTTCGCCGTTGTGGCGATGCCAGTAGCGGCGCAGCAGGTTGCGCGCGACCTGCAGACGATAGTCACTGCTGGCGCGGAAATCGGAAAGCGGCTGGAAGTCCTCTGCCAGCGCCGCGGCTGCACGTGACACCGTCACGGCATTCAGTGACTGACCGATGAGTGCCTGTTCACAGTGACGGGCACGCTGCGGTGTGGCCGCCATGCCGCCAAAGGCGATACGGGCACTGCTGACCACGCCCTGTTCAATCTGCAGATTAAAGGCGGCGAACACGGCGGAGATATCATCGTCCAGCCGTTTGGACACTTTCCAGGCCACAAAATCAGGTGACACCGTCACCTTATCGATGCGAATAGCACGAATAAACTCCCCTTTTTCGAGCCGGGTCTGGCGATAGTCAGTAAAGAACTGATCCAGCGGCAGGCTGCGCTGCTGCTCACCGTGCTGTAACAACAGGCTGGCGTTCAGGGCCAGCAGCGCCGGCGAGGCGTCGCCAATGGGGGAAGCGTTGCCGATGTTGCCGCCTAATGTGCCCTGCAGACGGATTTGCAGCGAGGCAAAGCGTTGCAGCATCTCGCTGACGCCGGGAATGCGGCTGGCAAGAAATTCGCTGACCTGCTGCAGCGAAGCCCCAGCGCCCAGCAGGTAGTGGTCATCAAATTCGCTGCAGACTTTGAGCGCGGCAACCTGCTCCAGCGCAATCAGCAACGGTATTCTTTTATGCTGCTGGGTAATCTGCAGGCTGAGATCGGTGCCACCGGCAATCAGCCTCGCCTCCGGATGCGCCAGATAGATCGCCGCCAGCTGAGCCGGGGTTTTTGGCAGGAAGCAGCGGCGGCCTTCACCCCCTAATTCCTGCATCTCCGGGGTTGCCAGCGCCTCAAGCCGCTGCACGGTTGCTGCGGCACCTTGATCGAACTGGTCTGTCACCGGCTGCGAGCAGAGCTGTTCGGCCGCCGCCATAATCGGCCGGTAGCCGGTGCAGCGGCAGAGGTTGCCTGCCAGCGCAGTTTCTGCCTGATGGCGATTCCAGCCCGAAGCGTTTTTTTGCAGGCTGAACAGCGACATCACAAAGCCTGGCGTGCAGAATCCGCATTGCGAACCGTGACAGTCGACCATCGCCTGCTGCGCCGGATGCAGTGCGCGGCCGTGACGCAGATCCTCAACCGTGATCAGCTGCTTACCCTGTAACGCGGAGACCAGCGTCAGGCAGCTGTTGACCGTTTCATACTGCATCGCTCCCCCGACGGCTTTGCCCAGGGTCACGCTGCAGGCGCCACAGTCGCCAGATGCACAGCCCTCTTTGGTGCCAGGGCGTTGCTGACGGGTGCGCAGGTAGTTGAGTACCGTGAGGTTGGGGTCGAGCGTGTCCTCGCTGACCAGCTGGTTGTTTAACAGAAACTGGATCATGCGGCTTGCTCCTGTGCGTCGCGCTGCCAGACCGGACGACCGGCAACCCAGGTCTGGGCAATATTGCGGTCGTCGCCGAGCGTCATTAATACAAACAGTTTTTCCCAGATATCTTTGCTATTGCCGATGCGCAGTTGCTGCAGGGCAGAAACTGCCGGGTCCAGCACCACAAAATCCGCTTCTTTACCAATGTTGAAATTTCCGATGACGTGGTCGAGATCCAGCGCACGCGCCCCGCCCAGCGTGGCGTGATAAAAGGCTTCGGCCGCGCTGAGCCGGTAGTGCTGCAGCTGGCCCACCTTGTAGGCTTCACCCAGGGTCTGCAGCATATTAAAGGTAGTGCCCGCCCCGACATCGGTGCCGATCCCCACTTTTACCCCCTGCTGCCAGCTGCGTTTCAGGTTAAACAGGCCGCTACCGAGAAACAGGTTTGAGGTGGGACAGAAAGCAATGGACGAATCGGTATCGTGCAGACACTGCCATTCGTTCTCTTCCAGATGCAGACAGTGAGCAAAGACGCTGCGGCGGCCGGTCAGCTGGTGATGATGATAAACATCCAGATAGCCTTCACGCTCCGGGAACAGTTCTTTGACCCAGGCGACCTCCTGCGGGTTTTCGCTGAGATGGGTATGCAGCCAGGTATCCGGAAACTCCTGACGCAGCTGCTGCACTTTTTCCAGCAGCTGTGGGGATGAGGTCGGCGCAAAGCGCGGCGTCAGGGCGTAGCTCAGGCGTCCACGCAGGTGCCAGCGCTCAATCAGCGCCCGGGTCTGCTGGTAGCTTTGTTCCGGCGTTTCGGTCAGGTTGTCGGGCGCATTACGATCCATCATCACTTTCCCGGCAATCAGCCGCATGTTCAGCGCTTCGGCGGCGCTGAACAGCGCCTCCACCGATTGTGGATGGACGGTGCCAAACACCAGCGCGCTGGTGGTGCCGTTGGAAAGCAGCTGATGCAGGAAAAAAGCGGACATCCGCGCAGCATGATCGGGACAGTGATACTGCGCTTCAACCGGGAAGGTGTAGTGATTCAGCCACTCCAGCAGCTGTTCGCCAAATGCACCAATCATCTCTGTCTGCGGATAGTGAATGTGGGTATCGACAAAGCCCGGCACGATCAGTCTGCCGCGCAGGTCGATGACCGGATGCCCAGCCAGCATCGCCTCGCTATTCTCCCAGCTATCCAGCCCCACTACGCATCCATCACGCAGCAGCAGCACCGCATCCTCAAGATAGCGGGCCTGGCCGGCCAGGTCGTCGGGACGATCCACCACGCCGGTAAAGTCAAAGAAGCTGGCGCGTATCGCCGTGTCGGTTGCTGAAAGCATGGGTAGTCCTTTCTGAAAGCGCGATTTAATATCTGCAGATGTTTATCTGAATAATTCTTTGCAACCTGCGTGCCAGAATTGAAATAGGACAAATTCCTTAAATATCAGTTGAATAAGTCAAAAAAAAGAATTTGCGCAACAAAAATGGCCTCAGCTTGCTTAGCAACCGTTTGCGGAGCAAATGCAAACGGTTGCTACTCAATATTGCGCACCCTGATCATTTTGAGTATGGCGGGTTAGCCGCAAACCTGCCCTTTAACGGTGCAATCCGCCCTGAAAAGGCGCAGCCAGCTACCCGTTAAAATCCGTTTACAGGTCAGGCCGTTTTTCCACGCGCAGAAGCGGAAATGAAATGCTATGGTGAAGCCATCGACTCTGAAAATGGCATAAGGAACAGTGAGATGATTATTTTTGTCACCGGTGCAACCGCCGGTTTTGGTCAAAGCATCACCCGCCGCTTTATTGAGAATGGTCACAAAGTGATTGCCACTGGACGGCGGGCAGAACGTTTAAAAGCGCTGAAGGAAGAACTGGGCGAGAATATTTATACGGTACAGCTCGATGTGCGTAACCGTGCCGCCATCGAAGAGGCGGTGGCGCAGTTACCGGCGGAATGGCGCAATATTGACGTGCTGGTCAACAACGCCGGTCTGGCGCTGGGCGTCGAACCGGCGCACAAGGCCAACGTCGAAGACTGGGAAAACATGATCGACACCAACACTAAAGGCCTGGTCTATATGACCCGCGCCCTGCTGCCACAGATGGTGGAGCGTGATGTCGGTCATATCATCAATATCGGATCGATTGCCGGCAGCTGGCCCTATGCCGGGGGCAACGTCTATGGCGCCACCAAAGCTTTTGTGCGCCAGTTCAGCCTGAATCTGCGCACCGATTTACATGGCACCGCGCTGCGCGTGACTGATATTGAGCCGGGTCTGGTCGGCGGCACAGAGTTTTCCAACGTGCGCTTTAAGGGCGATGATGACAAAGCGGGTCAGGTCTACGAAGGGGCTACCGCCTTAACGCCGGAAGATGTGACAGAAGCCGTGTACTGGGTGGCCACACTGCCTAAGCATGTCAACATCAATAGCCTTGAGATGATGCCGGTCAGCCAGACGCTGGCGGGGCTGAAAGTGCATAAACCTTAAATCCCTGCAGCGCCAGCCCTCACGGCTGGCGTTACCCGCGTCCCCAGCCCATCACGATAATTAGCATGCCGCTGAATGCGATCAGTGCCCCGCTCCAGTCCCACACACTTAACTTCACGCCATCCACCACCCGCAACCAGAGCAGCGCTGTGAGCACATAGACGCCACCGTAGGCGGCATAAACCCGGCCGCTGGCAGCGGGATGTAGCGTCAGCAGCCAGACAAATAGCGCCAGGCTTGCTGCCGCAGGGAGTAGCAACCAGGCTGAGCCGCCTTTTTTCAGCCATAACCACGGTAGAAAGCAGCCGGTGATCTCCGCCAGCGCGGTAATAAAAAACAGCAAGGCGGTTTTAATCAGCATCCTTACCTCTCCTTAACGTAAACAAACGACTCACTGCTGGTGAGCAAAGAAACGGCGATGATATACTAAGAGCCAGGCCCATCAGGCTGTTTTATTTGTTCGTCTGAACCCTGGCAGTGCTTACCCTCCTCACGTACACCCTGTACGCGCCGGTTGTTATGCACTGTCTGTGTCCGGACTCTCTGCATCAATGACCCCTGATGAGCCAGGCTCTAAGCATGCCCGCTGCAACCGCTGTCGTGGATGGCGATGTTTGCGTTAACTAAAGGATAGTGTGATGAAAAAAATGATCCCTGCCGTGCTGATGGTTCTCCTCTCCACTGCGGCATTCACTGCCACTGCGAATACTAATCGTCTGATTATCGAAGATGGCAGTTCCGCGCTGAGCAATGAAGCGGCGCGCCAGGATAAAGAGCAATGGAATGACACGCGCATGCTGCGCAATAAAGTGAACACCCGGGTCGAAAAAGAGTTTGATAAAACCGATCGCGCGTTTGATACCCGCGACAAGTGCGAGCAGAGCCTCAATCTCAACGCCTACTGGGAGCCCAACACCCTGCGTTGTCTGGATCGCCGTTCCGGTCGCCCGGTAGCGCCGTAAATTTGAGCTATAGTAATGACGGACGACTAACATAAGGAAGACGTGATGAAGCTACAGAGGGTTTTGTTAAGCGCGGCGTTATTTGCTCTGCCGCTGATGGCGCAGGCATCCTGTGAATCGGTAAAAACCGAAATCAGCCAGAAAATTATTCAGAACGGTGTGCCTGAGTCGGGTTTTAGTCTCGACATCGTCGCCAACGATCAGGTTGATCAGGCGGGTGGTCAGGTCGTCGGACATTGTGAGAACGACACACAAAAAATTGTTTATAAGCGCTCAGGCAGTGACAATGAAGCCAGCGTACCTGCCAGTGCCGGCAGTTCGCAGGACTCACCTGCTCAGTAGTTCTGTTCAAATCAGGGCGACATCCTGTCGCCCTGCCTGTTAGTCCGCCTGTTCCGGCCGCTGACGCGGCATCATCCATGCCACACCCACCGCAAACAACGCAATCACCAGTGCCACCACGAACACCCAGTGCAGTGAGGCGGCAATGGCTGCTGTCATCTGCTGCAGGGTTTCCGGCTGCAGCTGCTGACGACTGGGTTCGGACATAATCTTCTGCACCGGATCCTCGACCTGCGGCAAACGCCACTGCAGATTGAGATTCAGCACCGCGCCCATGATCGCCGTCCCTACCGCCGACCCGATCATCCGGCTGAACATAATTGAAGCGGTACAGATGCCGCGAATCTGGTAATCCGCCTGGTTTTGCACTGAAACCAGGAACGTGGTGCTGGTCATCCCCATGCCGGTACCGATAAGAAACGCCGTAAAGCCCGCCTGATAGAGTGAGCTTGCGGGCTGTAAAAACAGCAGCAAGGCACTGCCGGTCACCAGCAACAGCGCCCCGAGCTGGGCGGTGAAGCGGTAGGAGGTGTGCAGCATCAGTCTGCCGCTGAGGGTGCTGGCCAGCGGCCAGCCAATCGACATCATCGCCAGCACGCTGCCCGCCTGTAACGGTGAACCGCCGCTTATCCCCTGAATCCAGGTGGGCAGAAAGGCGCTGATGCCCATCATGGCCGCCCCGATGATGAGGTTGCCCGCATTGCCCGCCACGATAAGCCGGCTGCGCCAGATTATCAGCGGAAACAGGGGTGCCGCTGAATGCCGTTCGTGGCGCCTGAGCTGCCAGCCAGCGAACAGTGAGAAGAGCAGAAACGGCACCAGCCAGACGCCCAGCTGTTCCGCCTGCAACAGCGCAATCAGCAAGGCCGTCACGCAGAGCATCAGCCAGCCGCTGCCCGCCAGGTTCAGCGGCTGCGATTTATCCTCCTTCTGGTGCGACGGTAGCCAGCGCCACAGCATCAGCATGCTGATCAGGCCGATGGGCAGATTGACCCAGAAAATCACCGACCAGCTAAAGTGCTGTACCAGCCACGCGCCGGTCAGCGGCCCCACTATCGCCGCTACCCCCCAGACGCTGGAGAGCCAGCCCTGCACGCTGGCGCGTTCGCGCGGCGAATAGATATCCGCCACGATGGTGGAGCTGAGCGGCATGATCGCCCCCGCCCCCAGGCCCTGAAACGCCCGGAACAGGATCAGCCAGGTCATGGTATGAGCAAAGCCACACAGCACCGACCCCGCCAGAAAAATCGACGTGCCGACAAAAAACATCGTTTTGCGACCCACCATATCCGCCAGCCGCCCATAGAGCGGCACGCTGACCGCCTGGGTCAGCAGATAGATCGAGAAGACCCAGCCAAACTGCGAAAAACCGCCGAGATCAGCAATGATGGTGGGCATCGCGGTGGCCACAATAGTGACTTCAATGGCCGCCATAAACATCGCCAGCATGCAGGCGATTAAGATCCAGTGGCGATGTCCGGTCTGGAGTTGTGCGCTTTCAGTCATAGGGTTCCTTTTTTAATCTGCAAGGCTAGCTGAAAAACAGACCATGCAGTTTCCCGCGCGTGCGCATTTTCAGCGTCCTCTGTGACAGTGTCACCAGAAGTCGATGAAAATTTTTTATTGTCGCATTAGCCCAGCGGCTACGCGGCTTTAACACCATTTTAACCTATTTCTATCTCTCTGATTTGTGGCTTAAAAGCTGGCTTGTGCAATAAAGGGCTGCTATAGCATTACACCATCTTATTCAGTATTCACTGAAAAGAGTGGGTAAACAGTCATTTTATCTACATTTTATCGCAGTTTCGGTATTGGGCGCGGCGGCAATTTTTGCCGTACCTGTCGGGCTGTTTATGGTTGTTATAACAATTGAGATCGTAATCAGGGAGATTCTCCGATGCAAAATGCTTCACTGGCCCGACGCGCCGGTCTGGCACTGCTTGCAGTGGTCACGGTGATCGCGGTGCTGATCTGGGGCCTTGGCTGGGATCAGCTGGTCGCACGTAAAGTCGATCTGCTCTATCTCGGGCAACAACACCTCTTCTTAGTCTTCTGGTCAATGCTGTTCGCTCTGCTGGTCGGTATCCCCAGCGGCATCCTGCTTAGTCGCCCGTTTGCCCGTCGCTGGGCAGAGTACGTGATGCAGATTTTCAATATCGGTAACACCCTGCCACCGCTGGCGGTACTGGCTCTGGCGATGGTTATTATCGGGATTGGCGACCGTCCGGCGCTGATTGCGCTGTTTCTGGCTTCGCTGCTGCCTATCGTCCGCAATACTTTCTCTGGTCTGAGCGCGGTTCCCCCGTCGCTGATTGAAGCGGCCAACGGCATCGGGATGACTAAATGGCAGCGTCTGCGTCAGGTGGAGCTGCCGAATGCCTTACCGGTAATCCTCTCTGGCGTGCGCATCGCAACCGCCATCAATGTCGGCACCGCCCCACTGGCATTCCTGATTGGCGCCAGCAGCTTTGGCGAGCTGATCTTCCCGGGCATCTATCTGAATGACTTTCCGACGCTGATTCTCGGCGCCGTCGCCACTGCACTGGTGGCACTGGTACTGGATATGATGCTGGCCGCGCTGGGCCGCTTTCTGAGTCCGCACGCTGCGGCCTGACCAAAAGGAGCTTTGCAATGCTAACGCGTTGGATTAAGAAAAGCGTCGTCGCGCTGACCGCAACGCTGCTGTTAAGCCAGACGGCACAGGCTGCTGCACCGCTGGTGATGGCGACCAAAAGTTTTACCGAGCAGCATATCCTGTCAGCAATGACGGTGCTCTGGCTGCAGAAGAAAGGCTTCGAGGTGGTGCCTAAACGCAATATCGCCACCACCATTGGCCGTAATGCGCTGCTGAATAAGCAGATTGATATGGTCTGGGAATATACCGGCACCTCGCTGATCATCTTTAACCATATCAACCAGCCGATGTCTTCACAGCAGGCGTATGAGACGGTGAAAAAGCTGGATGCCAGACTGGGGCTGGTCTGGCTTAACCCGGCACCAATGAACAACACCTATGCCTTTGCCATGACCCGTGAACGGGCCGAAAAAGAGGGCATCAGCACCATGTCGCAGCTGGTTGCGAAGATTGAGCAGGTGCGTAAAACCGATCCGGATCATAACTGGCGGCTGGGTCTGGACCTGGAGTTCTCGGGCCGTTCAGACGGCATGAAGCCGCTGCAGAAAACCTACAACCTGACGCTGGATCGCCCGCAGATCCGCCAGATGGACCCGGGCCTCGTCTATAACGCGATTCGCGACGGATTCGTGGATGCCGGTCTGATCTACACCACCGATGGCCGGGTTAAGGGCTTCGACATGAAAGTACTGGAGGATGATAAGCACTTCTTCCCAAGCTACAACGTGACGCCGGTTGTGCGTCAGGATGTGCTGGCGAGTCATCCGGGGCTGGATACCGCGCTTAATCAGCTTTCTGCGCAGATCACCGATGAGGCGATAACAGAGCTGAACAAGCGGGTCGATATCGATCATCAGTCACCGGAAACCGTGGCGCGTGATTTCCTTAAATCCAAAAACATGCTGTAAGGAGGCACTGTGGATACCCTTCACTACATCATGGATAACTGGAGCACCCTGCTCACCCTGAGCTGGCAGCACAGCTGGCTGGTGCTGGTCGCGGTCGGACTGGCAATTGTGATTGGTGTGCCGCTTGGCATTCTGATCGTGCGTGTAAGATGGCTGGCAACGCCGATTCTCGGTATCGCCACCGTGGTGCTGACAATTCCCACCATTGCGCTGTTTGGTCTGATGATCCCGCTGTTTTCACTCATCGGTCAGGGCATTGGCGCGCTGCCGGCGATTACCGCCGTGTTCCTCTACTCGCTGCTGCCGATTGTGCGCAACACCCACACCGCGCTGGAGAATCTGCCGGACGGTCTGCGTGAAGCGGGTCGTGGCATCGGCATGACGTTCTGGCAGCGCCTGCGCTGGGTTGAAATCCCAATGGCGCTGCCGGTGATCTTCGGTGGCATCCGTACCGCCGTGGTGATGAACGTTGGCGTCATGGCAATTGCCGCCGTGATTGGCGCGGGCGGTCTGGGCCAGCTGCTGCTGGATGGTATCAGCGGCAGTGATATTCGTATGTTGATTGCCGGGGCATTGATGATCTGTCTGCTGGCTATTTTTCTTGACTGGCTGCTGCACCGTTTGCAGCAGGCGCTGACTCCAAAGGGGATTCGATAATGATTACGCTGGAAAACCTGACGAAAACCTTTACCCAGAAAAACGGCACGACCAATAAAGCCGTTGATAACGTCAGCCTGCACGTGCCAGCCGGTGAGATGTGTGTGCTGCTGGGCCCCTCGGGCTGCGGGAAAACCACCACGCTGAAGATGATTAACCGTCTGATTCCCGCCACCAGTGGCCGGATCCTGATTAATGGTGAAGATACCAGCACACAGGACACCACCACCCTGCGTCGCAACATTGGCTATGTTATCCAGCAGATTGGTCTGTTTCCCAACATGACCATCGAGGAGAACATTACCGTGGTGCCACGCATGCTAGGCTGGAACAAAAAGCAGTGCCACGAGCGGGCTACCGAGCTGATGAGCATGGTTGCGCTGGATCCCACCAAATTCCTGCATCGCTATCCGCGTGAGATGTCAGGCGGTCAGCAGCAGCGTATCGGGGTGATTCGTGCCCTGGCGGCGGATCCACCGGTGCTGCTGATGGATGAGCCGTTTGGCGCCGTTGACCCGATTAACCGCGAAGCGATCCAGAACGAGTTTCTCGACATGCAGCGTCAGCTGAAAAAAACCGTGATGCTGGTGAGCCACGATATTGACGAGGCACTGAAGCTCGGCGATCGCATTGCGGTATTTGGTCAGGGTAAAATCGTGCAGTGCGCCAGCCCGGATGAACTGCTGGCAACTCCTGCCAATGACTTCGTCGGCTCGTTTGTGGGTCAGGACCGCACGCTTAAGCGCCTGTTACTGGTGCAGGCGGGCGACGTGACCGACCAGCAGCCGACCATCACCGTCCGCCGCTCTACTCCGCTGGAAGAAGCCTTTGGCACCATGGATGAGAACGATATGCGGTCGATTACCGTGGTCGATGAGGATGGCAAACCGCTGGGCTTCGTGAAGCGTCGCGAGGCGCGTAACGTCAGTGGCCGCTGTGAAGAGCGACTGCACACCTTTAAGGTCACCGGTAAAGCGGAAGAGAACCTGCGCGTGGTGCTGTCAAAACTCTATGAGCACAACACAGTCTGGATGCCGATTGTCGATGAAGAGGGTCGTTACAGCGGTGAGATTTCGCAGGATTATATTGCGGATTACCTCAGTTCCGGTCGTACCCGCCGTCGTCTGAATCCATAATTTCGTCACCTAAATGGGTCTTACCGGCCCATTAAAACAGCTCTAATACCCAGTTCCGAGTGAATCATGCCGCAACTCATTAGCTTAACGCGCAGGGAACCGGGTCAGAAGAGGAAAGCGTCCCGCGCCAGGACGGCGCGGGCCGAGCGTGCCACGGATGGCGGCTTTTGCGACTTTCCGATCTGACCCGGTTCCCTGAGCAGGCTCGATCTTAAAGCCATTCTGGCTAAAGTTGGTCCACATTCTCAAACAATCGCATCGGCCCCGTACTCTGTCAGAAAGCAGTCGCTCAGGGAACTCCCGCCCTTCGCAAAGACACAAAACCCGCCATTCATGGCATGCTCAGCACGTGCTATTACGCGCCTCATCCCAGTGGTGCGTCCGTAGCCGGGCCAACGGTTTGCGTTGTTCAAAACACTCCCGCCCTTTTTGTCCACGGCCCGCGATGCTTTGCTACAGGCATATGCTCCCATCGCTTTAAATTTCTGAGCCGTCTGTCAGAACAACTTCAGCCCTTATGCGTTATTCAGCTTTCAGTCAGCGTTTCCGCCTCCACCTCTTCCACCACAGGCGCCTCGTCCGGCAGCACCATGTTCAGCACAATCGCCAGAATACCGCCGGTCGTCACAGCATGACCAAACAGACTGTTAATCAGCGCCGGGAACTGCTTCAGCACATCCGGCACCGCCTCCACGCCCAGACCAATACCAAAAGCGATCGCCACAATCAGCATCTCGCGGCGACCCAGCGGCATCTGGGTCATCACCCGGATGCCCGCGGCAACCACGCTGCCAAACATCACGATTGTCGCCCCGCCCAGCACCGGCGGCGGGATCTGCTGCAACAGGGAGCCAATAAAGGGAAACAGCCCCAGCAGCGCCAGCATGATTCCCAGCAGCATACCGACGTAACGGCTGGCGACGCCGGTCATCTGGATAACGCCATTGTTCTGCGCAAACGTGGTGTTGGGAAAGGCGGAGAAAACCGCTGCCAGCACACAGCTCAGGCCGTCGGCGACAATGCCACCCTGCAGCCGCTGCTGAAAGGGTTTGCCGGTGATCGGCTGCTGTGAAATCAGGCAGTTAGCGGTAAGGTCGCCGACGGCTTCAATTACCGCGATCACTGACACCAGCGCGATCGGCAGGAAAATAGTCCAGTCAAAGGCAAAACCAAACCGGAAGAACGCGGGCAGCACCAGCCAGTTGCTCTCCGGCGCAACATTAAGTTGCAGATGACCGGTCAAGGCCGCGGCAACGCATCCCACCGCGATTCCGGCCACCACCGCCACCAGCCGCGCCCAGCGATTTCGCGAGCGGTTCAGCGCCACGATCACCAGCAACGTCAGCGCCCCCAGCGCCAGATTTCCCGGCGATCCAAAATCTGTGGCGTTGTGCCCGCCCGCCCAGTCGGTAATGCTGACTTTTATCAGGCTGATGCCAATCAGGGTGATCACCGTGCCGGTCACCACCGGCGTCAGCACTTTGCGCAGCGAGCCGACGCAGCGGCTAATCAGAATCGGAATCAACGCCGCCACCAGGTTACAGCCAAACAGCATCGCCATAATCTCTTCCGGCGAACCACCGCGCCCTTTCACCATCAGACCACCCGAGAGGATCACCCCCAGAAATGCGAAGCTGGTGCCCTGCAGACAGATCATACCCGCCCCGATGCCATAAAAGCGTCTGGCCTGCATAAACGTGCCTAAGCCGGAAACGAACAATGACATGCTGATCAGATAAGGAATATAGGCCTGCAACCCCAGAACGGAGCCAATAATCAGCGGCGGCGTGATGATTCCCACCACGCTGGCCAGCAGATGTTGCAGTGCGGCGAAAAACGCCGGGGCGGCGCCAATGCGGGCTTCAAGCCCATATAACAAACCTTTCTCGTGCGAGTGCGACATGATGGGGCTCCAGCTCAGTGTGATAAGCGGAGTTAATGCATTTTCTGCGCCATGACGCCACGATTTCGCGATATCCGAGCCAGGTCTTTCAATTCTAAATAGAAATAGTTAAAGACAGCCGACAACAAGCCTGAAACTTTAGGCTCACTGCCGACTCAGACGACTTGGTTTGTTTCATAATCAGGCGATCTTTGCACTCACAGCGTGCAGACTGTTCTGCTCCAGCAGAGAAATATCGATGTAAGGCGTCAGATCGCGCTGTTCCGCTCGTGGCAGATAAGGCAGCTCGCCCAGCAGCGGCGCTGTAATTTTTTCACGCAGAATCTCAATAATGTCGCTGTACTGCGCCAGTCCCGGATTAATGCGGTTGGCTACCCAGCCCACCAGTGGCAGTCCATCCTGCGCTATCGCTTCTGCTGTTAACAGGGCGTGACTGATACAACCCGACTGGATACCGACCACCAGCACCACCGGCAGTTGCTGCTCAACGACCCAGCAGGAGAGCGGACGTCCGTCGTTCATCAGGCTGCGCCAGCCGCCAGTGCCTTCCACGACCACGCGATCGGCCTGCTGCATCAGGCTGCTTAAGCCCTGTGTCAGCAATGCGTAATCAATAATCTGGCTCGGATGGGTGCAGATCTCCTCTTCCTGAAAGGCCAGCGGATTGATCGCCTGATAGGGTAAATCGATGGATGAAGCGCTTTGCAGAACCTGTGCATCTTTGTTACGCAGGCCGTCAGCGGTTTTGACCGCGCAGCGCGCGACGGGCTTGTACCCGACGGCACTGAGCCTGGCCTGGATAAAACTTTGTAACAGGGCGCGTGACACCACCGTTTTGCCCACTGCGGTGTCAGTGCCGGTAACAAATAGTCTGTTCACTCAACTTCTCCTCTCGAACCGTTGCGGTTAATCGGTGATTAACCTTGCTGCGAACCGGCATTTTAAGGAATGGAGGATGAGAACAGATTGCGTTAGCGCAAGATTAGGCCCGCTTAACCTTGCAACAGTTTCACTAACAGGTGTCCGTTATAGAGCGCGTCTTTGATCAGCGCTGCGCCGCCTAACGTTCCCGGCTCGCTAAATTCGGTAGGTGCCAGCTGGATACTCGCGCTGTAGGCCGGGAGCGATTGCTGCAGAATGGTGTTGCTCACGGCAGGAAACAGCACATCCGCGGCGGCATTCAGGGGGGAACCGATAAGAATATGTTGAGGATTGAAGATGTTGACCATCATCGCCAGAATCCGGCCAACATGGTGACCCACGCTGGCGATGGTGTCGCGCGCCAGACGGTCGCCAGACTGCGCCGCTGCGCACAGCGACTCCAGCGTCAGCGGCTGGTTATTGAGCAGGCTGTCGGGCTGGGCCGGCAGACGCTGCGCCGCCAGCGCCAGCAGACTGCCGGTGCTGGCTACGGTCTCCAGACAGCCATGATTACCGCAGTAGCACTGCTGACCATACGGGTCGATCTGAGTATGCCCGATCTCGACCAGCGCCCTGCCACTTTTATGCAACAGCTGACCGCCACTGATCACCCCGGCTCCCACGGTTTCATCAATCACAATCTGAATTACATCCTGCGCACCACGTGAGGCACCAAACAGCGACTCCGCCAGCGTCCAGGCTGAAATGTCGTGCTGCACAAACACCGGTAAGCCGGTTCGCGCCGCCAGCGCATCGCCCAGCGGCATATCGCGCACCTCATAACCCGGTAGCCGATGCACCACACCTGACGCGGCGTTGATCAGCCCTGGCAATGTAATGGCAATGGCCGTAAGGCGTTCCAGCTTCTTCTGATGACGAATAAAGAAGGCATCAACCTGTTCAATCAGCGCGGTAAGTAACGGCTGAGCAGACTCATCAGGCAGCGGCAGGCTCTCTTCCACCAGTTCCTTGCTGCTGAGGTCGCGCAGCGTAAACGTCATGGCGCCGCGATGCAGGCGAATAGCCAGATAGTGCCAGGCGTCGGTATCCAGTATCAGGCCTATCGCCGGACGTCCACGACTGCCGGGATCCTGAAACTCGGTCTCCTGCACTAAATGTGCGTCCAGCATTTCACGCACAATTTTGGTAATGCTGGCCGGAGCAAGCTGGGCACGGCGGGAAAGTTCGATACGCGAAATGGGACCATAACGGTCAATTAATCGATATACGACACCTGCATTAGTCTGCTTGATCTGGTCAATGTGGCCAGGTTGACTGTCCGGATTCACAACCCTGCTCCCGGTTATTTTCGCGCTTCTAAATAAACATGCGCCATGGTGAGCCAGATCCGGCGACAGCGTCAAATATTTGATTAGAAATGTGATTTATCGCACAGATTGATGCGGTGTTACCCGCGCTTCAGGGCCGGTTTCGCCGCAGCAACGCCATCATGTTTTCCATCTGCGCATTTATTTCGCGTCCGGCTGACCAGACCAGCCACAGCTCTGAAATGGCATCCTCTTCCGTTAATGGCAACCAGACCAGATCGGCCAGCCGCGCCCGACGAAATGAGGCAGGCAGAATGGAGACGCCTAACCCGGTTGCCACCAGCCCCAGTATGGTCATCGCCTCACCCACTTCCTGCGTAATAAAGGGCTTGATATGGTAGCGGTGCAGCAGCGCCAGAATATCGCTATAGAGCGCGGTTCCGCCCTGAGGATCAAAGAAAACAAAAGGTTCCGCCGCCAGGGCGGTGACTGAGATTTTATCAGCGTCAGCCAGCGGATGCGCCTTATGCACCACGGCATAAAGCGGCTCACTCAACAGCAGCTGATGACGCAGATCGGCAGGCAGCGGCGTGTTGCGCATCACGCCAAGATCGAGCCGTCCATCATGAAGCGGCGCCAGCTGCTGGCGGGTATTAATTTCCTGCATCTGAATATGTACCTGCGGCCAGCGCTGACGAAACCGGAATAGCGCGTCAGAGACCACGGCGGTAAACGGGGCCGAGGAGGTAAAGCCAATCCGCAGCTCCCCCTCCTCACCACGATGCAGCCGGGCGGCGCGATCGGCCGCCTGCTCAACCTGCAACAGAATCGCGCGGGCGTCACTCAGCAGTTGCTGTCCGGCAGCGGTAAGCTGCACGCTGCGGTTAGTGCGATTGAACAGCCTTGCGCCCGTTTCTGTTTCCAGCTGAATAATCTGCTGGCTGAGCGGCGGCTGAGAAATGTTCAGTCGCTGGGCCGCCCGCCCGAAATGTAACTCTTCCGCCACCGCAACAAAGTAGCGCAGATGACGCAGTTCGATATTCATATCTTAAACGTCTCATTTGAGATTATTAATATATTAGACATCATAATGCCGCTTTCCTAAGCTGACGACAGGTTTTCTAAATTTGAGGAAAATGTGTGAGTCGCTCAACACAGGCTGTCACAGTGGATGAGAATGCGGTCTCTGCGCCGCCAGAGTCTGTTGCCGCTTCAGGTCATATCCGCCGGGATTCGCCACAGTTTATGCGCGTGACGCTGGCGCTTTTCTCCGCCGGGCTGGCGACCTTTGCCCTGCTCTACTGTGTGCAGCCGATTCTGCCGGTGCTGTCACAGCAGTTTGGTATCTCTCCGGCAACCAGCAGCCTGTCGCTCTCCATCTCGACCGGCCTGATGGCGCTGGGCCTGCTGGTAACCGGGCCGCTCTCTGATGCTATCGGTCGTAAATCGGTGATGGTCACAGCCCTGATGCTGGCCGCCATCTGCACGCTGATCTCGGCTACCATGACCAGCTGGCACGGCATTCTGATTATGCGGGCGCTGATGGGGTTGTCGCTGAGTGGCGTGGCGGCGGTCGGCATGACCTACCTCAGCGAGGAGATGGATGCACGCGTCGTCGCCTTTTCCATGGGGTTATATATCAGCGGTAACTCGATAGGCGGGATGAGCGGTCGACTGCTGAGCGGTGTACTGACTGACCTCTTCTCATGGCGACTCGCCGTGGCGGTAATCGGCTGTTTTTCGCTGGCCTCGGCGCTGATGTTCTGGAAAATCCTGCCTGCGTCGCGCCATTTCCGGCCCATTACGCTGCGTCCGCGTAATCTGCTGATTAACTTCCGGCTGCACTGGCGCGATCCGGGCCTGCCCTGGCTGTTTGCCGAAGGATTCCTGCTGATGGGAGCCTTTGTCACCCTGTTTAACTATATCGGCTACCGTTTACTGGATGCGCCCTGGCATCTCAGCCAGGCCGTGGTCGGACTGTTATCAGTGGTCTACCTCACCGGCTCATGGAGTTCGCCTAAAGCGGGCGCGCTGACCAACCGGTTGGGTCGGGGTCCTGTGATGCTGGGTGCTACCGCCATCATGCTGCTGGGTTTGCTGATTACCGCCTTCAACTCCCTCTGGCTGATCCTGCCAGGGATGATGCTGTTCACCGCCGGTTTTTTTGCCGCCCATGCGGTTGCCAGCGGCTGGATTGGCCCCCGGGCCCGCCGGGCAAGAGGCCAGGCTTCTTCGCTCTATCTGTTCAGCTACTACGTGGGTTCCAGCGTCGCGGGTACACTGGGTGGCGTGTTCTGGCATAACTTTGGCTGGAGCGGGATTACGCTGTTTATCAGCGTCCTGCTGATCCTGGCGTTACTGGTTGCCTGGCGTCTGCACAGTAAAAAACTCTGAGAATGTCTTCTCATGCCAGGCCTGGCTTCTCCTGCGGGCCTGGCGGTTTATCACAATAAACGCGCTATTCAGAGCCACAGCAAACAAAATGCAGGTTTCCCGCTATAATCGTTTTTATTGTAATAATTCATCTGCTTTGCCTTTTAACACGGCAACAAGGAACGCCTGTGGCTCTCTACTACTACGTCAATAAACAATCAGGATATAACAATAATCATGTGGTTCATGCCGCAGGCTGCCCCCATCTTCCCGACATCGATAACCGTATGTTTCTGGGCAGTTTTTACCATGTGAATGCCGCCATCCTGCAGGCTAAAAAATATTATGCTGGCGCAATCGGCTGTGAAAACTGTTGTCCTCTCAAAAATGTTGACCAGCAGGCCACCCAGCTCAGCGTGGCCCTGAAGCACACCCCGGCTTCGCGTTAATCTGATCCACCTGGTAAGGGGGGAAAAATTTTTCCCGCTGCGCTAATTTGTTAAGAATTACCGCTGTTTTCCGTTATGTTAATCTTTCTGATTCTCTTTAATGGAATGCACAATGCGGGATAAGTTTGCGCGCGCTCAGATAGCCCTTCACTGGCTCACCTTTTTACTGGTGGTGACGGCCTACGCCACCATTGAACTGCGCGGTTTTGCACAGCGCGGATCCTGGCAGGGTTATGCCATGATCATTACCCATTTCAGCGCCGGCGCGACCATCCTGGTATTGATGCTTGCCCGCCTCTTTTTACGCACCCGGCATCGCACACCGCCCATTACTCCCGCTCCGCCGCGCTGGCAAACCGGGCTGGCACATCTGACTCATACCCTGCTCTATGCTCTGTTTATCACTCTGCCGATCCTCGGCCTGACATCGCGTTATCTTAAAGGTCGGGAATGGTGGCTGTTTGGCATCAGCATGCCGGTCGCGCCTGAACCTGACTTTGATATGGCGGATATGCTGATTGGCTGGCATGAAACCCTGGCACCGCTGGGTTACTGGCTGATCGGACTGCATGCTGCTGCCGCACTGTTCCATCACTATCTGCTTAAAGACAATACTCTGCTGCGAATGATGCCCGCCCGGCGTCGCGGTCAATAACCTCAGGCTATCGCCCTGTGATGGGGCGATAAAAAAATTTCAGCATTAAAAGGCGTTTATAAGGTTTCTCTTCCCGCTTTATTCACTACAATGGTCAGTAATTTGTGACGCAGGTCACTTTCGCTGGATGTTTCTGCCACATCCGATTCGCTGTACTGACTGACTTGACTCCTCATGCAACCAACTACTGTTTCACGTAAAACTGCCTGGCTACGCGTGGTATTGCTGGCCATCGCCGCCTTTGTATTTAATACCACCGAATTTGTGCCGGTTGGACTGTTATCTGACATCGCTGCTGACTTTTCAATGCAGACGGCTGACGTCGGGATCATGCTGACCATCTATGCCTGGGTGGTTGCACTGCTCTCACTGCCGCTGATGCTGCTGACCCGCAATATTGAGCGACGACTGCTGCTGGGTGTGCTGTTCCTGATCTTTATCGTCAGCCACGTTCTTTCTACCGTTGCCTGGGATTTCCGGTCGCTGATGGTGTCACGCGTGGGTATCGCCCTGTCTCACGCGGTGTTCTGGTCGATCACCGCCTCGCTGGCGATTCGCGTCGCTCCGGCCGGTAAGAAAACTCAGGCGCTAAGTATGCTGGCAACCGGTACCGCGCTGGCGATGGTGCTGGGCGTGCCGATTGGCCGCGTGGTGGGTCAGTATCTTGGCTGGCGTACGACCTTCGGCGCGATTGGCCTTTCGGCACTGGTGCTGATGATTATGCTGGTGCGCATCCTGCCGCGTCTGCCGAGTGAACATACCGGCTCGCTGAGCAGTGTGCCGATGCTGTTTCGCCGTCCGGCGCTGGTCAGCATGTATCTGCTGGTGACGCTGGTCGTTACCGCGCATTACACCGCTTACAGCTATATCGAGCCCTTTATGCAAACCGTGGCCCATTCCAGTGGCAACTTCACCACCCTGCTACTGCTGCTGTTTGGCTCTGCGGGCATTGTGGGTAGCGTACTGTTCAGCACACTCGGTAATAAGTTTCCCTCCGGACTGCTGATTGCGGCCATCGCCCTGATCACCCTGTGCATGGGCCTGCTGATTTTTGCTGCCGTTCGCCCTGCGGCTATCTCAACGCTGTGCGTTGTCTGGGGAATGGCGATGATGATGATCGGACTGGGTATGCAGGTGCGGGTGCTGTCGCTGGCACCGGATGCCACGGATGTGGCGATGTCGCTGATGTCCGGTATCTACAATATCGGTATCGGCGCGGGTGCGCTGCTGGGTAATCAGGTCAGCCTGCATCTGAGCATGGCGGAAGTTGGCAATGTCGGCGGGATGATTGGCCTGGTGGCGTTACTCTGGTGTGTTTATATCTTCCGTCGTTATCCACAGTTACGCAGTAACGGATAATAAAAAAGGCTTCAGATAAGCGGGTTATCTGAAACCTGTTCAGGGTTATTTACCGATCACTTTATCTATAAAGAACGGCTGTGCCATGCAGGTTGTTGCTGCCAGAGGTCGAAGTGATGCGGAAAGACTTTGCCCCTGCATCGCTGGCCTTTTCTGACAGTTGCTGCTCCAGCGAGAGCAGATTAGTACTGCCCGTTGCGCTGATGACACCGATTTTTTGCTGATCCAGCGGTGTGCTGCTGACCTGCTGGGCCGCTACGCTGGCAAATGACAGACCGCTTAGCACAGCCGCCACGACCATCATATTGATACTTTTCATAACGAACCCCTTCTCACTTATTCTGTTGAAAAACCAAAATTACTGATAAATCACAGCCGTGCCGTGCAGTTTGTTCTGGCCGCTGGTTGAGGTGATGCGGAACGATTTCGCACCCGCTTCATCCGCTTTAGCACTCAGCTGCGCTTCAACAGAAGACAGATTGGTGCCGCCCAGTACAGAGATGGTGCCAACTGGCTGCTGATTAACAGGTTCGCTGGTCACCAGGTCAGCGGCAGATGCGCCAAAAGTCAGAGTAGTCAGTGCCAGTGCTGCCAGGGTGATTTTGATGTTTTTCATAATAATCTCTCTATTCAATATTGAAATTCGGTTGGTCTGAATGGGTTGTCACTATTTAATTAATGACCGTTAAACAAATGATAGACCCCGATACGGTTTGTCGTCAACATTTATTTAATGAGCGTTATTTTATTCGCGGAGTGGCGTGATTATGGGCTTCAGCCTCTTTTCTGACTTAACTTAAGGGGCTGTAATAATGCGCTGGCGCACAAAATGGCAACCCCTGCCGGCGACATCCACGCCAGGCCTTGCACATTTTTATAATGATCGGTAATTTAATAGGGTGTTTTACTGTCAGTGAGGGTGTATGAGTCAGGTTCAGGATTGCGATGTAAAGAAATGCCGCGGCCGACCAAAAGTGTTCGATCGCGAAGCAGCGCTCGATAAAGCTCTGACCCTGTTCTGGACGCACGGTTACGAGGGAACTTCTCTGGCCGATCTGGTGGCCGCAACCGGCGCGAAAGCGCCAACCCTCTACGCCGAGTTTGTTAATAAAGAGGGACTGTTTCGCGCGGCGATGGAGCGCTACGTGGAGAAGTTCAGTGCATGGCGTGAAGCGGCATTGGGCGATGACCAGTTACCGGTGGATCGGGCTATTGAAGCCTATTTCCGCGCCACCGCGGCCTGTTTTACCGAACGCGACTCTCCCGGCGGCTGTTTCTTTATCTGCACCTCAACCGCCCTGTCGGCGGCTTCAGCAGAGATTGCCACCATGCTGCAACAGCAGCATCAGTCGCAGGAGCATGTGTTAAAAGATTTTCTGCTGGCGCGTCAGCAGCGTGGTGAACTGAGTGCGTCAGTAAACATTCCCGCGCTGTCACGTTATCTGAGTTGTATGCTGCAGGGCATGTCGGTGCGGGCGCGTGAAGGCGTTGAGCGTGACGATCTGGAGAGCATTATTGATACGCTGATGGCGATGTGGCCGACACTCACCGGCCTGTGTCAGGCTAACCGTTAAAAATATCAGGGCGGCGATGCCGCCCTTTTCATCTTTTATTCCCGATTATATTCCAGAAAGAAAACCGGTTTTAACGGCTCACTGATCGGGCTGTTATCTGCATTAGACGGCATCAGATCTTTCATTGATGCCCACCAGCGCTGACAGACCTCCGTTTCCGCCACCGCGTTCCAGCGCTCCTCAGATTCAATCTCAACACTGGCGAACAGCAGATGCCGCTCGGCGTCCAGCCAGATGGCATAGTTATGCGCGCCGTGCGCTTTCAGGGTTTCGGCCAGTTCAGGCCAGATCGGTGAGTGCCGACGCTCATACTCTGCATGGCAATAAGGATTCACCTGCATCACAAAGGCTTTACGCAGCATTAGCAGGCCCTGCATCCAGCGCCGGTTGCCACGGCTTCACACCAAAGCGCTCACCCAATGCAACCAGCTGTTCTGTGGTGATACTCTGACGTATACCGCCCATCGACAGCACTTTGACCATCACTTCTGACGATTTCTCCGCCGTATCAATCAGACCAAAAGTCTCATCGAGTGTCGGGCCCGTGCCAAAGACACCGTGGAATGGCCACATCACCAGGGTATGTGACTGCATCTGCCCGGCTGTCGCGGTGCCGATTTCATCGGTGCCGGGTACCATCCAGGGTAAAACACCCACACCGTCCGGGAACACCACCAGACATTCGGTACTCCCTTCCCACAGCAGACGGGTAAAGCGGGCGGAATCCATCTCAACCACATAGCTTAAGGCCATAAAGTTGGTAGCGTGACAGTGCATGATTACCCGGTCTGCACCATTACTGACCGCTTTACGCACCGCGTGAGACTGAAAGTGTGACGCCAGCTCAGAGGTGGGCAAACCGCCATTCGACAGGCCCCAGTGAATTTTATAAGAGAGCCCTTTGTCATCGACCTGCAGCAGTGCCAGACAATCCGCCGGATCAAGCTGGACATTACGCATGAATTTTCCTGACCCGGTCACCAGAAACCAGTCGTTCGCCAGCGCCGGCGCGGGTTGTGTCAGCTCAATACAGCGCGGTTGCAGGCAGAAATCAGCGGCAAAAGGTTTAACCTCCTCTTCCCGCAGACGCAGGCTGACGTTGCCGCCGTTACGTTCGTCCCAGCCCTTCAGCCACATATCGCTGGTTGCTTTGACCATTCCCTTAACAAACCCGGAAGAAAGAATGCTTTGCATAGTGAAATCCTTAACGTTGGCTCAAAATCTGTTGTTCATAATGGCGGACGTCGCCTAACCAGCTGGCATCAGCCGGGACGTCATGGCGCAGGCACCAGGCTTCCCATACCGCCTGCCACGGCAATGATTTTTGCTCTTCCAGCAGCGTCAGCCGCGCGGTGTAATCACCCTCGTTCTCGGCCTGGCGCAGACGATCGGTTGGCTCCAGCAGGGCACGCAGCAGCGCTTTTTTGGTGTTACGGGTGCCGATAACCCAGGCGGCAATCCGGTTGATAGAGGCGTCGAAGAAATCGAGTCCGATATGCACTTTGTCGAACAGCTGATGGCGGACGATCTCGCTGGCGATCGCCTGAGTTTCATCATCCAGCAGCACCACATGGTCGCTGTCCCAGCGCACCGGGCGGCTGACGTGCAGCAGCAGACGCGGCACATAGAGCATCGCGGCAGAAATTTTGTCGGAGATCACTTCGGTGGGATGAAAATGTCCCGCATCCAGGCATAGTGCCGTCTGGCGGCTGGCGGCGTAACCAAGATAAAACTCATTGGAGCCCACGGTGTAGCTCTCTGCGCCAATGCCAAACAGCTTGCTCTCAACCGCGTCGATATGGTGCTGCGGATTCAGTTTTTCTGAGATGACCTCATCCAGTGCGCTCATCAGACGCTGACGCGGGGCCAGGCGATCCACGGTAATATCTTTCATGCCGTCCGGCACCCAGATATTCATCACTGACGGCGTGCCAAGCTGCTCACCAAACGATGCGGAGATGCGGCGACTCGCTTTGCAGTGATCGATCCAGAACTGACGCACGGTTTTATCACTGTGTGACAGCGTAAAACCGTCGGCACTCATCGGATGCGAGAAGCAGCTGGGGTTAAAATCCAGCCCTAAGTTGTGCTCTTTCGCCCAGGCGACCCAGTTGGCGAAATGGGCAGGTTCAATGGCATCCCGATCGACTGGCTTGTCACTTTCCAGATAGATAGCGTGCAGGTTCAGACGTTTTGCGCCTGGGATCAAAGACATCGCCTTGTCGATATCGCTGCGTAATTCACTGGCATTGCGTGCCCGCCCCGGATAGTTGCCGGTCGCCTGGATGCCGCCAGTCAATGCGCCCTGTGGGTTCTCAAAGCCCCGGACATCGTCCCCCTGCCAGCAGTGCATCGAGACAGGAATGCTGTCCAGCTGGCGAATGGCCTGTTCAACATCAACTCCATTGTCAGCGTAGCGTTGTTTAGCCAGTTCAAAAGCCTGTTCAATCTGCTTAGTCATAAGCGGGTTCCTTAGCGGGTTGACTCAGCGTCGCGAAGCGTGCCTGACTGGCACTGAAGACGCTGTGAGTTTGCGGTTCGAATTTTTCCAGTGGGAAGTTGTTGATGACGCTGCAGCGGAAATCAGCCACATCGATTAGTTCGCCAAGCGCAATCAGCTGGCAACCGACGTTACCCAGCGTGGAGGCTTCAACCGGACCTGCCAGCACCGGAATCTGGCAGGCATCGGCACAGAGCTGGTTAAGAAAACGGTTCTGGCTGCCGCCCCCTACCACGTGCAGCTGGCTGAAAGGTTTGCCTCGCAGCTCTGCCAGCTCCTGGATCACCTCGCGATAGAGCAGTGCCAGGCTGTCAAATATACAGCGGGCCAGCGCGGCGGCAGATTGTGGCACCGGCATTCCCTGCTCTGCGCAGGCGTTCTGAATCTCGTTAACCATGCTGTCGGGATTGATGAAGCGCGCATCGTTGGGACTAATCAGTGAAACACAGGCGGGCTGCCGTGCCGTCTGATCAATCAGTGCGCTGAGATCGTCAATCTGAAGTTCGCCGCAGATGCGCTGCAACAGCCATAAGCCCATGATATTTTTCAGTACGCGGTAGCCTTCTGCGCCGCCCTCATTGGTGATATTGGCGCGTAACGCGCCATCGCAGGCATAAGGCTGCAAACTTTCAAAGCCCATCAGCGACCAGGTTCCGGAACTGAGATAGGCGGCATCGTCCTGCATTAGCGGCGTTGCCAGAACCGCGCTGGCGGTGTCGTGGGTGGCGACAGCAATAACCGGGACCGGGACACCTGCGCTATTGACCCAGTGGCCGACGGTGTTGCCCGGTGCCTGCGGCTGGCCGAACCATTCAGGAGCAACGCCCGCCCAGGCGAGCAGATCACGATCCCATTCGCCGCTGTGAATATTGAGCATTTGCGTGGTGGTGGCGTTGGTGTATTCCCAGTTGAGATTGCCGGTCAGGCGATAATGCAGGTAGTCCGGCATCATCAGCGCATGCGCCACGCGGGTCTGCCAGTCGGGCTGCTGCTGATGCAGGGCGCGCATCTGATAGAGCGTATTGAATGGCAGGAACTGAATGCCGGTTCGGGCGTAGATGGCACTGCGGCTCAGTTCGTGCTGCGCCTGCTCCATCAGGCCGTGGGTGCGCGCATCGCGGTAGCTGACCGCCTCACCCACCGGCTCGCCCTCTGCATCCAGCAGCACCATATCAACGCCCCAGGTGTCGATACCGATACTGTCTGGCACAATCTTCTCTTCATCTAACTGAGCCAGCCCGGCGCGTATCTCCTGCTCAAGCATCGTCAGATCCCAGCAGTCATAACCGGCACGACGCTGGCGCTTATTTTTAAAGCGCCGGACCTCACGAAGCGCGAGCTGGCGCTGCGCAGCATCCCAGCTTGCGAGCATGACGCGCCCGCTGGATGCCCCGAGATCAATAGCAACAATGTTTCTCCTGGTCATGGCGACTTTTCCCTGTGATTGAGTGGTCACAGAGTAAAAACCTGGCCGGTTAAAGACCTTCCCCGGAGTGCCAGCGGCTGATAAGCCCTGGCAGACTTGCAAAGAACTTCGTGAGAGAGATCACAGAGGCGAAAGGCAGGAGGATGTGACCCCTGCCGCAAATCTGTTAACTGCTGAGGATTTCTTGAAAAATCAGCATGATTCCTGCTGAGTCAGGCTGAAAATTCAAGGTAAGGTTAGAGCGTGCTGATTAGACTGCGTTACGGTTTTGTTAAGCAGCGAGAGATGACCATGACCATATTGCACAGTGCGGATTTTTTCCCCGAAGGCGATTACGCCATTGCGATTGAACCCCGCGTACCCCAGGCCGCCTTCCCGGAACATCATCATGATTTCCATGAAATTGTGCTGGTTGAGCAAGGCTCTGGCATTCATGTGTTTAATGGTCAGCCACAAACGCTGTGCGCCGGTTGCGTCTGCTTTGTGCGCGATCACGATCGTCATCTTTATGAGCAGACCGACAACCTTTGTCTGACCAACGTGCTTTATCGCAGCCCCGGCGCGTTTCGCTTTCTCTCCGGGTTACAGGCTTTACTGCCCTGCGATCAGGACGGGCAATATGCTTCCCACTGGCGCATCAATCAAAAGGTGATGACGCAGGCGCTGAGTGTGGCGGCGCAGATGCAGCCGGATGATACCTGGTCGATGGAAAAACAGGCGCGTCAGGAACAGCTCTTTTTACAGTTGCTGGTGCTGTTGCGTGAGGCGTGCATTGACGGACAGAGTCAGGATCAGGAGGCGCGGCTGCATCGTCTGCTCGACTGGCTGGGTGAGCATTACAGTGATGAGATTATCTGGGATGAACTGGCTGACCGCTTCTCCCTGTCGCTGCGTACCCTGCATCGGCAAATGAAGCAGCAAACCGGTAGCACGCCGCAGCGCTACCTGAACCGTGTGCGGCTGTTGCAGGCCCGTCATCTGCTGCGTCACAGTGATATGCGAATTACCGATATCGCCTTCCAGTGTGGATTTGGGGACAGCAACCATTTCTCAACCCTGTTCAGGCGCGAATTTGGCTGCGCACCGCGAGCGGAGCGCCAGCAGATGATGTAAAGGAGCCAATCATGGCATTGATACTCAGTCGGGATGACTATTTTCCCGCCACTACTCTACCGGTGGCGGTCGCCGAAAGGATGCCACAACCCTCTTTCCCGCCGCATCGACACGAGTTCAGTGAAATCGTGATTGTCTGGCGCGGCAATGGCCTGCACGTCCTCAACGATCGGCCCTGGCTGATTACCTGTGGCGACGTTTTTTATATCCGCGACAGTGACTGCCACAGCTACGACAGCGTTAACGATCTGGTGCTGGATAACATCCTCTACTGTCGGGATCGCTTTGGTCTTGCCCTTGACTGGAATCAGCTGCTGCCGCAACAGGGACCGGATGCGCCAGGCGGCTGGCGGCTGACCACGCGAGGGATGGCGCTGGCCCGGGGAGTGATCAGCCAGCTGGAGCGTGAAAGCCGCAAAAGCGACCCCCTTTCAGTTCAGCTCTCGGAGGCGCTGTTTTTACAGCTGGCGCTGATTCTGCGCCGCCACGGCTACGCGGCCGACCGCCCCTGGGCGTTGCCGGAGGGGGAACAGCTCGATCTGCTGATGTCAGCGTTACAGGGTGCGATTGCCCGCCCCTTTGATCTCGCGGAGTTTTGTCAGCAGAACCAGCTCAGCGAACGGGCGCTGAGGCAGCTTTTCCGTCAGCAGACCGGGATGACCATCGGTCATTACCTGCGTCAGCTGCAGCTCTGTCAGGCAAAATATCTGCTGCGCACCCAGGATTGTCTGATTAGTGAGGTTGCCGCCCGCTGCGGCTTTGATGACAGTAACTATTTTTCGGTGGTTTTCACCCGTGACACCGGTTTACCTCCCAGCGCCTGGCGACAGCAATTTATCGCGCCACGCCAGGCACTGAAAAGTGCCGAGTCTTAATAAAACGGGCCTGCATAGCAGGCCCGTTGAGGTAACAGAGAAAAGCTGTTCCACATTGCCGGGAAACAGTGCCTGCGAATTAAACTAATGTGTTGTTGTAAGTAAAACCCCGACGGAGTGAGCCATCAGTCTGGCAGGCCCCGCCTGCATAAAGACAGAGTCACTATTCGCGATCAGGCCGCCATGCCAAGTCCCACAATATTGGCGGCAATGATAATCACCACACAGCCGATTGATAACACGCTGACCGGTCGGCGCCCCGCAGACTTCCACTCCTTCATCAGCAGCCCCACCAGACCACCACACAGGACGTATAGACTCATGTGCAGCATCCAGCTGACATAGTCATACTGCGCCGGGATTCTGGCATGGCCCCAGGCATAGAAGAAGAACTGCAGATACCACATGGTGCCGCCGAGCACCGCAAACGCGGTATTGGTAATCAGCAGCGACTTCCCGACCGAGAAGTCTTTACGCACCGACAGCTCTGGCCGGGTGGCCAGCCGCCAGAAACAGAAGGCCAGATTAACCAGAGCGCCGCCGCCCATAATGATCACGTAGCTGGGCAGAGCTACATACAGCGGATCGATGCCAAGATTAGCGGCGGCCTGATGCATGGGTTTAGCCGCATCCATGGCAAAGGACATACCCGCCGAGAAGATGCCGCACATCACCGCCAGCACCAGTCCTTTTCTGAGATTAAACTCTTCTGCGTTAATCCCCAGCGCCCGCTCCTTTAACAGCCCGGCACGCGACACAATCCCGACACCAATCAGTGCCACCAGTACGCCCAGCAAGGTTAACCGGCCACCCGCCGACGCGAAGAGCTCACCAAAACGCCCCTGCAGAAGCGGTGTCATCAGCGTGCCGACCACCAGGGTAATGCCAATCGCGATACCGATTCCCATCGACATGCCGAGATAACGCATGGTCAGGCCGTAGTTGATATTGCCTATGCCCCACATCGCGCCAAACAGAAATACCGGCGTCAGCTGGGACAGCGAGAAGCTGCTGTAATAGGCCATAAAATCTGGCAGTAAAATGGCACTTACCGCCCACGGCAGGATCAGCCACGACATCAGGCCACCGATCGACCACATGGTTTCCCATGACCATCTTTTCACCTGTTTAAAAGGCGCGTAGAAACACGCGGCGCTGGCAGCTCCGACAAAATGCCAGAAGATACCCGCAATAATGGCACTGTTCATTGTTATTCCCCGGTTAGGTTGAGGCCTGTCGGAAACCTGTCTGCTTCCGCTCAGCAGGCAGTCTACGTTCAGCAGGAATTCCTCAGCCTTTGGATAAATGCCGGAAGCCACAGTGAAGTGGCAATATTTACCCGTTGTGCCCATCAGGGATCACAATTTCACCGTTGTCAGAAAACCGGACGATTAGTTAAGTAAGTAACTTATTATTCAATGTTTTTTTCATTTTTGCTGTGTGGCGCAGCACAATTCTGATCTGACTGCCATTCACAAGGGAAGGTTGGCAAATGTGCAAAGAAGCCTTTCATTAACGCGGGCAAGGTCGTATAAACTGGGGGAAATTGATCGGATCAGGGAATGGGATGACGACAAAGTGGTTAACGCTGTTTCTATCGCAGTCAGTCAGCCAGGTCATGCTGGATGATCTGCGCGCGATATTACCTGCAGATGCGATAAAGGTATTTGTGAATGGCCTGGATGAAACCCACTATGCCACCCTTGAGTGTGTGCAGGTGGATCAGCATTGCGCCCTGATCGCCTCAGCGATAGTGGTCTGGCGTCAGCTCGGACATGTTCACCATATTCTCTATAAAAAAGGTGAGGTGTTGCGGGAGGAAAATGATGCAACGCAGTTCCAGCTGTTCACTCTGCTGAAAACCCACCGCGCTGTACTGCAGATCTCATGATAAGATCGCAGCCCCTGAAATCGCTGTTTGCAGCAGGTAAATTATGAGAATTGGAATTCTGTTTCCGATCGCCATCATTGTGGCGGGCGTGGGCTTTCTGGCGTGGTTTATTGGCAGTGGCCTGGCGATGCCAGGCTCCTGAGGATCAGCGCAACTGACTGTCTTTACTGCCCCGACGGTTATATAAACTGCTGGTCTGCTGTTGCTTGTCGATTTTTTCCTGACACGCCACACAATAGTGCACGCCTTTAAGCGCCTGACGACGCGCTTCGGGGATCGGCTCGCCGCAGAGCTCGCATTCGGTGGCGCTTTCGCCCTGTCCGATCGACTGTCTTACCCGCTCAATGCCATCATTGACGGTGCTATCGATCTGTTCCTGTACTGCGCCTTCTGACGCCCATCCATTTGCCATGATTTAACCCCTTTATTACCACTTCACTCCTTTAAATCTACAACATATTGACGTTTTTGCCGCAGAACTCACCGATATCTGTGATTGGCTGCCAGCCGCTCCCGGCAGCTGGCAATCAGCTAAAGGTAGCCCTGAGCAATCTGTTTCACCCTGCTATCACATTACTGCAACGTATCGATAGCGGAGAGCTAAGCGAATGACAACACATCATCAACATTTCATTAATGGCGAATTTGTAGCCCATCAGGGTGACCGTTGGATTGAAGTGATCAATCCGTCCACGGAGGCGTTGCTGTCCCGTATTCCCCAGGGCAGTCGTCAGGATGCCAGCCTTGCCATCAGCGCCGCAGAAGTGGCTCAGCCTGGATGGGAAGCGCTGCCTGCAGTAGAGCGCGGCGTCTGGCTGCACAAAATTGCCACCGCCATCCGCCAGCGTGAGCCTGAACTGACGGCAACCATTGTGGCTGAGGGTGGAAAAACCCAGGGGCTGGCGAAGACCGAAGTGATGTTCACCGCCGACTACCTCGACTACATGGCGGAGTGGGCGCGTCGCTATGAAGGTGAGATCATCAACAGTGACCGCCCCAACGAAAATATCTTCCTGTTCAAAAAAGCGATCGGCGTCACTACCGGAATACTGCCGTGGAATTTCCCCTTCTTCCTCATTGCCCGCAAAGCGGCACCGGCCCTGATCACCGGAAACACCATCGTGATCAAACCCAGTGAGCTGACACCGAATAATGCGGCACTTTTTGCCGACATCATACAAAAGCTAGGCCTGCCTGCTGGCGTCATTAACTTTGTTTATGGTCTGGGACCGGAAGTGGGACAGGAGCTGGCAGCAAATCCTAAGGTCGGTCTGGTGAGTCTGACCGGAAGCGTCGGTGCGGGCATTGCCACCATGGAATCCGCGGCTAAAAATGTCACCAAAGTGTCGCTGGAACTGGGTGGAAAAGCCCCTGCCATCGTGATGGATGATGCCGACCTCGAGCTGGCTGTGCGGGCGGTCGTCAGCTCGCGGATCATTAACAGCGGACAGGTCTGCAATTGCGTAGAGCGGCTCTATGTGCAGGAAGGCATTTACGATCGTTTTATCAGCGCACTGACCGCCGCGTTTCAGCAGGTGACATTTGGCGACCCGGCCGAACGCAGCGATATCGATATGGGTCCGCTGATTAATGCCGCAGCACGGGATCGGGTGGAGCAGAAGGTGGCAGAGGCCGTCGCCGCAGGGGCGAAAGTGGTTCTGGGCGGCAAGCGCGCCGGAGACAGAGGCTTCTTTTTCCAACCCACCTTGCTGACTGAGGTGCGCCAGGAGATGGCGATTATGCAGGAGGAGATTTTTGGCCCGGTTCTGCCGGTGATGAGTTTTAAAACGCTTGACGAGGCGATTACGCTGGCCAACGACTGCGAGTATGGGCTGACCTCCTCGATTTATACGCAGAATCTGAATACCACCATGACCGCGCTGCGAAAGCTGAAGTTCGGCGAAACCTATGTTAACCGTGAAAACTTCGAAGCGATGCAGGGATTTCATGCCGGGTGGCGTAAATCGGGTGTCGGCGGTGCCGATGGAAAACATGGTCTGGAGGAGTATCTGCAGACCCATGTTGCCTATTTACAGTTCAGTTAATCACTGGCTCGATCTTACCTCCTCCCGTACCTGACGTTGTCAGTACCAGAGTGGGCCAGTAATTGGCCCACTCTTTTATGCCACCCGCTTACTGCAGCGCAGCAGCGCGATGCCACTCAGCACCGCCACAGCCATCAGGTAGTATCCAGGCGCCAGACTGCTGCCGGTGGCGGCAATCAGCATGCTGCAAATCAGCGGTGCAAACCCGCCAAATACCGTCACGGCCACGTTGTAGCTGATCGCCATGCCGCTGGCGCGCGTGGTCGCCGGGAAGAGATCGGCCATCACCGACGGCACCGTGGAGAAATAGACCGACTTGAGTAGCGCCATCCACGCCACCAGCAGGATCAGCGTGGTGGGCGTAGTGTGATCGACCATCCATTTGAAGGCGGGATAGATCGTGACCATCAACAGCAGCAGCGATCCCCACATCAGCGGCAATCGGCCTATCCGCTCCGCCCACAATCCCATTATGGGCGTCACCACCGTCAGGATAATCCCTGCGACCAGCGTGGCGGTGAAGGCCACCGATCCCGGCAGATGCAGCGTTTTGGTGGCGTAGGTCGGAATGTAATTGAGCATGTAGTTGACCGCGGTCGAGATCACCATCACCCCAATCGCCAGGGTGATCAGCGCTTTCTGCCGCCCGAACAGCGTTTTCAGCGGTGCGGCTTCCTTCTCCTGCGTCGCAAAGCTGGCGGGCTCCTGCACGTGACGGCGAATGTAGATCCCCAGCGGTCCAATCAGTAAGCCGAAAGCAAACGGGATACGCCAGCCCCACGCCTGAATCTCGCTTTCGCTCAGCCAGTGTGTCAGCCCCAGGCCGAACGCCGATGCCATCAGAGTACTGGCGCCCTGTGTGGCGAACTGCCAGCTGGCGATAAAGGCTTTGCGCTCGGGAAAGTGCTCTACCAGGAAAGCGGTGGAACTGCCAAACTCGCCCCCGGCAGAGAAGCCCTGAATCAGACGCGCCAGGATAATCAGCAGCGGCGCCGCCAGACCAATAGTGGCGTAACCCGGCATAAAGGTAATGATCGCCCCGCCCAGCATCATCAGATTGATTGAGAGCAGCAGCGCTTTTTTACGGCCATGACGGTCGGCATAGTTGCCCAGCACGATGGCACCCAGCGGACGGATCAGGAATGAGATGCCGAAGCTGCCGAAGGTCAGCAGCAGCGATACCGACGGATCGCTGACCGGAAAGAAGACGTGCGCGATGTAGCTGGCGAAGAAGCCATACACCGCGATGTCGAACCACTCCAGCGCGTTACCAATGCAGGTAGCGAACAGCGTTTTGTGCAGGCTCGGTTTCACCTGCGGAGTACTCTGCGCGATGCTGCTCATTGTTCACCTCTCCGCCACTGATGGTGGCGTGACATCAGTTGTTCGCCCTCTTCACCCAGTTGCCAGAAAAGGCGGGTCATGATCGCCAGCCCTTCACGTGCAACAGAGGTGAGCATGTGTTCGTTAACGCCGTGCTGGCCGCAGGCCGGATAGGAATGGGGCACCCACAGCGTCGGGAGGCCGAGGATATTGGCAAATACCTCATTGGGCAGTGAACCGCCGAGATTGGGCAACAGCGCCGGTTTTTTACCGCTGCTGCAGGCTAGCGTGTCCAGCGCCCAGGCCACCAGCGGATCCTGCGGATCGAGCCGTGTTGCAGGTGAACCGCGCATAAATTCCACGCTGACGTTATCGAAGCCGTGCTGATGCAGGTGACTTTCGACATGCCGGACCAGATTTTCCCAGTCGGTGCCGACCACAAATCGCAGCTGACACACCGCCGTGGCGCTGCCGGGAATGGCGTTCATCGGACGTGCCGGGTTACCGGTTTCAAACGCCAGCACCTCCAGCGTGTTCCAGCCATAAAGACGCTCCGCAGGCGTCAGGCCCGGTTCTCCCCAGCCGTCGGCCAGCGCCGGATCGCCCGGCATTCCGCCCACCTCGATATCACTGAGGATGGCGCGCACCGCATCGGTAAGGGAGTCCGGTTTCAGCGCGGCGACCTGCAATACACCCTGTGCATTCACCAGGCAGGCGAGCGCATTGGCCAGCTGGGTGCCGGGATTACTCAGCAGTCCGCCCCAGTTGCCGGAGTGATAGGCGTTGTCGCGCGCCCTGATAGTCAGACGAAAGTTCGCCGCGCCACGCGAACCCAGGAAAAGTGTCGGCCGCACCGCGTTCAGTCGCGGGCCATCAGAGGCGATGAAGAGGTCTGCCTGTAACAGCGCCCGCTGCTGCTGGCAAATCTCCGCCAGCCCCGGTGAACTGATCTCTTCACCCATTTCAAACAAAATTTTGCAGTTGAAGCCCAGTGCGCCACCGCGTGCCTGCCACACCTGCTCCAGCGCCGCGAGATTGATGCAGTGCTGGCCTTTGTTGTCCGCGCTGCCGCGTCCATACAGGCGGTCATCTTCAGCCATGAGTCGCCACGGTGATAAACCGTCGCGCCAGTTCTCATCGTCGCCGAACACCACATCGCCGTGGCCATAGCAGAGCAGCGTCGGCCTGGAGGGATCTTCAATAAGCGTGGCAATCAGAAACGGCGGGCTGCCGGGCTGCGGATTCTCAAACGGGTGCAGCGTAAAGCCCATCGCCGCCAGTTGCGGGCCAATCTCCTGCTGCAGATAGTTCTCCAGCTCCGCCTGCCTGCTGGCGTGCTGGCTTTCGGTCACGCAGGAAATTCGTCGTGCCAGCAGCTGCTGAAACTCGCCACTGTCGAAATAGTGCATCGCCTGGTCAACGGTCTGTTGCTCTGTCATGTTTGCCCTGTCTGTTCTTTTTATCGTGCTTTATCTTTGACAAACTTCGCTCTTTGCCACAATTATTAATTTATCGAGTGAGCCTTGCTTTTAAAGCAAGCCACGCCTGCCCTTTTATGATGCGTTTTGCCGGAGTCACCATGTTAAGCAGTGAGATCCGCTATTTCCTGGCGGTCGTACAGTACGGATCGCTCAGCGCCGCCAGCGAGCAACTCTTTGTGGCGGTGTCGGCGATTAGTCGCCAGATCCAGCGTCTGGAGACGCAGGTCGGAGTGCCGCTGTTTGAGCGGCATGCACGCGGTATGGTATTGAACGAAGCGGGTGAAATATTCGCGCATCATGTGCGCAAGAGTCAGCTCGATATGGAATATGCGCTGGCGGAGATTAAGGGTCTGAAAGCAATACGGCGCAGCCTGATCCGCATCGCCTGCACCGACGGAATGGCGTTCAGTCTGCTGCCGGGTCTGCTGGCGGAGTTCCGTCAGGCCAACCCCGGCGTGCTGTTTGCGCTTAATGTGACGCACTCGCAGGGCGTGGCGGCATGCGTCAGGGCTGGTGAATGCGATGTTGCGCTGCAGTTCAGTCTGCAACCGGAGCGCAGCGTTGAAGTGCTCGGCTCGTGGCCGGCACCGGTGTTACTGGCGATGCATCAGTCGCATCCGCTGGCGTCGCGTCAGGTGACGCTGGCCGATCTGCATGGCTGGCCGCTGGCGTTGCCAGGTCAGCATACTACCGTGCGGCAGTTGTTTGACCTATCCTGTCAGATGAACGACTGCGTGGTCGAGCCGGTGCTGACCTGCGACTATTTCGCTACGCTCTACCACTTTTTGCTGCATACCCCGCAGGCAGTGACCATATGCAGTGCGTTTACCCTGTTGTTTGAGCGCGACACGCAAAATCTGGTGTTGCGTTCGATGGGGGTGGATCAGCTGAGTCAGCGTACGTTGCAGCTTCAGACAGTGTCGGGCCGTCAGCGGAATGCGGCGCTGACGCTGTTTCTGCAGTTTTTGCAGCAGCGGCTGACGGAGATGGATCAGCAGGTGAGGATGGGATGAGGGGTACAGGCTTAAAGGAGTTTGGTTGTTAAAGTCTGCGCTGGATGGCTGTCAGATAGTGCTGGCTTAGGGAACACGACCCGATCGGAAAGTCGCAAAAGCCGCCCTCCATGGCATGCTCGGCCCACGCGATTACGCACCTCATCCCTGAGGTGCGCCCGTAGCCGGGCCAACGCGTTGCGTTGTTCAAAAACGCTCCCGGCGTTTTTGTCCATGGCGCGGGACGCTTTCCTCTTCGGGTCATGTTCCCTTCGCATTGAGCTTTATCATTGCGGTCATATAAACCCTGACATTAGTGCAGCTTTATCATTGCGGTCATATAAACCCTGACTTTAGTGCATAAGCTTAGCCCCACTCGTAAGTGGGGCTCTGGCTTTAGCGGCAATCACTTACTGCTTAATATCAACCTGATAGAAGATATGTTTGCCGAACGGATCGACCTGATAGCCGCTGACCGATTTGCGCACCGGCTCAAAGATGGTGGAGTGCGCAATCATCACTGCAGGCATCTGGTCATGCATCATCTGCTGTGCCTGCAGATAGAGCGCGGTGCGTTTGCCCTGATCCGGCTCGGCGCGGGCTTCGGTGATTAACTTCTCAAATGGCTGATAGCACCATTTTGAGGAGTTGGAACCGCCCTGTGCCGAGGTACAGCTGTAAAGCGGGCCAAAGAAGTTGTCCGGATCGCCGGTGGCGGTGGTCCAGCCCATCAGTGCCGCCTGATGCTCGCCGCTGCGCACGCGTTTCAGGTATTCGCCCCACTCATAGCTGACGATATTGGCTTTGATGCCGACTTTAGCCCAGTCCGACTGAATCATCTCCGCCATGCGGCGCGCATTCGGATTGTAAGGCCGCTGAACCGGCATCGCCCAGAGCGCAATTTCGGTACCCGGTTTCACACCCGCCTGTTGCAGCAGGGCTTTGGCCTTCTCTGGGTCGTAGTCGTAATCTTTCAGATCTTTGTCGGCGCTCCATACGCCCGGTGGCAGGATATTTTTCGCGACCGTGCCGGTGCCTTTAAATATCGCATCGATGATCGCCGGTTTGTTGATCGCCATCGCCAGCGCCTGGCGCACTTTGACGTTATCGGTTGGCGCTTTGGTGGTGTTAAACGCCAGGAAGCCGGTATTCAGACCCGCCTTCTGTTCCAGGGTGATATCCGGGTTAGCGCGCATCTTTTCCAGATCGGCGGGATTAGGGAATGGCATTACCTGACACTCATTCTTCTCCAGCTTGGCATAGCGCACGGAGGCATCCGGCGTGATGCTGAACACCAGCCGATCGAGCTTCGCCTTGCCCTGCCAGTAGTCCGGGAACGCTTTGTAGAGAATGCGGGAATCTTTCTGATACTGCACCAGCTCAAACGGTCCAGTGCCGATCGGGTTCATATCGACCTTCTCCGGCGTCCCCGCTTTCAGCATCGCGTCTGCATATTCCGCCGAGTGGATCGAGGCGAAGTACCAGGCGAGATCGGCAAGGAACGGCGCTTCCGGATGGGACAGCGTAAAACGTACGGTGTGGTCATCGACCCGGTCGATACTTTTAATCAGCGTGGAGAGCTCCAGGCTTTCGAAGTTGGAATAGGTGCCGCCAGAGACATTGTGGTAGGGATTTTTCGGGTCCATCTGGCGCATAAACGAGAAGATCACATCGTCGGCGTTGAAGTCGCGGCTGGGTTTGAAGGCTTTATTGCTCTGAAACTTCACGTTCTTGCGCAGATAGAAGGTGTAAACCGTGCCATCCGGGCTGATTTCCCAGCGTTCTGCCAGGCTGGGCACCAGATTGGTGGTGCCGGGCGTAAAGTCCACCAGCCGGTTAAAGACCGGCACCGCACTGGCGTCAACGCTGGTCCCGGAGGTATAGAGCTGCGGGTTAAAGTTCTCTGGCGATCCCTCAGAACAGAAGACCAGCGTTTTGGCGTTAACGCTGCCAGCCAGCGCTATCCCAGCCGTAACAAGCGCTAAGGTGGCTATCTTGATTTTCATTATTATCCTCGCTTTGTATTGACTTCCGGTGATCACAATATCTAAATGAATCATTCAGATGCTTCATTGATAGCACGATTCGGCACCATAACGAACCCCGCCGGTGGCTGACTAATAAGGAATAGTGATGACAGACAAACTTGAGTCGCAGCTCACAGAACGTTTTTTCCGTTACCTCGCCATCAGCAGTCAGAGCGATGCCAAATCCACCACCCTGCCCAGCACGCCGAGCCAGCACGCCATGGCGGAACTGCTGGCGGATGAGCTGCGCGCGTCAGGGCTGGATGAGGTGGTGATTGATGAACATGCCACGGTGACAGCGGTGAAACGCGGCAACCGTCCTGACGCGCCGCGCATCGGGTTTATTACGCATATCGATACTGTTGATGTCGGTTTGTCGCCCGATATCCACCCGCAGATCCTCACCTGGCAGGGCGAAGATCTCTGTCTGAATGCAGAGCAGGATATCTGGCTGCGCCGCGATGAACATCCGGAGATCGCGCCCTACGTCGGTCAGCAGGTGATCTTCAGCGACGGCACCAGCGTGCTGGGCGCGGACAACAAAGCGGCGGTCACCGTGGTGATGACGCTGATGCAGAACCTTAACGGCGACCACGGCGACATCGTGGTGGCCTTTGTGCCTGACGAAGAGATTGGCCTGCGCGGCGCGAAAGCGCTGGATCTGGAAACGCGCTTTAATGTCGATTTCGCCTGGACCATCGACTGCTGCGAACTGGGCGAAGTGGTCTATGAAAACTTCAACGGTGCTGCAGCAGAAATTGTGTTTACCGGCGTACCGGCCCATCCGATGTCGGGCAAAGGGGTGCTTGTCAATCCGCTGCTGATGGCCCATGACTACATCAGCCTGTTTGATCGGCTGCAGACCCCGGAGCATACCGAAGGCCGTGAAGGCTATATCTGGTTCAATGAGATTCAGGCCAACGCCAGCAAGGCGACGCTGAAGGCCTCCATCCGTGATTTTGATCTGACCAGCTTTGCGGCACGTAAGCAGCAGTTGCAACAGGCGGCAGAGGATCTCGCGGCGCGTTACCCCACCGGCAAGGTGAGCGTGAGTATCAGCGATACCTACAGCAATATCAGTAACGCACTGGGTGAAGATCGTCGGGCGATTGACCTGATCTTCAGTGCCTTTGCCGCGCTGGAGATTGAGCCGAAGGTGATTCCGATGCGTGGCGGTACAGACGGTGCCGCGCTGTCAGCCAAAGGCCTGCTGACGCCGAACTTCTTTACCGGCGCGCACAACTTCCATTCACGCTTCGAATTTCTGCCGGTAACGTCGTTTGTGAAGTCCTATCAGGTGGCGGAAAAACTCTGTTATCTGGCAGCGAAATAAGCGGAGGAATCGGGCGCAGAACGCGCCCGATTGCGATTATGGCTTCGCGCTGACATCAATGCCTGGGAAATATTTTTCAGCCAGCTTTTTGATGGTGCCATCGCCCTGCACTTTAGCAATCGCCGCATCCAGTGACTGCTTCAGCTGTGCGTCATCTTTGCGCAGACCGTAGCCGATGCCTGAACCAAGAATCGCGTCATCTTCTACTGGCTTGCCAACAAAACCAAAGCCTTTGCCCTGCGGTTTATCGAGGAAGCCAGACTGACCGGCAGCGGACATCACCAGTGTGCCATCCAGGCGGCCCGCGACCATGTCGTTGTAAACCTGGTTCTGATCCTGATACGAGGTCACGGTCACACCCTGCGGCTCCCAATGCTTCTTCGCATAGGTTTCCTGAATGGATCCCTGCAACACCCCGATGTTCTTGCCCTTCAGACCTTCGGCGGTCGGTGCCAGATTTTCACCGGTCTTCGCCACTAACATGGTGGGAATACGGTAGATCGGCTGCGTAAACGCAATGCTTCTGGCGCGCGCTTCGGTGATGTTCATCGCCGAGTTAATGGCGTCGAACTTTTTCGCCTGCAGTGCCGGGATCAGCGCATCAAAACTGCTCTCAACCCAGTGGCAGCTGAAGTTGCCCGCCTTACAGATGGCATTGCCCAGCTCGATATCAAAGCCTTCCAGCTCCCCTTTAGCATTGCGGCTTTCAAAAGGCGGATATTGTGACTCCACGCCGTAGCGTAAATCCTGTGCCAGTGCCTGTACCGATGTCATCATGCCCAGAGCGAGAAAAAGCGCGTTCAGTTTCTTCATTATGTTATTTACCCCGAAAAGTCCTGGTTACCTGTTCCCCGAGCTGACTCACGCGGTGGCGTGAATCAGTGAGAAAAAGCACATAGCGCAGCCGCGCCAGCCTCAAGTGTCGCCTCGTCTTTAGCAAAAGAGAGCCGAATCAGTTTGTTATCTGTGCCATCCATATAAAACGCCGACAGCGGTATGGTCGCCACACCGTGATCGACGATAAGACGTTTTACCATTTCACTGTCCGGTTCGTCACTGAAATGTCCATAGCTGGCGAGCATAAAGAATGAACCAGCACTCGGCAGCAGCCGGAACGGGGAGTTCTGCATCAGGGCGATCAGCCGATCCCGCTTCTGCTGATAGAAGGCACTGAGCGACAGATAGTTCTCTGGCGTCTGCAGATAGTGTGCGAAACCGACCTGCATCGGTGTATCGGCGGCGTACATCATAAACTGATGCACTTTCACCAGCTCAGTCATCAGCTCTGCCGGTGCCAGACAGTAGCCTACCCGCCAGCCGGTGACGTGGAAGGTTTTGCCAAACGAAGAGACAATGACGCTGCGGGCTGCCAGCTCCGGATGCGTCGCCATCCCACTATGCGGGCGGCCATCAAACAGAATATGCTCGTAAACCTCATCGGAGAGCACCACGATATCGGTGTTGCGGATTAAGGCTGCCAGTTGATTCAGGTCGTCGGGGGTCAGCACCTGCGCGCTGGGGTTGTGCGGCGTATTAATAATAATCATCCGGGTGCGCGGCGTGATTGCTGCCCGCAACTGATCCCAGTCGATAGCAAATGACGGCACCTGCAGCTTCAGGCCAATCGGTTTACCGCCCTGCAACCGCACCACCGGCGCGTAGCTGTCAAACGCCGGTTCAAAGAAGATCACCTCATCGCCCTGATGAACCAGCGCGGTGATCGCCATATAGAGCCCCTGGCTGGCGCTGCCGGTGATCAGCACTTCACTGGCGGCATCATATTGTTGTCCATAGAGCGCCTGTACTTTGCTGGCAAGCGCGTCGCGTAAGGCGGGCAAGCCCATCATGGCGGCATACTGATTATGTCCTTCCTGCATCGCGCGGCTGACTGAGTCGACCAGCGCCGGATCACAGGGGAAATTGGGCGCGCCCTGCGACAGGTTAATCGCCTGATGCTGCGCCGAAAGCTGGCCAATCACGCTGAAAATAGTGGTGCCGACGTCCGGCAATTTTGAGTGGATAGCGACAGGCGTTTTCAGGGACATACTCTCTCCGTCAGGGGCATAACCGATCAGATGCGATAAATAGCTATTCAACGGGCTGCGACTTGAGTCGGCAAGCGAAATGTCGTCATAATAGCCATGACAAAAATGCATAGCTGAGGTTCACCGTGTCACGCTTATCGCTGCCGCTTAATGGCATTCACGCCTTTCTGGTGACCGCCCGACATCTCAATCTGACCCACGCTGCCCGCGAACTGTGCCTGACGCAGGGCGCCGTCAGTCGTAAGATTGCCGCGCTGGAGCAGTGGCTGGGCGTGACGCTGTTTGACCGCCACGCGCGCGGTCTGCGCCTGACCCCTCAGGGCGCGGCGCTGCTGCCTGACTTACAGCAGGGTTTTGAGCTGATGTTTAAGGCCAGCGAGAAGGTCCGCCGCAGTCAGGTCAGCATTCGCCTGAAAGCGCCAACCTGTGCGATGCGCTGGCTGGTGCCCCGGCTGATGGCGCTGGAGCAGCATCGTCCTGAACTGCATGTGGCCCTGACCACCACGCTGGATCATGCCGCGCAGCTTGAGAACTTCGATGTGGCGATTGTCTATGGTAAGCCGCACCCTGACGGAATTTGCCTGTTCAGTGAGTCGCTGACGCCGGTGATGGCGGGTGATCAACCCCGCCCGGACTCCCTGGCGGCACTGCCCACAATGACCTTCTTGCATCCAACGGCAGATACGCGTGACTGGCAGTGCTGGCTGCAGGCGCAGCAGGTGACGCTGAGCATGAAGCGGAACCAGCATTTTGCCACCATGGACTTAGCGATCAGTGCAGCGATTCAGGGGTTTGGTGTGGCAATTGCCGACAGCAATCTGGTGGAGAGTGATATTGCCAGCGGCAGGCTGATTAAGCCGTTCGCTGGCGAGGTAAAAACCGGTGCGGTTTACAGTTTGCTGCAACGGCCCGCGCAGGATGCGCCACCGTTCCTGGCGGAACTGGTGGCGTGGCTGTGCAGGGATCAGAAGGTAACCCAGTCGCCGTTATCCGCCGGTTTAGCCTGAGCCGCACTCAGCACGGGCGCTTTCGGCGCGGTCGGTTTACTGCTGATGACCGGTGCGATCTGGCTGTTGCTGGAGAGACGGAACTTCGACACAGAAGCCTGTAACGCTTCCGTCTGCAGTGCCAGCGCGCTCGCCGCGGCCGAGACCTCTTCAACCAGTGAGGCGTTCTGCTGGGTCACGCTATCCATTTCAGTCACCGCGGCACCGACCTGAGAGATGCCTTTGCTCTGCTCTTCCGAGGCGGAAGCGATCTGTTTCATGATCGCATCAACATCCTGCACCGATTTCAGAATATTGTTCATGGTGCCGCCGGTGGTGCTGACCAGCTCAGCGCCTTTACCTACACGCTGAACCGAATCTTCAATCAGCGTCGCAATCTCTTTTGCGGCGTTGGCGCTGCGCTGTGCAAGGTTACGCACTTCAGAGGCAACCACTGCAAAACCCCGACCCTGTTCGCCGGCACGTGCCGCTTCGACGGCGGCGTTCAGCGCCAGAATATTGGTCTGGAAAGCGATGCCGTTGATCACGTTAGTGATTTCAGCGATTTTCTTCGAGCTGCCGGAGATGCCATCCATAGTGCTGACGACTTCACTGACCAGCTGACCGCCACGTTGTGCCGTGGTGGTGGCGGTTTCTGCCAGCAGGCTGGCCTGGCGGGCATTATCGGCGTTGAATTTTACCGTGGCCGTCAACTGCTCCATGCTGGCCGCAGTCTGTTCCAGCGCAGCGGCCTGCTCTTCAGTACGTGAAGAGAGGTCATTGTTACCGGCAGAAATCTCTGCGGCACCGCGCGATATATTCTCGGTGCCGCTGCGAATGGCGCTGACCGCTTCACGCAGACTGTCCTGCATGGCACTCAGCAGCGGCACCAGTTTACCGACGCAGTTGCGACCGAAATCGGATACCGGCTGACTCAGGTCGCCCGTGGCAATGACCGCGAAGTGGGTACGGATACTTTCCAGCGGACGGACCAGCATCGCCACCAGATAGCGGTCGGTAAACAGCAGAATAAACAGGCCGATAATTACCGTGATGGTAATAATCGTTTTGGTCATCGCCGTGAGGTGATCCACTTCAACCCGGGTTGCATCCAGCTTTTCAGCTGCGCCCTGGCTGAATTTCTCTGCGCTGATGCCAAAGGCACGACTGAGTGGCGGCGTGACGTTATTTGCCTGCTGACGATAAGCATCAGGCGAGGCCTGACGGGCCAGCTGCAATTGTGGCGTGACGCCCGCATCCAGCAGCTTTTGCCAGCTCTGAATCACTCCATCCACGACATCCGGGTTCATCGGGCCAGGTGCCAGTTGTTTAAAGCGCGCCAGTTGCTGGGTCATGCTGTCCAGCGCCTGCTGCACCGGTGCATAAGCCTCATCGTTCAGGGTCTGACCTGCGGCTTTGCTTTCCATCACACGAGATAAGCGCGTGATGACACGAAAATATTGATCGTTGCCTTTGCTCAGCACCGTCATTTGCTCAACCAGATGACGGTCCACATCATTCCCTTCGCTGAGCGCGCCAAGAGAGTGAATGCTATACAGCCCGACGCCGCTCCACAGTAAACAAAACAGTCCCAGAATAGAGAGCATCACTGCGCGAATGGTAAAATTTTTGAGCATTCCCATACCAAAATCCTATACACGTTGACCCGCAAGCGTCGGGCATAGGAGATTTATCGGCATGCGATTGTGAAGATGTAACTGTTTTGTTACCTAATATTTTACAGCGTCCCTAAGCCAAATTTCACTTTGTAGCCTTTTTATTCAGCAGGTTAACCTTTAAAAAGCAGAGTAATTCCATTCGCATAATTTAATGGTTAGCACGCTAACCATGGCCCGCCACTTAAAGCCTGACCATACGGGTCATTAATAGCCGGAAAAGCCGCATACGGGCGCGCATAAAGTTCCGCTTCAGAACCAGTCCGCTCTTCCGATTATCACCAAGTGACATTGTCACATCAGAGCCTGGATGCCAGGCTGGCCACATGACCTCCCCCTCCAGCTGATGCTTATATTCCGTAGCATCACGGGCAAAGGTAAACCAGTACTCGCTGACACGCGCCGCAAATGCCCGATCGGCCTCACTGAAGGGTCGTTCTTCGTTGGGATCCGGCATCTGACTCAGCGTATTCAGCACATAAGGCACTTCGTTGCCGTGCCAGGTGCCGTGCGGATAGAGGTCACGGGCATGTTCAGAGACATAATCAAACCAGTAGCGCCAGCCTGGCATGCCGGCATTGTGCTGCGCCCGCATCACCAGCCACGGCACCAGACTGAATGCCATATCACGCGCCACGGCACGTCCCAGCCGCTGATCGTCATGAATGTCATACATCCATTTCAGCGTCCGGTAAGTGAGACGATTTTTATCGCGTAACTGATGCAACACCGCGGTGGCATCCACGCCAAAATATTCCAGCACGCTGGCTTCATCGCTGTTACTGCCCGCCATCAGCGGCAGACGGTGCTGTTTTGCAGCCATAAAGGTTTTCAGCATCGGCTCAGGCAGGACAGCATCACCCGCAATCGGCACCGGCGGGATCGCCAGCGGCCCTTCCAGCGACCAGAAGGCATCGGCAGGCAGTGCGCGCAGGTCATCAGCGCTGGCATCGGGCGGCAGACCGAAATGGCGGGCCACCGCCATGCCCTGCTGACGCGCTTTTTTCAGCGGCGTGTCAGGCAGGCTGTAGGCGCTCTGCACAATCCCTTTATGAAACAGCCCTTCAGCCAGCGGCGAACAGCAGAGTGACAGCACGCTGCGTGCGCCTGAGGATTCACCGAAAAGTGTCACATTGCGGCGGTCGCCGCCAAAGGCAGGAATGTTGCGCTGCACCCACTGCAGTGCGGCAATCTGATCCAGCAGGCCAAAATTGTTCACCGTGCTGGCAACAGGGTATTCAGCATCCAGGGCCGGATGAGAGAAGAAACCGAGATGGCCGAGCCGGTAGTTGAGCGTCACCACTACCGCGCCGCGTGAAGCCATCGGCTTGCCGTTGTAAGGTGCCAGCCCGCCAGCACCAATGGTGTAGCCACCACCGTGCAGCCATACCATCACCGGCAGGGGTTTCACGGGCGCGACATCGGGCGTCCAGACATTAAGGTAGAGGCAATCTTCACTGAACTCACCCGGATCGCCACCGCCTACGGCCTGGCAGTAGGTGCGGTTTTGCCAGCCGGAAGCCCCAAACGCGGTGGCGTCGCGCACCTGCAGCCAGGGCGTAACCGGCTGTGGCGGGCGCCAGCGCAGCGCGCCAAGTGGTGCCGCCGCATAAGGTATGCCTTTGAATACGAAAAGGTCATCGTCCATGCATCCACGCAACTCCCCCTCAGCAGTCATGATCCTCAGACCTGTTTCGTTTTTCATTCCTGTTTCCCTGTTCAAACGTCCCTCCATTATTTGCAGGCCCGCCAGCATTGTCCAGGTACGGAAGGGATTTGCAGAATATGCCGAAGCGTGAGGGGCTGGCGTGAACATGCTCATCAACAGGTTCAGAGAGTCAATTACCGTTATGATTCAACGTTGTTTATCTTTTCGCAGTGGGTCAATGGCGCTGCCAGCGCCGGAGTGGCGCGTCGTTGCTCTGTTATCAGGTGCGGTTTTGCTGCTGTTAATCAGTCAGCCTGCTAATAGATTAAGATACTCACGCAGGTAAACCTGCGCTGAGCGGTAAAGCGTTGTTTTTCCCCAGTCCTGTCAGCACATTACGCGCGTTGTACCACTTCAGGTCCACTGGCCTTAGCAGGGGCGGTGCAGAGAAAACGTTGCGGGCAACGCGCCTGTTGCCCGCAGAGGCGTCAGTCTGGCCGCAAGCCGCACTGCGCCAGCGAGCGCTGCTGGCGCTCTTCGTATAACGCCATCTCATCCAGCACGACAGCGCCCAGCGCGGCTTCAAATGCCTGGCGGCTCGCCTGTCCCGCCGAACGAACCTGCGCCCGATCGCCGAGGTTGGACTGGAAAATGCCCGCCGCGCTGACGGGCAGAAAATCTTCATAGATGATAGGGTCTGCCAGCACACGACCTTCTTCGATGAGGGTCTCCAGCGATTCACCCTGAGCCGGCGGCGTCGCGATGCCCTTTTCACTCAGGCGATAATGGAACCAGGCCAGCTCCTGCTGGCGCAGCGTGGTTTCGTCGTCGGGGAAGTCACGGAAAATCGCCGCAAGATGTTGCTGATGCTGCTGATTACCCTGACCGCTGCCCGCCTCGCTGAGCAGCCGATCGTAAAGCGCACGGCCCTGAGGCGTCAGTGCCGCGCCGCGCTGCTCAATTTCACCGAAGCGTGCAGTATGAGTTCCCTGATGCCCATCCTGAAAGACGATCGGCTCTTCCAGCGCTTTAAAGCTGGTCTGACGTAACAGGATCGGTACCTGGCGACGCGGTGGTCCCTCGATCAGAGTTTTCGGATCGATACCGCGCGACGGCATCAGTTGCTGTACGCGGTCGATATCCAGCGTACGCGGCGTGAGATGGTTGATGTGGCAGCCGGGAAAGCAGACTACGTCAGCAATCAGCCGATGCTGCTGGTTCAGCGCCTGATAGGTCTGACTGTCCACGCTGCTGTGGGCGTGCCAGCGGAAGGTTTCCAGTGCTTCGGTAACAAACTCAGTGGCCTGCTCGTCGGTTAATCCGCCCTGCTGCTGCTGCAGTTCCAACAGCGCCCGGCAACGGGGGGTGAAAATGTCGCGCGCGGCAAGAATCTCCGCCGCCTTTTCACGCAGCGCGTGGTCGTCGATCAGTTCAGGGCGTAACAGCGAGGTAAAGACCCGAAAGGGATTGCGCCGCAGCGCCGCATCGGTGATCGGCCGGAACGCCGTGGAGTGCACCGGCACACCAGCCTGAGAAAGATCGTAATAGCCAACCGGGTGCATTCCCATCACCGCAAACAGCTGCCGCAGTGTGGCTAATTCGTCTGCCGTGCCCACTCGGATTGCACCGTGACGTTCCAGGTTGAGTCGGCCGATCTCATCGGCTGCGGTGAGACGATCTTTCAGCGCGATATCCGCTTCCAGCGCGCGGTCGTTGACGGTCGCCACCAGCTGCATCAGCGTGCCATATTGCGGCACTTCCTGCTGATACATAGCTGACATCGCCTGAGAGAAACGGGTGCGGATGAGATCCGCACTGAGAAAGTTGTCCATCTTATCCACCTGACACCGTTAGCGTTGCTGCTAATGTAATGCAACGCGCTGGCCTCAGCGGAAAAAATCACGAATCTGTGATCGGCTTAAAGCCGTAGCGATTTTTTAACAGCAGCATCAGGGTGGTGATCACAGCCGGTATCGCCAGCAGCAGAAAGATAACGCTGAAAGACCACCCGAGAGACATCATCTCTGCGCCAATGAAGGCGCTTAAAATCGCGCCGATGCGGCCCACTCCATGCATCCAGCTGGAACCGGTAGCGCGAGCGTGGGTAGGATAATAGCTGGCGGATAAGGCATTCATACCGGTATTGGCCCCGTTGAAACAGAAGCCACTGCAAAAGGCAATCGCACTCATCATCCCCACTTCCGCAGGTGAAAAGCCCAGTGCCACAATAAACAGCCCGCCGCAGCCGTAGATCGCCGCCAGCGCCAGATTAGCGTTGAAGCGATCCATCATCCAGCCCGCAAACAGGGAGCCCAGCGTCCCGCCCGCCTGATACATCGCGGTGATAATCGCCGCTTCGGTCACTGACATGCCCAGGGTGTTGACCAGCGACGGCAGCCAGCTGCCAATCAGGTAAACCATGAACAGTCCCATGAAATAACCGCCCCACAGCATAGTGCTGCCAAACAGATAGCGGCGTGAAAGTACGGTGCCTATCGCGCCGCTCACCGGCACGGTGGCCTCAGGCGCGTGAAACGCACAGTCGGGCGCGGTTTTGCCCGGCATCATCCGGTCGAGGATGGCGTGAATGCGGGCAGCCGGTGCGCCACGGCTGATAAGAAATCGCACCGACTCCGGCAGGCCGCGGATCAGTAATGGCAACACCAGCAGCGGCAGAATGCCGCCCAGCAGTAGCACGGAGTGCCAGTCATAGCGCGGTAGCAGCCAGGAGGCAGCAAATCCCCCGCTGGCGGCACCAAAGGTAAAGCCGCAGAACACCACCGTGATGATAAAAGCCCGTCGCCGCTCAGGTGCATATTCCGCCACCAGCGTGCCGACGTTGGGCATCGCCGCACCCAGTCCCAGCCCGGTCATGAAACGGAACAGCATCATCTGCTCAATGTTCTGTGACAGCGCCGTTGCCAGCGTCCAGAGACCGAAAAAGAAGACGCTGAGGATAATCATCATGCGACGGCCATAGCGGTCAGCCAGCGGCCCTGCCACCATGGCACCCAGCGCCAGCCCGATTAACGCTGCGCTGATGACGACCCCGAGCTGATGATTGCTCACCCCCCACGCGGCTTTCAGTGTCGGCGCAATAAATCCCATGATCGCAATGTCCATGCCATCGAGTGCCACCACGATAAAACAGAGCGCAATGAGCCGCTTTTGCCAGTGGCTCAGCCCCTGCTGGTTGATAAGCTGGCGGACATCTACCGCCTCGACGCTGGTCAATGAACACTCCTCTGGAGTAACGAAATCTGACATCAGTTTAAGTAAAAAAAACGGCGCTAATGATAGCCGATCGTTAACCTTAAGCGGTCAGATTTTTATATGATATTGAGAATTATTCAACATTAAGCAGTTAAGTTATTGATATACCGTAGACAGAGGATGGCGTATTTCAGCGATATACCAGGCCGAGCGCTTTTTTATCAGAGAGTTAAAGGGTAACGCGGTCATTTCGACTCGTTTGTTAAAATAAATTTGCAGCAAAGTTAACAGAATTCATTTTAAACAGTTGCCTGAAGCCGGTCATTCTCATTAAGTTTAGGATATGGAAAAAAATATCCTTTTCAATCAGCGCATTCGCTTGCGCCATCTACATACCTTTGTTGCGGTTGCGCAGCAAGGCACGCTGGGCCGGGCGGCAGAGACGCTTAGCCTCAGTCAGCCTGCCCTCTCCAAAACCCTGAATGAGCTGGAGGAGCTGACTGGCGTTCGTCTGTTTGAACGTGGCCGGCTGGGCGCGCAGCTGACCACCATGGGAGAGCAGTTTCTGACCCATGCGGTGCGGGTGCTCGACGCGCTGAACCATGCCGGACAGAGTTTTAATGAGCAGCCGGGGGATGCGCCGGTGATTATCCGGCTGGGAGCATTGACCACTGCCGCGATGGGGATGCTGCCACGCATCCTGGATCGTTTTCATCAGTTGCAACCCAATACCACCATTCAGGTGGCGACACTTCACAATAATGTGTTGCTGGCAGGCCTGCGCGGCGGTGAGTTCGATATCGGCATTGGCCGGATGGCGGACAGCGCCATGATGACCGGGCTGACCTATGAATTGCTGTTTCTGGAGTCACTCAAGCTGGTAGTCAGGCCGGAACACCCGCTGTTAAGTGACAATGTCACGCTTTCGCGTGCGATGCAGTGGCCGGTAGTGATTTCGCCCGAGGGTACTGCTCCGCGCCGGATTGCACAGCAGATGCTGGATGAACAGGGCTGCACCCTTCCGCCTCACTGCATTGAGACTTCATCAACTTCACTGGCGCGCCAGCTGGCTCTTCGCTACGACTACATCTGGTTCGTCCCTTCCGGGGCGATTAAAGAGGATCTGAGCCACAATGCCGTTTGTGCACTGCCGATCGCCTCTTCCGGACCGGGCGAACCAGTGGGCATCATTACCCGCACCGGCGCAGAACTGAGCCTGAGTGCCGAGGTGCTGATGTCCACCATCCGTAAGTTTCACAGTTAGCGGCTGCGTTTCGCATGCCGCTCGCGGTTTTCAAGGCGTGCTTTATCGGTTTTGCGCAATCCCACATAAAGCGCCCCGGCCCCGCCATGCCGGGTCTGGGCTACGCAAAAGGTCTGTACGTCATCAAACTGCTTTAGCCAGCGCGCGAGATAGCTGCGCACAATGTTGGCATGCGATTCATCATCACGACCTTTGCCGTGGATGATTAGCAGATTGCGCAATCCCTGTTTGTGCGCCTGCATCATAAAGTTAAAGAGCGCCTGACGACAGGTTTCAACCGGTTGCCGCAACAGGTTGAGGCTGGCATTCAGCTGATACTCTCCTCTGCGCAGTTTATCCAGAATACCCTGCTGAATGCCGTCGGCTTTGTATTCCAGCGGTGTATTGAGTGGAACGATCTCCAGATCGCCCCGGGTCAGGAAATTCTCCAGCTCAGATTCACCTGGCGGTTTTCGTGGCGCCTTCGTTGAAGGTGCTTTGAGCCACAAGGTTGTGGTGGTGTCTTTTAACGGCGTGACATCGCCCATGGCATCCCGAAAGAGATCATTATCATCAAGGTTCATGGTTTTCTCACACCTGGTTAAAATTGATGGAATGTGCAAATCACGCTCTACCCGTTAGCGTAGCAAAAGCTGGAATCATCGGCCCACCCCACTTTTTCGAATGTCACTGCCAGCACAGAAGCGTGTGACAGATCACATAAGCGGAAACTTTTCGTGACAGTCGAACCTGTCGGGATTCTGAGAAGCCCGTCATATCAGCGTTTGTCGTTGTGTGCTTCGTCCATAATGTTTGTAGGTGTAAAACTGCTCGGATGAGTTCCCTTCAGCACAAAAAATGTTAAAATTGACCCCAGTCAATAATCGTCGAGCAAACCATTATGATCCCTGAAAAACGCAGCATTCGTCGTATTCAGTCGGGCGGTTGTGCCATTCACTGCCAGGATTGCAGCATCAGTCAGCTCTGCATCCCCTTTACGCTAAATGAACATGAGCTGGATCAGCTCGACAATATCATTGAGCGTAAAAAACCGATTCAGAAAGGGCAAACGCTTTTCAAAGCAGGCGATGAACTCAAGTCTCTGTATGCAATTCGCTCCGGTACTATTAAAAGCTACACAATCACTGAACAGGGTGATGAGCAGATCACCGGTTTCCATCTGGCGGGCGATTTAGTCGGCTTTGACGCGATTATGGGCTCCAGCCACCCCAGCTTTGCGCAGGCGCTGGAAACGGCAATGGTATGTGAGATCCCTTTTGAAACGCTGGATGATCTGTCGGGCAAAATGCCAGCCCTGCGTCAGCAGATGATGCGTCTGATGAGCGGTGAAATCAAAGGTGATCAGGACATGATCCTGCTGCTGTCAAAGAAAAATGCTGAAGAGCGCCTGGCGGCGTTTATCTGGAACCTTTCCCGTCGTTTTGGCCAGCGCGGCTTTTCACAGCGCGAATTCCGCCTCACCATGACGCGTGGCGATATCGGTAATTACCTGGGCCTGACGGTTGAAACCATCAGCCGCTTGCTGGGGCGTTTTCAGAAGTCCGGTATGCTGGCGGTGAAAGGCAAATATATCACGATTGAAAATCACGCCCTGCTGGAAGAGCTCGCGGGTCAGAGCCACCAGGCCGCCTGATACTCAGCCGGATCAATAAATCTTATTTTGTTGATCCGGCAGTAACTTTTTCACTTCTTCCGCTGTGCAACATAGGCTATCTTTATTCCAGTCGCTCTGGTTTAAGGAGAACGCCTCATGTCCCAGTACCAAAATGTTCTGGTCGCCATTGATGCCCAGCAAGACGATCAGCCCGCGCTGCGACGTGCGGTCTATCTGAATCAACGTCTTGGCGGAAGAATTAAAGCCTTCCTGCCTATCTATGACTTCTCATATGAGATGACCACCCTGCTTTCGCCGGATGAGCGCGCGTCGATGCGCCAGGGCGTGATCAGCCAGCGTACCGAATGGATCCGCGAGCAGGCCCGCGCTTATCTTGATGCCGGTGTCGAAATTGACATCAAAGTCATCTGGCACAACCGTCCCTATGAAGCCATTATTCAGGAAGTGCTCGCCCATCAGCATGACCTGGTGCTGAAGATGGCGCATCAGCATGATCGCCTTGAGTCAGTGATTTTCACTCCAACTGACTGGCACCTGCTGCGTAAATGCCCGTGTCCGGTGTGGATGGTCAAAGATCAGCCGTGGCCGGAAGGCGGTAAAGCGATTGTCGCGGTCAATCTTGCCAGCGAAGAGCCGCATCACGATGGCCTGAATCAGAAGCTGATTCGTGAAACGGTGATCCTGGCGGAAAAGGTGAATCAGACCGAAGTGCATCTGGTCGGCGCCTACCCGATTACCCCAATCAATATTGCTATCGAACTGCCCGATTTCGATCCCAGCGTCTACAATGACGCGATCCGTGGTCAGCATCTGGTGGCAATGAAAGCGCTACGGCAGAAGTTCTCGATTGGTGAAGAGTTCACCCATGTGGCTAAAGGCCTGCCGGAAGAAGTCATCCCCGATCTGGCGGCGCATCTGGGAGCCGGTGTGGTGGTGCTGGGAACGATTGGACGCACCGGACTGTCAGCGGCATTCCTCGGCAATACGGCGGAACAGGTGATTGATCATCTGCGTTGCGATCTGCTGGCACTTAAGCCTGACGATTTCAAATCGCCGATTGACCTGGATGATGAAGAGGATGAGGAGGATTAATCCTCCTCAGAAACAGAGAGGGCGGCTGATTTGCCGCCCTTTTTTATTACAGCGCTTTGAGAATCGCTTCCACGCTGGCTTTGGCATCGCCAAACAGCATCTGGCTATTCTCTTTGAAGAACAGCGGATTCTGCACCCCGGCATAGCCAGTGTTCATTGAGCGTTTGAACACTATCACGTTGTGCGCCTTCCACACTTCCAGCACCGGCATGCCCGCAATCGGACTGCGGGGATCATCCTGCGCCGCCGGGTTGACCGTGTCGTTAGCACCAATGACCAGCACCGTGTCGGTGTCACTGAAATCGTCGTTGATCTCATCCATCTCCAGCACCACGTCATAAGGCACTTTCGCCTCTGCCAGCAGCACATTCATGTGACCCGGCAGACGCCCCGCCACCGGATGGATACCGAAACGCACTTTGATACCAAGCGCACGCAGTCGGGCTGTCATTTCCGCGACCGGATACTGCGCCTGCGCTACCGCCATGCCGTAGCCTGGGGTGATAATCACCGAGCTGGAAGCCTTAAGCATCTCAGCGGTCTCTTCAGCCGTAATCTCACGATGCTCGCCCGCTTCCTGACTTTCATCGCCACTGCTGGCTTCAGTACCAAAGCCGCCCGCGATCACGCTGATAAACGAACGGTTCATCGCTTTGCACATGATGTAGGAGAGGATCGCACCGGATGACCCCACCAGCGCACCGGTCACAATCAGCAGATCGTTGCTTAACATGAAACCAGCAGCGGCGGCGGCCCAGCCTGAATAGGAGTTAAGCATCGAGACCACGACCGGCATATCCGCGCCGCCGATCGACGCGACCAGATGCCAGCCAAACGCCAGCGCAATCACCGTCATCAGCAAGAGTGCAAACACCTGCACAGCCGTGCTGCTGGTGTTAACAAACCACAGCAGCAGCAGGAACGAAACCACCAGCGCCAGCAGATTCAGCTTGTGACGATGCGGTAACGCTAACGGCCGTGAAGAGATTTTGCCGCACAGTTTGCCAAACGCCACCAGCGAGCCGGTGAAGGTGACGGCACCGATAAAGATACCGATAAACACTTCGCTGAGATGGATATTCTCCATCACCGCTGGCAGGCCAGGCGCATGGTCGATATAGCTGTTGATGCCCACCAGCACCGCGGCCAGGCCGACAAAGCTGTGCAGAATCGCCACCAGTTCCGGCATTTCCGTCATTTCGACTTTCTTCGCCAGACGAATGCCGATAGCGCCGCCAATGACCATCGCCAGCAGGATCCAGACCACATTACCGCTGTCCGGGCCAAATATGGTGGCGATCAGCGCAATCGCCATGCCGCTGATACCGAAAATATTACCCCGCTTAGAGGTCTCATGACGCGAAAGACCAGCAAGGCTACAGATGAACAGAATCGCAGCCACAATATAGGCTGCAGTGACTAATCCGCCAGACATGTATTACCCCTTACGAAACATTTTCAGCATGCGCTGGGTGACGGTGAAGCCACCAAAGATATTGATGCTGGCAATCAGCACGGCAATAAAGGAGATAAAGGTGACCCAGCCACCGTGGCCCATCTGTAAGACCGCACCGATAACGATGATGCCGGAAATAGCATTGGTTACGGACATCAGCGGTGTATGCAGCGCATGACTGACGTTCCAGACCACGTAATACCCCACTACGCAGGCGAGCGCGAACACGGTAAAATGGGAGAGGAAGTCGGCCGGTGCCACGTTTGCCAGGCAGCCAAACAGCACGATAGCCAGGGCGATCAGCAGATATTTACGCCATGGTGAAACGGGCTTCGCCTCAATTTTTTCTGACGGCTTCGCAGCGGCAGCGGCAGCCTGTGGCGCGGCGGAGACCTGAATCGGCGGGGCCGGCCAGGTCACTTCGCCATCGCGTACCACGGTGACGCCACGTACCACCACATCTTCGAAATCGACCTGGATTTCGCCATTTTTCTCTTTACACAGCAGCTTGATCAGATTGACCAGATTGGTGCCGTAGAGCTGGGAGGATTGTGTCGCCAGACGGCTGGGCAGATCGGTGTAACCGATGATTTTCACACCATTCGGCGTGACGGTAACCTGGTCAGCGACGGTCAGCGCACAGTTGCCGCCGGTCTGCGCCGCCAGATCAACAATGACGCTGCCCGGCTTCATGCTGGCGACCATCTCTTCGGTGATCAGTTTCGGAGCCGGTTTGCCTGGGATCAACGCCGTGGTGACAATGATGTCCACGTCTCTGGCCTGACTGGCAAACAGTGCCATCTCAGCTTTGATAAAAGCCTCGGACATGACTTTGGCATAGCCGTCGCCGCTACCCGCTTCCTCTTCAAAGTCGAGCTCAAGGAATTCGGCGCCCATACTCTGCACCTGCTCTTTGACTTCGGGACGGGTATCAAACGCCCGCACAATCGCGCCCAGGCTGCCCGCTGCGCCAATCGCGGCCAGCCCGGCAACACCGGCCCCAATCACCATCACTTTTGCCGGTGGCACTTTACCGGCTGCCGTGATCTGACCGGTAAAGAAGCGGCCAAATTCATGGGCGGCTTCGACAATGGCGCGATAACCGGCAATGTTCGCCATAGAGCTCAGGGCATCCAGCGACTGCGCCCGTGAGATACGCGGCACTGAATCCATGGCCATTACCGTAACCTGACGTGCGGCCAGCTTTGACAGCAGGTCTGGATTCTGTGCGGGCCAGATAAAACTGACCAGCGTGCTGCCCGCACGCGTCAGCGCAATCTCTTCGTCATCCGGCGCATTCACCTTCAGCACGATATCGGACTGCCAGACCTGTTCTCTGTCGCTGAGTGTGGCACCGGCTGCGATATAGCTTTCATCATCGAAGCTGGCGCGTTTACCGGCGTCATGCTCAAGGGTGACGCTGAAACCCAGCTTGATGAGTTGTTCCACGGTCTTAGGCGTGGCGGCCACGCGCGACTCGTTTGGCAACCTTTCCTTGGGTATTCCAATTAACATAGTGTTTCCTTTCATCGGTTAAAGGATGATGGCCCGAACCTGCACCACGAGAGCGCGACTAAAACGCGGTTTCAGCCGCTTTTGGACGAAACGCAGGTATTTCAAAGTGTTTATAACCTACTGAAAATGTGACGAGCGATCTACAGCGACTACGCAGAGTGATGACATTCACCCAATTATGCAGTGTTCTGTTAAGAAACCTGCGTTATCCCACTGCAAAATAGTCTCACAGGCAGATAATCTGCCAGAAACAATTGTACCAGGACGAATTAATCAACAACAAAAACCTTTATTTAACAATGCATTAACTGTTTTAGCGCTAATAGTTACCGCTTTTAGTGGTAACTGTCACTAAAACTGGCCATAACTGCGTTTGATGACAAACAAATGAAAAAATCATGGTTGAATAACGCGATCTGACACAAAAAATCGCTGCGACAGTCTGTTTATAACATGCAATAATCAGCGGCTATTCTGTTATACATCAAGAGTCCAGCACGTTTTCGTACTCATTTTTGCGTAAGGCGAAGGATTATTTTTATGAAGCTGAAGAACACTATTCTGGCGACTACTCTGTTGTCCCTGCTGGCAGCCAACGCATTCGCTGCGCAGGAACTTACGCCAGAAAAAGCGGCCGCGTTGAAGCCATTCGAACGTATTAATATCACCGGCCGTTTCAACGCAATTGGCGACGCTGCCGATGCGGTATCTAAGCGTGCAGATCAGATGGGCGCTGCCTCTTATTACATTCAGGCGATCAACGACAGCAACGGCAACAGCGGTAACTGGCGCGTTACGGCTGACCTCTATAAAGCCGATGCCCCGGCAGCCACAGAGTCAACGACCTACCGTCGTTTCAACGGCGTAAACGAACTGCCAAAAGCAGAAGCGTATAAACTCGAACCCTTCGATACCGTTTCGGTCAGCGGCTTCTTTGCCAGCCAGCCGGATGTAAACGACGCAATTTCGAAAGCCGCAAAACAGAAAGGCGCAGCCTCCTTCTTTATCGTTCGCCAGATCGATGCCAACAGCGGCGGCAATCAGTATGTCACCGCCTATGTCTATAAAGCGGATGCTAAAGAGCGCGCGGTGCAGACACCAAATGCGATTCCTGCCGATTCAGAAGCGGGTAAAGCCGCACTGGCAACCGGTGGCGCTGCGGCGGCTAACGTAGAGATTCCAGGCGTGGCCTCGTCTGAAACGCCAAGCAACAAAGTGGGCCGTTTCTTCGAAACCCAAAGCTCTACCGGCAAGCGCTATACCGTCAATCTGCCAAACGGCAAATCGGTGCAGGAAGTGAATGCCATTACTGCTGCGCAGATGCAGCCGTTCGATACCGTAACCTTCACCGGTCACTTCGGTACGCCAACTGAGATTTCAGAAGAAGTGGCGAAGCGTGCGGCGGACAAAGGTGCTAAGTTCTACCACGTCACCCGCCAGTGGCAGAACCAGAGTGGCGGTAACCTGACCGTCACGGCTGACCTGTTTAAGTAATCCTTTTCAGGGCGGCGCCTGCCGCCCTGCTGTTTGCATAATTCCTGCGCTGTTTTGCATAGTCACGCATTGCCATCCCCTGCCACACTCCGTAAAATCCCTCGCCTGTTTTACCGGATATTGTCCCTGTATTGTGCCTTTGGTGTGACATAACCCAGCGACAGAATCCGATTTACCCAGCCATATATGCTAGCGGGAAGGTTGTTTTGGAGAAAAAATTAGGTCTCGGTGCGCTGACGGCGCTGGTGCTCAGCTCAATGCTGGGCGCAGGCGTGTTCAGTCTGCCGCAAAATATGGCTGCAGTGGCCGGTCCGGCGGCGCTGCTGCTGGGCTGGCTGATTACCGGTGTCGGCATCATCTTTCTGTCGCTGGCGATGCTGCTGCTGACCCGCCTTAAACCCGAGCTGGATGGCGGCATCTTTACCTATGCCCGTGCCGGCTTCGGCGAGCTGATGGGCTTCTGCTCCGCGTGGGGCTACTGGCTGTGCGCCGTGATCGCCAACGTCTCCTATCTGGTGATTGTCTTCTCTGCCCTGAGCTTTTTCACCGATACGCCGGACCGGATTATCTTTGGCGATGGCAACACCTGGCAGGCGATGCTGGGTGCCTCCGTGCTGTTGTGGCTGGTTCACTGGCTGGTGCTGCGCGGCGTTCAGACCGCTGCCAGCATTAATCTGATGGCGACGCTCGGCAAGCTGGTGCCGCTGCTGCTGTTTATTGTGCTGGCGGTGATGGCGTTCAACTATGATCGCTTCCGCTTTGACTTTTCCGGCGTCACGCTGGGACAACCGCTATGGGAGCAGGTCAAGCAGACCATGCTGATTACCCTGTGGGTCTTTATCGGCGTCGAGGGAGCGGTGGTGGTCTCTGCACGCGCGCGCCAGAAAAAGGATGTGGGCCGGGCTACATTATTCGCCGTGCTGGCAGCGCTGCTGGTCTATCTGCTGGTGACACTGCTGTCGCTTGGCGTGGTTCCACGCGCTGAACTGGCTGAGATGCGTAACCCTTCCATGGCGGGGTTGATGACCCGACTGATGGGCAACTGGGGCGATGCGGTGATTGCGGTGGGTCTGGTTATCTCTGTGTGCGGTGCCTATCTGAGCTGGACGATTATGGCCGCTGAAGTGCCGCTGATTGCCGCGCAACAGGGTGCATTTCCACGCAGTATCGCCCGGCAAAACCGCCATAACGCGCCAGCCGCCTCACTGTGGCTGACCAACGGCAGTATTCAGCTCTGCCTGATCCTGATTGCCCTGACCGGTGCGAACTACAACAACCTGCTGACTATCGCCTCTGAGATGATTCTGGTGCCCTATCTGCTGGTGGGGTTATATCTGATCAAAGTGGTACGCGGACAGCATAAGCCGCTGGCGATGGCGACCGGTATCGGTGCCAGCCTGTATGGCATCTGGCTGCTTTACGCCTCGGGGCCATTGCACCTGATGATGTCAGTGGTGCTCTATACACCGGGCCTGCTGCTGTTTCTGTTTGCACGACGCGGTGGCCGCGCAGAGTTTGCGCTGACCTCGCTGGAGCGGATTGCAATGGGATTGCTGATTGCCGCGACGCTGCCCGCCGTATGGCAACTGACGACTTAGCGCCCGGCCCGGCAGGCGTAATGGTTGCAGGCAGTGCGAACCCGGCCAGCGCGAAGCAACCAGGCGTACAGATAGTCCGTGAGGATGGTGAGCACAGCCGAGGTTCAGACTGAGAAATCAGATAGCCTGATGGGAAAGGCTCTTAGTGCGACTGCACAGGTATTGAGACACACAGCAGGTCATCCTGCTGTGTCAGATTCAGCGGCCTGGAATATTCATGATGGATCGCGTCCAGTTGCTCCGCCGAAAGCGGATAAGGAAGCTGAATATCGAAGCGACTAATCTGCTGTTGTTCCGCAAGGGTAATCAGGCGCGCGATATTAATTTCGTCGCTGACCTGAGTAGAAATGATTTGTAATGCTAATTCTTTTAACGGGTCGTCACTGCCCTGTAAGCGGTGTGCCGATTTACGTGTCACCATGCCAAATATCGGCATCACACCATAAATAGCATCGACGAAGCTCCAGCGCTTTTTGCAGGAAGCGGAGAGAAAGTCACTGTAATTGAAGCAGATGCGGTCGGGGTATATGGCTGATGCCAGCTCTTTATCAGACACACTAACGCTCCTCATGGTAATCATCAATATCCCAAACCTGGCGCAAAAAGGCCGCGCTAATGATTGCACATTTTGCCGGTTATATACCAGCAAGCCACGGATATTTCGTGCGGTAACGTAGAGCTCAGGACCAGGAAAAGATATGCTTCCGTCCATCCCTGTCTCTGCTTTGTGAACTATGAACAAAATTGTTTATGTAGAAGATGAACCCGAAGTGGGCTCACTGATTGCGGCTTATCTGGGTCGTCATGATATTGAGGTGATTGTCGAGATGCGCGGCGACCGTGCTGAAGCGGTCATTGCCGAACAGCAGCCCGATCTGGTGATGCTGGATATCATGTTACCAGGCAAAGATGGCATGACTATCTGCCGTGACCTGCGGGCCAACTGGCAGGGGCCGATCGTGTTGCTCACCTCACTGGACAGTGACATGAACCATATTCTGGCCCTGGAGATGGGTGCGCAGGATTACATTCTGAAAACCACGCCGCCGGCGGTACTGCTGGCCCGCCTGCGCCTGCATCTGCGTCAGTCGCAGCAGGGACAGCCGGACGATGCGCCCAGCGCACCCGCCGCCAACCGTATGCTGCGTTTTGGCTCGCTGACCATTGATGCGCTGAACCGCCAGGTCACGCTGTTTGACGAGCAGATCGCCCTTTCCACCGCGGATTTCGATCTGCTGTGGGTACTCGCCAGCCATGCGGGCCAGACGCTTAACCGTGATGCGCTGCTGAAAACGTTGCGCGGGGTCAGCTATGACGGCCTTGACCGCAGCATCGACGTGGCCATCTCCCGGTTGCGCAAAAAGCTGCACGACAGCGCCACCGAGCCGTTCCGCATTAAAACCATTCGTAACAAAGGCTATCTGTTTGCGCCCCAGGCCTGGGATACCCGCGGACTATGAGAAAGCTTTTTATTCAGTTTTATCTGCTGCTGTTTGTCTGCTTTCTGGTGATGGCGCTGCTGGTGGGGCTGGTCTACAAGTTCACCGCTGAACGTGCGGGCCGCCAGTCGATGAATGACCTGATGGCCAGTTCGCTCTACCTGATCCGCAGCGAACTGCGCGAGATCCCGCCGCGTGACTGGAATAAAACCATCAAGAGTCTCGATCTCGGCCTGTCGTTCGATCTGCACATCGAGCCGATGAACAAATATCAGCTTGATGAAGGCAACATGCGTCGGTTGCGCGCCGGAGAGATCGTGGCGCTCGACGATCAATACACCTTTTTGCAGCACATTCCGCGCAGCCACTACGTATTGTCAGTCGGGCCGATTCCCTATCTCTTCTATCTGCATCAGATGCGACTGCTGGATATTGCCCTGCTGATCTTTATAGGTATGTCACTGGCGCTGCCGGTGTTTATCTGGCTGCGCCCCCACTGGCAGGAGATGCAGCGACTGGAAAAAGCGGCTCAGCGCTTTGGCCGTGGCGAGCTGGACGTGCGCACCCATTTTGACAGCACCTCCAGCCTGTTCCGGCTCGGCATCGCCTTTAACCAGATGGCAGAGAACATCAATACGCTGGTTGCCAGTAAGAAGCAGCTGATAGACGGTATTGCGCATGAGCTACGCACACCGCTGGTGCGCCTGCGTTACCGGCTGGAGATGAGCGACAACCTCACGGATGGCGAACGGGTGGCGCTGAATCGCGATATCGGCCAGCTAGAAAGCCTGATTGAGGAGCTGCTGACCTATGCGCGTCTTGATCGGCCGCGCGTCGATCTTAATCTGAAAACACTGGATTTGGCCAACTGGCTGCGCGAGCGGCTTGACGATTTCCGCACTATCAATCCCGACGTGCGGCTCGACCTTGAGCTGCCGCAGCGTGAAAACATCGGCATTTCTGATACCCGCCTGATGGAGCGGGTACTGGATAACCTGGTAAACAATGCGCTGCGTTATGCGCAACAGCGGCTGCGCGTCAGTTTGTGGTTCGACGGTCCGATAGGGTGTCTGCAGGTGGAAGATGACGGTCCCGGCATTCCGCCTGAAGAGCGTGAACGGGTTTTCGAACCCTTTGTCCGGCTGGACCCCAGCCGCGATCGCGCTACAGGCGGCTGCGGACTGGGACTTGCGATTGTTCACTCTATTGCCCTGGCGCTGAGCGGCAATGTGACCATTGAGTCCAGTCCACTGGGCGGCGCCAGCGTTCGCTTTTGCTGGCCGGTTGATCTAACCTTGCGGGAAATTCCGCTGCGTTAAAAAACCACAAGGAGTCTTACGTGACCTCAGCGTATCAACAACTTACCAAGACGTTCCAGCGCCTTTCCCGTTTCAGCCACGTCACGGCCATCGCCGGATGTGACATGCAAACCACCATGCCGCCAGGCGGCAGTCAGGCGCGTGGTGAAGCGCTGGCCGAAATGAGCGTGTTGCAGCACCAGATCCTCACTGCCCCTCAGGTTGGTGAGTGGCTCAGGGCCGCGGAGCAGCAGTCACTGAACGATGTAGAGCGGGCCAATCTCAACGAGATGCAGCGCGCTTACCAGCAGGCCACTCTGCTGCCTGATGATTTTGTTGAAGCCAAATCAATTGCCGGTTCGGTATGTGAACATGCATGGCGCACTCAGCGTCCGGCCAACGACTGGCAGGGCTTCGCCGCCAATCTCAAAGAGGTGGTGCGTCTGAGCCGCGAAGAGGCCCAGCGGCGCGCCGACGCCACTGGCTGCTCGCGTTACGATGCGCTGCTGGATCTTTATGAACCGGGGATGACCCGCGCCCGGCTGGATGAAACTTTTGGCGAACTGAAAACCTGGCTGCCCGATCTGTTACAGCAGGTCGTGGAAAAACAGGCGCAGCAGACTGTTGTCACGCCGCAGGGGCCGTTTGCCCTGCCTGCTCAGCGTCAGCTCGGCCTGAGCATCATGGAAACGCTGGGTTTCGACTTTAACCATGGCCGGCTGGATATCAGTGCGCATCCCTTCTGCGGTGGCGTGCCGGAAGATGTGCGCATTACCACCCGTTACAACGAGAATGAGTTTCTCAGCGCGCTGATGGGCGTGATCCACGAAACAGGCCACGCTCGCTATGAGCAAAATCTGCCGCAGCAGTGGCGCGGGCAGCCGGTGGCGCTGGCGCGCTCCACCGCTATCCACGAATCACAAAGCCTGTTTATGGAGATGCAGCTTGGTCGCAGCCGCGAATTCCTGCAGCGCATTTTGCCGCAGGTCATCGCCACCTTTGGCGACCAGCCTGCCCTGCAGGCGGATAATTTTGTGCGTCTGACCCAGCAGGTTAAGCCTGGCCTGATCCGGGTTGACGCCGATGAGCTCAGCTATCCGGCGCATGTCATTCTGCGTTATGAAATCGAGCAGGCGCTGATTGAAGGCGAGATTGAGGTTGAGGATATTCCGGCGCTGTGGGATGAGAAGATGATGCAGTCGCTGGGTCTGGATACCCGGGGTAACTACCGCGATGGCTGTATGCAGGATATCCACTGGACCGACGGCGCCTTTGGCTACTTCCCGACCTATACGCTGGGCGCGATGTACGCCGCACAGCTGTTCCGCTCGGTACATCTTGCGATTCCTCAGCTCAGCGAGCTGATTCAGCACGGTGAGCTGCAGCCGGTATTCGACTGGCTGCAACAGAACATCTGGCAGCACGGCAGCCGTTTCTCTACCGATCAGCTGCTGATCAACGCCACCGGCGAAGCGCTGAATCCGGCTTTCTTCCGCCAGCACCTTGAACAACGTTACCTGAATAGCTAAGCTCTCGGGCGGTCTGCTGACCGCCCTTTCCCGCCTTTGTACAATCGGTTACACGCCGATACCAAACACCCACGGACACCGTTCATTGATATCCCTATAGTCTCTTCACCGGCCCCGCAGTGGGCTACACATGAAAAAATAGTCTTCGAGGGATTTGCAATGAAAAAATTATTTGCACTGGTTGTCGCCGCTGCTATGGGTATGTCTTCTGTTGCTTTCGCTGCTGACACCACAGCTGCTCCAGCTGCTGCGCCAGCCGCAACAACCACTACTACCGCTGCAGCACCGGCTAAAACCGTTCACAAAACTGCGCACAAGAAACACCATAAAGCGGCTCAGAAAGCGCAGGCTGCTAAGAAACACCACAAAAAAGCTGTGAAAAAAGATGCCGCGCAGAAAGCGCAGGCTGCTAAAAAAGTTCACCACAAAAAAGTAGCTAAACCTGCTGCACAGAAAGCCCAGGCCGCTAAAAAAGTTCACCACAAAAAAGCTACTAAACCAGCTGCTCAGAAAGCCCAGGCCGCTAAAAAAGTTCACCACAAAAAAGCCACTCAGCCAGCCGCTCAGAAAGCCCAGGCTGCTAAAAAAGTTCACCACAAAAAAGTAGCTAAACCAGCTGCACAGAAAGCTCAGGCTGCTAAAAAAGTTCACCACAAAAAAGTTGTGAAACCAGCAGCTAAAAACTAAGGTCGCCTTCAGCGCACGGCCACGAGATGATGATTAAAAACACCCGGTTCTGCCGGGTGTTTCTTTACTGGAGTCGATGATATGGTGCGTCGCTATCGCTTCGAAATTATTCTGCTGGTGATGATCCTGTGTGGCATTGTTGCAGCAAGCTTTTTTGTTTAACCGCTGTAGCGTACTGATTAACCAATAAAACTCCCTTTTTCAACGCTCACCGACTATAGTTACCGTACTTACGTAATAACAATAACGTTAATTTTTTCTCGCCATTGAGATTTCTATGCGCCTGGCTACCCTGTTAATGGTTGGACTCTTCAGCTTTGCCACCACGGTTCATGCCGATGATGACGATGACTCGCCTACTCCTGCTGAAATAAAGATGCTGTTTTTCGGTAAGGATCATCGCCAGGCAATCACCGATATTACCGCTGCCCCCTGGGATGCCATTGGTCAGCTGGAAACCGAAAGCGGCAACCTCTGTACTGCCACACTCATCTCTCCGCATCTGGCGCTGACCGCCGGACACTGTCTGCTTGCTCCGCCGGGTAATTTCGATAAGCCGGTTGCGCTGCGATTTATGGCCAGCGATAAAGGCTGGCGCTACGAGCTTCATGATATTGATGCGCGGGTTGAACCCTCGCTGGCGTCAAAGTTAAAAGCGGACGGTGAAGGCTGGATCGTGCCGAGCAGTGCAGCACCCTATGATTACGGCATCGTGATTTTACGCAATCCGCCCTCAGCGATTACGCCTATTCCGCTGTTCGATGGCTCACGCAGCGATCTCACTGCGGCGCTGAAGCTGACCGGACGCAAAGTGACGCAGGCGGGCTATCCGGCTGATCATCTGGACACGCTTTACTCTCACAGCGATTGCCTGATCACCGGCTGGGCGCAGCGCGCCGTGCTGTCGCATCAGTGTGACACCCTGCCAGGTGACAGTGGTTCGCCACTGCTGCTCAACAGCGATAAAGGCTGGCAGTTAATCGCGGTACAAAGCTCAGCACCGGCAGCGAAAGATCGCTACCTGGCTGATAACCGCGCGATTTCGGTCACCTCGTTTAAAGATAAGCTGGAATCCCTGGCGCAGTAGCCCGCACTCTTACCCTTATTATCGGATGCGCGCCGGTTACGGCGCGCATCCCGGCGTTTAACCCGCTATCTGCTCCATCATCTGCAGAATACGCTTATCTGAGATGGGATAAGGCGTACCCAGTTGCTGAGCAAAGTAACTGATACGCAGCTCTTCGATCATCCAGCGGATGCTCTGCACCTCTTCATCATCCTGACGCTGCGGCGGCAGCTTGTTGCGCCACGCCTGATAAGCCTGCTCCACTGCCTGCACTTTTAACATCCGCGCACGATCGCTGTGCGGATCGGCAGGCAGTTTTTCCAGTCGGCGCTCAATTCCATGCAGATAACGCAGCGTATCGGCCAGTCGCTGCCAGCCGTTGCCGGTGACAAAGCCGCGATAAACCAGACCACTTAACTGCGCTTTGATGTCAGATAACGCCAGCGCCATGGTCATATCGACCCGGCCCTTCAGACGCTTATTGATGTTGAAGACTGCCGTCAGGATCTGCTCGACCTGCTTCGCGATGGTCACCACGGTTTCATTAAGTTCGCCGCGCACTTTGTCACGCAACTGCTCAAAAGAGGTTTGATCCCAGGCCGGACCGCCCGCTTCCCCCATCAGCTTGTCGATGCCACAGGCGATGCAGTCGTCAATCAGCTCCAGCACTTTGCCATAAGGGTTAAAGTAGAGTCCGAGCTTGGCTTTGTTCGGCAACTTCTCGTGCAGATATTTAACCGGTGACGGCACATTCAGCAGCAGCAGGCGACGCTGACCGCGCCACATCATTTTTTGCTGCTCCTGCTCGCTGTCAAACAGACGAATGGCGACGCTCTCTTTCTCGTCGACCAGCGCAGGCCAGGCTTTAACCTGGTAGCTGCCGCGCTTCTGTTCATAACTGCGTGGCAGATCGCCAAAACTCCAGATATGCAGCCCGCTCTGCTCCAGCCCGTCATCCGCCACTTTCGACAGCGTTTCCTGCACTTTGTCTTTCAGCTGTGCCTTAAGCGCAGTGAGATCTTTACCTTCCAGCAGTTTACGGTTGTGCTCGTCGACTACCCGGAACGTCATTTTCAGATGATCGGGCACCTGTTCCCACTGCCAGTTTTCCCGCTCCAGCGTGACGCCGGTCATGCGGCGAAATTCCCGCGCCAGCGCATCAGGCAGCGGCATCTCCATCGCTTTCACCCTTCCTAAAAACGCCTCGGCGTAGTTGGGCGCAGGCACCAGGTTACGGCGCAGCGGCTTGGGCAGCGACTTAATCAGTGCGATGATTAGTTCACGGCGTACACCGGGGATCTGCCACTCAAAACCGCTATCCTCTACCTGGTTCAGCAGCGGCAGCGGAATATGTACCGTCACGCCATCCGCATCTGCGCCCGGCTCAAACTGATAACTCAGCTTCAGTTTGAGGTTGCCCTGATGCCAGAAGTTGGGGTAGTCGAGCTGACTGACTTTATCCGCACCCTCTTTGATCAGCATCTGCTTGTCGAAATTCAGCAGTTCTGCGTTTTCGCGACTGGCCAGTTTCCACCAGCTGTCGAAATGCTTCGCCGAGACCACCTCTTTGCCAATGCGCTGGTCATAAAAAGCAAACAGCGTTTCGTCATCGACCAGAATGTCGCGACGACGGGATTTGTGTTCCAGGTCTTCCACTTCGCTGCGCAGCTTCTGGTTTGCACGGAAGAAGGCGTGTCGGGTCTGCCAGTCGCCCTCCACCAGCGCGTGACGAATAAACAGTTCACGGCTCAGGGTGGGATCGATGCTGCCATAGTTAACTTTACGGGCGGCGACAATCGGCAGGCCATAGAGCGTGACTTTTTCGCTGGCCATCACCGCGCCCTGCGATTTCTCCCAGTGCGGTTCACTGTAGCTGCGCTTGATCAGATGCTGTGCCAGCGGCTCAATCCACTCCGGTTCAATACGGCCCGCCGTGCGGCCCCAAAGGCGGCTGGTCTCGACCAGTTCCGCCACCATGGTCCACTTCGGCGGCTTTTTAAACAGCCCGGAGCCAGGGAAGATCGCGAAGCGGGTATTGCGCGCGCCGGTATACTCCTGCTTATCGGTATCTTTCTGCCCGATATGCGACAGCAGACCACTTAACAGCGCGCAGTGGACGGGCTGCAGCTCAGCCGGTTCACTGTTAACCGGAATGCCGAGTTCACGCACCACCTGCCGCAGTTGGGTGTAGATATCCTGCCATTCCCGCACGCGCAGATAGTTAAGGAAATCGCTTTTGCACTGGCGGCGGAAAACATTCCCGGACAGCGCTTTCTGCTGCTCCGCCAGATAGTTCCAGAGGTTCACATAGGCGAGGAAGTCGGAGTCTTTGTCGGCAAAGCGCCGGTGCTTTTCATCGGACGCCTGTTTTTTATCTGCCGGACGCTCACGCGGGTCCTGAATCGACAGGCCTGCGGTGATAATCATCACTTCACGCACGCAGCCAAATTTCTGCGCTTCCAGCACCATCCGCGCCAGGCGGGGATCCACCGGCAACTGCGCCAGCTGACGCCCGGAACCGGTGAGCTTATAGTGACCGGTCTCTTCGTTCAGGGTCAGCGCGCCCAGCTCTTCCAGCAGGCGGACGCCATCCTGGATATTGCGCTTATCGGGCGCTTCCACAAACGGGAAGGCAGCGATATCGCCGAGGCCCAGCGAGGTCATCTGCAGGATCACTGACGCCAGGTTGGTGCGCAGGATTTCAGGATCGGTAAAGGCCGGACGACTCAGGAAATCATCTTCCGCGTAGAGACGGATACAAATACCGTCTGAAACGCGGCCGCATCGCCCTTTACGCTGGTTGGCAGACGCCTGTGATATCGGTTCAATCGGCAGGCGCTGCACTTTGGTACGAAAACTGTAACGACTGATACGCGCCGTACCGGGATCGATCACATATTTAATCCCCGGCACCGTCAGTGAGGTTTCCGCGACATTGGTCGCCAGCACGATACGACGGCCACTATGCGACTGAAACACCCGGTTCTGTTCGGCGTTCGACAGCCGTGCATAGAGCGGCAGCACTTCGGTGTGCGGCAGATCGCGTTTGTTCAGCGCGTCGGCGGTATCACGTATTTCACGCTCACCACTCATGAAGATCAGGATATCGCCCCGACTTTCGCGGCCCAGCTCATCTACGGCATCAAAAATCGCCTGCAGCTGGTCACGATCGCCATCATCCGCCTCTTCGATCACCGGCCGATAGCGCACTTCAACCGGATAGGTCCGGCCTGAGACTTCAATCACCGGCGCATTATTGAAATGACGCGAGAAACGCTGTGGATCGATGGTGGCGGAAGTGATAATCACTTTCAGATCGGGGCGACGCGGCAACAGCTCTCGCAGATAACCGAGCAGGAAATCGATATTCAGGCTGCGTTCGTGCGCTTCATCAATAATGATGGTGTCATATTGCATCAGCAGACGATCCTGCTGGATCTCTGCCAGCAGAATCCCGTCGGTCATCAGTTTAATCTGCGTCAGGTCGCTGACCTGGTCGTTAAACCGCACTTTATAGCCGACGCAGCCGCCCAGCGAAGTGCTGAGCTCATCGGCAATGCGGTTCGCCACGGTACGCGCGGCCAGACGGCGCGGCTGCGTATGACCAATCAGACCCGTCACACCACGTCCCAGCGCCAGACAGATTTTCGGCAGCTGCGTGGTTTTGCCCGAGCCGGTTTCACCGGCGACAATCACTACCTGGTGATCGCGAATCGCCTCAGCAATATCCTGCTGCTTCTGACTGACCGGCAGATTGTCCGGGAAGGTAATGACTGGCGTGGCCGCACGGCGCTGGGCCACGCGCTGCTCGGCAGCGATAAAGTCCTGCTCAAGCTCGCTGGCAATGCCCTGCTGTGCCTCGGAATTTTTAGCTTTTCTGGCACCCTGTAAACGGCGCTGTAACCGCTGGCGATCGCGCAGCATTACGCCGTCGAGGCGTGACCAGAGCGCTGCCAGTGGGGAAGTATCGGGAGATGACATAATAGTGACGTACCTTACTCAGACGGTGTCGCTGCGCGAAGCAGCGCCCTGCAAGCCGGGATAACCAGCTGATTCAATAAAAATAATTGCGCGCATCATAGCACATTCTGAACTGTTCCGGCGGCTGGCCCCGGTTACGCTTATTCAATAAATTCGAACATGGGTCTCGAAATATTGCGCTTTCACCGCGCCATCGATAACCGTAGAGTGTAAACCATTGAGCGGAAAGTCTTCCGCGTAACAGACAGGAAACCACCATGAGCAAAGTTTTAGTTCTGAAATCAAGCATTCTTGCAGGCTACTCACAATCAAGCCAGCTCGCTGACTTCTATATCGAACAGGCAAAAGCCCAGGGTAAAGAGGTTACCGTACGTGACCTGGCGGCTAACCCAATCCCGGTACTGGATGGCGAGTTAGTGGGTGCAATGCGTCCATCTGATACCCCGCTGTCACCTCGTCAGCAGGAGGCTCTGGACCTGTCTGATGAACTGATCGCAGAACTGCAGGCTCATGATGAAGTGGTGATTGCCGCGCCGATGTACAACTTCAATATCCCGACCCAGCTGAAAAACTATTTCGACCTGATTGCTCGTGCTGGCGTGACGTTCCGTTACACCGAAGCAGGCCCGGAAGGTCTGGTTAAAGGCAAAACGGCAGTTGTTATCTCCAGCCGTGGTGGCATTCACAAAGATACCCCAACTGACCTGCTGACCCCTTACGTCAAGCTGTTCCTGGGCTTCATCGGCATCACTGACGTTGAGTTCGTGTTTGCTGAAGGCATCGCTTACGGTCCGGAGGTGGCCAGCAAAGCGACCGCTGAAGCGAAAGACGCTATCAAGCAGATCGTGACGGCATAAGTCTTTGTCATCTCAGGATGACGCTGTAAAAGACCGGGCCATGCGCCCGGTTTTTTTTCGCCGGTTACTGACTGCTCTCTGCCGCTTTTCTCAGCCACTGACCATTGATGCCGCGCACATATTCCCCCGCGGCCGCACGGCTCACCAGCTTCTGTCCGGCAATACTGGCGACATCGGCCGTGGAGAGATTATTCTGTTCTGCCAGTCGCTGATACTCCTGCTGACGTCCGGCATTAATACGCTGCACCAGTGCCAGCGTTTCACTATCCTGCGCACGTGCCGCCAGATAGCCGGAGAGCGTTTCACCTGCCCGCCCCGATTGCCGCGCCTGATCCAGCGTCAGTGCCCAGGCAGGCTGCGCCACCGTAAGAGCGAGGAACAGCACCGCGCTTATGCGTTTCATCGTTGCTCTCCTCAGAACAGACCGCTCTGGTTTTTCAATAGCGCTTCCACGTCTTTATCGACTTTGATGTGGATCTCATGTTCGATTTTCACGTTCATGTTGATGGTGATGGGATCTTTGGGTGCCGTGACTTCAATGCGCGGCACGCAGCCGATGCTCAGCAGTCCGGCTGCCAGAACCAGTAGTGCCCTCAGGCTCATGGTGAAGTGTCCTTGTTGGATGGCAAATTCGCATGTTGCTCTAACCAGGATTGCAAATTATCGCCAAAGCGCAGGCTGCGCCAGAGCTGAAACAGGTTTTCCTGATGATGATAGTTGAGATTGACCGTCTGACGACGGTTACTGAACTGGCTGATGCCCTGTACCTGGGCCTCCATGGTGAGGTCGCCAAGATTATCCAGATTAATCGTGGCCCAGCTGCGGGAGACTTCCATATAACGTAAACAGTCCAGCGCGGCGCCCGTCGCCACGTTATTGCGGGTAATCGCATCCGCCATATCTTTATCCAGCCGGAAGGTCAGCGGACCGCTGTTGGCAATCCACCCTTTCTCCACCAGCCAGTGTGGATTATTGAGCCACAGCGGCAGTTCACCGTTGACCTTGCCCGACATGGCAAACTGTTTAGGTTTCAGCGCCGTCACCAGCTCGCTGAGGCTGATATTGCGCAGTGACACCCGGGCTGGATCATGCTGCGGCATGCGCAAAGCGGGCAGCGTAATTTGTCCGCCCAGCAGATCAAGGCTGACATCCTGCAACGTCAGTGGCGCCTGTTCGGACCACGGCCAGTTACCCTGCAGGTCAGCGCGAATATTCTGCATCGCAAACTGGTTCTTAACCTCGGCAATGCGCAGTGATACCGGGCCATGCTGACCAAACTGCCATTGCTGCTCATGGAATCTGAACGGCAACGAGAAATCAATACCGTTAACCTGGCTGTCAGGCGTCCAGATGCTGCCCTGTTTTACCGTCCAGTGGCCTCCCGCCTGGAAACCCTGCTCACTTGCGGCGGAAAAAGCGACCTGTGCCTGCAAACTGCCGCCCTGGATCTGCATTTTCATGTCGGGGCTGAGCAACGGCTGAAACACCGTCAGCGACTGTGCCGGCCACCAGGCCTGGCCGCGAAGCCGTTCGCCATCCCAGCGGCCATTAACCCGCAGCGGGCCAACCTTGCCCGCTTGTAAAGTGCCTCGCCAGATAAAATAGCCGGGATCACGACCTTTCGCCTCAAAGTCGAGCGTGGAGTCTGCCAGATGTCCGCCATAGCTGAAGCGGGTCTCTCCCGCCTGCAGGCGGAAATGCCCATTGAACGCCGGATGCGCCGCATCACGCTGCCAGTTTACCGGTTTAGTCAGTGTCAGACGCGGTTTTGCAACGTTGACACTGCCATACGCCAGCTGATTAAAACCGGTGGACAAGGTATCAAGATGGATCAGGCTGTCGTGCCAGCCGCCCGTGCCTTTAACGTCCCAGCGCGCCTGCAGCGGCAGCATCTCGCCACCTCCCCAGTAGCGCCAGTTCCATTCGCCCTTATCGGGCCAGAAATCAGTGGCGCGGCCATCAAGATGCAACCGGAAGCGGCCAAAACTGGCATCGTGCGCATTCAGAATGGCCTGCAGGCGGCCATCAATACCCTGCGAGGAGAGTCGTACGCCCGCCAGCGGCCAGCGCGCTTCGTCCACTTCCAGCGTTGACAGCAACCGGCCACGCAGGCGCAGCAGCGATTTAGGTTGCAGCACCAGTTGAGGATCGAGCAGCGAGCCGCTGAGCACGCCCGGAATGGAGCCGTAAAGTTGAAGATCGGCCAGCTTGCTTTCGCCGGTTAGCTGAAACGGCAGGTTGCTGTTGGTCAGGCTGAGGTTGCCGGGACCGACGCCAAGCACCACATTGCCCTTGCCGCCGCGTCCCTGGGTCAGCAGGTTAACGCGACCGCTAATCTGGCTACTTTCAAGGCCCGACTGCCAGTTATCCAGCGTCAGGTTAACAAACCCTGATAGCGGCTGAGCCTCCAGCGGCCAGAAGTATTCGCCCTTTTCAATCCGAATCTGATCGCGGCTGATCTGCCAGGGCAGTCTGAGAAGCGGCCTGGTCACTTCGGCCATCGCCACGCGTAGCTCGCCCTGCTGCTGCTGCCAGTTAAGCGTCAGCTGCAGGGGATGCGGCAGGGCGTCCAGCGCCAGCTGTCCGGTCACCTCGCCATTCACCGGCAGATCAGTGGCAAAGGTGGGTAACGCCAGATGACCACTCAGTGTGACAGGTTCAGGAAGTGCGGGATGGGTGAGTGTCAGGCGACTGATAGCGAGCTGCTGACCGGTCAGCGTTGCCGCCAGCTGCAGATTATCGCCCTGATAACTGAGTTGCTGGCGATCTTTTTCCAGCGTCAGATCCAGCGCGCCCGCATACGTCTGCCACGGCGTAACGATTAATTTGCTCAGATGAACGTCGGCGCCAGGCAGCATTGCCTGCCATTCGGCCAGCGTTTTGGGGGCTGCCGTGCTGTCATCACTGGCCGGTAATTTTTGCAGGCAGGTGCTATTCAGCGTCAGCTCTGACGCATTCAGTTTCCAGCGCGACTGATGCCAGCCCAGCGACACCCCCTTTACCGTTGCCAGGGAGCAATCCCCTGCGAGATAACGAAGCTGTGGCAACCACAGGCCACCCTCCCGCCAGCGCGGTGCGCCCGACAGCTCAATGCGGGTATCTTCAGGTAGCCAGATGCCGACCAGCCGCGGCAGCCATTGCGTTACAGTCAAGATCAGGCCGAGCAGCAGCAGAATCAGCGCCAGAATGGCGGCCAGCCGTCGCCGGAACATCCGTGGCATAAAAGCCATAATCCTTTTCCTTACAGTATCCTGACAACGATGATGGCATGTAATCTGCCAGAGGTGAAGGTCTGCGCCGGACACAAGTCAGCTGTTTCAGCAAAGTCTGTCAGAAAACGTTATCCTTGCTCTATCACCTCTGCAGGAGCACAACGATGAAAATCGCGGTTTACAGCACCAAACATTACGATCAGAAATACCTTGAGCAGGTCAATCAGCAGTTCGGCTTTGAACTGGTGTTTTTTGACTTTTTACTCTCTGAAAGCACCGCCAAAACCGCTGTGGGTTGCGATGCTGTCTGTATCTTTGTAAACGATGACGGCAGTCGCCCGGTGCTGGAAGAGCTGGCCGGGCTGGGTGTGAAATACATCGCGCTGCGCTGCGCCGGTTTCAATAATGTTGATCTGGCTGCTGCAAAAGAGCTGGGTCTGGAAGTGGTGCGCGTGCCGGCCTACTCACCGGAAGCGGTCGCTGAACATACTATCGGCCTGATGATGACCCTGAATCGCCGTATTCATCGCGCTTATCAGCGTACCCGTGACGCAAACTTTTCGCTCGACGGCCTGACCGGTTTCAACATGCATAACAAAACCGCGGGTGTTATTGGTACCGGTAAAATCGGGATCGCGACGATGCGGATTCTGAAAGGTTTTGGTATGCGGCTGCTGGCGTATGATCCCTACCCGAGTGAGCAGGCGCTGGAACTGGGCGCGGAATATGTCGATCTGAAGACGCTGTTTGCTGAATCCCACGTCATTACGCTGCACTGTCCGCTGACGCCGGAGAATCATCATCTGCTCAACGCCGACGCGTTTAAACAGATGCGTGATGGGGTGATGGTTATCAACACCAGTCGTGGTGGTCTGATTGATTCACAGGCGGCGATTGACGCGCTGAAACAGCAGAAAATCGGCGCGCTCGGCATGGATGTTTATGAGAATGAACGTGATCTGTTCTTTGAAGATAAGTCGAATGATGTGATTCAGGACGATGTGTTCCGCCGTCTGTCGGCGTGCCATAACGTGTTGTTCACCGGCCATCAGGCGTTTTTAACCGCCGAAGCGCTGACCGCCATTTCTGAAACGACACTGAATAATCTCAGCCAGCTTGACCTGGGTGAAAACTGCCCGAACCGACTTTCTGCCTGACTGTGCGGGCCGGAGCAATCCGGCCTGATCATCAGCGAGCGCAATTCCCGCCAATTAACGCCTGCTCATCACAGCGACGGCCATTCACTAACTGACACATCCCCACTCTTGAGCCATCCAGCTGATGCGAAAATGCCAGCGTTCCGCCCGCATTCGAACAGGTGCTTTCTGCCAGGGAAGACATCACCACCCGTGGCTGGATGTGGGCGGCGGTGGCTTGTTGCGGTGGCTCGTTATCATCACTGTTGCTGCTGCAGGCAGAGAGTAATAACGCGGCACCGGCCAGCAAAAAGGTGGCTGCTTTCATCAGTCGGACTCCGGGAAGTGGGGGAAAAGGCTGGCTCAGCATATGTCAGGCAGCACAACGGGTCGAGAGGTGAAACAGCTTTTTACAAAATTCTTCGGCGTCATTTGCAAGCAGAATTATCTTGTTTACCTGTTATCGCTGAACTGTCACCCTTTTTCGGCCCTTATTAATTCGGAGTAAAGCCATGTTAATGGATATGTTAATTCGCATAGCGCTGGCCGGTATTCTCGGCGGCCTGATCGGCATGGAGCGCCAGATGCGGGCCAAAGAAGCGGGACTGCGTACCCATATTCTGGTCGGTATCGGTAGTGCGATGTTTATGCTGGTATCGAAATATGGCTTCGCCGATATGCTCAACAGCGAACATGTAGCACTGGATCCCAGCCGTATTGCGGCACAGGTGGTTAGCGGCATGGGTTTCCTTGGCGCGGGCACCATTATGATTCAGAAGCAGGTGGTGAAAGGCTTAACCACGGCGGCGGGATTATGGGTGACTGCGGCGATTGGTCTGGTGATTGGTAGCGGCATGTATGAGATAGGCATTTATGGCACGGTGCTGGCGCTGGTGGTGCTGGAAGTCTTCCGCCGCCTGAGCCATTTTCTCATCGGTAAACATCATACGCTGCTGGTTTTTCTTAAGCCCAAAAGTGTGCCGCTGGTGCTGCTGGTCATGCAGCGGGAAGGCATTCGCTACGGCAATGTGACGGTGATTAACCGGGATGAGGAGAGTGGCCTGTGTGAGCTCAGCGTTCAGGTGACGCTGTCCCGCAAATCAAACGATGCTCACCTCTACGATAAGGTCATGGAGATCAAAGGAGTTCAGTCGCTGGAGATGATGTAAATCCCTCTCCATAAAAGCCATTCCTGCTGAACCCAGGCCGGTCAGCGGCAGGACGTTGCAGAAGGGAGTCATCCGAACTCACTGCCTTCTGCCCTCTCCATTAAATTCAACTATTACCAGAATCAGAAAATCATGCAGACTGACCTGAGAGATAGAGCCCGCCGGGAATTAATGTCATAATCCGTGATTGTTTATTAAGGTAACCATTTATCCGGGGAAAAATGCGCCAGAACTCTGACCATCGTGACGATACCCTGTCCGCTTCTGCACGTAAAAGTAGCTGGCCGGTATTGAGCATGTTTATCTTTACGCTGATTGCGGGCGCTGTGGCTATCATGATGATCCTGGATCATCGTAATTCCGTGAATAATGCGCTTGAGACCGGACAATGTCTGGCGGTGGAAGGCGCTGAAACTTTGCTGGAAATGCTCAGACACTTTTTACATCATGCCTATCGCTGGATTTTTAAAGCCTGTGGCTAGCAATACTAAATTCAGTGCAGCAGAAAATGCAGTAATCCGTGTCGGTTTACCAGCAACAAAACGCCGCAATACATAACTGCAACATAGCAGAGTAAAAAGAGTATCAGCGTCAATATAAATCGGACACCATGATTTTTTATATCGTGCGTGTTTTCCTGATGTCTCATACCCTTTAAACTTTTCTCCGTCCTTATTCACATATATAGCCAGCAATTTAACGATTTGTTACGCTGCCTGCATTGCCATGATGTGCGAAACGATAAAGTCACAGCAGGTCTCTCAGGAAAAAAGTTATGAGTGTAAAAATTAAAGCCACCCTTTTTAACTTTCACATTCACTTTAATGGCTTTAATTTCACCCGTCTGCTTTGAAAAGCAACAGTTTTGGACGTGGTGATATGTGCCAGTAAAATCGTTTCAGATTTAACGGGACACAAAAAACCTGATGTTTGTGCAATTTAGATGATCTTAATTATAACCCGGCAGTGTCAACGCACATTCAACAGCAAGGTTTTTCAGATTCATTCGATAATGAAATTAACAGTACATCATGATATTTAACTCCCTGCGAATTTATAGCAACAATTCAAATAGAGTTTTCAGATCAGATAAGCATAAACAGAACTCCGTTTAGGCATGATTGATTAATAGCGGTGCATGCTCTTTTTTTTGTTAACTGGTCGCTCTGATGAAATCTCTGTTAATTATCTCAATCATTTTTATGACTGCGGGTTGTGCGGCAAAAAAAGAGAATGCGCGGGCTGATGCTTACCAGGCATCACCGCCATCCTGTTCTGCGCACAATGATGAAATCGATTGCCAGTGGAAAGATGTGCCAGCCAGCTGACATCGCATAGTTGAACTCTGTTCGTGTTGTCCCATCCCACAGTTTTTGGGCAATGGCCTGGTAAGGCCTGCCCTCTTTGCTTCATTGAGTACCGCCGCATCGATTTACGTCGCTGCCTCCCTTAACGGGCAGCCTCTGCCGGATTCGCCGGGCGGCTATCCGCTGATTACTTCACTCCAGTACTGGCATTCGCGGCAACAATCCGTACCATACGCTGCATATTCGTGACACCGCAGTGAAGTGTCTGGCTGAACGCGCACGGCAATTTGCCCTTTAGCTACGCTTTCTGGATTTTGAGATAGGTAAAAATGCAAGATAATCAAACGGTTGACAAGAAAGAACAGTACAACCTCAATAAACTGCAAAAACGTCTGCGTCGTAACGTCGGCGAAGCCATTGCAGATTTTAATATGATTGAAGAAGGCGACCGCATCATGGTATGCCTGTCGGGCGGCAAAGACAGCTACACCATGCTGGAAATTTTGCGCAGTCTGCAAAAAAGCGCGCCGGTCAACTTCAGTCTGATTGCCGTTAACCTCGACCAGAAACAGCCGGGCTTCCCTGAGCATATCCTGCCGGAATATCTTGAGTCGCAGGGCGTTGAGTATCGGATTATCGAAGAAGATACCTACTCCATCGTCAAAGATAAGATCCCGGAAGGCAAAACCACCTGCTCACTCTGCTCGCGCCTGCGTCGTGGCATCCTCTATCGCGTCGCGACCGAGCTGGGCTGTACTAAAATTGCGCTGGGCCACCATCGCGATGACATTCTGCAGACGCTGTTCCTGAACATGTTTTACGGCGGAAAAATGAAAGGCATGCCGCCAAAGCTGATGAGCGACGATGGCAAGCAGATTGTGATCCGTCCGCTGGCTTACTGCCGTGAGAAAGATATCATCCGCTTCTCAGAAGCGCGTCAGTTCCCGATTATTCCGTGTAACCTCTGCGGTTCTCAGCCTAACCTGCAGCGTCAGGTGGTGGCCGATATGCTACGAGACTGGGATAAGCGCTATCCTGGCCGTATCGAAACCATGTTCAGCGCGATGCAGAATGTGGTGCCGTCACATATGGCGGATATCAACCTGTTCGATTTTAAAAGCATTAAGCATGGCGATGCGGTGGTTGATGGCGGAGACCTCGCCTTTGACCGGGAAAGCCTGCCGCTACAGCCTGTTGGCTGGCGGGCTGATGAAGAGGATGCCCCGGATACCAGCGCGCGTCTGGATGTGATTCAGATTAAATAAGTGCTGGACAGATTAAGGGCGTGCTGCTGGCAGCACGCCCTTTTTTTATATGTTGCGGTGCGGTGGTGGATCCATTATCGGTGGAAACTCCGGATCTGTCGGCGGATCAGGCTGGGGTTGTGGCTGAGGAATCGGCTCAGGAATCGGGGTCGGATCCGTGGGGATCGGCTCGCTGTTAAAAATCTCGCTCATGCCGTACTCCTTTTGTTGCGAATGGATTTTAAGCTTAGGTAAGGAACGGCGTTACAGCCAGGCGGGCAAAAAAAAAGCCGGCACACGGGCCGGCATGTTTCGAATTAAATGTGCTATGCATTAATTCTAAATTAGGAAGTAAGACAATATGGAGCGCAACGCCCATCGCTTGACGTTGCATTCACCTGCGGGAGAGAGTTTGCGTCAGCAGCGACAATGGGTTCTTGATGTCGATCAGCTTTTGCGTCCTTTACGGGATTTTCAGCGCAGATAACCGATACGCTACGCATAACGTCAGAGCCAGCGCCGTTTGCGCAGGTACCCCGCTACCCCGACGGCCAGTGCCACCAGCAGCAGACAGAAAATAGAGAAACCGTATCGCCATTCGCCGCCCGGAATACCGCCCAGGTTGACGCCAAACAGGCCGGTCAGGAAGGTGGCTGGCAGAAAAATCATCGCCATCAGTGACATGGTATAGGTACGACGGTTCATCGACTCCGCCATCGCAGAAGCAACCTCATCAGCCAGAATCGCGGTACGCGCCACGCCCGCATCCAGATCATCCAGCCCGCGTCCCAGCCGATCGGCAATTTCCTGCATCCGGCGCCGTTCGCTGTCATCCATCCAGGCCAGTTTTTCACTGGCCAGCCGCGCATAGACATCCCGCTGCGGTGCCATATAACGCCGCATCACAATCAGCTGTTTGCGCAGCAGGCCGAGTTCGCCTCGTGCTGGCATCCGCTGGTCAAGCAGCGCATCTTCCAGCTCAATGATTTTGTCATGTAAATCTTCGATAAACTCGCTGGTGTGATCGGTCAGAGCATCACAGATATCGACCAGCCAGCTGCCGCAGTCAATCGGGCCGTTACCATTCTGCAAATCCGTAAGGACTTCATCGACGGCAGAAACTTTACGCCGCCGGGTCGAGACGATGAGTTTATCGTTGATAAACACCCGCATCACCACCAACTGGTCGCGACGCGCATCGCTGTTGTGGTTGACGCTGCGCAGCACGATCATAAAGCCGTCGCCCAGCCGGCTGACGCGTGGACGCATACTGTCGCCTGCTAAGGCGTCTCGCACGGCATCAGGGATTTGTGGCGTCGACTGCAGCCATTCCGCGCTTTTACGGTGGGTATAGTTCAGATGGAGCCAGCAGGGCTGCTCACACTGGATGACTTCATCTTCAGCAATCGGGATCATCCCGCCCTTGCCATCCAGCTGGCAGGAAATTATGGCATCTGAAACCTGTAACGCTTTTCCTTCAATTACGTCCACACCATCGCCTCACTACTAAAATCAATACGATACAGTCTAGCGTGACGGTGTTGAGTTGCAATCTCCGGGCTGTGTAGAAAAATGTCAGAGGGTGGCCGGTTGACCGGCCACCTGCACTCAGTGCTTTTCAATCCACAGTTCACGACTGTAGGCGACATCTTCAGGGTTAGTGATGGGATAGCCTTTGACCCAGGGTTTAATCAGGCGGCCATTGGTGTACTGATAGATGGGGGCGATCGGAGCCTGCTCAGCCAGGATCTGTTCGGCACGGTTGTAATCGCTGTTACGTACCTGATCGCTGGTCTCCCGGCTGGCTTTGGCGATAACCGCATCATAATCCGCGTTGTTAAAGCGCGCGATGTTGCTGCTGTTGCCCGACGTCAGCAGATTCAGGAAGGTGGAGGGTTCATTGTAGTCACCGACCCACGAGGCGCGGATTACATCGAAGTTTCCGCTGTTACGGCTGTCGATATAGGTTTTCCACTCCTGGTTCTCCAGCGTGACATTCACACCCAGGTTCTTTTTCCACATCGAGGCCACAGCAATCGCAATCTTCTGGTGGCTCTCAGAGGTGTTATAGAGCAGTTTGAGTTTCAGCGGCTTGCCGGGACCGTAACCGGCAGCAGCGAGCAGCGATTTAGCCTGTGCATTCAGGCTATTCTGATCGTGCTGTTGCATGAATGTGGGCAGTGGCTTAAAGCCTGCTGTCACATCTGGCGTAAAGTGCCACGCCGGTTTCTCACCGGTGCCCAGCACTTTTTCAGCAATCACTTTCCGGTCGATAGACCAGGAGAGCGCTTTGCGAACCCGCACATCGGCCGTCGGCCCTTTCTGCGTGTTAAACGCGTAGTAGTAGGTGCCTAACTGGTCAGGTGTGTAGACCTCTCCGGGCAGGGTTTTCTTCAGTAGCGCATACATGTTTTTAGGGAAGGATTCGGTGATATCAATATCGTTGGATCGATAACGTTTAGTGGCGCTCGACTCTTCATTAATCGGCACGAAAGTCACTTTCGTCAGCACCGAATGCGCATCATCCCAGTAGTGAGGATTACGTGTCAGTACGATTTTTTCGTTTACTACGCGTTCGCTGAGCTGATAAGCCCCGTTGCCCACCAGTTTGCCGGGTGACGTCCAGCTGTCACCCCGTTGAGCAATAATTTTCTGCGGCACCGGAAAAAGCGCCACGTTAGCCACCAGCGCCGGGAACCACGGCACCGGACGATCCAGCGTCACCTTAAGCTGGTTTTTACTCTGTGCGACCACACCCAGCTTGTCGGGCGTCATTTCGCCTTTGGTAATCGCTACCGCATTCTGAATACCGCTTAAGCCCGCGAACCAGGCAAAGGCTGAACTGTTTTTCGGATCGACCAGCCGCTGCCAGCTGTAGACAAAATCCTGAGCCGTGACCGGATCACCGTTCGACCAGCGCGCGTTATTACGCAGCGTAAAGACCCAGGTTTTGTTATCGCTGCTGCTCCAGCTCTGCGCCACGCCCGGCACGATTTTGCCCTGTGCATCCTGATTGGTCAGCCCTTCAAACAGATCGCGTATCACCTGAATTTCAGGCAGTCCTACCGCTTTAAGCGGATCGAGCGAAGCGGGTTCATCTTTAATATGGCGAACGATCTGCTGCTGTTCAGCCAGCTGTGCGCCAGCGGGTGGATTCGCCGCGATGGCGGGTGTGATGATGCTGCTCAGGCTGATTGCTGCCAGCGTCATGCGAAAGGTCTTGACCATTATCACTCCTTTACCCCAAAGAAGCGCTGCATCAGTCTGTTGCCGATGCAACTTGTGCAGGGCACTTTAGCGCAAATGGCTGACAGATAAATAGCTATTTTCCGCACTCGGCTTTTCCGCTACTTTTAGTAAAACCCTTTGAGGAAATAACTATGTCGCCACTCCATCCACGTCCCCTGCGCGGCAAACTGGACGTCCCCTATCAGCAGTATGGCCGCTCAGTGCTGGGTGCGCCGCTGCTCTGGTTTCCGGCGCCGCTGGGCGATCCCGAGAGCGGGTTGATTCTGGCGGGTACCCACGGTGATGAGAATGCGGCCATCGCCACCCTCTCCGCCGCATTACGGACGCTGCCTGATGGAATGCGGCGGCACCACGTGGTGTTAGCGGTCAATCCTGATGGCTGTCAGCTCGGACTGCGCGCGAACGCAAACGGCGTCGATCTCAACCGCAACTTTCCGGCGGCGAACTGGCAGTCAGGCGAGACGGTGTATCGCTGGAACAGCGCTGCCGATGATCGTGATGTGGCGCTCTCGACCGGCACTCATCCGGCTTCTGAACCGGAAACCCAGGCGCTCTGTGCGCTGATTCATCAGCTGAAACCACGCTGGATCGTCTCATGGCATGAACCGCTGGGCTGTATTGACGACCCGCATCAGGCAGAGATTGGGGGCTGGCTGGCCAGCCACACCGGCCTTCCGCGGGTCAGCAGCGTTGGTTATGACACGCCAGGCTCATTCGGCAGCTGGTGTAAAGATCTCAGTCTGCCCTGCGTGACTGCTGAAATGCCGGTGATTTCAGTGGATGAAGCCACTGAAACCTACCTGGAGATGATGGTTAATCTGCTGCGCTGGCAGCAATGATCAGCTGACCGTTGCGCACTTTAATCGCCGGTTCTGCATCTACCGCCAGCCAGGTCGGCCCGTCGAGATCGGCAAAGCGAGTCTGCGGCACCAGTGGCAGTGCGGCGCGTATCGCCCGCGAGGTGCAGAGCATGCAGCCGAGCATTACCGCAAACCCCTGCTGCAGAGCCGCATCGGCCAGCGCCAGCGCCTCAGTCAGCCCGCCCGCTTTATCCAGCTTGATGTTGACCATCTCATAACGGCCTCGCAGCGACGCCAGGCTGTCACGGGTGTGACAGCTCTCATCGGCGCAGATCGGTAATGGATGGATAAAGTTCTCCAGCGCCGCATCCTCACCCGCTGGCAGAGGCTGTTCCAGCATCGCCACATTGATGTCCGCCAGCAGCTGACAGCGCGCCGCCAGACCTTCGGCGTGCCAGGATTCATTGGCATCCACAATCAGGGTCGCGTCCGGCACGGCGGCGCGAATCGCCATCAGCCGTTCGGTAATGAAATTATTATCCAGCTTAATCTTCAGTAGTGTTGCACCATGCTGCCACAGCGCCAGCGCACTGCTGGCCATCGCCTCGGGGGTATCAATGCTGACGGTCTGCGCGGTCACCACATCCTCAGGTGCAGTCACGCGGCTAAGCTGCCAGAGGCTGCTCTGCTGCTGGTGTGCGGCGAGATCCCACAGAGCGCTGTCAATGGCGTTGCGCGCAGCCCCGGCGGGCAGCGCCTGTTGTAACGCCTCGCGCGTCATGCCTTGTTGCAGCGCGGGCAGCAGCGCGGCGATTTGCGCCAGCACCGAGGCCTCGCTTTCACCATAGCGCGCATAAGGCGTCGCTTCGCCAACGCCTTTTACTCCGTCTTCCTCAATTTCCACCACCACCACTTTGACTTCAGTCCGGGTTCCACGGGCAATGACAAACGGCGTATGCAACGGCCAGGCTTCGGGATAACTTTTTACCGTTCTCATTTCCACTCCACAATGTGCGACGCAGTGGCAGACCGCCACGTTAAATTCCACAATTGAACTCGTAAACCCTTAACATTTATGTCATAAACAACGGCTATCTTTAGCCGTTTTGTGTCAGATCTTTTTTATCATTAAAAGGAATCACTATGTCTCAGACTGTTCATTTTCAGGGTAACGCCGTACCGGTTGCGGGTCAGTTTCCTCAGGCTGGCGATAAAGCCAAAGCTTTCACGCTGGTAGCGAAAAACCTGGTCAACGTCGCGCTCTCTGAGTATGCAGGAAAACGCAAAATTCTGAACATTTTCCCGAGCGTAGATACCGGTGTTTGTGCTTCATCGGTGCGCAAATTCAATCAGGCCGCGAGCGAACTAAATAACACCGTGGTGTTATGCATCTCTGCCGATCTGCCGTTTGCCCAGTCGCGCTTCTGTGGCGCAGAAAACCTGAACAACGTGGTGACGTTGTCGACGCTGCGCGGCTCCGAGTTTAAATATGATTATGGCGTGGAAATTGCCGATGGTGCGCTGGAAGGTCTGACCGCACGTGCCGTAATTGTGCTGGATGAGAACGATAAAGTGATCTACAGCCAGCTGGTTGATGAAATCACCACTGAGCCTGATTATGACGCTGCGCTGACCGCGCTGAAGTAATAAAAAAAGCGGATAACCAGGTTATCCGCTTCCCATCTTCTGTTTGCCGTTTATTCGCTTTCGGTGCGCTTCTGCCCCAGACCATACTCCCGCAATTTATTAGCAATCGCCGTATGCGACACACCAAGCCGTTTTGCCAGTTTTCGGGTGCTGGGATAGGAGAGATAGAGCCGCGTCAGAATCGACCGTTCGAAACGACTGGTGATCTGATCCAGCGTCCCTTCCAGCGCCTCATCGCCCAGTGACACATCCAGAGCCTGTTCAGGCAACACGATATCCTGCGGACGCAGTTCGTAACCTTCCAGTTGGGTTAATGCCCGATAAAGCGCATTTTTCAGCTGACGCACGTTGCCAGGCCAGGCGTAGCGGGTCAGAAAAGCGTTAAGCTGCGGTGAGAGTCGCGGACGCGCCATCCCCTGCTCATCCGCAAAGCGGGCAACAAACATCTCGGTCAGCGGCAGAATATCCTGCGGACGATCGCGCAGAGGCGGCAGTTGCAGCGTCAGCACATTGAGCCGGTAAAAGAGATCCTCGCGGAACTCCCCGCGCTGCACCAGCTCAATCAGGTTTTTCTGCGTAGCGCAGATTACCCGCACATTGACATGCACTTCATGCTCTTCACCGACGCGGCGGAAGGTGCCATCATTGAGAAAACGCAGCAGCTTGGTCTGCATTCTCGGCGACATCTCACCAATCTCATCCAGCAGCACAGAGCCGCCATTAGCCTGCTCAAAAAAGCCCTTCTTACCTTCCAGCGCATTCGGATAGGCTCCGGCGGCATGACCAAACAGCTCGCTTTCGGCGACGTCGTCGGGCAGAGAGGCACAGTTCAGCGCCAGGAAGGGATTCTTGCCACGGGCACTGCGCAGATGGCAGGCGCGTGCCAGCATATCTTTCCCGGTGCCGGTGTCGCCAACAATCAGTAAAGGCGCATCGAGCATCGCCAGTTTACGCGCCTGATCCACCACCTGACGCATCTTCGGCGTGACAGCAATGATATGGTCAAACTCCGATTCATCGGTGACCACCAGATTCTGCAACTGACGACCCATGCGGGCTGTCGACTTCAGCATCACCATCGCTCCCACCGGCCTGTCATTCTGGCCCTCTTCGCCCGGCAGATAAATAGGACGCGCTTCCATCAGAAAATCGCGGCCCTCAATGACCACATGCTGCGCCTGCGCTTCAACCCGATCGCTCTCCAGCCAGCGCATGAAGTTGAAGCCGTTAATCAGATTACCGGCGCTGAAGTTGCGCATCTTCTCTTCATCGAGATTAAACAGGTTCTGTGCGGCCGGATTAGCCAGTTCAACCTTGCTTTTCAGATCGATGGAAAAAACCGGATCCGGCATCGCCACCAGCAGCGCGCTCAGCGCACGATGCTCGCGTTCAGAGGGCATGTACGCTACCGTGCGCACATCTGTTACGCCCGGTGTACGCCGGATTTCAGCCATCAGATTGCTGAAGGCGTCAAATTCCAGTGCAGAAAAGTTGAGGTATATGCGGCCCAGCGCCGTGATTTCGATACCGCGTAAATCAATGTTGCGTGCCACCAGCAGATCGAGCAGTTCACGCGTCAGACCGAGTCGGTCCTGACAGAACACTTCCAGACGCATTGCGTTCGCCTTAATCAGGTTCAGATAAGACAATAATACGCTAAGTCGCGCACCTGCAGAAAGGGATCTGTCAGGAAAAGTTGACAGTTCCGACGCGTATGGCGGACTTTTGTACTGCCCTGCTGAATCATACGAGCCGCCACTGATTGTCAGCCTTTGTCAGCACCAGACTGTTGATTGCTGGCGGATTGCTGTATATTTTTCCCAACCGATTAGAAATGATTATAAAATGCTGACTTTCTTCGCAAAATATTTGACTGTGGGTCTGGTAAATACCCTGATTCATTGGGTGACCTTTTTTATCTGCCTCAGTCTGGGGCTGTTCCAGTCGACCGCGAACCTGATTGCTTTTTGCCTGGCCGTTACCTTCTCTTTCTTTGTTAATGCGCGCTGGACATTTAAACAGCAGGCGACAGCGTGGCGATATATTCTTTACGTCTTTTTTATGGGCGCGATGGCATTCAGCGTCGGTTATCTGGCTGATCGATTCGGCCTCTATCCGATTATTACGCTGATCACCTCATCGGCTATCAGTCTGGCGTGTGGCTTTCTTTTTTCCCGCTTTATCGTATTTAAAGGAGAATAATGAAAATCTCTCTGGTGGTACCGGTATTTAATGAAGAGGAGGTCATCCCTCTTTTTTATGACGCGGTCAGAAAATATGAAGCGCTGGCAGCCTGGCAGGTTGAGATTGTTTTTGTTGATGATGGCAGCACAGATGCAACGCATGCGCTGATTACCCAACTGAGTCAGAGCGATCCGCTGGTACGTAGCCTGTCGTTTATTCGTAATTTCGGCAAGGAACCCGCGCTGTTTGCCGGCCTGGAAGCCGCAACCGGCGATGCCGTTATCCCGATAGATGTGGATTTACAGGACCCCATCACTGTTATACCTGAGATGATCAGCAAGTGGCTGGCGGGTGCTGATATTGTTCTTGCCAAGCGGATGGACAGAAGTGCCGATGGCCACCTCAAACGCAAAACCGCCCGCTGGTTTTACAAACTGCATAACAGCATCAGCCATCCGCAGATAGAAGAGAATGTCGGTGATTTCCGTCTGATGTCGCGTGAAGTCGTCGAAAATATTAAGCTGCTGCCCGAGAAGAATCTCTTTATGAAGGGGATTCTGAGCTGGGTCGGCGGAAAGACTGATATCGTGGAATATGTGCGTACTGAGCGGATCGCGGGCCATAGTAAATTCGGCGGCTGGAAGCTGTGGAATCTTGCGCTGGAGGGACTGACCTCATTCTCTACGGTTCCACTTCGCATCTGGTCATATCTGGGTTTTCTGGTGGCCTCGCTAGCTTTTCTATATGGACTCTGGATGATCCTGGATAAACTGCTGTTTGGTAACCCGGTGCCAGGCTATCCCTCTATTCTGGTTTCCGTGCTGTTTCTTGGTGGCGTTCAGCTTATTGGGATTGGCGTGCTGGGTGAATATATCGGCCGCATTTACATGGAAACCAAAAATCGGCCTCGCTATATTTTGCGAAAATCCGCGCCGACAAAAATCACCGCCCCTCAGAATACCGACTAAATTGCCCACTCAGGGGGCAGAGAAGATGGACAGATTAAAAAGGATGACAGATGACCGCCACTGATAACGGCATAACCCGCCGTCAGGTCTTTTTGCTTTTTGTGATAGTTTTCCTGATTGCTTACAGTCCTGCTTATTTAACCCATTATGCCTACACCGATGACTGGACAAACCTCTACTGGGCTAATTTTGACAAGCTGAGTATTTTAAACTGGGACACGTTATCCGGCAGGCCGGTATATGGCATTATTCAGTACAGCGCCTCTTTTCTGGTGGAAAGCGTAGAACGCCTGGCGCTGCTGCGTTCTGTCGCAATTGTTCTGCTCATCTTTACCGGATACTACATCTATACCCTGTGTCAGAAATATGCGCTGCTGGAGAATCAGGCTCAGCGGATCACCTTTGCGTTATTGCTTTGTCTGCTGCCCTCATTCCAGGTTTATATTGCATGGGCATCCTGCTTTCCCTATATCGCTGCAATTCTGCTGGCAGGTGCCAGCTACCGCTTCTCGATAAAACCGGGCATCACAGGTCGCATTATAGCGGTCTGCCTGCTGACCATGGCCTTCTGTCTTTATCAACCGGCTGCGATGAGCTTTACCTTCTTTGCCGCACTGGATTTGTGCCTTTCAGAACGGAAAATCGATAAGAAGCGTGCGGTAATCTCTCTGATGGTGCTGGGCGCAGGAATGTTCGCAGCGCTCATTGCCTCGAAGGTACTGCCCGTACAGATTTATGGCCATTCGCTGCCGCGTTCCGCATTCAGCTACGACGTCCCGGTTAAACTGAAATGGTTTTTCAGCGAATACCTTAAGAACGTTATCTGCAACTTTGACCTCGGCGCAAAATCCGTGTCGGTGATCATTTCATCGATCATTATTGGCTTTGGGCTTAAGAAAATTAAAGCAGCAGGCAACGACAAATTTTATCTGATGTTTATCTTACTGCTGATTGCCGCGCTGCCTAATCTGATTGTCAGTGAAAGTATGGCGGCCTACCGGACCCTGATTGCCGGTGCGCTGATCACCACCAGCGCGTTTATCCTGGGACTGTTTGAAATCAGCAAAAAGTTAAAATGGAAAAAAACCTATTATGCACTGCTGGTGATAGCTGCCGCCTCGCTGTCGATAAGCCACCTGATTAATGGCTACTCGGTACCCGCCCGCAAAGAATTTGCCCTGCTTGAGCAGGCAATCACTCAGCAGGTACCTAAAGATTTTCAGGGTGCGCTCTATTATCGGCTGACCGGGGAGTATCTGCCCAAGGTTGCGACGCTACGGAAATATGACGACTTCGGCGGACTGGGGTTAAGCATGTCATGGACATTCGGCGGGATGGCGCATTTTATCAGGGAGAAAAATGGAATGGCCTACACGCTGCCAGCGGATCCGGTGATCACTGATGAGTCGGGCTGTCCGGGTGAGTGTCTGGTCATCGACTCCCGACAGGTGCTGCGTCAGGCACACTAATGAATAAAGGCGGCAATGCCGCCTTTAATTTGTCACGAGAGCGTCAGGCTGACTTATTGCCGCCCTTCTGCAACGCCTCTTTCAACTGGCCCAGCAGCTCACGACGGAAATCGCCGAGCCGTGGTTTATCCTGCTCCAGCCACGGCAGTGGACGGCACAGCTCCATCGCTTTGATGCCCAGCCTTGCGGTCAGCAAACCCGCGCCAATGCCCTGCGCGGCGCGCGTGGAAAGCCGGGCGGCGATATCCTGCGACATCCAGTCCATACCCACTTCCCGCACCAGTTCGGAAGCTCCGGCAAAGGCCATATTGAGCAGCACCAGACGGAACAGCCGGATGCGGCTGAAGTAGCCCAGCTCAATGCCGTAAATAGCCGCGATGCGATTGACCAGCCGCAGATTACGCCAGGCGATAAACGCCATATCCACCAGCGCCAGCGGGCTGACCGCAATCATCAGCGTGGCTTCCGCAGCATGACGGCTGATTTCGCGCCGCGCCTGCCGATCCAGCACCGGCTGCACCAGTTGCGCATATAAGCGGACAATTTCACTGTCATTGTGGGTTTCGTGCAGCGATGCATGCCAGCGCTGCAGGGCCGGATGCGCCTGATCCAGCTCTGCCTCTTGCGCCAGTTTTTCGCAGAATGCCCGGCCTTTGCCGATACCATGACTGTGCAGCAGCTCACGGCCCACATCCCGCTCCTCAGCGCGCTGACGCAGCTGATAGAGACGACGCCACTCGGTAGTCAGCGCACCCACACCCGCCAGGACGATCAGACCACCCGCCACGCCGCTACCCAGCGAAAACCAGTCGCGGGCCAGCCAGGCGTCATGTGTCCACTGGACACCCTGCGCAATCACGCTGACGCCAAACAGCAGCACGCCAGCGGTCACCAGTTTGCGCCAAACGCTGCGCTTAGGTTTCAGCGCAGCTTCCACCGCCCGTTCACCAGCGCCCTCCTCTTCGACAGCGACTTCTTCATCCTGCACCGCCAGAAACGCCGCCTGCGCTTCCGCTTCAAAAGTCTGCGCCGGGCGCAGCGGCGTGGTGCTGCTCTCATCCAGCGGACGGGCAAAATCGATACGCGGCTTTAGCGGATCACTCATCGCAATTTATCTCCCAATAAAAATTCCAGCGCGGCATCCATGCGGATATGTGGCAGCGGGCGATCGACATCAAGCTGCTGCGGCCGGAACTGTTCAAACTGAAAACCCTGCTGCTGCCAGAAGGCATTACCGGGCAGACGCGGCGGGACTTCGCCCGGATAGACGGTGAGCGGCTCACCATCATCCAGCCGGTTTCCGCGCAGGGCCGGGATCTTCTCGCCGCTGTGATCGACCAGCCCGCTCTGCGTCGCCTGCACCGACGCCAGTCCGATGCAATCCATGCTAATCCCCTCAAACGCCGCGTTCTGCCAGGCATCCTGCACCAGCTGCTGCAACAGTGACACCATATTGCCGTGCTGATCGCTGGTGATGTGATCGGCCTTGGTGGCGGCAAACAGCAATTTGTCGATTACCGGTGAAAAGAGCCGCCGAAACAGGGTTCGCTGACCGTAATGAAAACTCTGCATCAGCTGCGTCAGTGCCAGCCGCATATCGTTAAACGCCTGGGGTCCGCTGTTAAGCGGTTGCAGGCAGTCAACCAGCACAATCTGGCGGTCAAAGCGCAGAAAATGATTTTTATAGAAACCTTTCACCACATGCTGACAGTAGTAGTTAAACCGCTGCTGCAGCATGCTGAAGTTACTGCCCTTGTCCGCCTGTGCCAGCTTAGTGAGTTGCGCTTCATCAGCCGTCGGCCAGGGGAAGAACTGCAGCGCGGGGGCGCCTGCCATATCGCCAGGCAGCACGAAGCGACCGGGCTGAATAAAGTGTAAGCCTTCAGATTTACAGCGATGCAGATAGTCGGTCCAGGCAGCGGCAATCTCTGCCAGCTGGGTTTCATCGGCGGGTGCAAGCGGGTCGAGTTTTTCGCAGAGGGTTCGCCAGGGCTTTGCCCACTCAGCACGATCGCCCTGCAGCAGACCGTTCATCTGCCGGGACCAGGCGAGATAATCCTGCGCCAGCATCGGCAGATCCAGCAGCCATTCGCCGGGATAGTCGACAATCTCCAGATAGAGTGTCGCAGTCTCTTTCAGGTGACGCAGCAGCGAATCATTGGGACGATAACGCAGCGCCAGTCGCATTTCGCTGACGCCGCGGGTGGGTGTGGGCCAGGCAGGCGGCGTGCTGTAGAGCTGTGCCAGCCCTTCGTCATAGGTGAAACGGGCCGTGCCCATGTCACGCTGTGGTACCCGCTTTACGCCTAACAGGCGCTCATCCCGCACCACGGAAAACAGCGGCAAACGCGCGCCGCTGTGAACGGTTAAAAGCTGATTAACCAGTGAGGTGATGAAGGCGGTTTTGCCGCTGCGGCTTAATCCGGTTACCGCCAGCCGCAGGTGGCGATCAACGCCACGGTTCATCAACGCCATCAATTCAGTTTGCAGTCTTTTCATCTTTCTCCCTGATGAAGCGCGATGCCACCCGGTTCATCACGCGTTTCAGCAATGGCTCAAGCGCCACAGCCAGCAGCAGACGTAACGGGCGTCGCGCTACCGATTTCACTGCCCAGCCAGTGACACCGGCGGGACCGTAGGTAACAGCATTAATAATGATGAATTTAGCGGCCGACTTCAATGCAGGTGCCGCGCGGTGACGAAAAGCAGTGGATCGCGAAAAAGACATCAACACCTCCATTGAGTGAGCGAACGGGCCTGAGACAGGCCCGGCAATAACAGTAGCAGAATCAAATCTGGCGGAAGCGGCTGCGCACGCTGAAGGTTTCAGACGTCACATAGCGTTCCAGGTCGCGCACGCTGCGCTCATCCCGTTGCAGGGTGCTCTCCAGCTGATCCAGCAGTTCACTGGCGCTGGGCTGGCGCTCAGTCCGGGAGGCAGAGGCGGGTTTCACATCCAGCACAAAACCCAGCACAAAGTAGGCGATCACCGTAAAGAGAAACAGGCCAAAGAACAGTGATAACACCACGATGACACGCAGCAGACGAACCGGAATATCGAGATACTCTGCCAGGCCTGCGCAGACACCCATGAATTTCCCTTCATCTGGCTTGCGCCACAACTTGCGTCCTTTAATCATGGCTGCCTCCAGTTTGGATGTTCAGCGTCCAGAATCGCTTCCAGCGCGTCAATACGTTCGCGCATCCGCTGCGCGTCCTGGGTCACGCGCTGCAGGCGCTGGATTTCGCTTTGCGACAGTTCCGAACCGCCGTTGCGTTTGTTGTTGTAATGCAGCCATAACCAGATCGGTGCGACAAACAACACGAAGATCGTTAACGGTATGGCGAAAAAAAGTGCGCTCATTGACTCTCCTTAATCACTTATCGCAACGTCGATGATTACTCACTGCGGTTCATTTTGGCTTTCAGCGCATTAAGCTGCTGGCTGATTTCATCGTCCGCTTTCAGGTCAGTAAACTCCTGGTCCAGCGTTTTTGGTTTACCAAAACCGTGGCTTTCTGCTTCCGCTTCCATATGGTCGATACGACGTTCAAAAGATTCAAACCGTGCCATTGCTTCGTCGATCTTACCGCTGTCCAGCTGACGACGAACATCGCGTGATGAAGAGGCCGCCTGATGACGCAGCGTTAACGCCTGCTGACGGGCACGTGTCTCACTCAGTTTTTTCTCCAGCTCGCTGATTTCGCCTTTCATGCGCTCCAGCGTCTCTTCAACATGGCCCACTTCCTGTTTCAGAGAGGCGACAAGATCGGTGAGTTTCTGTTTTTCAATCAGCGCGGAACGGGCCAGATCATCTTTATCTTTGCGCAGCGCCAGCTCCGCTTTTTCCTGCCACTCAGCCTGCTGAATCTCCGCCTGCTCAATACGGCGTGACAACTGTTTCTTTTCAGCCAGTGCCCGCGCAGAGGTGGAGCGCACTTCAACTAAGGTGTCTTCCATTTCCTGAATCATCAGCCGGACCAGTTTCTGCGGATCTTCCGCACGCTCCAGCAGGGAATTAATGTTGGCATTAACGATGTCGGCGAAACGAGAAAAAATACCCATAATGATGTTCCTCTTTTAATGTTTTAAAACGTGAAGTCCTGCTGAGTTAATACAAAATGCGTGCCAATTTTATAATTGATTGATTTTTATCATATTTTAAATTTTACAGCCCTTCACGCTTGTTTTAAGATAGTCAAAATGATTAAGGGATGGCGAAATTCATCATGACAGGCACTAACGATAATCTCCTGGGGGAGTCGAACAATTTTCTTGAGGTGCTGGAGCAGGTTTCCAAACTGGCTCCCCTTGAGAAACCGGTACTGGTGATTGGTGAGCGTGGAACGGGCAAAGAGCTGATCGCCAGCCGACTGCACTATCTCTCTGACCGCTGGCAGGGACCGTTTATCTCGCTGAACTGTGCCGCGCTGAATGAAAATCTGCTCGATTCTGAACTGTTTGGTCATGAGGCTGGCGCCTTTACCGGCGCGCAGAAGCGCCATCTTGGCCGTTTTGAACGTGCTGACGGCGGCACGCTGTTTCTGGATGAGCTGGCAACGGCACCGATGCTGGTTCAGGAAAAGCTGCTCAGGGTAATAGAATATGGACAGCTGGAGCGGGTCGGCGGCAATCACTCCCTGCAGGTCAATGTGCGACTGGTCTGTGCGACAAACGAAGACCTGCCCGCGCTGGCGGCAGCGGGAAAATTCCGCGCCGATCTGCTGGATCGTCTGGCCTTTGATGTGGTGCAGTTACCGCCACTGCGCGAACGACGCAGCGATATACTGGTGATGGCCGAGCATTTCGCTATCCAGATGTGTCGCGAGCTTGGTCTGTTACTGTTTCCCGGCTTTACCCCACGGGCGCAGCAGGCTCTGCTTGATTACCACTGGCCCGGCAACGTTCGCGAACTTAAAAACGTGGTGGAGCGCTCGGTCTATCGTCATAACAGCAGCGAGCAGCCTCTGGATAATGTCATTATCAACCCGTTTGCTACACGCCCTGAACCGATTGCTGTCATCCGGACCAGTCATGAGGCGGATAGCAGCGCGCTGCCTGCCCTGCCGCTGGATCTGCGTCAATGGCAGAATCAGCAGGAGCGGGATCTGGTGGAAGCCAGCCTGCAGCAGGCACGTTATAACCAACGCCGTGCGGCTGGCTTATTAGGTGTCACCTATCATCAGTTGCGCGCAATGATGAAGAAGCACGATATAAAAGCAGAGAGTTAATTAACGCCACCCCAACCTATGATTTTGCCCGGCCTTATGAATTAACAACCCGGTATAAACCGGGCTGTTTTTCACGTTGAGCCGCCTGTCCAATACGCATTGTGCGACTTAGTCCCCATTTTTTCAGGTTGCCGGATAGCAGGAACCAGACCGACGCCAGCGGTAGCCATCACCACGGCCAGTGCTGACATCAGCAATACAGCACTCATACCAAAGTGTGTTGCCAGCGGACCCGCGACCAGTTGTCCAAAGGGAATGGCGATAAAGGAACCCATTGCATCATAAGCGTACACGCGAGCCAGCTTATCCGGTGGGATATGTGTCTGTAATGAGTGCGCCCAGGTTACGCCGAACAGGCCCAATGACATGCCAGCAATGAAGAACCCCACTATCAGCATTGCTGCTGACGCATCCTGGCTCAGCATAAATATTGGGAGTGCGTAAAGACCTGCCAGCATCGCGCCAATAAAGAGATCACGACGTGGATGCCATTTCATAGCCAGAAACGAACCTGCAATTAGACCCGCGCTATGGGCGGCCACAATAATCCCCCATCGCGCCCGTCCGAAAGAGACGTCGGCAATCATCGGGCCAAGTACCACCACAATGCCATTGAACGCGACGTTGATAATGGCGAACTGAAGGACTATCGACCAAATCCAGCTTCGTCCGGCGAACTCTGCCCATCCCTCTTTGATATCGCGCAGGATATTGCCTTGCGAAGCCGCGGTTTTATTCGATTTCACACGGATCAGGAAATAGAGCGGTACGGAAACGGCAAAACCCAGCGCATCAATTGCCAGCCCCCAGCCCGGCCCGACAGCGCTGGTGATAATCCCCCCCAGCGATGCCCCCATCACCGTACCGCCATAAATCCCCAGCTGAATTAATGCGTTAGCCTGACGCAAATCCGTTGCTGGAACCACCTGCGGAACCAGCGCAGACGATGCAGGCAGCGCGATTCCTGCCGCCGCACCATTCAGGGCACCCAGCAAAGTCAGGCTAATTACAGTTGCTGAGCCATCAAGTACAGACCAGGCGACGATAGCCTGTGAAACAGCGGCAACCACTGCCGATGAAACTAATACCCGACTGCGTGAGTAGCGATCGGCGACAACACCGCCCACCAGCAGGAAAAGCACGTTACACAGTGAACGGGACGCAACCACTATCCCTAAATCAGAAGCAGACCCGCCAATATCCAGTACCGCAAAAGCCAGCGCAATGGGAGCAATCCCATTGCCCAGCACGGTGAACAGGCGCCCAAAAAAGAGATAGCGAAAGGATGTATGCTGAAATGCCTGAACGTTTTTTTGGAATTTATTCATTGCCAGGAAATGGATGACCAGAAGATGAGCTTATAGTACCTGCGTTTTTGTAATAGTTAAGTGCGGTTTAATTCAGGACCCGCTTAGCTAAACGGGAGGCCAGCAGAGATAACATCATCATTAACTCACTTTTCTCTCCCGTTTTTTCATCGCCACACCGCATTCAAAGCGCCGGCTCTTTCAGCAGCTTTCCCTTCCCCGTCCAGGCAGGCATGCCACTCTGCCTAAGCCAAAAAAAAAGCCCGCCAAAAGGCGGGCAACAATACTGGAAGCAATGTGAGCAATGTCGTGCTCTTCTACGGCAGAGCCACCGTCGAAGCGCAGATGAATAATAATCATTCTTATTATCATCTGTAAACATGTTATTGAGAATTTTTCTCATTACCACACCTTCTGTACGCTCTTTTTACCGCCGCGATGATGAAAATCAGTCTGGCAGCGGTTGCAGGTTTTGGGACAATGCCCGCTTTGCGATACACTCTGTTTAATGCCTCAAAATCGTTGAGTTCTATGTCAAAACTATTATGTTCGCTGTTGCTAAGTCTCAGCGTGTTGAGTGCCCCTGCGTGGTCAGCGCCTGCGGGTGATATCCGCCAGACCGGCTTCGTCTATTGCGTCAGCGGCACGCTGAACACCTTTAATCCGCAGATGGCCAGTAGCGGGCTGACTGTCGATACGCTGGCGGCACAACTCTATGACCGCCTGCTGGATGTCGATCCTTACACCTATCGTCTCAAGCCCGATCTGGCGTCCAGTTGGGAAGTGCGCGATAACGGCGCAACGTATCGCTTTCATCTGCGCAGCGGCGTGCAGTTCCAGCAGACGAATCAGTTCCGCCCCACCCGTGCACTGAACGCCGACGATGTCGTGTTCAGCTTCGCCCGAATGTTTGACCGCAATCACCCCTGGCACAACGTCAATGGCGGCAACTATCCCTACTTTGACAGTCTGCAATTCTCCGACTCCGTGCAGAGCGTGAAGAAAATTGATAACAGGACGGTTGAGTTCAGGTTAAACAGCCCGGATGCGTCGTTCCTGTGGCACATGGCGACCCACTATGCGCCAGTGCTGTCGAAAGAGTATGCCGACCAGCTCACCGCACAGGGCCAGCAGGAAGAGATGGACAGACAACCGGTTGGCACCGGTCCTTATCAGCTCAGCGAATACCGCACCGGTCAGTACATCCGCCTGGCGCGCAATCCTCACTACTGGAAAGGGGTGCCGCGTCTGCAACAGGCGGTGATCGATCTCGGCTCAGGCGGCACCGGGCGGCTTTCCAAGCTTCTGACCGGTGAATGTGACGTGCTTGCCTATCCCGCGGCCAGCCAGCTCACCATCCTGCGCGATGACCCGCGCCTGCGGATGACGCTTCGTCCCGGCATGAATATCGCCTATCTGGCCTTTAATACCCGCAAGCCGCCGCTCGACCGCCCTGAGGTACGTCACGCGCTGGCGCTGGCGATCAACAATGAGCGGTTGATGGAGTCCATCTATTACGGCACCGCCGAAACCGCCGCCTCGATATTACCTCGCGCCTCATGGGCATATGATAATGATGCGCGCATCACCAGCTATGATCCGGCGAAGTCCCGTGCCGCACTGGCGGCTCTGGGCATCAGCGATCTGCATCTGCGGCTGGTGGTGCCTGCCGCGTCGCAGTCGTGGAATCCCAGCCCGCTGAAAACCGCCGAACTGTTGCAGGCGGATCTGGCGCAGGTCGGCGTCCGGCTGACCATAGTGCCGGTAGAGGGCCGTTTTCAGGAGGCGCAGCTGATGGCGATGAATCATGATCTGACACTGTCAGGCTGGGCCACCGACAGTAACGATCCCGACAGTTTCTTCCGGCCGCTGCTCAGTTGTGCAGCGATTCGCTCGCAGACCAATTACGCGCACTGGTGCTCGCCGGCCTTTGACGAAACGCTGCAGAATGCGCTGTTATCACAACAACTCTCTGGCCGCATCGACAGTTATGACAAAGCGCAGCAGATTCTGGCGCAGGAGTTGCCGGTGCTGCCGCTGGCATCCTCTCTGCGACTGCAGGCGTTTCGTCATGATATTAAAGGGCTGGTCCTGAGTCCGTTTGGCAACGCCTCGTTTGCCGGGGTTTATCGTGAACGCGATAAGGAAAAGTAAGTGATTATCTATATTTTGCGGCGCCTGCTGCTACTGATCATTACCCTGTTTCTGCTGTCGCTGGTGAGCTTCAGCCTGAGCTACTTTACGCCTGACGCCCCGCTGGAAGGCGCGGCGCTCTCGGACGCCTGGTGGTTCTGGTTTAAAGGGATGCTGCAGTTTGATTTCGGCGTCTCCAGCACCAACGGTCAGGAGATTGGCCTGCAGCTGCGTGAGGTTTTCCCGGCCACCATGGAGTTGTGCATTCTGGCGTTTCTGTTCGCGCTGCTGGTCGGGATCCCGCTGGGGATCTGTGCCGGCGTGATGCGCAATAAATGGCAGGATAAAACCATCAGTGCGCTGGCGCTGATTGGCTTTTCTGCGCCAATTTTCTGGCTGGCGCTGCTGCTGACGCTGTTCTTCTCGCTGACGCTGGGCTGGCTGCCGGTGTCCGGTCGTCACGATCTGCTCTATCCGGTGCAGAGTGTCACTGGCTTTGCGCTGATTGATGCCTGGATGAGTCCTTCGCCCTGGCGACATGAGATGATAATCAGCGTCCTGAACCACCTGATTTTACCTGTGCTGGTGCTGGCGATGGCACCGACGACGGAAGTGATCCGCCTGCTGCGCAACAGCACCAGCGACGTGATGGACAAAAATTATGTCAAAGCGGCGGCTACGCGGGGTCTTTCGCCGTTTACCGTGATCCGCCGCCACGTGCTGCATAATGCGCTGCCGCCGGTGATCCCACGTCTGGGCCTGCAATTTTCCACGATGCTGACGCTGGCGATGATCACCGAGATGGTCTTTAACTGGCCGGGTCTGGGGCGCTGGCTGATTAACGCGATTCGTCAGCAGGATTACGCGGCGATCTCCGCTGGCGTGATGGTGATTGGCGGGCTGGTGATTCTGGTCAATGTGATTTCTGACGTGATTGGTGCGGCCATGAATCCGCTGAAACATAAGGAATGGTATGCCCTGCGCTAACGCTCAGGGCGCTAAGGCAGACACAAAATAAACATATGAATTTTCTCTTTCAGAAGTCGTTCTGAAAGCAGGCATTGATGTACACAAATAATTGTCCTGCAGAAAGCGATTTAAGTTCGAAGCGAAAAAATCGATGAGGTGATGAACATTTATGGATGAAGTTGATCTGGCACAGGAGCGTGAAGAAGCGCATCTCGCAGCCTCTCTGGCAGCTCGTAAGACCAGACTTAAAAGCCCAAACGGCTTATGCATCTGGTGTAAAGATGAGCCCGTAGTGGCTGAAACTGCTTTCTGTTCAAGCGAGTGTGATGAGGATTATCACAAGCATCGTCGGGAGCAAAGCCAGCGGATTGTCTGAGAGAGAATGAAGTCACCGGGTCAGGCTATTACGCGGGTGACTCAGATAAACTTGATATAAATGTCAGACAGCCCTCACAAATATAAAGCAATTAAAACGACATCGCTTGATAGATTCTTGATATTTCCTTGCCTTTACGTTGATAAAAAAAATGCATAATGCCCTGACTAAAACGTCACAGCAGAGATATCTGTCCGGAGTTAGTGACAGAAAAAAATAGCCCAGGGCGGCTGACATTCAGGAGCCATCTTTTTAACTCAGTTTATCAGAACAACTATCAGGTTTAACATTTTATATGAGCCACTTCAAAAGAATACTTTACGGCTGGGAAAAATCCGACGCTGACATTTATGAGCACTGTTTTAACCGTTTTGGCGGGAGTGTTAATATGCATCCTGACGTGATCAGGTTTTTCTCATCTCGCACAGGTCATGAGGCAACGTATTTTCATAAAGAAAAGCAAGGTGGCTATACTGCCGCGTATGCCCTGCTGGATCACTCACGGATAGGTGTCGATCAATGGAAACAATTCCCGCTATCCTATGATGAGATCATGGTGCCGGCGGCTAAAAATGCCTCGATGCTTTTCCCTGAAAAAACCAATAAAATGTCACATTTCAACAAGCACAACTTCATAAATTTTAACTTTTCTTTTGCCCGAAAAAATAAAGTATGCTTTGTAAAAGAGAGCTATTCAGTTAAAACAGAAAAAAATCGCCGCAACGAATACAACCGGTTCATACGTGCGGGTGGCCGCTGCTGTGATATGAATCAATTCAGCCCTGAAGAGCTGGCAGACTATTATATCTTCCTTTTTAAATCCCGTTTTTCTGACAGAGTAACCTGTTATTCCAGGGAGAACCTGATCACGCTTATCAATGCCATGAAAAGGATGCTCTTCGGCTATATTCTTTTTGTAGGGAACGAGCCCTGCGCGATGGATCTGCTCTTCATGGCTGAGAGTGAACACATCATCTATTTTGATGTGCCAAACGGCGGCGTTAACACGAAATATTCGGACCTTAGTCCGGGTAGTTTACTTATGTGGAAAAACATTGGTGCGGCAAGGGACTACTGTAAGCAGACGGGCAAGGAGATGAGGCTTTCCATCGGCTCACTTGATAAAGAGTGGACGTATAAGCTTCGCTGGGCGGATGCGCACTCCACGGGAAAAACAATTTTTTAATCTTTCAGTAGAGGCTGGCTTATTTTCTGCAACGGAGCAGCTGGAAATAAGCACAAAACCGCCGAATCATGAAATGCCAGGCACCAACGAAGGCTGTTTGAAGATAAAACGTTTAATCTCAGGGCCGATTTTAATTTTTATGCATCACTCTCCTTCCCCGCCGTCCTGTTGATAATACTTCTCTGAGGATGCAATCCGGTAAACCTACGGCATTATGTAAGCTATCAACCGCTGCCTCAAATGGCGTCATCGCTGGGGAAGCAGAGAGAGTTTTTATCTGATTTTTTTGCAGCATCAGTGATTCGCCAGATGCCAGGAGGCATACCAAAATGTCGTGAGAAGGCGCGCGTGAACGTTTGCTGTGAGTCGTAGTTGAACTGATCAGCTACCTCTGCAATAGTGGCTTCAGTAAACCTTAAACTCAGCGAGGCCGCCTGCATTCTGGTGTTATTAATATATTTCCCGAGGCTGACTCCGCAATGCTTTGTGAACATTCTGTTAAGGTGCCATTTTGAATATCCACTTTTTTTAGCCACTTTATCCAGGCTTATTTTTTCATCCGAATGATCATCTATCCATTCTGTTAATGCATTAAAGAAGTTTTTATCTTTCATGCCATGCCCCTTTTGCGTTTTTTGCAGTACCTTTTAAAGGTAACTCATTGCCGCACTAAATTTAATTATAAACTGATCGTTTACACGTTTCTTTTCTAAGCTTTTTTACTCTATTCTCGCCACCGATTTATCTCCTTTAGTAAAGAGTTCCCACTCAGGACGCGACTATCCCTCAAAGTCATCAATGAACAATCAGGAAATGATGAAGAATCTGTCAATGTTGCACAAAAAGTGATCTCTGCTGAGGCGAACGTCTTAGGTGTTGGATTATCCGTCTTCTGTGGATGATTTACGGTGTATTACTCAAGCAGCATCATGAACAATTTCCTGTGCGGGTTCCGGCAGGGTTTCAGTACTGAGCTAGTCGCGTAGAGCGTCTGCACCTGAAACCGCCAGGCGGGTATGCGTCCATAGCGGTCTGAACACCGGGACACCTGAAGCCAGCCGGTAATCGCGGATAATATCGGCATGAAGTAATCCACTGAGATGCCTGATATTTTCAGGATAGGCTAAAATTCTTTATGTAAGCGTCAGCAACAAACCTCGCGGTAACGACGCGGTTTATCAGAAAGAGGACGAAAAATGAAATTCGCTGTAATTTTTGAAGATACCGGCGTTGAAGAGGAACATGAGTTTGACACCAAACCTGTTGCCGGAGATTTAGTGACGTTAACGCGCGATGGGATAGGTAAAGATTATATCGTTATCATTGAGCCGGATCCTGACCACACCCATGACGACGGGCCTGATGGACACCCGACAAAGGCCAGGGTCCGGCCAGCATAGCCTCCGCTAAGATCTAATCCGCCGCCCAACAGGGCGGTTTTTATTGCCTGTTATCCGGAGGTGAATATGACTTTTTTCACTCTGTTCAGGACGATATGCCGACTCGGATCATAACCCTTTGCAATCCAGAGTCGAAATTGCTGACGCCGTTTCCTTGCCTGTAACAGGGATATCGACGGATAATCCCCTGTAGTCAGCTGACGGGCTAAGCCTCCCAGCGATACCGGTAGAAAAATGTCACGTTGCCTCAACGGGAGAGCCTGACATTCAGTCCGGACGAGTCGAAGATAACCTCTGCTTTGTCGCGGCGCTTACCCAGCGCTTTCCTGAGCTTAGTGTCTGTCTGCAATGTGGACATCTTCTTTGCCTCTACGCAGAGAAGCACACAAAACACATAAATTAACGCTACTCAGAGTCAGCCATGATAAAGAAACATAAAGCATGTCCTCAGGATAACCCTCTGATATGAGTGATTTTTATAAAGAAACGTTGTCCGAACTCAAGCACAATAAAGTGAAAGCGTATGCCCTCCGATAATATCTACGCCGAAAAACGCCTGCCCAGCGCGTTTCGTCAGAGCTGGCACCATTTTTATGGCAACCCGATTTCGATGGTCGGGCTGTATGGCTTTGGCGCACTGCTGCTGCTCTGCCTGTTTGGCGGGCTGATAGCGCCATACGATATCGATCAGCAGTTCCTGGGTTATCAGTTGCTGCCGCCATCCTGGTCACACTACGGCGATGTCTCCTTCTTTCTCGGCACCGACGATCTGGGTCGGGATGTGCTGAGCCGCCTGCTGAGCGGCGCGGGCCCGACGGTGGGTTCGGCGATTCTGGTGACGCTGTTCGCCACGCTCGGCGCGCTGGTGCTGGGCGTACTGGCGGGCATGACGCATGGCATACGCTCGGCGGTGATGAACCACGTTCTGGACACCCTGCTCTCTATTCCGTCGCTGTTACTGGCGATTATCGTGGTGGCGTTTCTCGGGCCACGACTCGAGCACGCATTGCTGGCGGTCTGGCTGGCGCTGATTCCACGTCTGGTGCGCGAGATTTACAGTGCCGTGCATGATGAGCTGGAAAAAGAGTATGTGGTGGCGGCACGTCTTGACGGTGCCAGAGGCCGCAACATCCTGCGCTACGCCATTTTGCCTAACATTTTACCGTTGCTGATCACCGAAATTACCCGCGCGCTGTCGATGGCGATTCTGGATATTGCCGCACTCGGGTTTCTCGACCTGGGCGCGCAGCTGCCTTCGCCCGAATGGGGAGCGATGCTGGGTGATTCGCTGGAGCTGATCTACGTCGCACCATGGACCGTTATGCTGCCGGGTGTGGCGCTGATGGTCAGCGTATTAATTGTTAACCTGCTCGGTGACGGCATCCGTCGCGCCGTCGAAGCGGGAGTGGAATAAATGCCGTTACTCGATATCCGTAATCTGACCATTGAATTTATGACCGCTGACGGGCCGGTCAAAGCGGTCGATCGCGTCAATCTGACGCTGGGCGAAGGTGAAATCCGTGGTCTGGTCGGTGAGTCCGGCTCCGGTAAGAGCCTGGTTGCCAAGGCGATCTGCGGCGTGACCAACGATAACTGGCGTGTCACCGCCGATCGCATGGTGTTTGATGATGTGGATCTGCTGCGCCTGTCGTCGCGCGAGCGCCGCCGCATTATCGGGCATAACGTCTCGATGATTTTTCAGGAGCCGCAATCCTGTCTGGATCCCTCTGAAAGCATCGGTCGTCAGCTGATGCAGGTGATCCCACGCTGGACGTATAAAGGTCCGTGGCTGAAACGCTTCTGGTTCTGGCGCAAAACCCGCGCCATCGAACTGCTGCATCGCGTCGGCATTAAAGATCACAAAGATATTATGCGCAGCTTCCCCTATGAGCTGACCGAAGGCGAATGCCAGAAAGTGATGATCGCGATTGCGCTGGCTAACCAGCCGCGTCTGCTGATCGCCGATGAGCCGACGAACGCCATGGAACCCACGACGCAGGCGCAGATTTTCCGCCTGCTGAGCCGGCTGAACCAGAACAACAACACCACCATTCTGCTGATCAGTCATGACCTGCGCACTATGAGCCAGTGGGCGGACCGTATCAACGTGATGTACTGTGGTCAGACGGTAGAAACCGCCCAGAGTGAAGATTTAATGAGTACGCCGCACCATCCTTATACTCAGGCGCTGATTCGGGCGATGCCCGATTTTGGACGATCCCTGCCGCATAAAAGCCGTCTCAATACCCTGTCAGGAGCGATCCCGTCGCTGGAGAGCCTGCCGATTGGCTGTCGTCTGGGGCCGCGTTGTCCCTATGCGCAGCGCAAATGTATTGAAACGCCACGGCTCACCGGCAGCAAAACGCATCTCTACGCCTGTCATTTCCCGCTGAATATGGAGGGCCAGTAGCATGGAGACTCTGCTGGAAGTGCGCAACCTGAGTAAAACCTTCCGTTATCGTACGGGCCTGTTCCGCCGTCAGCACGTTGAGGCGGTGAAGTCGGTCAGTTTTACCCTACGCGAGAGGCAGACGCTGGCAATTATCGGTGAAAATGGCTCCGGCAAGTCCACGCTGGCGAAGATGCTCAGCGGCATGGTCGCCCCTACCGAAGGTGAGATTCTGATAGACGATCATCCGCTGACCTTTGGCGATTATGGTTATCGCAGTCAGCGCATCCGCATGATTTTCCAGGACCCCTCAACCTCGCTGAATCCGCGTCAGCGTATCAGCCAGATTCTGGAGTTCCCGCTGCGGCTCAATACCGATCTCAGCGCGGAGGAACGCGAAAAGCGCATTATCGCCACCCTGCGTCAGGTGGGATTACTGCGCGATCACGCCGGCTATTATCCGCACATGCTGGCACCCGGCCAGAAGCAGCGACTGGGTCTGGCCCGCGCGTTGATTTTGCAACCCAAAGTGATTGTGGCTGATGAAGCGCTGGCCTCGCTGGATATGACGATGCGTTCCCAGTTGGTGAATCTGATGCTGGAACTGCAGGAGAAGCATGGGATCGCTTACATTTATGTTACCCAGCATCTGGGAATGATGAAGCACATCAGCGACAAAGTGCTGGTGATGCATCAGGGCGAAGTGGTCGAGCGCGGCGGCACCGCTGATGTGCTGGCCTCCCCGCTGCACGATCTGACCCGACGACTGATCAGCAGCCACTTTGGCGAAGCATTGAGTGCCGAAGCCTGGCGACGAGAGCGTTGATTTTTGCTGCATATCGCGGAAATTGCGGGGCGATTTACCTGATTTATGAGAGACGTGCTAGAATCCGCACGTCGATTAACGTCGGTCGCTTACTTTTTAACCATGCGGCCGCCAACTACAATGACCATAAGGATTACAGCTATGGGTTTTCTTTCCGGTAAGCGCATTCTGATTACTGGCGTTGCCAGTAAACTTTCCATCGCCTACGGTATTGCACAGGCGATGCACAAACAGGGCGCAGAACTGGCTTTCACCTACCAGAACGACAAATTAAAAGGTCGTGTGGAAGAGTTTGCCAAAGATTTGGGTTCAGACATCGTGCTGCCATGTGACGTAGCCGAAGATGAGAGCATCAAATCTCTGTTCACTGAACTGGCAAAAACCTGGCCGAAATTTGACGGTTTCGTTCACTCTATCGGTTTCGCCCCTGGCGAGCAGCTGGTTGGCGACTACGTGAACGCCGTTACCCGCGAAGGCTTTAAAATCGCGCATGACATCAGTGCTTACAGCTTCGTCGCGATGGCCAAAGAGTGCCGCGAGATGCTGAATCCACACTCTGCGCTGCTGACCCTCTCTTACCTGGGTGCTGAGCGCGCGATCCCGAACTACAACGTGATGGGTCTGGCGAAAGCGTCGCTGGAAGCCAACGTGCGTTACATGGCAAACGCCATGGGCCCGGAAGGCGTGCGTGTTAACGCCGTTTCTGCCGGTCCAATCCGCACCCTGGCAGCATCAGGCATCAAAGATTTCCGTAAGATGCTGGCACATTGCGAAGCGGTCACCCCGATTCGCCGTACTGTCACCATCGAAGATGTCGGCAACTCAGCAGCATTCCTCTGCTCTGACCTGGCTGGCGGCATCACCGGTGAAGTGGTACACGTTGATGGCGGCTTCAGCATCGCCGCAATGAACGAACTGGAACTGAAATAAGTTCTGCAAGGGCGAGCCTGGCTCGCCCTTCTCTTTGCTCCCGCCTCGCCCTTCCTGCCTGATTTCGCTGCCGTTATACCGTAACGCTATTAATTATCACCGATCAATCTTTTGCCCCGGACTGGCCATCAGCGACGATAAGCCTGCCCTTCGGTTTATGCACATTTTCAGATTCTGCCGCCTGCATACCGAACCCGAATTTGCAAAAGGATTGATCATGGAACAACGCCGCTATCCGGGCCATAACCACTGGTTTTACGAGAGCCAGACCAGTCCACGTACCTCACAGGCCGCACCGCTGGTGCCAGAAGCCGCCCATATTGATGACCGCTTTTTGCTGGGATGTTACGCCGATGACAACGTGGTGCAGTCACTGCTGCGCACCAATCAGCCGGCCCTGTTGGCGGCGCGCGATCTGGCACAGCTGCTGTTCCCCGATCGCGTCGTCACCACCCTCACACACACCTTAACGCTTTACGATCGCCTCAGCACGGCGCTGACGGTGGCGCAGGTGGCGGGTGTACAGCGGCTGTGTAATCACTACTCTGCCCGCCTCAATCCGTTGCCCGGGCCCGACTCCTCACGTGAAAGTAATAATCGCCTCACCCAGATTACGCAGTATGCACGCCAGCTGGCGATGCAGCCTGAGCTGATCAGCGCCAGCGCAATCACCGCCCTGGATGCGGTCGGCCTGACAGAGCCTGATATTGTGACGCTGAATCAGGTGATCGGCTTTGTCAGTTATCAGGCGCGGGTGGTCGCCGGTTTACAGGCGCTGCAGGCCCAGCCGGTACGCTGGCTGCCCGGCAGCACTGCACCACCCGATGCTGAGGCCACAGGTTTTGATCAGCCTGCCCGCTGGCAGCCGGTGCTGAAACCACTGGAGTTGCGTTATGCCAGTGCTGAGCAGCTCGCTGCTATTACCCGCTGTCAGTCACTGCCGGGAATGCAGGACGCGGTATGGCTGCTGGCCCACGATCCCTCGGTGCTCTATGACTGGGCGCAACTGCGTCAGCATCTCACTCAGGACAATACCCTGGCAGAGGCGACGGCCGCCCGGATTCTGGGCAGTCGCTGGGCATTCGGGCTGCTGGCCGGAAATGAGATGTTAATTGAGGGCGTGGATGATGCGGGGGCAAAAGACCCGGAGCAGCAGATTATTGCGCTGGCGGCGCAGCTGACCCGTTCGCCAGAACGATTCAGCGCGGCCCATCTGCAACCGCTAATGGAGGCGGGTTGGGAGGCTGATGCACTGTTCGCGCTGATGCAGAGTGTTGCCATAGGCAACTGGAACAGCCGCCTGTTTTACGCACTGGGCGAATCGCAGTAACCGCGTTAAACCGGTAGCAGGCCGCGCGCTTCGTCGAAAAAGTGCTGTGCCAGCGGTGTGGCACGGCCAGGCTCAGCGATGACCAGCGCCGCCTGGCGCGCCATCGGCGGCAGCGTGATGGCGCGCTGCTGCAGCCCCTGTAATGAAGCGGCCAGCAGATGACCGACCGGCGACACCAGCAGCCCCAGGCCGACCTGCGCGCACTGCATCAGCTGCATGACAGAGGCGCTCTCCACGATCACCCGGGGCACCAGCGCCGCTTCACGAAAAGCCATATCGAGATAACGCCGGAAATAACGCGTCGGCTCCGCCAGGCAGAGCGGCTGTTGTGCCACTTCATCAAGCGTCAGCGCGGTTTCCCCCACCAGCTCAGGAAAATGGTCGGGATGGAATATGGCTTCAACGCCCCGATCTGCCAGCATCTCGGTCTGAAAATGGAGTTCACGCAGGGTTGCCATCTCGAAAAAACCGATCCCGACATCCACGGTGTGGCTGTTGAGTGCTTCCAGCAACTGGTCAGCACTGAGTACCGCAATGCGATAGTCGAGCTGAGGATAACGCGCCTGCACCGATTTCAGCAGCAGCGGCAGTGCCATGCTGCACTGCGGCACCACGCCAACCCGCAGCGTGCCGTTCACCCCATGTTTCAGCGATTCCACTTCCAGCTTCAGCCCCTGATAAACCGAAACAATTTCCCGCGCCCACGCCAGCACACGGTCGCCCTCCGGCGTAAATCCGGCAAAATTATTGCTGCGGTTAATCAGCGGCAGGCCCAGCTCGCGCTCAAGATTCTTCAGGCGCATAGAGAGGGTTGGCTGTGTAACAAAACTGGCTTCCGCGGCCCGCCCGAAATGGCGTTCACGCTCCAGGTTACACAAGTAAATGAGTTGTTTAATGTCGATGTTAATTATCCATCAGCAGGTTGAAGGCTGTTCGCATTACTGTCTCGTTCGCAGGATCAACCAGAGTATAAGGCTGAATGTTACCCCGCGCAGGCTCGGATGTTTTAACCGCACGGTTCATTTGCATAGGCGGATCGATGAAATCAGGACTCCGCGCCGCCCTGGTTTAAGCAGCAGTGAGGGTTGCGCACTTAAATCATCGCGCCCTGTTGTTTTGCTGGCTTAGTAAAGATGGCATTCAGGGCCAGACAGATTAACCCAAACCCTACGGGCAGCAGGAAATCGTAGCTAAGCAGTCGGTAAAGCCCGATTCCGGCTATCCCTCCAGCAAGGAAAGAAAGCAGGGTCAGACAGTGCAGTCGCAGCCGGCTCAGATAGAGCGGCGCCTCTTTCGGTGACGCTTTACGCCGCAGCACCTCAAACAGCATTGCCAGCTCAATCCCGATATCGGTCGCCGTGCCGGAGATATGGGTGGTGCGAACGCGGGCATTGGAGATCCGCGTCACCACCGCATTCTGCAACCCCATTAAAAAACTCAGGCTCATGATTAACACGACACCAGGTGACCGCGGCGGAAAGTGATTTTCAATCACCCCCAGTGCAATCAGCGCGCTGCCCTCAATCAGGATGACAAAGGCATAGATGGTGCGGATATTTCTGCGGTGCCCGGCATTAATGATCAGCGTTGAACACATGGAACCCGCAATAAACAGAAGAACGATCGACAGAAAAAACAGGCCAGGCCCCAGATTCGCTTTTGCCAGGTGATCGGACAGCAGCGAGACATTACCGGTCATGTTGGCTGAAAAAAAACCGACGATCTCAAAGGCTGCGGTATTCAGTGCGCCTGCGGCAGCGGCAAGCGTACAGGCCAGTCGGGTATCCGCGCTGTTGCTGCGGGCACTTTCCGTGCTGATTAGCATGACCACCCCATATTTACTGGAAAGCCTTATAATCCGCCGATTAGCACTGCACCACAAGGCACTGAATCAAACTCTCCATTCTTTGCCGGGCATTACTCAGCATCGGGACTCAGGCCTCCGCGCTGGATAAACTCAGCGCGGAGTGCCCTGATTAACTGTTTGCCAGACGGAAGGTGGAGACCGACTGCGTCAGATACTGCACCTGCTCTTCCAGCGAGGCAGATGCCGCGGCAGACTCCTGCACCAGCGCCGAGTTCTGCTGTGTGACGCTGTCCATCTCGGTAACGGCCTGCTCAATCTGACCGATACCGCGACTCTGTTCATCAGAAGCGGTTGAGATGTGCTCCATCAGCAGATTCACGCGGCTGACTGAGGAGATAATGGCGCTCATCGCCTCACCGGTCCGGCTGACCTGATCGGAACCGGCATGAATGATCGAAACAGATTCCGCAATCAGCCCCTCAATCTCTTTGGCTGCGGTAGCGCTGCGCTGGGCCAGATTACGGACTTCCCCCGCCACCACCGCAAAACCGCGACCCTGTTCACCCGCCCTGGCGGCTTCGACTGCCGCGTTCAGTGCCAGAATATTGGTCTGGAAAGCGATGCTGTCGATCACGGTGGTGATCTCCTCGATCTTCTTCGAGCTGGCATTAATCAGCGCCATCGATGTCACCACTTCCTGCGAGACTTTTTCGCCACTTTCCGCGTTTTTCACCGCTTCACTGGTCAGGCGGCAGGCTTCAAAGACGTTTTCGGTGTTCTGTTTCACCGTTGCACCCAGCTGTTCCATGCTGGCGGCGGTTTCCGTCAGCGCAGCAGCCTGCTGTTCGGTACGCGAGGCGAGGTCGATGTTGCCCGCCGCAATCTCCTGAGAGGCGGTGGAGACTGAGCGGGTTGAATCGCGCACCTGGAGAATAATGGCGGTGAGCGCGCTGCGCATCTGCTCCAGCGAGCCCATCAGCAACTGAATCTCACTGCGCGAACCGGCTTTGACCGGCACCGTGGTATCAAGGACGCCCGCTGCAATCAGCTTGCAGTGTTCCTGCGCATCATTGATCGGCGAAAGCACATAGCGCTTCATGAAGATGTAAATGGCGACGATGATGGCGAAAAACAGCACGCCAAACAGCCCCAGCAGAGTAATGCCGGAGGTGAAGTGACTCTGTGCATCGCTGTTAAGCTTTTTGGCATAGGTTTCATGCTGAGCCAGCACCCGGTCCAGAATGATTTCATACTGACGGTCAAGGCGAACCACGGTGGCGATCTGATTTTTAAAGCGCACCTGATCGTGCGCTTCTGCCGCCTCAATCAACGGCTGTAAACCCTGCTGACGATAGGCCAGATAAGCCTGGCTATAGGCGTCGGCTTCCGCCTCTTCGCCCGGCAGACGCGGCGCGTTCATATAGGCCTGAAATGCAGCATCCGCTTTGCTGGCCACGGTCCGAACGCTGTCCAGCGTGGCGGGATTGTTTGCGTCACTGCCCTCAATCTCCTTCATGTACTCCATCAGACGCACACGCAGCGTGCGGCTGTGGTTGATGGGGTCAATCACCGAGAGCACCACACGGATCTCTTTGTTAACCGCATTCAGCGAGTGATTGCTCTGGATTAGCAGCCAGGTACTGATTGCCACGCTGGTGAGAAACAGCGCCAGCAGAAAGGAGAAGATAATCAGGGAGGATTTTTTTAACGACATCGCGGTGTTCCGAAAAGTAAGAGGATTAGTCGCTATATCGGCAGAAAGGTACGGCCCATTAGGGCTGGGCTTTTTTTAGTTACAATAAGCGGGACGGCAGCGGGCGGAGCGCTCCGGGGAACAGGGGCTAACCGCCCACGGGCGTCGGGCGGTTAGCGTCATGACTAAGAGTGAAACAGGCTGCCGTTAAGCGACGCCCAGCGCCATTTTTACCTCGTTGGCGATCTTCTCGACCTGCGGGCCGTAGATCACCTGAATGTCGTGCTCGCTGACGCGATTGATCCCATTGGCACCGGTGCTCATCAGCGTCTGATCGACCACCTGATTCATCTCTTTGACCCGTACGCGCAGCCGGGTAAAGCAGCAATCGACATCCTCGATATTGGCCTGCCCGCCCAGCCCGCTGATAATGACCTGAGTCCGTTCATCCGCGGTGACCTGTTGCGGTTTCTCATCCTCCGATTCACGGCCCGGCGTTTCAACATTCATCCGGGTGATCACCAGCCGGAAAGCGTAGTAGTAGATCGGCGCATAGATCACGCCCAGTGCCAGCGTCCACCACCAGTGGGTTTTTGCCCCACCCAGCATGCCGAACACCACCAGGTCGATAACACCGCCCTGCACGTTGCCAATCATCAGATGCAGCATCGACATCAGCATAAACGACAGGCCGGTCAGGAAAGCGTGCAACAGGTAGAGCACCGGTGAGACAAAGATAAAGCAGAACTCCAGCGGTTCGGTGATGCCGGTGGTGAAGGAGGTCAGCGCCCCTGCCATGACCAGTGCTTTGACCCGCTGTTTATGCTCGGGTCGGGCAGTGTGATAGATCGCCAGCGCCGCGGCGGGCAGGCCGAACATCATCACCGGAATCTTACCCTGCGCCAGAAACTGCGTGGCGGTGCGCAGCGTCTCATCGGGGATCGATCCCGGATGAGTCAGTGACGCGTTGAAGATGTTCAGTGCGCCAACCACGGTCTGACCATCGACCACCGCCATGCCGCCAATAGGCGTGAAACGCACGGTTTCGTTAAGGATGTGATGCAGGCCGGTGGGGATCAGGATGCGCTCAAAGGCTCCCAGCAGAAAAGCGCCATACTGCCCGCTTTTGCCAATCATCTGTCCAATCCAGGCGATACCGTCGCCAATGGTCGGCCAGATCAGCGCCAGCAATACTCCGATCAGTGGCAGACAGACCACGGTCACAATCGGCACAAAACGCCGTCCGCCAAAGAAGCTGATCGCGGTAGGCAGTTGCTGGGTATAAAAGCGATTGTGCAGCGCCACCGTTATCAGTCCGGCAATCACCCCGCCCAGTACGCTCATGTTGTAGGTAAAGACGCCCAGCATGTTGATATATTCCGCCGAGGTCATCATGGCGGTGGTCTGATCCATTCCCGCCTGCTGCAGGGCTGCTGGTGTGGTTGTGGCGGCGGTGATCCCTTTGGCCGCCAGCGTCGCGCTGATGCCGACGTTCATCACGATATAGCCAATCACCGCGGCAAAGGCGGCGGTAGGTTTTTCCGCTTTCGCCAGTCCGATGGCACTCGCTACCGCAAAGAAGACCGGCAGATTAGCGAATAGCGCTCCGGCAACCTTGCGAATGAAGCCGATAATTAACTGCGGCACCTGCATCTGCGCAAAGGCATCGCCGGTGACCGCCGGGTTCTGCATGGCCGCCGCCAGCCCAAGGAAGATACCGGCGGCAGCGATGACCGAGATTGGCATCATCAACGCTTTGCCAAATGCATGAATCTGGCTGGTCAGCTGTTTCATGGAGTCGCGCCCTTTCTGATTGTGAACAGCAAGTATTAGCCTGTTGTCGGGAGAACTCCCGTTATCAGCAGGTTAAAGGCGGGTAAAATCTGACCAGCATCACATTTCTGACTTATGCACGATAAACGCCAGCTATCGCACCATTAAGTCAATCAATTAGACAAGGTATGAGGATAGCTGCAGACTTCCTTTCACCATCAGGCTATAACCTGATAACAAACACCAAACAATAATTCCTACTATAAAAAGCCTGCACTCAATATGAAATTTAAACGCCAAATCAAACCCTATCGCGCGGCAGCGGGCGGCTGGGGTTCACTGGAAGCCACCACGCGTTTCGTTCTTGACAGCAAAGCGGCCCTGAAAAATATGCGCAACCTGATGCGCATGAACAAAGCACGCGGTTTTGACTGTCCGGGCTGCGCCTGGGGTGATGACAATAAAAGTACCTTCAGCTTCTGCGAAAACGGCGCCAAAGCGGTGACCTGGGAAGCGACACGCCGGATGGTCGACACCGACTTTTTCGCTAAACACAGCGTAACCACGCTCTATACCCAGAGTGACTACTTCCTGGAATATCAGGGACGTCTGACCCATCCGCTGCGCTACAACGCGGAAACCGACCACTACGAGCCCATCAGCTGGGATGATGCGTTTGCGCTGATCGCGCAGCACATCAAGGCGATGGATCATCCGGATCAGATGGAGCTTTACACCTCCGGTCGCGCCAGCAATGAAGCCTCCTGGCTCTATCAGCTGTTTGGTCGCCTGATGGGGACCAATAACTTCCCTGACTGCTCCAATATGTGCCACGAAGCCAGCGGCACCGGCCTGAAGCGCAGCATTGGCGTCGGTAAAGGCACCATTCGTCTGGATGATTTCGACCACGCAGATGCCATTTTTGTCTTCGGTCAGAATCCCGGCACTAACCATCCGCGTATGCTGCACAGCCTGCGTCACGCTGCCGATCACGGTGCGAAAATCGTCACCTTTAATACCCTGCGTGAACGCGGTCTGGAACGTTTTGCCGATCCGCAGAAACCGCTGGAAGTGGTGACCTCGAAAGCAGGCAACATCAGCTCCTCCTATTACCAGCCGAACCTGGGCGGTGATATGGCGGCGGTGCGCGGCATGGTGAAATCCCTGCTGGAAACCCACCGCGCGCGTCTGGCGGCTGGTGAAAGCGGCCTGTTCGATCAGACCTTTATCAATGCTAAAACCAACGGCATTGAGGCGTATCTCGACGCCGTGGATAACACCAGCTGGATGCAGATTGTGGCGCAGTCGGGCCTGACGCAGGCGCAGATCCGTGAAGCCGCGGCGATCTACCAGAGCGCTGACCGGGTGATCTGTACCTGGGCGATGGGCATCACCCAGCACAAACACTCTGTCGACACGGTGCGCGAGATCACCAACCTGCAGCTGCTGTTTGGCCAGTTGGGCAAAAAAGGCGCAGGCCTCTGCCCGGTTCGCGGTCACAGTAATGTGCAGGGCAACCGCACCATGGGCATCGATGAGAAACCGGCGAAAGCCTTCCTGGATGCGCTGGGGAATCATTTCAATTTCGAGCCCCCGCGTGCGGCAGGCCACAACACCGTGGAAGCGCTGAACGCGATGCTGCGCGATGAAGTGAAAGTGCTGATCGCGCTGGGTGGCAACCTGGCAGCGGCCGCACCCGACTCACCGCGCACCGAAGAGGCGATGTCACGCTGTGGTCTGACCGTGCATATCAGCACCAAACTGAACCGCAGCCATCTGGTGCCAGGTCACGAAGGGCTGATTCTGCCGACGCTGGGCCGCACCGAGCGCGATCTGCAGGCCACCGGCAATCAGTTTATTACCGTGGAAGACTCTTTCAGCATGGTGCACGCCTCTGAAGGGATCGGTATTCCGCTGGCGGAAACACAGCGTTCAGAGACCTGGATTGTTGCCGGTATCGCCGAGGCGGTGCTGGGTGATGAAAAAGTGAAATGGCGCGAGCTGGCGGGTGATTACAACCTGATCCGTGAGCACATTGCCGCGACGATCCCGGGCTTTGCCGACTTTAACGCCAAATGCGATATCCCGGGCGGTTTCTATCTGGGCAACGCAGCAGCCGAGTTGCGCTTCAATACCCCGAGCCAGAAAGCGGAGTTCAACGCCTCGGCGCTGCCGACCTCACTGTTCCCGAATCTTGATCAGGACGTGCCTTTTACCCTGCAGACGCTGCGTTCGCACGACCAGTACAACACCACCATTTACGGCCTTGATGACCGTTACCGTGGCGTGTTTGGTCAGCGTGAAGTGGTGTTCATCAACCCGGACGATATGGCAGGCCTGGGCTTTACTGAAGGCCAGAATGTCGATATCGAAACGCTGTGGAATGATGGCATTACCCGTCGCGTCAGCGGATTCAAACTGGTTCCCTACAATATTCCACGCGGTAACCTGGCGGCCTATTATCCGGAAACCAACCCGCTGGTGCCGCTGAACAGCTTTGGTGATGACAGTGGTACACCGACCTCAAAATCGGTGCCGGTGAAGCTGGAACTCTCTGAGGCACTGGCCGATCAGCGCATCGCCTGACAGCCCTTTCACTCCCCCCTAAAAAGCCGGCTCGTCCGGCTTTTTGCCTTGCCGCGCGACGTCGATTCGCGTAAAACTGTCAGCCGCAATCAGCCAACGAAACGTAAAAATTATGTTCCAGGATAACCCGCTGCTCGCGCAGCTGAAAGAGAAGCTCCATTCGCAAACGCCTCGTGCTGAAGGCGTCGTAAAAGGCACTGAAAAAGGCTTCGGCTTTCTGGAAGTCGATGCGCAAAAAAGTTACTTCATTCCGCCACCGCAGATGAAGAAAGTGATGCACGGCGATCGTATCACCGCCGTGATCCACAGCGATAAAGATCGCGAAAGCGCTGAGCCGGAAACCCTGGTTGAGCCGTTCCTGAGCCGCTTTGTTGGCCGGGTACAGAAGAAAGACGATCGCCTGTCGATTGTGCCGGATCATCCCCTGCTGAAGGATGCGATCCAGTGTCGCCCTGCGCGCGATGTCAGCCATGAGTTTGAAAATGGTGACTGGGCCGTGGCGGAGATGCGTCGCCATCCGCTGAAAGGCGATCGCGGCTTTTATGCCGAACTTACCGATTTTATTGTCAAAGCTGATGACCATCTGGCGCCGTGGTGGGTGACGCTGTCGCGTCATAACCTTGAGCGTGAAGCGCCCGATGTCAGTTTTGGCGAGATGCTGGATGAAAATCTGACGCGTGAAGATCTGACCGCGCTGGATTTCGTTACCATCGACAGCGCCAGCACCCAGGATATGGATGATGCGCTCTTTGCGGAAGCCCTGAACGATGGCGCCCTGCGTCTGACTATCGCTATCGCCGACCCTACCGCCTATGTGCCGGAAGGCAGTCAGCTCGATAAGCTGGCGGCGCAGCGTGCGTTTACCAACTACCTGCCGGGCTTTAACATCCCGATGCTGCCGCGCGAACTCTCTGATGATGTCTGCTCGCTGCGTCCGAATGTGCGCCGTCCGGCCCTGGCCTGCCGCGTGACCGTGGCAGCCGATGGCAGCTTAGGTGATGACGTTGAGTTCTTTGCCGCCTGGATCGAATCCAAAGCCAAGCTGGCATATGACGACGTCTCTGACTGGCTGGAAAACAGCGGCGCATGGCAGCCGGAAAGTGAAGCGATTGCTGAACAGATTCGCCTGCTGCATCGCCTCTGCCTGGCGCGCAGCGAATGGCGTCAGACCCACGCGCTGGTGTTTAAAGATCGCCCGGATTACCGCTTCCTGCTGGGTGAAAAAGGTGAAGTGCTGGAGATCGTGGCTGAACCGCGCCGCATCGCTAACCGCATTGTCGAAGAGTCTATGATTCTGGCCAACGTCTGCGCGGCGAAAGTGCTGCGTGACCGTCTCGGTTTTGGTATCTATAACGTCCATGCCGGTTTCGATGCCACCAATGCTGAACAGGCCGCCGCCGTGCTGGCCAACCATGGTATTACCGTGGATGCGCAGGCAATTACCACGCTGGAAGGCTTCCGGGTGCTGCGTCGTGAGCTTGATGCCCAGCCGACCCAGTTCCTCGACAGCCGGATCCGTCGCTTCCAGACCTTCGCTGAGATCAGCACCGAGCCTGGCCCGCACTTTGGCCTGGGACTTGAGGCTTACGCCACCTGGACCTCACCGATTCGTAAGTTCGGCGACATGATCAACCATCGACTGCTGAAAGCAATTATTCGCGGTGAGCAGATCGCTCGTCCGGATGATGCGCTGACGGTGACGATGAGTGAGCGCCGCCGCCTGAACCGTATGGCGGAACGTGATGTTGGCGACTGGCTCTACGCCCGTTATCTGGCGCCGTTTGCGGCCACCGACCGTCGCTTCAGCGCCGAGATTATCGATGTATCCCGTGGTGGCATGCGTGTTCGCCTGCTGGAGTTTGGCGCGGTCGCCTTTATCCCGGCTCCGTTCATTCACGCGGTGCGTGATGAGCTGGTTTGCAGCCAGGAAAATGGCAGCGTACAGATAAAAGGCGAAGTGGTTTACCGTGTGACCGATGTGATTGATGTCACCATCGCCGAAGTCCGCATGGAAACCCGCAGCGTCGTGGCACGTCCTGCCGTCTAAGTAGTGATGTTCTGAGCAGTCAATCAGGCGGGATAACTCCGGTTATCCCGCCTGTTTCCGCCCCGCCCGCATTGCAAAAAAGTTAAATTTGTACCCCGCTTCACACTTCTCCACTGATTAACTTTCACTTACATTCCATTACATTAAGTTTGACTCGTTGTTTTCGATCGCTTTCCTCTCGGTCCTCACAAGGAGTTAGTCATGAAAAACGTCAAAACCAGTGCGATCTGGTTAGTGGTGGCGTTAATCGGCGCGGGCGCTTTCGCCATGCTGGCCCTCAGCCGCGGCGAACACGTCAACGCAGTCTGGCTGGTGATAGCCGCTGTCGCCTGTTACAGCATCGCTTACCGCTTCTACAGCCTGTTTATCGCCCGCAATATTTTCGAACTGGACGACCGCCGGATGACGCCTGCTGAGCGGCTGAGCGACGGGCTCGATTATGTCCCGACCAATAAATGGGTGCTGTTTGGCCATCACTTTGCGGCTATCGCCGGTGCCGGCCCGCTGGTGGGTCCGATTCTGGCGGCGCAGATGGGCTTTCTGCCGGGCACCATCTGGATCCTGGTCGGGGTGATGCTGGCGGGTGCAGTACAGGATTTCCTGATCCTGTTTATCTCGACCCGTCGTGATGGCCGTTCACTGGGCGAGATGGCGCGGCAGGAGCTGGGTGCGTTTGCCGGTGTGGTGACCATGCTCGGCGCGCTGGGCGTCATGATCATTATTCTGTCGGCGCTGGCGCTGGTAGTGGTCAAGGCGCTGGCGAACAGCCCGTGGGGACTCTTTACCATCGCGGCCACCATTCCGATTGCGCTGTTTATGGGCGTCTACATGCGCTTTATCCGGCCCGGTAAAATCGCCGAAGTTTCACTGATTGGCTTTGTGCTGATGATGGCGGCGATTATCTATGGCGGTGACGTAGCCCAGCATCCTTACTGGGGGCCCTTCTTTACCCTGAAAGGCACCTCACTGACCTGGGTGCTGGTGATCTACGGCTTTATTGCCTCCGTGCTGCCGGTCTGGCTGCTGCTGGCTCCGCGTGACTACCTTTCGACCTTTCTTAAAATCGGCGTGATTGTCGGGCTGGCGGTGGGGATTGTCTTTGCCATGCCAGAGATGAAAATGCCGGCGGTCACCAAATTTATCGACGGCACCGGCCCGGTCTTCTCCGGCGCGATGTTCCCGTTCCTGTTTATTACTATTGCCTGCGGTGCCATCTCCGGCTTCCATGCGCTGGTCTCCAGCGGCACCACGCCAAAACTGGTGGAACGGGAAAGTCATATCCGCTTTATTGGCTATGGCGCTATGCTGATGGAATCCTTTGTGGCGATCATGGCGCTGATTTGTGCCTCGGTGCTCGATCCGGGCGTCTACTTTGCCATGAACTCCCCGGCTGCACTGATTGGTACCACCGTTGAAAGCGCCTCTCAGGTGATCAACGGCTGGGGCTTTGTCGTCACGCCGGAAATGCTGAGCGGCATCGCCCGTGATGTGGGTGAAGGCTCGATCCTGTCCCGCGCAGGCGGCGCGCCAACCTTCGCGGTGGGGATGGCCCACATCATTACCGAGATCTTTAACAGTCGGGCGATGATGGCCTTCTGGTATCACTTCGCCATCCTGTTTGAAGCGCTGTTCATTCTGACGGCGGTCGATGCCGGTACCCGCGCCTGCCGTTTTATGGTGCAGGATCTGGTGGGCACCGTGGTGCCTTCTATGGCGAATAACCGCTCCTGGCTGGGCAATATGGCCGGCACGACCGTGGCGGTCGCAGGCTGGGGCTTCTTTGTCTATCAGGGCGTGGTCGATCCGCTGGGCGGCATTAACACCCTGTGGCCGCTGTTTGGTATCGGCAATCAGATGCTGGCGTCCATGGCGCTGATCCTCGGCACCGTGGTGCTGTTCAAAATGAAAAAGCAGCGTTACGCCTGGGTAACTATCCTGCCAACCGTCTGGCTGTTTATCACCTCGATGACTGCCGGCTGGCAGAAAATCTTCCATGAAAAACCTTCTATTGGCTTCCTGGCGCAGGCGAATAAGTTCCGCAAAGGGCTGGATGAAGGGGTGATCATCGCCCCGGCAAAAAGCGTGGCGGATATGCAGACTATCGTCTTCAGCAATCAGATTAATGCGGCCCTGTGCGCCTTCTTTATGCTGGTGGCGGTCACGATGCTGATCTCTGCGTTCTTTGTCATTCGCCGGGCGCTGCGCAGCGATCTTCCTACTACGCATGAGTCCGTTGTGACGCTGCGCAACAAGGAGGTGCGTCATGTCTGATGCTATTCATCAGTCCCAGCGTCCGCAGGGAGAGTGGCAGATTATCCGCTGCCAGCCTGCCGCCTCCCCACAGCCACAGGCATTCAGCTGGCGGGGATTCTGGCGCGGCCTGCAACAGTGTTTTCGCTTAATGGTCGGGGTGCAGGATTATCAAAAATATCTGCAGCATATGCGACTGCATCATCCCGATCAGCCGCCGATGAATGAGCGCGATTTCCACCGTTACTGTCTTGATGCCCGCTTCCCCAGCCAGGCAGGCAAACTGGGTAAATGTCCCTGCTGACCGCACTAAACAGCCCCGCATAGTCGGGGCTTTTTTGTGCCATTCTTATCTGGATGGGAAAATATATTCGGTTTGCATCTTGTGCTGGCGTCAGATGATGAATACTGTTGCTAAAATAATGAGATAACGCCTGCAGAGCACTTCCCGGAGGAAGTTTCCATGACCGATGAACAAGGGCAAACGTTGTTGTACACCCTTTTCGGTACAACCAGCCCTCATTGGCGTCTGACCGCGGACAGCGATGCGTTGCATTTTGCCGAAGATGAGTCGTCACAAACTAATATCGCCCTGCCGTTAACTCCCGGCCAGGCAGCCATGATACGCGCGATGCCGGTCATCACTTCAAGCATCAATCTGACTATGACGCTGCAGGGCATTGATGTTCCGATGCATTTTGTCGGACGCAAAGTGAACCAGGCGACATGGGCAGGAACCGCTTCTGCCTGGGGCGATACCTCAGCGGTAGCCCGCGACTTAACCCTGGGTCTTTCATTCGCCGAACAGGTGGTTTCTTAAGCCAACTCGGTGATAGTGATCCTCGATCAGCGCGGCAATATTCAGCGTTTTAATCGTCTTAGTGAAGAATATACCGGTCTGAATGAGCATGAGGTTATTGGCCGTAACGTCTTTCAGCTTTTTATGACCAAACAGGAGGCTTCTCAGTCACGACGCAACATCGCGGGCTTCTTCCGTGACGGCAACTCCTATGAGGTTGAGCGCTGGGTTAAAACCAAAAAAGGTCAGCGACTGTTTCTGTTTCGTAATAAGTTTGTTCACAGCGGCAGTGGCAAAAATGAAATTTTCCTCATCTGTTCTGGCACCGACATAACCGAGGAGCGACGCGCCCAGGAACGCCTCCGGGTGCTGGCAAACACCGATACGGTGACCGGTTTGCCTAATCGCAACGCAATTCATCAACAGATTAGCCTGGCGCTGGAGCGATCTGAGCGCGATGAGACCGGCGTGGTCTACCTCGATCTCGATAATTTCAAAAAAGTGAACGACGCCTACGGTCATATGTTCGGCGATCAGTTACTGCAGGCGGTCTCACTGGCGATTCTTAGCTGTCTGGGTAAAGACCAGACCCTGGGCCGGCTGGGTGGCGATGAGTTTGTGGTGCTGGCTGAGCACACCAGCCAGGCTGCGCTGGAGGCGATGTCCTCCCGCATTCTTGAGCGCCTGCGTCAGCCTTTCCGTATCGGACTGATCGAAGTGTACAGCGGCTGCTCTATCGGGATCGCTTTCGCGCCGCTGCACGGTGAAGATCGCGAGAGCCTTATTCGCAATGCTGACACCGCGATGTATCACGCCAAAGAGAATGGTCGCGGCAAGTTCTGCGTTTTTGCGGCAGAGATGAACCAGCGGGTCTTTGAATACCTGTGGCTGGACACCAATCTGCGTAAGGCGCTGGAGCTGGATCACCTGCTGGTGCATTACCAGCCGAAAATCGACAGTGATGGTGAAGTCCGCAGTGCCGAAGCGCTGGTACGCTGGAACTCACCCGAGCGCGGCCTGGTCTCCCCCGCTGATTTCATTCCCTATGCCGAAGAGTCGGGGCTGATTGTGCCGCTTGGACGCTGGGTCATGCTCAATGTGCTGAAACAGATTATCGTCTGGCGCCAGCAGGGCATTTTTCTGCGCGTCGCCGTCAACGTGTCGGCACGTCAGCTGATTGATCAAAGCATCTATACTGACCTGAAACAGGCGCTGCATGAGGCGAATATCACCGACTGTCCTATCGATATTGAGCTCACAGAAAGCTGCCTGATAGAGAATGAAGCTGAAGCCTTGCGGCTGATGAAGCAGTTTCAGGAGCTGGGCGCACAGGTTCATCTGGATGACTTCGGTACCGGTTACTCATCGCTTTCTCAGCTCGCACGTGTGCCGATCAATGCCATTAAGCTCGACCAAAGCTTTATCCGCGATATTAATAAACAGCCCGTCTCACAATCGCTGGTACGAGCTATCGTCGCCGTCGCCAAGGCGCTCGATTTGCAGGTGATTGCAGAGGGTATTGAAACCCCGGATGAAGAGAAGTTTGTCCTTAATAGTGGTGTCGATGGGCGTCAGGGCTACTACTACGCAAAACCAATGCCCGCGGAACAGTTTGGGCATTGGCTGGCTAAGCATCCTGCCCGCGTTTAACGCTAATTCAATTAACCCGCTTTACGCAGTGATGCGCTGTGGCGGTTTTGTAGCTGAACCAGGCGTTCCATGTAAGCAATGTCTTTAGGTTCGATGGTAAAGGCGTAATCGACCCAATCTTCGGTAATATCCATCAGCTCAGCGCGTGACAATTGCAGCACGCGCTGACGCGCTTTCAGCATAGCCCGCACGCCGTTGAGTTTAGGACGTAACGTATCGATAAAGGTGCGGGTGGCGCGGTAACTGTCGCCAGGCTGGAAGACTTTATCCACCAGACCGCGCGTTTCATACCACTCAGCGCTGTGGGACTCCCCTTCACAAATTAACTCCTCTGCCAGTTTCATGCCGGAGCGACGCGCGACCAGTGAGTAGCCGCCCATGCCGGGAAAGAGGTTAAACGCAATTTCCGGAAAGCCCATCCGCGCGTTGTTCTGCGCCAGAATGAAGTGATGCGCCAGCGCCGCTTCGAATCCGCCGCCTAACGCACTGCCCTCAATCATCGCCAGCGTCACCGCGCCGGTATCAAACCCCCGTGCTGCCGAATGGATGCAGTCAACGCAGGCACGGGCATAGGCCCGCAGCGCCTCGCGGCGGTTGTTGCGAATGCACTCGACGAAGAAGCGCAGATCGCCACCGGCGTTGAACATCTGTGGCACCAGAGAGCCGGTAACCCAGAAGTCGATCGGCAGACCAGAACGCTGAGCGGCGTAGCTCAGATTCATGATCTCCTCAATCAGTTCATGGTTGAAGCTCGGACGGGGTTGTGCACGCAACATCATCCACATAGTACGACGCCCTTCTTCGTAATAGGCGACTAACTGCGTGGTGTTGCCGACTTCGGTAAATAATCTGCACGTTGCTTGGTTAATAACTGTCATTGTCTCATCCTCTGTTTATATTTGATGCGTAAAATACGCCACATCAGCGTAATGCAGAGTGAGGCCAGACCAAATGAGAGATTGATTTACAACACAAAATCCAGAGTGATCCCCGACTCGCGCGTCGGGGATTGATTAGGCGGGTTACTTAATAGCGGCACGCTGCTCCACCGCAACATGAAGACGCTTAACACGTTTTGAATAGATGGCCGTGATGATTGGCACCAGCACGGAGGTCACAATAACGGAGGTCGCCACCAGCGCTGTGGCAGCAGGGGCAATCGGTTTAAACTGCGGCAGCATTTCGGCAATCAGCACCGGTGTCGCCACCGCTGCACCTGCCGTACTGGATGCAGCCACGCCAGCCGTGCCATCTCCGCCACCAATCAGCCGATCGGTCAGAATGAGTGGGATACCGGTAATGATGATCACCGACACGCCCAGCATGATGCCCAGCAGTCCGGTTTCCGCAATGACCCCCAGGTTAATGGTGTTACCCAGAGCAAAGGCGAAGAAAGGAATCAGCGTATGGACCGCTTTTCCGAAGAAGTCGCGCAGCTCCGGATCAAGATTCCCTAATGCAAATCCCACAATAAATGGCAGGACCGCCCCCACAAACACGTGCGGCTCGAATGAGGCGATGCCGGCGGTGCCCAGGATAACCATGGTCATTAATGGCCCGGACTCCAGAGACATCAGCACAAACGCACCTGCCTCCTCTTTGGAACCATATTGCTGCATGATCGAGGCATAAAGGCCGCCATTGGTCATATCCATGGCAGCCACCAGCGCCAGCGTCGACAACCCGGCAAACATCCCTACTTCTACGCCATTCTCCGGCATCACCCGTGAGGCGATGGCAGCTACAACCCAGGCGACGGCAATCTTGGTAAGCACCAGCGTGCCCGATTTTCGCAGTACCGTCCCGGTGGCGCTGAATTTAATCGACGCGCCCATACAGAAAAACCAGACGGCCAGAATGGGCACCGTGCCGGTCATCAGGCCATTGGTGAAAGAACCGAAATATTTCCCGGCGCCCGGAGAAAACGTATGACAGAGTGCGCCGATAAAGAGCGGAATGAGCATCATACCGCCCGGAATTTTGTCTATTGCACGTTTGATATGCATATGGATGTCACCTTTGCTATGCCAGAGAGTGGAGCAGGAAGTGCCCGAAGGCGATGCAAGCAAAGTAGTGACTTGAGGTAACCAAAACAGTGATCGCTTCGATAAAATGAAACGCTGTTTTATTTTTAATGGGCGGTTGTTTTGATAACTATGATGGAGATCGCCATACCAGTCTCAGATGAGACTAAAAAAAGGGACGCCGTGGCGTCCCGCTTGCTATTTTTGCCCATACCAGGCGTTCTCGCCATGCTTTCGCAGGTAGTGCAGATCAAGCAGCGTCTGGTTAATCGGCGGCAGATTAGCGGTCAGTTGCTGACTGAACAGGCCCATATATGCCACCTCCTCCAGCACAACCGCGCTGTGTACCGCTGCATGGGCGTCTTTGCCCCAGGCAAACGGGCCATGAGAGTTGACCAGTACCGCCGGAATCGCCGAAGGAGACAACCCGCGTTGCGCAAAAGTCTCGATAATCACCTCACCGGTGTTCCACTCGTAGTCGTGCTGAATCTCTTCATTGCGCATCGACCGGGTACAGGGGATCTCACCATAGAAGTCATCGGCGTGGGTGGTTCCCCAGGCAGGAATCGGTCGTCCTGCCTGGGCCCAGATGGTCGCATGCCGCGAATGGGTATGGACAATGCCACCCACCTCCGGCCAGGCGAGGTAAAGCGCGCGGTGCGTCGCCGTGTCCGATGAGGGGCGTTTATCCCCTTCCACCACGTCGCCACTCGCCAGATCGACCACAACCATGTCATCGCGCGTCATCACTTCATAGCGCACGCCGGAAGGTTTAATCACCAGCAAACCCTGTTCGCGATCAACAGCGCTGACATTGCCCCAGGTGAATGTCACCAGGTTGTATTTGGGTAGATCCAGATTCGCTTCCAGAACCTGTTGTTTCAGGTGTTCCAGCATCTATTTTCTCCTGCTGACAATCGTCCCTGAATTTTGCGGAGTCGGACGCGAAAGAGTTATGGAGCAAATGGCTATAAACGCAGAAGGAATGGCTGTGAATGCAAAAATGTGTCGTGATTTCAGAATTTTCTATCTTCGGAATTTAACCAGAACGCTTAGAATCCTCTCAGGCAATGCGTGGCCCTGTCGGGTTTGCATTGTGACTCTCCCGCTACAAACGGTTTGTCCATGGTGATCACATTTCCATGCCGACACGGATGCGGCAATGATGCGACACAAGCGGGCTGAGGAAATATCGGAGCTATACTAAGAGTGTTGCCTCTGTGAGCACATCAAAGGAGAAGTGTATGACAACAACAATGAAACGAATCACTGCCGTTGTACTGGCGACCACGTTAGCTGTTGCACTGAGCGGCTGTTCTAACTGGTCTAAACGTGACCGCAACACCGCTATTGGCGCGGGCGCGGGTGCGATTGGGGGTTCAGTATTGACCAATGGTAGCGCACTCGGCACAGTCGGTGGCGCCGCTGTCGGTGGTATTATCGGTCATCAGGTCCACTAAAGACCTTATTAAAAGAATAATCGGCTACGCTAAGCATCTACACGACAATCGGGCTACTTCGGTAGCCCGATTTTTTTATTCAGCCGCCCGCCAGTTTGACCTTCATGCCTTTGGCTTCCAGCAGGCTTTTCAGTAAATCGCGCTTATCCCCCTGAATTTCGATAACACCCTCTTTCACCGAACCCCCGCAGCCGCACTTCTTTTTGAGTTCGGCCGCCAGCAGCGTCAATGCCGCGTCGTCCAGGTCGATACCGGTAATCAGACAGACGCCTTTTCCCTTGCGGCCACTGGTCTGGCGCTGGATACGCACAATACCATCCCCTTTTGGCCGCTCCTTCGCTGGCTCCGGCTGGGTAATGCGTCCGCTGTCGGTTGAGTAAACCAGTGGATTATCCTTCGCCATTATTGTGTCTCCAGACTGTGCAGGATCGCCTGCAGAGTGGCGGCGGGATCGGCGGATTGGGTGATCGGACGCCCGATAACCATATAGTCCACGCCCGCCTGCTTCGCCTGCTCAGGTGTCATGATGCGACGCTGATCGCCTGCATCACTGCCTGCCGGGCGAATCCCCGGCGTAACCAGTGCAAAGTCCTGACCTAAAACCTGTTTGAAGCGGACAGCCTCATGGGCGGAACAGACCACACCATCCAGCCCGCACGACAGGGTCAGCTTCGCCAGTCGCTCTGCCTGTTCGGCAGGCGAAAGCGTAATGCCCAGCCCTTTGAGATCCTCTGAATCCATACTGGTCAGTACAGTCACCGCAATAAGCAGAGGCGCATCCTTACCAAAGGGAAGCAGTGCCTCACGCGCCGCGTTCATCATCCGTGCCCCGCCACTGGCATGGACGTTGACCATCCAGACCCCGAGATCGGCAGCGGCCGCCACGGCATGAGCGGTGGTGTTGGGAATATCGTGGAATTTAAGATCGAGAAAGATTTCAAAGCCGCGCTGCTGCAGAGTGTTAACCAGCGAGGGGCCAAATAGCGTAAACATCTCTTTGCCCACTTTAAGGCGGCAACTGCGGGGATCGATCTGGTCGACAAAACGCAGTGCGCTGTCGAGGTCATGATAATCCAGCGCTACCAGAATCGGCGAAGCGGTCACGTTATGGGGTGAAGGCATGGCATTTCCTCTGCAACAGGCGCCCGCAGGCGCATTAGACAAACGGCAAGCATTCTACCTGCGGTGTCTGACCATCACAATCGCCATTGCCCTCCTGCCTGGCAAATTCTGCTCTGTTGCTGAGGGCTGTAAGCTAACTTAACCTATAGTATGTTGTAACTACAATGGACTATTAACAGTGCGGCAGTAACGGCTGGTTTACTGGCCGTCGAGGCCGCGGATAGGCTTAACCGAAGACCAGGTGCGGCAGGATGGGCAATGCCAGTAGAGTGCGTGGGCGGTAAAGCCGCACTTCTGGCAGCGATAGCGCGGCTTGGTGCGGATCTGTTCGCCAACCATGTCGCGCAACACCATCAGGCTCTCTTTCGCGCGGCCATCTTCCGCCTCATGCAGATTCAAATCCATCAGGCGGTGGAACACACGCATGGTAGGATGACGCTGCAGCTGACGGCTGATGTAATTCTGGGCCGCTTCGGATCCCTGTTGCTGCTCAAGGATGTCAGACAGATAGAGCTCCGCAGCCGCGCCGGTGTTCTCTTCAACACAGCGATGAAGAAACTCTGACCAGGCGTCTGGCTGATTGAGCTGCTGGAAACAGGTTTCCAGCATCCCCAGCGTTTCACTCACCAGCTCTTTATCCTGCTCCAGCACCCGCTGCAGATGGCCCACCGCTTTGGCGTAATCCCCTTTTTCCATCAGGATACGGCCCATCATGATCGAGATGCGTGCGCTGTTGCGATCGGCCGACTCCCCTTTCTTCAGCAGGTTCATGGCACGATCGAGATCGTCGCTGCTCATCGCCTGCAGAGCCAGCTCGCAGTAGAAGTGGGCTATTTCGCCTTTCTGCTTCTCTTTGCCAAGCTTAACCAGCCGCTCTGCGACCTCAATCGCCTGCTGCCAGTCGCTGGTTGCCTGGTGGATCAGCAGCAGTTGCTGCAGCGCACCCACCCGAAAGTCAGTTTCATCGGTGAGCTGCTTAAACATATCTTCCGCGCGGTCATATAAGCCCGCCGCCATATAGTCGCGGCCCAGTTGCTGTACGGCGAGCAGTCGCTGCTCATAGCTCAGGGAAGCGCTTTCCATTAAAGCCTGATGGATGCGGATAGCGCGGTCGACTTCCCCGCGCGAACGGAACAGATTGCCCAGCGTCAGGTGCGCTTCAACCGTGCCGCTGTCCTCTTTCAGCATATCAAGGAAGAGGTCGACCGCTTTGTCCTGCTGATTGGAGAGCAGGAAGTTTACGCCAGCGACATATTCACGTGACAGTCGGTTGGCTTCCTGTTGCTTATCCTGATGCGCGCTGCGACGGCCCATATACCAGCCATACGCTGCCGCCACCGGCAGTAACAGAAACAGCAATTCATGCATCAGGGATTATTCCCGGCCAGCCGGAGAAGATGGCGTAGTCGCCAGGGCGGTACTCTGCTCGATTTGGGTCTGCATACGCTTAATTTTCCGGTTGGCATTCGCCAGGGAGACGCGGGTCCGTAACCAGAACAAACCGCAGATAATCCAGCCAAGCACGAAACCTGCGCCAAACAGGGATGCCAGTAAGGTCGAGATGCTGAACTCACCCTGCGCCAGCAGATAGTTAAAAGTAATGACCTGATCGTTATGCGCACCCAGGGTGACGGAAATAATGAAAATGACCAGTACCACTAAAAAAATCAGCAAATATTTCACAGTGCATCCTGTTGTGAGGTTGTCGGGTAGAATTATGCCAAAACTCCAGCAAAAATGCTGCTCCCAGCAGCATCGGGCGAGTCGCTTTTACGCAGACCCGTCTAATAATATGGGGTCTTACGGGTGAATTACAATCAGGGCTCCCGCTGCGCCATCTCTTTTTGCTCTTCCGGCGGCAGCGTCAGCGGGCCACAGAATCGCTGCGCCAGCCAGGTGGCAATGGTGACCAGTAGCCAGGAGAGTATGGTTGCCATCGCCAGATCGCGTGGCCAGTGCATACCCAGCAGCAGACGACTCGCCATCACGCCGGCGGCCCACAGAAAGATCACTACCACGGTTTTATAGTGCCGACGCGGCCAGAGCAGACCCAATGCCAGCAGCGCCCAGCTGGCGGCAAACATAGTATGTCCCGACGGGAAAGCGAAACCGGTTTCAAACGCCCAGTGCCGTTTCAGCCAGCCTGGGATCTGCGTCTCATCGGCAATCAGTGAGGTTACCATCTCGCCACGCTGTTTGCGCTTCAGCTCGTAGAAGGTCTTTTCATCCAGCCCGTGATGCTGTTCCAGCCAGATCACATAGGGACGCGGCTCCTGAATCTGCTCTTTGATATAGGATTTAGTGTATTGCCCGGCCAGAATGGTGGCGTTCATGATCAGCAGCAGCAGGATGGCTGGCTTCAGCCGAAAGCGCAGGCACCAGAGCATCCAGGCACTCAGCACGACGCTGGTAACAATGCCCCAGGGGTTGGTGACGGTCTCGGTCATCCAGAAGAGACCTTTCAGCAGCGCATTGCTTTCATCTGGTTGCCAGCGCCAGCCGCTCAGCCAGACCGCAACCGGCATAATCAGCAGCAGCAGCATTCCAAAGGTGGTACGACGTGAAATCTTAAACATCCTCTTCCCTTATCCCGGCGTCAAAAGAGAGCAATTCCATAACTTTAGCTTAAAAAAGAATAACATAACCGTTGCCGATTGGATAATTGTGCTTTATCACTGCAATTGGTATCAGAGATTACCAGCCCGCTAGCGGGTTGTGGCACAATATTGCACGTTTGTCGGGCCACACTGGCCTGTGCACTATCATGATGATAGTGCATCCTCTGAAGGTTCTGGAGAGTCACATGCAGCTTAAACGGGTGGCAGAAGCCAAACTGCCCACGCCATGGGGAGATTTCCTGATGGTTGGTTTTGAAGAACTGGCAACCGGACATGACCACGTTGCACTGGTTTTTGGCGATATTAATGATAATGAGCCGGTACTGGCGCGCGTTCACTCTGAATGCCTGACCGGCGATGCACTCTTCAGCCTGCGTTGCGACTGTGGTTTTCAGCTGGAAGCCGCCCTCAATGCCATCGCAGAAGAGGGTCGCGGCGCACTGCTCTATCACCGTCAGGAAGGCCGTAACATCGGTCTGCTGAACAAAATCCGTGCCTATGCGTTGCAGGACAAAGGTTATGACACGGTAGAAGCGAACCATCAGCTGGGCTTTGCCGCCGATGAGCGCGACTTCACGCTGTGCGCCGATATGTTCAAACTGCTGGGCGTTAATGAAGTGCGACTGCTGACCAATAACCCGCGTAAAGTGGAGATCCTCAGCGAAGCCGGGATCAACATTGTTGAACGCGTGCCGCTGGTCGTGGGACGTAATCCGAAGAATGCGCACTATCTGGATACGAAAGCGGAAAAGATGGGGCATCTGCTGCCGAAGTCATAATTAAGCTGGGACTCACTGGCATCTGCCCCCTGAAGAAGCCAAATCTGAGAGAATCCTGAAGCAACGGATTAGCTCAACGCGCAGGATGCACAGTCAGAAGAGGAAAGCGTCCCGCCGCCCGGATAAAAACGCCGGGAGCGTTTTTGAACAACGCAAAGCGTTGGCCCGGTACGGGCGCACCTCCGGGATGAGGTGCGTAATTGCGCGGGCCGGGCATGTCATGGACTGGCATTAGCGTCTTTCCGATCTGACCGTGTTCCTGTGCAGCCACGGTCTCACAGCTTCTTATTACAGACTTTGTAAGCTACATAAAAAAGCCGGGTCTCCCCGGCTTTTTTTTCAGTCCAGCATATTGCGGATAACGTAGTGCAGGATGCCGTCATTGCGATAATAGGTCAGCTCATTACCGGTATCGATGCGACAGCGAGTGTCCAGCTCTTCCTTACTGCCGTCAGCTCGGGTCAGCGTCACTTTAACGCTGCAGCCTGGCGTCAGTGCCTGAAGATTTTCCACGTCAATGCGCTCCTCACCGGTCAGCCCAAGGCTTTTGCGAGTCACGCCCTGCGGGAACTCCAGTGGCAGGATGCCCATCCCAATCAGGTTTGAGCGGTGAATACGCTCAAAAGATTCCGCAATCACTACCCTGACCCCCTGCAGACGTGGTCCTTTCGCCGCCCAGTCGCGGCTTGAACCAGAGCCATACTCAAGACCAGCGATGACCGCCAGCGGCACGCCTTCCGCCTGATATTTCATTGCCGCATCATAGATGGCCAGCTGTTCGCCACTTGGGTAATGTCGGGTATAACCACCCTCCACGCCGGGCACCATTTCATTGCGGATACGGATGTTGGCGAACGTGCCGCGCATCATCACTTCATGGTTACCGCGACGCGAACCATAGGAGTTAAAGTCTGTACGCTCCACGCCGTGTGACAGCAGATACCGGCCAGCCGGACTTTCCGCTTTGATGCTGCCCGCCGGTGAAATATGGTCAGTGGTGACCGAGTCGCCCAGCATGGCCAGCACCCGCGCACCGCGAATATCCTGCACCGGCTTAGGCTCTTTCTCCATATCGTCAAAGAAAGGTGACAGACGAATATAAGTCGAGCCCTCATCCCAGTCGTAAGTCGCCGCTTCACTGACCTTAATCTCCTGCCACTCTGGCGTACCGTCGAAGACTTCAGCGTACTCTTTATGGAACATGTCGCTGGTGACCTGCTGCACGGCCGTCGCGATCTCTTCCGGTGAAGGCCAGATATCTTTCAGGTAGACCGGCTGGCCCTGACGATCGTGGCCCAGCGGCTCGGTCTGCAGGTTGATCTTCATGTTACCCGCCAGCGCGTAGGCCACCACCAGCGGCGGCGACGCCAGCCAGTTGGTTTTAATCAGCGGATGAATACGGCCTTCAAAGTTGCGGTTGCCGGACAGCACAGCACCTACTGTAAGGTCGCCTGCTTTAATTGCAGACTCGATCTCATCTTTCAGCGGGCCGGAGTTACCGATACAGGTGGTGCAGCCATAACCAACCAGATTAAAGCCCAGCTCGTCGAGATAGGAGGTCAGTTGCGCGACGGCCAGGTAGTCTGAGACAACTTTAGAACCGGGTGCCAGTGAGGCTTTGACCCAGGGCTGACGTTTCAGACCCCGCTCGACCGCTTTCTTCGCCAGTAAACCGGCCGCCATTAAGACGCTGGGGTTGGAGGTGTTAGTACAGGAGGTAATCGCACTGATCACCACCGCCCCATCGGTCAACTTATGCGTCAGCCCGGTATCACTGTCGATATACTCAACGTTTTTATGGGGTTTCTGCGCCTGATTCACTTCCAGCTCGTTGCTGGCATCAAACGCGGCGGGCACATCGCCCAGTGACACCCGATCCTGCGGACGTTTTGGTCCTGCGAGACTCGATTCCACCTCGTTCATATCCAGCGCCAGAGTGCTGGTAAAACGCGGCTCATCGCCAGGATTGCGCCACAGCCCCTGCGCTTTGGCATAGGCTTCCACTAATGCTACCTGTTCGGCATCACGTCCGGTCAGGGTCATGTAGCTCAGCGTGACGTCATCAACCGGGAAGAATCCGCAGGTCGCGCCATATTCCGGTGCCATGTTGGCGATGGTCGCGCGGTCTGCCAGCGGCAGATCGGCCAGGCCATCACCGTAAAATTCAACGAATTTACCGACAACGCCGTGCTTACGCAGCATCTGGGTAACGGTCAACACGAGGTCGGTTGCCGTAATGCCCGCCCGCAGTTTGCCCGTGAGTTTGAAACCCACCACATCCGGGATAAGCATTGAGACAGGCTGACCGAGCATGGCGGCTTCGGCTTCGATTCCCCCTACTCCCCATCCCAGCACGCCAAGCGCGTTGATCATGGTGGTGTGAGAGTCCGTACCGACCAGGGTATCGGGCCAGGCATACTCTTCACCATTCACGGTTTCATGCCAGATCGCCTTGCCGAGATATTCCAGGTTCACCTGATGGCAAATACCGGTGCCAGGCGGCACCACGCGGAATTTATCAAACGCCTTCTGGCCCCAGCGGAGAAAGACGTAGCGCTCATGGTTTCGCTCCATCTCCAGCCGGACGTTCTCTTCAAAGGCGTCATCATCGCCAAAATGGTCAACCGTGACCGAGTGGTCGATGACCAGATCAACCGGGGACAGCGGATTAACTTTCGCCACATCGCCGCCTAGCCGATTCACTGCTTCTCGCATCGCAGCAAGGTCAACTACCGCAGGCACGCCAGTAAAGTCCTGCATTAATACACGGGCTGGCCGGTAGGCAATTTCACGATCGGCGTGGGCATCTTTTTGCCAGTCAACCAGCGCCTGGATGTCCTCCGTCGTAACAGAGTCACCATCCTGATAGCGCAGTAAATTTTCCAGCAGGACTTTAAGGGATTTTGGCAGGCGATCGATATTGCCAAGGTGTTGAGCAGCATGGGGAAGACTGAAGATGTGATATTTTTTGGTGTCGACCTGCAGTACTTCCTGACTCTGCTCGCGTAGGGTAGACGACATAGCTCCTCCTTTCATTCATGGTCTTTAAACCTTAGAGAGACAAAGGTTTATGTTAAAGATAGACCACAAATTCGTTAACGTTTTGATTACAACACAAATTGCTACAATCGCTCGCAAACGAAAATGCCCCGTGAAGTCACGAGGCATCATAAAAAGGTGTTTTAATTCAAATTACAGGGTTATCCACACCGCCGCAGACCAGAACGCAAAGGAGAATGCATACGCGCTGAGCCAGGACATTTTAATGATATTCATTTGGTTCACTCCTTCGCCGGAATCGGGCGTAAAAGTTTTTGCGGTCACCTTATAGAGGCGACACCCTTTGGTCGTACAGGATGTGGTGAAGGGCATTTAAACGCCCACCGGAAAATCCGGCTATTAAAGAACAGTGACTATTAAATGGTCTGACAACGTTATTTGTTTTTAGGGTCCAGAAATGACTCAATAAAAAGTCGCTGGTTATCACTCAAATCCCACGAATCGGGGATAGACACTTTTTCGTCCTTTGCAAGGGGTTCTTTTCCTTTACAGGAGACCGTCTTGTGCTGACCCGAGGTCAGGGAACGTTTATGGCTGAGTGTATTTGCCCACATGGCTTTAGCCCCAGATACGCCAAATCATTAACGCAACAACTACCCAAAACAGCGCAGAGGCAGCGAATACGGTTAACCAGGCTTTGCGACGAGTGTTGCCGGTACGCTCAACCTTGGTGCTTTTTGCCGGGAAACCCGGTTGTACAGTCAGTCGTGTATTCATAGTTTTTGATAATCACTCTCAACAAAATGATTGATAACATCGATTAAGATTTAGGAGGAATCCTAAACGCGTTAAGGCCAAAAATCCAGTTATTTTTATTGAGTAAAACGATTAACGGTATTAATCAATGAGCTTAAGTAACGTAAGAAATCATTAATCCCGGAACCAATATTTAATTAAAAGACCCGCTTAAAAATTTGAGTTAATTTAAAAACAGATCCACTTAATACTATAGAGACAACTTAAGAACCTTATGTTTACTGGCTTCCCACATCAGCTCTTAACTGGAGTATGGGAATAATCCTGGCAAGCCGCAAAGTAACATAGTTAAAAATGTGTTGTAATTCGCATTTAAGAAAGACCGATGGAGAAACATGTGATCAATGTTTCATTTACAAAAAAATCATCAAAACTTTTGATTCTCATTTGGCGCTAAAGCCTGGAGACAGAAAAGGCTGCACCAGGCAGCCTTATGTTTACGCGGGGAGGTTAAATTCTATTTAAACGGCAGTTTGATATCTTTAAACATCGCCTCAATGTCTTCATTGGAGCGCAGCGCAACCGCGGTATCTACCACATCGCGCGTCAGGTGTGGCGCAAAACGTTGGATAAAATCATACATATAGCTACGCAGGAAGGTGCTGCGGCGGAAACCAATCTTAGTGGTGCTATTGGTAAAGATATCGGCTGCTTCAATGCGAATCAGGTCAGGATCGGCTACCGGATCCACCGCCATGCTGGCGATGACGCCAACCCCCAGACCTAAGCGGACATAGGTTTTGATCACGTCGGCGTCGGTCGCGGTAAAGACGATGCGTGGCGTTAATCCTGCACGATTGAAGGCCGTATCCAGTTCTGAACGCCCGGTAAAGCCAAAGGTATAGGTTACCAGCGGATATTCGGCCAGCTCCTCAATGGTGACCTGTCCTTTTCCTGCCAGCGGATGGTCGGCAGTCACGACAATCGCCCGATTCCAGTGGTAGCACGGCAGCATGATTAAATCGTCATAGAGATGCAGAGCTTCGGTGGCGATGGCAAAATCTGCATTACCTTTGGAGACGGCTTCAGCGATCTGGGTCGGAGAGCCCTGATGCATGTGCAAAGAGACGCGAGGATAGCGCTCAATAAATCCTTTGATTACGCCAGGCAGCGCATAGCGAGCCTGGGTGTGCGTGGTTGCGACATAGAGCGAGCCTTTATCAGGCCAGGTGTGTTCACCGGCTACCGATTTTATCGCATCCACTTTGGAGAGAACTTCACGCGCTATACGGATAATCTCTTCCCCTGCAGGCGTGACCTGGGTGAGATGTTTACCGCTGCGGGCAAAGATTTGCACGCCCAGTTCATCTTCCAGCATACGCACCTGTTTACTGATGCCGGGTTGAGAGGTGTAGAGACCTTCCGCCGTCGAAGAGACGTTGAGATTGTGATTGACCACTTCAACGATATAGCGCAACTGCTGTAATTTCATATCTATTCCATCCCGGTAAGTTACAGAGTCGCATCCCCGGTTGACGTATAGTCGCGAGGGTAAAGAGATGCTATGCATCAGGAAAGGTCGGAAATGCTATAACAACTATATCAGTTTAAGTGAGAGAGTAGAACGGATTGATATAAGGCTCAGAAAAAGGCCAGCGAGCGCTGGCCTTCAGGGATTACTTTTTCGCTTCCTGCCATTTGCCATCTATATAGAAGGCGGACCAGCCGGTTGCCTTGCCCTCTTTTTCTGAGGAGACATACTGCTGTTTGGTCTTGCGGCTGAACCGCACCAGCGTTTTGTTGCCTTCCGGATCGGCTGCTGGCGCGTCGGCCAGATATTTCAGCTTCTCAGGCAGACGATCTTTGAAGCGCTGAAGCTCTTCCACCAGCGGCGCACGCGTCTCGCGTGATTTCGGGAAGGTGTTGGCCGCGAGGAAAACGCCCGCCGCACCGTCACGCAACACGAAGTAAGCATCTGACTTCTCACACGCCAGCTCTGGCAGCGGAACCGGATCCTCTTTCGGCGGTGCAACTTCACCACTGCGCAGGATCTTGCGGGTGTTTTTGCACTCTTCATTGGTACACGCCATGTACTTACCAAAGCGTCCCATCTTCAGGTGCATCTCCGAACCACACTTCTCGCACTCCACCACCGGGCCGTCATAGCCTTTGATGCGGAATTCGCCCTTCTCAATCTCGTAACCATCACACTCCGGGTTATTACCACAGACATGCAGCTTACGTTCGTTATCGATCAGGTAGCTGTCCATGGCCGTGCCACACTTCTGGCAGCGACGACGGGCACGCAGGGCGTTGGTTTCAGCATCATCCCCTTCCAGAATATTGAGAACTTCATTTTCCGGGATCAGGTTGATGGTCTGTTTGCAGCGCTCTTTAGGCGGCAGCGCATAGCCGGAACAGCCCAGGAAGACGCCGGTACTGGCAGTTCGAATCCCCATCGGACGGCTACAGGTCGGACAGTCAATCGAGGTCAGCACCATCTGGTTCGGCTGCATGCCGCCCTCTTCAGGATCTTTCTCAGCCAGTTCAAGCTGCTGGGTAAAATCGGTGAAGAAGTGGTCGAGTACCGCTTTCCATTGCGCCTGGTTATTGGCAACCTGGTCAAGGTTGCTCTCCATGCGGGCGGTAAAATCATAATTCATCAGTTCGCGGAAGTTCTCTTCCAGACGATCGGTGACGATTTCACCCATTTTTTCCGCATAAAAACGGCGGTTTTCAACCCGTACGTAGCCACGATCCTGAATCGTCGAGGTAATGGCGGCGTAGGTAGATGGACGACCAATTCCGCGCTTCTCCAGCTCACGCACCAGTGACGCTTCGCTGAAGCGCGCCGGTGGTTTAGTGAAGTGCTGACCGGGCAGCAGTTGTTGCAGGTCCAGAACATCGCCCACGCTTACCGCAGGCAGCGTACGATCTTCATCATTCTTACGCAGCGCAGGCATCACTTTGGTCCAGCCGTCGAAACGCAGAATACGGCCTTTCGCTTTGAGCCGGAAATCACCGGCGGCGGCAGTAATGGTGCTGGAGTCATATTTCGCTGGTGTCATCTGACAGGCAACAAACTGACGCCAGATCAGCTGATAGAGTTTCTGCGCATCCGCTTCCATATCTTTCAGCTTTTCCGCCACCACTTCCACATCAGAAGGACGAATCGCTTCGTGCGCTTCCTGGGAGTTCTCTTTGCTGGCGTAAGTTATGGCGTTTTCAGGCAGATACTTTTTACCGAAATTGCTTTCGATATAACCACGCGCCATGGCGACCGCATCCTGACTCAGGTTGGTCGAATCGGTACGCATATAAGTAATGTGGCCCGCTTCATACAGCCGCTGGGCCATCATCATGGTCTTCTTAACGCCAAAGCCGAGACGGGTGCTGGCAGCCTGCTGCAGTGTCGAGGTGATATAAGGCGCGCCCGGCTTGCTGCTGGTCGGCTTATCTTCACGATCCACGATCTCATAGCGCGCTTTTTCCAGCAGCGCGACGGCAGCATACGTTTCTTCGCGGTTGACCGGACGGAAGGCTTTATCCCCTTTGTGCGTCACGTCCATCGACAGCTCATCACCTTTCGGCGTGGTCAGCGCGGCATTAACTTCCCAGTATTCTTCGGGAACAAAAGCTTTAATCTCACGTTCACGTTCCACCACCAGACGAACGGCAACGGATTGCACACGTCCGGCAGAGAGACCACGGGCGATCTTTTTCCACAGCAGTGGCGAGACCATGTAGCCCACCACGCGGTCCATAAAGCGACGCGCCTGCTGAGCATTCACCCGATCAATATTCAGTTCGCCCGGCTTTTCAAACGCCTGACGAATCGCATTCTTGGTTATTTCGTTAAACACGACCCGGCTGAAGCGCGAGTCATCACCACCAATCACTTCCCGCAGGTGCCAGGCAATGGCTTCCCCTTCGCGGTCAAGGTCGGTTGCGAGATAGATGTGGTCAGCATTGGCGGCTAACGCCTTCAGTTCGGCAACCACTTTCTCTTTGCCGGGCAGAATCTGATAGTCCGCTTCCCAGCCGTGATAGGGGTCAACACCCATGCGGCTGACGAGTGCGGCCTTCTCATCTTTTTTAACTTTTTTGACTTTCTTGTCAGTCGAAGCGTCTTTGACTTTTTTATCTGTCGAGGCGTCAGCACTTTTCTTCGCGGTTGAACCACTGGTCGGCAGATCCCGGATATGACCAACGCTGGATTTAACCACGTAATCACTACCCAGGTATTTATTGATTGTTTTAGCCTTTGCCGGGGACTCAACAATAACGAGTGCTTTACCCATATTTACCTTTACCTAATGAAAACATCCTGCTTAACGGGAGAGGATTGGATGCCCAAAAACCCAATGGGTTCAATATTGCTGCGCCTGTTTAACATTTCAAGGCGGAGGGGTCAATCTCAGATCAGATGATGTGGCGTTATGCAACTGCATGATAAAGAGTGCTTTTTCTATCTGAACTCATCGCACATCCTGGTGCAAAATCCCTGAAATCGGAATCGCCCACACTCTACCTGATAAAATCTGTTACGCAACTTAATTAGCACTCAGCCCGGACTTACGCCAGGTTTTCATCGATTACGCCGATTTGTCACACCGCGTGACTCGCCAGTAATATAGAAAGGATTAGAGTGCTGTCAAACAGGAGTGAATAAATGCAGAGTTCAACTCAGGCTATTTCCCGCCAGGCGTTGCTGGAAAAGGCCAATGCACTGATCAAAGAACATGATGATTATTTAGCGGGAATGCAGGCGGATGAGGTGATTCAGCAGGGAGATGTGCTGGTATTTCGCGGACCGTTTTTTCTTGATGCCGATGGACTGCCGACGGCAAAAACCACGGCGGTGTTTAACGTGTTCAAACACCTTGCCGTGGTGCTGTCGCCGCTCTACCACCTGGAATAAAAAACCCGGCGCAGGCCGGGTTTCGCATCATCAGAGCAGTGGCTTTTCGCCGCGCTGCCAGAGTTTCAGCAGCAGGCGCTCTGCCACCGAGCCGGCGCTCTGCGTAAAGCGATCCATCACCTTACGGCGGCGGGCATAATGCACGCCGAGCACGCTGAACTTATCCATCTGACGGATGATCAGATCATCGCTGGTGCCGATTTCGTCAATCAGGCCGAGGTCCAGCGCCTGGCGGCCATACCAGTGTTCACCGGTTGCCACCTGATCGATGTCGAGTGACGGGCGCATCTGGTGGACAAACTGCTTGAACAGCAGGTGCGTTTCGTCGAGATCTTCCTGGAACTTCTCACGTCCCTCTTCGGTGTTTTCACCAAACAGCGTCAGCGTGCGCTTGTACTGTCCGGCGGTATGCAGCTCAATATCAATATCGTTCCGTTTCAGCAGGCGGTTGAAATTGGGGATCTGCGCAACCACGCCGATGGAGCCAATAATCGAGAAAGGTGCCGCCACAATGCGATCGGCCACGCAGGCCATCATGTAACCGCCGCTGGCTGCCACTTTATCCACGGCCGCCGTGATGCGCAGACCCTGATCGCGCAGACGCTGCAGCTGCGAGGCTGCCAGGCCATAGCCATGAACCACGCCGCCCGGGCTTTCAAGACGCAGCAGCACTTCATCGCCAGGCTGCTTCACGGCCAGCACGGCTGAAATCTCTTCGCGCAGTGAGGTCACCTCATGGGCGTCCATGCTGCCTTTGAAATCGAGCACATAGAGCGTGGGCTTCGCACTGTCTGCCTGCCCCTGCTTCGCCGCCTGCTTTTCCGCTTTGGCTTTCAGTTTTTCACTTTTCTTATGATTTTTCAGCCAGACTTTTTGTGCCTGAGGCTTCATTTTTGCCAGCTGCAAATCCTCTTTCATCTGTTGATAATCATCATCCAGATGAGTCAGCCGAAGCTGACCGTTTTGTGCCCGTTTGCGTAACGCGGCATTCATCACAATCATGACAATCACAGCGACGGCAACCACCAGTGTCACCACTTTCGCTAAAAACAGTCCATACGTTGAAATAAAATCCATAGGTCGCCTTAGTAAACAGAGAATCAAAAACAGTTCGCCAGTTTAGCCGTTTTGCCCCGCTTCGTCGCCTGAAATGCCAGCAGCTGGCACAGAATGCGTGGGTTGGCGATTGCGCCCATTCGTAAATTCAGGCATAAAGCGGAATCATGCTGTTTTCGCTGGAGGACCCCGCTGTGCATTATCAACCGAAAAGCGACCTGCTCAATCATCGCATTATCCTGGTCACTGGCGCTTCAGATGGCATTGGCCGGGAAGCGGCGCTGACTTATGCCCGCTATGGCGCAGAAGTGATCCTGATGGGCCGTAACCCTGAGAAGCTTCAGCAGGTCGAACAGGCGATCAATCAACTCAATCTCTGCCCTGCTCACACTGTGGTGTTCGATCTGGCCGAAGCGACACCAGAACGTTGCCAGCAGTTGGCAGAACAGCTGGCACAGCAGTTCCCGCGTCTTGACGGCGTGCTGCATAACGCCGGTATCCTCGGTGAGATTGTGCCGCTGGCTGAACTTGACCCACAGGTCTGGCAGCAGGTGATGAACATCAACCTGGACGCCACCTTCTTCCTGACGCAGGCGCTGTTGCCGCTGCTGTTAAAATCGGATGCCGGTTCACTGGTGTTTACCACCTCCAGCGTGGGCCGCACCGGTCGCGCGGGCTGGGGGGCTTACGCCGTCTCTAAATTTGCTACCGAAGGCATGATGCAGGTACTGGCTGATGAGTATAAGAACCAGTCGCTGCGGGTGAACTGTATTAATCCAGGCGGGACGCGAACCAAAATGCGTGCCAGCGCGTTCCCGCAGGAAGATGCCAATAAGCTGAAAACCCCTGCCGATTTGATGCCGCTCTACCTTTATCTGATGGGTGATGACAGCCGTCGCAAAACCGGGATCAGCTTTGATGCCCAGCCAGGCAGAAAACCGGGAGCCGCTGAATAATGGCTGACGATCGTCATCAACAGCGTCAGCAGCGATTAAAAGAACAGGTTGACGCGCGTATTGCTGCAGCCACGGAGGTTCGTGGCATCCTGATGGTCTTTACCGGCAATGGCAAAGGCAAAACCACTGCGGCCTTTGGCACGGCACTCCGCGCCACCGGTCATGGCAAACGCGCGGCGGCTATCCAGTTTATTAAAGGTGACTGGCCGAATGGCGAGCGCAACCTGCTGGAACAGCACGGTGTTGAATTTCAGGTGATGGCAACCGGCTTTACCTGGGATACGCAGAATCGCGAAACGGATACCGCCGCCTGTATGGCGGTGTGGCAACATGCAAAACGGATGCTGGCCGATGAGCAGCTGGATCTGGTGGTGCTCGACGAAATCACTTATATGGTCAGCATGGATTATCTGCCACTGGAAGAGCTGATAGTGGCCCTGCAACAGCGCCCGGCGCATCAGAGCGTCATCATTACCGGACGTGGCTGTCATCGCAGCCTGACTGAGATGGCGGATACGGTGACTGAGATGCGGCCGGTTAAGCACGCTTTTGATGCCGGGATACAGGCTCAACAGGGAATTGACTGGTAACAGAAAAAGAAAACGCAGCCCTGGGGCTGCGTTTTTAGCGATCGGGCAACGTGCTTAGCCGGAGTTACGTTTGCTGCCCGGATTGCGGCGTGGTGCACGTGGGGTGCTGCTCACTTTACTGTGACGTTTCACGGCACGACGAATCTGGTTCGCTTTGGTGCGACGACGATCTTTTTCGACCACCAGTTTGGTGACCGTTTCATCATCCATTTCCACCAGGTTACGCAGGTAGTTAACCGCAGGCAGATCCAGTTCGGTCCAGCCACCGCGTGGCAGGCCTTTTGGTAAGGTGATATCGCCGTAGCGAACACGCATCAGACGACTGACCTGCACACCGACCGCTTCCCATAAACGACGCACTTCACGGTTACGTCCTTCGGTCAGGGTCACGTTGTACCACTGGTTGATCCCTTCTCCACCGCCAAATTTCAGGGTTTTAAAGGCAGCCGGGCCATCTTCCAGCTGAACGCCCTTGCTCAGCTGACGAATTTTATCATCGTCGACCTGACCAAAGACGCGCACCGCATATTCACGTTCCACTTCACGGCTCGGATGCATCAGGCGGTTCGCCAGTTCACCGTCAGTGGTGAAGAGCATCAGGCCACAGGTATTCACATCCAGACGGCCAACGGCAATCCAGCGTGAACCGCGCAGACGAGGCAGGCGGTCAAATACCGTTGGGCGCCCTTCAGGATCGCTGCGGGTACAGAGTTCACCTTCTGGTTTGTAGTAAGCCAGCACGCGGCAAACTTCGGTTGCTGATTCAGCAATCGAGACCAGATGACCATCAATACGGATTTTCAGAGATTTGCTGCTTTCGACGCGGTCGCCCAGGGTGGCGATCTTGCCGTCGACGCTGACACGGCCAGCGGCAATCATCGATTCGATTTCACGACGCGAGCCATGACCGGCACGCGCTAAGACTTTCTGTAACTTTTCGCTCATTGAGCTTCCTCTTTGTCGCCTTCCCAGGCGTCACGGTAGGGTGATAATTCTTTCTGAATCAACAGGTTAACCTATTAATTCGGCCCCATTATACAGACATTTCCCCCTGAAGTAACGCGCTTTATGAGTGGGTTAATAGCCAATAAAGAAGAGTTGGCCTCAAATAGTTTTAACTCTATTAATCCTTAATACGCTTCTGAATAATGTGCGATCATCTGACAAGACCTTTGATTAATAAAATGCATCTATTGAAAACTTTATAGCTGATGACAATTAAATTTTCTTACCACTCAGGAGGCATCAAAATGATGTTCTGGTGATGAAAACCATAACACTATCTTACACTTCTATAGATTCACTCTTGCTTTTAATCTTCTTCATAAAACATTAAAATCAGAATAAACAACTGCCAGGTTGATTTTATCCATCACAAATGGTCGGTAAATATAAAAATGTCAGATTATTCTTAAGGCAGATTTATTTAAAACCTTATTTTTCATAACATTTGATTCTTATTAGCTTTAATAAATTGTACGACACTATTAAGCTGATATAATTTATTCCTGTAGCACAATAAAAAGCAGGACTCACGATAGAGGGGTCCTGCAACAATGAAGTCCGGCTTTTGTTATTCGTTTATAAAAATAGTCTTTTTACATTAATCCAATAAACCGGCGCATCCGGAGTTGTTGCGTTAATACGGTTCAGTGATGAACCTTGCTTGCATGTCAAAAATCTTCACCAGGGATTTCCCGACATGCCTGAATAAAGAAACCCATCATGAAAAACCTGTTGCTGTGCCCGGTGCTTGCTGCACTGGTGCTGAGCGGGTGTTCTGTGGGCCACACTGAGTACAGTCGTACGGCGATGCAGCACGTAGATATGAGCGTGACTGGCATTCCGACGATCCTCGGTCTCGGCACACTGGGCACCAGCATTCCTCTGACGCCTGAATATAGCCTGACGGCTGCGCACGTCGCCAAAACTGCCGTGCAGCGCGTCAAGTCTTATCACCCTTATTGCGACCTTGCGATTATTTATCACAAGAATGACGCCAGCACGCTGACTAAGTTCCGCAACAGCGACATCGGCGATCCGGTTAAAATGTATGGCTATAGCTTTATTTCGGCGATGCCGGTTGAATCGACGGGAGTTAATTTAGCCCGCACGGCAATTCGGAATAACTGGAATAAAAGTCCCTGTATAGCCATGGCCTCCAATGCAGGCGTTGTTCAGGGAATGTCGGGCGGCGGCGTTTATAACCGTGATGATACGCTGGGCGGCGTGATTGTTGGCTATTCTGACTCAATTAAAAATGGGCGTAATAACAAAGTGATCCTGAAAGATGTGTCACTTTATATCCCTTACGGCCAGTTCAAAAGCTGGTTAGAGTCGAATCTGGCCCAGACACCGACACGCGGTGCCTGAGCCTGAGGGCTTACAGGAACGGGCGGGTATCGCCTACCCCTTCACGCACAATTTCCGGCGCATCGGTGGTCAGATCGACCACCGTGGTCGGCTGCTGGCCTAGCGTACCGCCGTCGATAATCAGATCGACCAGCTTGCCGATGCTGTGCTGGATCTCTTCCGGATCGGACTCGGTGAAATCGTTGCCCGGCAGGATTAATGAGGTCGACATCATCGGCTGATTCAGTGCTTCCAGCAGCGCCAGCGCCACGGGATTAGAGGGCACGCGCAGACCAATGGTCTTACGTTTTTCATTCATCAGGCGGCGCGGCACCTCTTTGGTCGCCTTGAGGATAAAGGTGTAGTTGCCTGGCGTGTTGTTTTTCAGCAGGCGAAACGCTGAGTTGCCCACCTGCGAGTAGACCGACAGCTCAGAGAGATCGCGGCACATCAGGGTAAAGTTGTGGTGCCCGTCGAGCTGACGGATACGACAGATACGCTCCATCGCCCCCTTCTCTTCCAGCCGACAGCCCAGCGCATAGCCGGAATCGGTTGGATAAACAATGACGCTGCCTTTGTTCAGGTAGTCTACCGCCTGATTAATCAGGCGAGGCTGCGGGTTGTCCGGATGAATATGAAACAATTGACTCATAGAAACCTCGTGTCACCTTTCCGTGATTGCCAGGCCGGGAGCCAGATCAGGGAAGCGTTCCCAGACCGGCTCAACCGCCGCGGGCAGCCAGAGTTTGCGGCCCAGTTCAATCCACGGACAGGGTTGATGAAAATCAGAACCTTGTGATGCGGCCAGTTCATTATCTCTGGCGTATTGCGCCAGCGTCGTGCGCTCATTGGGTGGCTGCTGGCACTGCGCAACTTCCATCGCATCGCCGCCCGCTTCGCGGAAATGGGCGACCAGCCGCTTGAGCCACTTTGCCGATAAACCGTAACGGCCAGGATGCGCCAGCACAGCGCAGCCACCAGAATGATGAATCGCATCAATAGCTTGTTTAATTGTACACCATTGTGGCGGCACGTAACCGGTTTTGCCACGCGCCAGATAATTTTTGAACACCTGCACCATATTCTCTGCTTTACCCTGTTCAATCAGGAAGCGGGCAAAGTGACCGCGGGTAATGATGCCGCCATCAGCCAGTCGCGTGGCTCCCGCCAGCGCATCCGGGATACGTGCCTTCGCCAGTCGCTCACCAATCTCTTCTGCACGTGCCTGCCGACAGGCATGTTGTCCGGCCAGAAACGCCACCATCGCCGGATGGCGGATATCAATGTTGAGTCCCACGATATGAATCTCATGGTTTTCCCACAGGGTGGAGATTTCTGCGCCCGCCAGCACTTTTATCGGTAAATCGTGATCGATTGCCGTTTGCTGCGCTTCATCTACCCCTGCAACGCTGTCGTGATCGGTGATCGCCAGTACGCCGACGCGCATCTCAACCGCTCGCTGCACCAGGGCTGCTGACGTCAGTAAGCCGTCGGAGGCACGCGTGTGGCTGTGTAAATCATAAACCGGGAAACGGGCGATATCGCTCAAGAGAACTCCTGCAAAAACTAAACCGGCCAGCATGATAACGATTTTCACGGTCAGTGAAAAAGTGTATTGACATTTCCGCCCTGAACCCGTTAACTAGTACACAAGTTCACACGTAACGGGTATTCAATCATGGCTGTTGTAATCACGCATTTAAACGGTTGGCGCGATGTTCCCGAAAACGGGCGACAGGGTCGTGCACACTTTGCGTAAACGCTGTGCTAATACCTGAGCCCGCCACCGAGCGGGCTTTTTTTTGAGCGAAATTTAGAGAAATCATCATGCCAAATGCGAAACCTACAGTGAAGTTGATTACCGGCACCGCACCCTACCGCGAAGATCCGGCCGCAGTGTTTCACCAGCTGTGCGGCGCACGTCCGGCAACCCTGCTGCTTGAATCCGCTGACATCGACAGCAAGCGCAACTTAAAAAGCCTGCTGATTGTCGACAGCGCGCTGCGCGTCAGCGCAATGGGCAATAATGTCACCGTTCAGGCGTTGTCAGAAAATGGCCGCGCCCTGCTGCTGCTGCTGGATGAGGCCCTGCCTGCGTCGGTCAGCAATCAGGTTCGTCCCGATGGACGCGAGCTGACTTTCCCCCAGAGCACCGACCATCAGCAGGATGAAGATTCCCGCCTCAAGGCACTGTCGGTGTTTGATGCACTGCGTCTGATTCCACAACTGGTCAACTCTCCTGCCGATGAACGCGAAGCCGTGCTGCTGGGTGGCCTGTTTGCTTATGATCTGGTTGCCGGTTTTGAAACCCTGCCGGAGCTGGATAATCAGCAACGCTGCCCCGACTACTGTTTTTACCTGGCAGAGACCTTACTGGTGATCGATCACCAGACCCGCAGTGCGCGTCTGCAGGCCAGCCTGTTCTGCCCGTCCACCAGCGAGTTCCAGCGCCTGCAGCGCCGCATCGAGCAGTTGCACGGCCAGATGCTGCAGCCGGCACCGGCTCTGCCGGTCCAGCCGGTTGAACAGATGACGCTGACCACCAGCCAGAGTGATGAAGAGTATTGCGACGTAGTACGCACCCTGCAGCAGGCAGTTCGCATCGGCGAAATTTTCCAGGTCGTACCGTCACGCCGCTTCTCGTTGCCGTGCCCGTCGCCGCTGGCTGCTTATGAGACACTGAAAAACAGCAATCCCAGCCCCTACATGTTTTTCATGCAGGATCAGGATTTCTCTCTGTTTGGCGCGTCGCCGGAGAGTTCGCTGAAGTATGACGCCACCTCCCGTCAGATTGAGATCTACCCGATTGCCGGTACCCGCCCGCGTGGCCGCCATGCTGATGGCTCACTGGACCGCGATCTCGACAGCCGCATTGAGCTGGAGATGCGTACCGACCATAAAGAGCTGGCTGAACATCTGATGCTGGTGGATCTGGCGCGTAACGATCTGGCGCGAATCTGCGTGCCCGGTAGCCGTTACGTGGCTGACCTGACCAAAGTTGACCGCTACTCATTTGTGATGCATCTGGTTTCCCGCGTGGTGGGCACGCTGCGCGCGGACCTCGATGTGCTGCACGCGTATCGTGCCTGTATGAACATGGGCACGCTGAGCGGTGCACCAAAAGTTCGCGCCATGCAGTTGATTGCCGGGGCTGAACGCACCCGTCGCGGCAGCTACGGCGGCGCGGTGGGCTACTTCACCGCCCAGGGCGATCTCGATACCTGTATCGTTATCCGCTCCGCCTATGTAGAAGATGGCGTCGCCACCGTTCAGGCGGGCGCAGGTGTGGTGCTGGATTCTAATCCGCAGGCTGAAGCTGATGAAAGCCGCAACAAAGCGCGCGCCGTACTGCGCGCTATCGCGACTGCCCATCACTGCAAGGAGATCTTCTGATGGCCGATATTCTGCTGCTCGATAACATCGACTCTTTTACCTATAACCTGGTTGATCAGCTGCGCACCTTTGGTCACAACGTGGTGATCTATCGCAACAACCTGCCTGCCGAACTGTTAATTGAACAGCTGCAGCGGATGGAGAACCCGGTGCTGATGCTCTCTCCTGGTCCCGGCGCGCCAAAAGATGCTGGCTGTATGCCGGAGCTGCTGCGGGTGCTGCGTGGTCGTCTGCCAATTATCGGCATCTGTCTGGGTCACCAGGCGATTGTCGAAGCTTATGGCGGCCATGTGGGCCAGGCAGGCGAGATCCTGCATGGCAAAGCCTCTTCAATCGACCATGACGGCGAGGCGATGTTTGCCGGTCTGAGCAATCCGCTGCCGGTGGCGCGCTACCACTCGCTGGTGGGCAGCAACACGCCGGATGAGCTGACGGTGAACGCCAGTTACAACGGGATGGTGATGGCCGTTCGCCATGAAACCGATCGCGTATGCGGATTTCAGTTCCATCCTGAATCGATTTTGACTTCTCAGGGCGCGCGCCTGCTTGAGCAGACGCTGGCCTGGGCGCTGGCGAAGTAACAGGGAGAATAAATATGCAACAGACACTGGAAAAACTTTACCAGGCGCAGACGCTGAATCAGGCTGAGAGTCATCAGCTGTTCAGCGCCATCATTACCGGACAGCTGGAGCCAACGCAGCTCGCTGCCGCGCTGATCGCCATGAAAGTGCGCGGTGAAACGCCGGAAGAGATCGCCGGAGCCGCCACCGCGCTGCTGGAAGATGCCAAACCTTTTCCCCGCCCTGATTATGCGTTTGCCGACATTGTGGGCACCGGCGGCGATGGCAGTAACAGCATTAATATCTCGACTGCCAGCGCCTTTGTCGCCGCGACCTGCGGTCTGAAAGTGGCGAAGCACGGCAACCGCAGCGTCTCCAGCAAATCGGGATCTTCTGACCTGCTGGCTGCCTTTGGCATCAATCTCGATATGCCCGCTGACCGGGCACGCCAGGCGCTGGACGATCTGAATGTCTGCTTCCTGTTTGCGCCGCAGTATCACACCGGATTTCGCCACGCGATGCCGGTCCGCCAGCAGCTTAAGACCCGTACGCTGTTTAACGTGCTGGGCCCGCTGATCAACCCGGCACGCCCGCCACTGGCAGTGATTGGCGTCTACAGCCCGGAACTGGTAATGCCGATTGCCCAGACGCTGAAAGTGCTGGGTTATCAGCGCGCGGCGGTGGTTCACGGTGGCGGTATGGATGAAGTGGCGCTGCACGATGTAACCCATGTGGCCGAACTGCGTGAAGGTGAAATTACGCGCTATCAGCTCTCGCCAGAGGACTTTGGTTTTGGCTTCCATCCCAAAGAGGCGCTGGCGGGCGGCACGCCGGAAGAAAATCGTGACATTCTGACCTCTTTACTCCAGGGTAATGGCCAGCAGGCCCATGAGGAGGCCGTCGCCGTCAACGTGGCGATGTTGCTTAAAGTATTCGGTCAGGAAGATCTGCGTGAAAACGCACAGCAGGCGCTTAACGCCATCCGCAGCGGACAGGCTTATGAGCGTGTTGTCGCACTGGCAGCAAGAGGATAATCATGAAAGGCACCGTGTTAGAAAAAATTGTTCAGGACAAAGCGATTTGGGTTGAAGCCCGTCAGCAGCAGCAGCCTCTCTCTACCTTTCAGAACAGCATTGAACCCGCCAGCCGTCATTTCTACGACGCGCTGCAGGGTGCAAGAACCGCGTTTATCCTGGAGTGTAAAAAGGCCTCTCCCTCGAAAGGCATTATTCGCGAGGATTTCGATCCAGCCGCCATTGCCGGGGTCTACCGCCATTACGCTTCCGCGGTGTCTGTGCTGACCGATGAGAAATATTTTCAGGGCGACTTCGCCTTTCTGCCGATTGTCAGCGCGGCCATCACCCAGCCGGTGCTGTGCAAAGATTTTATCATCGACCCTTATCAGATCTATCTGGCACGTTACTACCAGGCTGATGCGATTCTGCTGATGCTGTCAGTGCTGGATGATGAGCAGTATCGTCAGCTGGCCGCTGTGGCGCACAGCCTGAAGATGGGCATTCTGACTGAAGTGAGTAATGAAGAGGAACTGGAGCGGGCTATCGCGCTGCAGGCCAAAGTCGTGGGTATCAACAACCGCGATCTGCGTGACCTCTCTATCGATCTTAACCGCACCCGTCAGCTGGCACCGCGCCTGTCGCACGGCGTCACGGTAATCAGCGAATCAGGCATTAACAGCTATGCCGATATTCGCGAGCTGAGCCACTTTGCCAACGGCTTCCTGATTGGTTCTGCACTGATGGAAGAGGCCGACCTGACCGCAGCAGTGCGTCGGGTCACGCTGGGCAGCAATAAAGTGTGCGGCCTGACCCGTGCCGAAGATGCGCGCGCCGCCTATGAAGCCGGGGCAATCTATGGCGGTCTGATCTTCGCGGAAGGTTCTCCGCGCCAGATTGACACCGCCACGGCGCAGACCGTGATCGCTGCGGCGCCGCTGCGCTACGTCGGCGTGTTCCGCAATGCCGCTGTAAGTGACGTTGTCACGCAAACCGGTGCGCTTTCACTCGCTGCAGTGCAGTTGCATGGCAACGAGACGCCGGAGTTTGTGGCTGAACTGCGCGCGGCTCTGCCAGCAGAGATTCAAATCTGGAAGGCGCTGCGCATTGAAGGCACCTTACCGGCGCGCGACTGGCCTCATGTTGACCGTTATGTGTTTGATAATGGCGACGGTGGAACCGGACAGCGTTTCGACTGGTCACTGTTGCAGGGACAGACGCTCAACAATGTACTGCTGGCCGGTGGCCTGAGCGCGGATAACTGTGTTGAAGCCGCGCAGCTCGGCTGTGCCGGACTGGACTTCAACTCTGGCGTGGAAAGCGCGCCTGGCATCAAAGATGCCCGTAAAATTGCCGCTGTGTTTCAGACACTGCGAGCCTACTGATTTGCCTGGCCTGCTCAACGGCGGGCCCGAGAAAGGAAGATAAAAAATGACGTTACTTAATCCCTACTTTGGCGAATTTGGCGGAATGTATGTTCCGCAAATCCTGATGCCAGCCCTGCGCCAGCTGGAACAGGCGTTTGTCGACGCCCAGAAAGATCCTGAGTTTCAGGCCGAGTTTACCGACCTGCTGAAGAACTATGCGGGTCGCCCTACCGCCCTGACGCTTTGCAAAAACCTGACTAAAGGCACCAAAACCCGCCTCTATCTTAAGCGTGAAGATCTGCTGCACGGTGGCGCGCACAAGACCAACCAGGTGCTGGGTCAGGCGTTGTTAGCCAAACGCATGGGCAAAAACGAAATCATTGCCGAAACCGGTGCGGGTCAGCACGGCGTAGCTTCAGCGCTGGCCTGTGCGCTGCTGGGCATGAAATGCCGCATCTATATGGGCGCAAAAGATGTGGAGCGTCAGTCACCCAACGTCTTCCGTATGCGTCTGATGGGCGCAGAAGTGATCCCGGTGCACAGCGGCTCCGCCACGCTGAAAGATGCCTGTAACGAAGCGCTGCGCGACTGGTCTGGCAGCTACGAGACATCACACTATATGCTCGGCACCGCGGCGGGTCCGCATCCCTTCCCGACGATTGTGCGTGAGTTCCAGCGCATGATTGGCGAAGAGACTAAAAAGCAGATTCTGGAAAGAGAAGGTCGCCTGCCCGATGCGATCCTCGCCTGTGTGGGCGGCGGCTCCAATGCCATCGGCATGTTTGCCGACTTTATCGATGAGACCAGCGTGAAGCTGATCGGCGTAGAGCCTGCGGGCCACGGCATTGAGACCGGCGAGCATGGCGCGCCGCTCAAGCACGGTCGCGTCGGCATCTACTTCGGTATGAAATCGCCGATGATGCAGACCCATGATGGCCAGATTGAGGAGTCTTACTCGATCTCTGCCGGTCTCGACTTCCCGTCGGTAGGCCCGCAGCATGCGCACCTGAACAGCATCGGTCGTGCGGAATATGTCTCCATCACCGATAACGAAGCGCTGGCCGCCTTTAAACAGCTCTGTCGCGATGAAGGTATTATTCCGGCGCTGGAGTCATCCCACGCCCTGGCGCACGCCATGAAGATGATTCAGGCTGAGCCGGAAAAAGAGCAGTTGATTGTGGTCAACCTCTCTGGCCGCGGCGACAAAGATATTTTCACCGTTCATGACATTTTGACAGCGCAGGGAGAAATCTGATGGAACGTTACAATCAACTGTTTACGCGTCTGTCAGCGAATAACGAAGGGGCTTTCGTTCCTTTTGTTACGCTGGGCGACCCGTCACCGGAGCTTTCACTGCGCGTGATTGACGCCCTGGTTGAAGGGGGCGCGGATGCACTGGAGCTGGGTATTCCCTTCTCCGATCCCCTTGCAGATGGCCCGACCATCCAGAATGCGACGTTACGCGCCTTTGCGGCGGGCACCAACACCAGCCAATGCTTTGAAATGCTGGCCGCTATCCGCCGTAAGTATCCGGATCTGCCGATTGGATTGCTGATGTACGCCAATCTGGTCTTCACCAACGGTGTGGATGAGTTCTATGCCCGTTGTGCAGAGGCGGGTGTGGATTCGGTGCTGGTGGCAGATGTGCCCGTTGAAGAGTCCGCGCCCTTCCGTCAGGCCGCGCTGCGTCATGGCGTGGCACCCATCTTCATCTGTCCGCCCAACGCCAGCGATGAGCTGCTGCGTGAGATCGCTTCGCACGGACGGGGTTACACCTACCTGCTGTCGCGCGCGGGCGTTACCGGTGCTGAAAACCGCGCCAGCCTGCCGTTGCAGCATCTGATCGACAAGCTGCGTGAATACCATGCAGCCCCGCCGCTGCAGGGCTTTGGTATCTCTGAGCCTGAACAGGTGAAGGAAGCGATCGCTGCGGGCGCTGCGGGCGCGATCTCCGGCTCTGCGATTGTCAGAATCATCGAAAAACATCATTCAGAGCCTGAGGTGATGCTGAGCGAGCTGAAGAACTTTGTCAGCCGCCTTAAAGCCGCCAGCCGTTAATCCTGCCAGCATGCCTTATCGCGCGATAAGGCATGATTTGTTTCCTTTTTTTTCATTCCCCCATTTGCCCTTTTTGCAAAATCTGCACCACAATGACAATGCGCCGTTACGGTAACGTCGCATCCATTTTGTGACAGGGAGAGAAAGCAATGAAATTCGTTAAACTGCTGACAGGTGCTGTACTGGCGGGCGTGGTTGCGCTGACACTGAGCGCCTGTGCGCCAACCGCAACCAAAGAGGGAACCGGTGGCTATATTGATGACACCGTGGTGACCACAAAAGTTAAAGGTGAACTGCTGAAAGATGACTCACTGAAATCAACTGAAATCAACGTAGAAACCTTTAAAGGTAAAGTTCAGCTGAGCGGTTTTGTTTCATCACCACAGATGGCTAATCGTGCCGTTCAGGTTACGCGCAGCGTGGCGGGCGTGAAGTCCGTGGTAAACAATATGCAGATCAAATAATGTCTTAACAGACAAAAAAGGCCGCTGATTCAGCGGCCTTTTTATCATCTTCATCATCAGAAACGGTAACCCGCACCGAAGAAGAAGACCCAGGGATCGATGCGCATATTGATATTCTGCTGCTCGCCACCCGCTTTAAACTTCACTTCAGTATCAATATCCATGTACCACACCGACGCGTTCAGCATCCAGTCACGGTTAATCTGATAATCCAGACCGACCTGACCCGCTACACCCCAGGAATCCTTCACGCTGAGATCGGTCAGGCCCGCATCGCGGCCCGTTTGATTGAAATCGGCATCGTAAAAGGTGGTGTAGTTGATACCCACGCCAACGTAAGGACGCGCTTTGCTCTTGCTGTCAAAAAAGTAGTACTGCACCATCAGCGTAGGCGGTAACTGGCGTACCGTTGCCAGTGTTCCGGTCGGGCCCAGGCCCACTTTGTGACGGAACGGTGTGGCGGCCAGTAATTCGACACCAATGTTGTCCGTTGCCATGTAAGTAAAGGTCAGGCCCAGCTGCGTATCGTTGGATGCGCTGAACTCGCCCATCCCTAACACATTATCGGAACCTTCGGTGGGCCGGACGGTGGCACTGCCGGCACGCATAAAGAAGTCGCCTGCTTCGTGGGCCATTGCCAGCTGGGGTAAAGCCAGAGCCAGCAGCATCGCGCATTTTGCCAGTTTCATCATCACTCCTTTGCTTAATGTTAATGTCGCGAACGTCATCGCTTTTTTGCTGGCAAATATTTAACGTGATTTACAGAAAATTGCACTCTGTACCTTTCAGATAAATTACTTAAAAAACAATGAATTGATTTAGATCAATTTCGGCTCAGGCTGGCGCAGCAAAATTCCCCTTGCTGAATAATTTCGCCGGGCCTATTTTGCTTATCTTCTCTGGTGATTTTGGTTCGATGCCCTGGGAGGGGCGGGTGATCAAATGAGTGAAATAACTAACCCTTGTGTCAGCTGTGGCGCCTGCTGCGCCCATTTCCGCGTCTCATTTTACTGGGCCGAAGCCGATGATGCAGGCGGCCCGGTGCCGACCGCATTAACCGAACCGCTCAGCCTGTTAATGCGCAATATGCGTGGAACGAACGATCGCGCGCCGCGCTGCGTTGCCCTTGAGGGCGAGATTGGCGGCTGTGTCTCGTGCGGAGTTTACGAACAACGTCCGACGCCCTGTCGGGAATTTTCGATGTCGGGCGAAGCTGGTATCCACAATGAAGCCTGCGATCGCGCCCGCGCCCGGTATGGCCTTCCCGCCCTTTTTTCTCCATCTTTACCTGTCATGACAGAAAGTTATGCCGCAGCGGGTGCCCGCGAGCTGCCAGAACATGTACAATCGCCGGGTTAATTAACCCGGTTCCTCAAAGGAGTGTACATGTCTATCACGGCAAGCTCGTTATACCGTGACACAGGAAATTTCGCGCGCCATCAACTGGCTACGGTGCTGTTGATGTCGCTGCTGGCCGCTTTTATCACCGTCATGCTGGTGCATGTGCTGACGCCGGGTGCCGATCAGATGGCCCTCCTGCAACAGGGTGACGATAGCGCCGGTTCGCTGTTTGAGATGGTGCAGAATATGTCACCGGAACAGCAGCAGGTGCTGCTGCGCGCCTCGGCGGCCAGCACCTTCGCTGCGCTGATGGGGAACACGCTGCTGCTCGGCGGAATGCTCTATCTGATCCCAATGGTCTCTTCCGGCCAGCGTGTCAGTGCGTTGCGGGCGATTGGTGCTTCAGCGCCGCTGCTGCCAAAGCTGCTGCTGCTCACCTTCCTGATGACGCTGGTGGCGCAACTGGGCTTTATGGTGCTGGTGGTGCCAGGCATTCTGCTGACGATTCTGCTGTCGCTGGCTCCGGTGATGGTGGCCAGTGAGAAGATGGGTGTTTTTGCCGCCATGAGGGCCAGCATGCGGATGGCGTGGAAGAATGTGAAGCTGATTGCCCCCGCTATTCTGCTCTGGCTGCTGGCCAAAGTAGTGGTGATGCTGTTCTTCTCTTCGCTGACGGTTTTACCGCTGAATGTCTCGTCGGTGATTTTCACCGCGGCAGGCAATGTGGTTTCGGCGATGTTGATTATCTATCTTTATCGGCTCTATATGCTGTTACGTTGATTGACGATGTGCCTTCGGGCACATTTGCAGTCAACTCTGAATGGAAAAACTATGAAGCAGCTACTCGACTTTCTTCCCCTGGTGGTCTTTTTCATCTTCTACAAGCTGTATGACATTTTTGTCGCCTCGGGCGCACTGATTGTCGCGACCGGTCTGGCGCTGGTTGTCAGCTGGGTGCTCTATCGCAAGCTGGAAAAGATGACAATTTTCACCTTTGTGCTGGTGGCGGTCTTTGGCACCCTGACGCTGGTGTTCCACAACGATGAGTTCATTAAGTGGAAAGTTACGGTTATCTACAGCCTGTTTGCCGCCGCCCTGCTCTACAGCCAGTGGTTTATGGAGCAGACGCTGATTCAGCGCATGCTGGGCAAAGAGTTACAACTGCCCGATGCGGTCTGGCGTCGGCTCAACGTTGCCTGGGCGCTGTTCTTCTTCATCTGCGGCCTGGTAAACATCTATGTCGCCTTTTGGTTATCTCAGGCGTTTTGGGTTAACTTTAAAGTGTTCGGTCTTTCCGGTCTGACCTTACTGTTTACCCTGCTCAGCGGGCTTTACATCTGGCGACAGATGCCGCAGCAGGAACAAAAATAATCATCTGCCCGGTCCGCCGGGCATTTTTTTAGCATTCACCTGCATAGAAGTGGAAGCAATGGGCGAAAAACATACATTGCCGAAAGGCGAAATGGTGCTGCGTACGCTCGCCATGCCAGCAGACACCAACGCCAACGGCGATATTTTTGGTGGCTGGCTGATGTCACAGATGGATATGGGTGGCGCTATCCTGGCGAAAGAGATCGCTGAAGGACGCGTGGTGACGGTTCGCGTTGACGGCATGTCATTTATGAAGCCCGTCGCGGTGGGCGATGTGGTGAGCTGCCATGCGAGCTGTCTCCGTACCGGCAACAGCTCCATGACGATCAATGTTGAAGTGTGGATCAAAAAAGTGTCGTCTGAGCCGATTGGACAAACTTACATTGCGACGGAAGCGGTGTTTATTTATGTGGCGGTCGACAATGAGGGTAATTCCCGTCCTCTGCCAGCCGGTCGCGCTAACCAGCAACCCGGCGAATGAAAAACAGGTCAGGCTGTTTCAGCCTGACCTGACGCATTATTCTATGCTGGCCCCACCATTAATCTTAAACACGATATTCATGGTCAGACCCTGCCCTGGCCGTCCGCTCTGATAGCGCCACTTTTTCATCGCCTGCTTAACTTCACGCTCAAACATATTGCGCGGCTCAGCAGAGAGGATCTGGATGTTATCCACCCGTCCCTCACTATCAACATCAAACTTCACCCGTACCCGCCCCTCTACACGCAGTGCAAATGCGCGTTGTGGATAGCCAGGCTTACTGACGTTTAGTGCTTTTGGGCCGGTTGAGGCCGATGAGGTGGGTGACGGCGTAGATTTTGGCGCCGTGGTCGGTTTGTTCTGCGTCGCCGGGGCTTCCTGCTTAAACGGGTCGGCCTGCGGTTTGCTCTCCTGACGCGGCTTCACCTCGCGTTTAGGCTGCTCCCGCTTGTGCTCTGGTTTCGGTCTGGGCTTTGGCTTAGGCTCAGGTTTGGGAATCGGCACCGGCTCCGCTTTCGGCGGTTCGGGCACGGGCTGAGGTTCCGGCACCGGTTCAGGTTCTGGCTGAGGCTCGGGCTGTGGCGCAGGCGGCTCCACGATGGCCGGTGCAGGCTCAGGCTGGACTTCAGGGGCGACCATGGTAACGCTGATAGGCTGCGACGCTTTGGGCACCTCAATCACCTGCTGGAATGAAGCATACAGAATTCCGGCTATCACGGCCCCATGCAAAGCAACAGACAACAACATGGAGACAGGCGTGCGTTTAGGTAATGGCATAGTCAGCGTGGTCATAACAGTCGCAGTGATTGAATGAAGCAGCGATTTTAAATGCAAATAGCAATCAGTTTCAATAACTCCCGCCATCCGGCCTGAAGAAAAGCGCTTTTTAGCCCTTTATGCTGAGCCATTAACCACGCTGAGGTTTCGTTTGCACTCTGATGGGCAATCACTTAACGTGTTGCGAAATTCTGGTTAATGGGAGTTCCTTAGTGCTTTACGTCATTTATGCAGAAGATACTGCAGATTCACTGGAAAAACGTAATGCCGTGCGCCCTGCCCATCTGGCACGGCTCAAACTGCTGCAGGAAGAGGGACGCCTGATCATTGCAGGCCCGATGCCTGCTGTCGACAGCAACGATCCTGGTGTAGCGGGCTTTACCGGCTCAACCGTGATTGCTGAATTCCCGTCATTAGAAGAAGCACAATCCTGGGCACAGGATGACCCCTACTTCGCGGCGGGCGTCTATAAGCAGGTTTCGGTTAAACCGTTTAAACGCGTCTTCTGATCGTGAGTCAGCAGTGAAAATGGCTTCTGTGCCTGGCACAGAAGCCATTTTTATTTTGATCGTTTAAGAGAGAAAAGATGCAGATAATCATTCTGGGGCTACTGGCCATTATCGCTTTACTGATCGGCAGCGCGGTTTATCTCTGGCGAACTCAGGGCTGGCGTAATAAAAAGCAGTGGATTGTCATGCTAATCGTGCTGGCGGCGGCACTGCAGCTGGTGAACGTGACGCTGGTGATGACGACACAACGTCTCGCTGGTTAATCAGCCTGAGATTTCATTGCGACAGAGCAGCACATAACGCTCTGTCGCAGCGACCGGCCGGTCTGAATATTTGCCTCGCGAATAAACGCAGCGACCAACTGATCTTAATAAATTAAAGCGTTGTTCTGAGCAACATTGATTATAAACCGGCAGTATACCGGCCTGGTCTTTCAGTAATACACGCTCTCTTTATTTTCCCGCCGCTGGCATATTTTCAGCGATGCGTTAACCGCGATCCAGAATCAGGCCAATCAGCGCATGATAGTGCTGTTCTTCTTCCGGACTGGTGACATGCTGTAAACGGCCAATCAGTTTTGAGCAGATCGCTTTACGATTCAGACTACGGCCCGAACTGATAATTTCCGTCACGACGGAGCCAAGAATGGCCTGTTGTGAGGGCTGCGCGGCGCTGTGTAAATACGCGGAGATGTCAGAGACTGAAGCGGGAATACGAACGTTAGTCTGCATGGTTGACCCTCATAGGATTCATTTAAGATTAATAACCGATGCGATAAAGTTATACAACAACGAGCTATCTGTACAGATATTTAGCTTAAAAAATCAGTTCGTTTTGTTTTAATGACAACAAACCCATAAATAACAGCACATTACAACATTGTAAAGTTGTACAACTTCTTAGCCTGCGGTTTTTATCCTGTTAATATTCCCTCTTTAGTCCGCGCCTGCATGACCTGTTTTACTATTAAAATATGATCTTTCCGCCCTTTTTTTAGTATTAAAGAGGAATTATCTCGCAGAGCTGTCTACATTTACCCCTTGTGAGTTGAACCTCTGAATGGATGCACAGCACAGTCGCGGGCACATTATGCATAAAACTTATTCTGGCCAGTCCCTTACATTGCTCGACCCGCTGTTATCCCGGCTTCTTTCTATTGTTGACCCCAAAATAGAAGTGATGAGTGGTTACCCTGCTAATTGCTCAGTGTGGCTCACTGTCTATTATCAGCGTAAATCGCGTAAGTGGTCTTACGAATGGTACGATCGTGTGGGTTACCACAGGCCGACTGAGCTGGGCAGCTCAATGGAATGTCTGATGCGCGAAGTCAGCGATCGTGGCGCGTCGCATCAGGAGCACCTGATAGCGCGACGGGCGATGGCAGAATCGGTTTTTTTTGAAGCCTGATTTGAAGTCTGAATAGCCTGCTTTGTCCCACAGGCTGAATTCACCGGGCTTGAGCTATATTATCTGCGTAATAAACAGAATCGAACGACGCTGCTGTTGTGCCAGCTGATGGCGAATGCAGTGGATACGCTTATACCGCCGCGACTGCCCTTCCAGCCAGCGTGAGCGGCGGCGATGCACCTGCCGTAACATTCTCCAGCGCGCCACTTCATTTCTGCTTCGTTTCATCACTTCCTCTCTGACGTCATACACACGAGATATACGCGAGGGCATTATAGAGATCTCTGCGGTAATGCCAAATCGGATCCTTCATCGAGGATGTCCGGGATAAAGGGTTCCGTTAGCCGTCATCTGCACGTAAACTTGCCGGACGAAAGCGCGAACGGGATGTCCACTTTATGACCACTTTTTATACCCTGATCAGCTGGCTGCTGGTGTTTGGTTACTGGCTGCTGATCGCCGGGGTTACGCTGCGCGTGTTAATGAAGCGACGGGCTGTGACATCCGCGATGGCCTGGCTACTGGTGATCTATATTCTGCCGCTGGTAGGGATTATCGCTTATCTCTCTTTTGGCGAACTGCATCTGGGTAAACGTCGTGCGGAGCGCGCCCGCACCATGTGGCCATCCACTGCCCGCTGGCTTACTGACCTTAAGCAGTGCCGTGAAATTTTTGCCACCGAACACAGCGACGTTGCGCGTTCGCTGTTTGAGCTTTGCTACCATCGTCAGGGCATCGCCGGGGTCAAGGGCAACCAGCTGCAGCTGCTCACCAGCGCCGACGACGTGATGCAGGCGCTGATTCGGGATATCCAGCTGGCCCGCCACAACATTGAGATGGTGTTCTATATATGGCATCCCGGCGGTCTGGCGGATGAAGTGGCGGAATCGCTGATGGCGGCATCACGCCGTGGCGTTCATTGCCGTCTGCTGCTCGACTCTGCGGGCAGTGTTACCTTTTTCCGCAGTCCCTGGGTCGGCATGATGCGCAATGCCGGAATCGATGTGGTGGAAGCGTTGCAGGTCAGCCTGCTGCGCGTCTTCCTGCGACGGATGGATCTGCGTCAGCACCGCAAAATCGTACTCATTGATAACTACATCGCTTATACCGGCAGCATGAACCTGGTCGATCCGCGCTTCTTTAAACAGAGCGCGGGTGTCGGTCAGTGGATTGACCTGATGGCGCGAATGGAAGGCCCGGTGGCGACGGCGATGGGGATTGTTTTCAGCTGCGACTGGGAGATAGAGACCGGCAAACGCATTTTACCGCCGTCGCCCGATCGCAACATTATGCCGTTTGAACAGGAGAGCGGCCACACCGTGCAGGTGATCGCCTCCGGCCCCGGCTTCCCGGAAGATATGATCCATCAGGCGCTGCTGACTGCGGTCTATTCGGCACGTGAACAGTTGATCATGACCACGCCCTACTTAGTGCCGAGCGACGATCTGCTGCATGCTATCTGTACGGCGGCGCAGCGTGGCGTCAATGTCAGCGTGATTGTGCCTCGTCACAATGACTCGCTGCTGGTTGGCTGGGCCAGCCGCTCCTTCTTCAGTGAGTTGCTGGAAGCGGGCGTGAAAATTTATCAGTTTGAAGATGGCCTGCTGCACACCAAAAGCGTGCTGGTCGACGGACAACTGAGCCTGGTGGGAACCGTGAACCTAGATATGCGCAGTTTATGGCTGAATTTTGAAGTGACGCTGGTGGTTGATGATGCGGGATTTGGCAGCGATCTCGCCTGTGTGCAGGATGACTATATCGCCCGTTCCCGCCTGCTGGATGGCAAGCGCTGGGCAAAACGTGCCTGGTGGCAACGCATCGTCGAACGACTGTTTTACTTCTTCAGTCCTTTACTGTAAAACGAGCCAGATTGTGTAAATGGCCGCAGGCCGACAGGACAGACTATGGATTTAAATAATCGCCTTACCGAAGATGAAACGCTTGAACAAGCCTACGATATTTTTCTCGAACTGGCAGTCGACAATCTTGATCCGGCAGACGTCATTCTCTTCAATCTGCAGTTCGAAGAGCGCGGTGGCGCAGAGCTGTTTGATCCGTCTGAAGACTGGAAAGATCATGTCGATTTCGACCTGAACCCGGACTTCTTCGCCGAGGTGGTGATTGGGCTGGGTGAAGCGGACGGTGAACCGATCACCGACGTCTTTGCTCGCGTGCTGCTGTGCCGCGAGAAAGACCACAAACTCTGTCATATCCTGTGGCGTGAGTAAGCGTCAGATTTGATAAGAAAACGCCGGGCGATTGCCCGGCGTTTTGCATTATAGCGGATCGACTTTCAGACAGGAGACCGCGTGGTTGAAACTGCCTTCCAGCAGCGGTCGGGTTTTCGCACACTCCGGACCGGCAATCGGACAACGGGTGCGGAACACGCAGCCTGATGGCGGATTGATCGGCGACGGCAGCTCCCCCTCCAGCAGCTGAATCTGCTTGTTCTTCTCCTTGTCCGGATCGGGAATCGGCACCGCGGACATCAGCGCACGGGTGTAAGGATGCTGAGGATTGCTGTAGACCTCTTTGTAGGTACCCAGCTCCACCGCATGCCCCAGATACATTACCAGCACCCGGTCAGAGATATGTTTCACCACCGCCAGATCGTGCGCAATGAAGATCAGCGATAAGCCCATTTCGCGCTGCAGCTGCTGCAGCAGGTTAACCACCTGGGCCTGAATCGAGACGTCCAGTGCAGAGACCGGCTCATCACAGATAATCAGCTTAGGCTCAAGAATCAGCGCGCGGGCGATACCGATACGCTGACACTGACCGCCCGAGAACTCATGCGGATAGCGGTTAATCAGGTTAGGCAGAAGACCCACTTTCATCATCATATTTTTGACGCGGTCTTTCACTTCCTGACGCGCCATTTTTGGATGATAGGTTCGCAGTGGCTCTGCGATAATATCGCCGATGGTCATACGCGGGTTCAGTGATGCCAGCGGATCCTGGAATATCATCTGGATATCGCTTCGCGCCTTGCGCCACTCCTCTTCACTTTGCCCCAGCAGATCACGGCCTAACCAGGCGACCCGACCTTCGGTCGCCTTGACCAGCCCGATAATGGCGCGCGCCAGGGTCGATTTACCACAGCCAGACTCGCCTACCACGCCCAGGGTTTCCCCCTCATACAGACGCAGGCTGACACCATCGACTGCTTTCAGGGTTTTTGATGGCTGCCAGAACCACTGCCTGCCATCTTTGATGTCGAAATGCACCTTGAGGTCGGCGATTTCCAGTAACACTCTTTTTTCAGCTACGGTGCTCATACTAACTCCTCCACCGGCTTAAAGCAGGCGCGCAGACGGCCTTCGCCAAAGGGTTCCAGCGGTGGTGCCTGGGTGCAGATATCCATAGCGTGCGGACAACGCGGCTGGAACGGGCAGCCCTGCGGCAGACGCAGCAGGTTGGGTGGATTACCCGGAATCGTCGTCAGACTTTCCCCTTCCGCATCCAGACGCGGCACCGCATTAAGCAGACCAATCGAGTAAGGATGTGACGGCTGATAAAAGACATCGCGGGCACGGCCATACTCCATGGTGCGTCCGGCATACATCACCAGCACTTTGTCGCAGATCCCTGCCACCACACCCAGATCGTGGGTGATCATGATAATGGCAGTATTGAACTCGCGCTTCAGGTCGTTGAGCAGCGTCATAATCTGCGCCTGGACGGTAACATCCAGCGCGGTGGTCGGCTCGTCGGCAATCAGCAGTTTTGGACGGCACAGCAGCGCCATGGCGATCATGACGCGCTGACGCATACCGCCGGAGAACTCATGCGGATACATCTTCATCCGCTTGCGCGCTTCCGGCATTTTCACCGCATCCAGCATTCTCACCGACTCTTCAAACGCCTGCGCGTTGTTCATCCCTTTATGCAGCTTAAGCACTTCCATCAGCTGCTCGCCCACCCGCATATAGGGGTTCAGCGAGGTCATCGGGTCCTGGAAGATCATCGCAATCTGTTCGGCGCGCAGTTTATTGAGCTTGTTCTCGGGCAGATTCAGGATCTCTTTGCCATTAAACATTGCCGAACCGCCAATGCGGCCATTTTTCGCCAGCAGCCCCATCAGGGCAAAGGCGGTTTGCGACTTGCCGGAACCGGACTCACCGACAATGCCCAGCGTCTCACCGGCGCGCAGCGAGAAGTTCAGGTCGTTAACGGCGGTAACATCACCATCGTGCGTGCCAAAGGTGACGCGTAAATCTTTGACCGTAAGTAGCTGTTCGCTTCCCGCGCGGGCCGCCATTGCTGGCTGGAATTCATGAATAGTCATCGGGAAACTCCTTAACGATCTTTCGGGTCGAGGGCATCACGCAGGCCATCGCCGATAAAGTTGAAACAGAACAGCGTGACGACCAGGAAGCCTGCCGGATAGAGCAGCAGCCACGGCGACACTTCCATCGAGTTTGCCCCGTCGCTGAGGAGTGCGCCCCAGCTGCTCAGCGGCTCCTGCGTACCCAGTCCCAGGAAGCTCAGGAAGGATTCAAACAGGATCATGCTCGGCACCAGCAGCGATGCGTAAACCACCACCACGCCCAGCACGTTCGGCACGATGTGGCGCACCACGATTTTCCAGGTCGATACCCCGCCCACATGGGCCGCTTCGATAAACTCTTTGCGCTTCAGGCTCAGCGTCTGGCCACGCACAATACGCGCCATATCGAGCCACGAAACCATGCCGATAGCAGCAAAAATCAGCAGGATATTGCGACCAAAAAAGGTCACCAGCAGGATCACGAAGAACATAAACGGGAAGGAGTTAAGGATTTCCAGAATACGCATCATCACCGAGTCTGTTTTGCCGCCGAGATAGCCAGCAATCGAGCCATAGAGCGTCCCGACTATCACCGCGATGAGCGCAGAAGCCACGCCCACCATCAGCGAGATGCGGCCACCGATAGCCACACGTACCAGCAGGTCACGACCCGAAGAATCGGTGCCGAACCAGTGACCAGAAGTGGTATCGGGCGGCGAGGACATCATGGCCCAGTCAGTATCGTCGTAGGTAAACTGCGCCAGCATCGGCGCAAAGATCACGAACAGGGTGATCAGGAACAGCACCAGCAGGCTGATGGAGGCAGCGCGGTTATGAATAAAACGACGACGCGCGTCCTGCCAGAGACTACGCCCTTCTACTTCCAGCTTCTCACTGAACGCATCAAGAGCTTCGCTGTTTTTCTTACTTAACATCATGGCGAACTCCGCAATCAGTAACGAATTTTGGGATCGATAACGGCATAGAGCACGTCAACAATCGCGTTGAATACGATGGTCAGCAAACCAACCAGAATGGTCAGGCTCATTACCAGCGAGTAGTCACGGTTCAGCGCGCCGTTCACAAACAGCTGACCGATGCCCGGCAGACCGTAGATCGACTCAATCACCATCGACCCGGTGATGATGCCGACAAACGCCGGTCCCATGTAGGAGATCACCGGCAGCAACGCGGGCTTCAGCGCATGACGCATTACAATGCGGCGCAGCGGTAACCCTTTGGCGCGCGCGGTGCGGATAAAGTTGGAGTGCATCACTTCAATCATCGACCCACGGGTGATACGCGCGATACTGGCGATGTAAGCCAGCGAGAGCGCCACCATCGGCAGCAGCATGTAGTTCCACTGCCCGCCATTCCAGCCGCCGCCCGGCAGCCACTTCAGGGTAATGGCGAACAGCAGAACCAGCAACGGCGCGACCACGAAACTGGGTATCACCACGCCGGTCATTGCCACCCCCATCACCGCAAAATCCCACAAGCTGTTCTGTTTGAGCGCAGCGATAACCCCGGCCGTGACGCCCAGCACCACCGCCAGCAGAAACGCGGCCAGGCCAAGTTTGGCCGAGACCGGGAACGCATGCGCGACCAGGTAGTTGACCGAATAATCTTTGTATTTAAAGGATGGGCCGAAGTCGCCGTGCGCCAGCTGCACCAGGTAATCGACATACTGCTTACCGATAGGATCGTTGAGGTGATATTTCGCCTCAATGTTGGCCATCACTTCCGGTGCCAGGGTGCGCTCGCCAGTAAACGGGCTGCCGGGTGCCAGTCGCATCATAAAGAAGGAGATGGTAATCAGGACGAACAGCGTCGGGAGCGCTTCAAGCAAGCGACGCAGGATGAATTTTAACATTGCCGTACCTACCAGGCTGTTGCTTCACAACATATAAAAAAAATTAAAAGGCGGCGCCAGACGCGCCGCCACTGCTGATAGCCTGAATGCTATTAGTGTTTGATGATGTAGAAGTTTTTATCCAGGGTTTTATCCAGTGGATCTTTACCGGTATAACCGCCGACATAAGGTTTCACCAGACGGGTATTCACGTAGTAGTAAACCGGGACGATGGTGCTGTCTTTATCCATGATCTGCTCGGCCTGCTGATAGTCAGCTGCACGGGCTTTAGCATCCGGGGCCTTAATCGCGTCGCGAATCACTTTGTCAAACGCATCGCTCTTATAGTGCGAGGTGTTACTGCTGCTGTTGGACAACATGGTGTTCAGGAAGGAAGTCGGTTCATTGTAGTCCGCACACCATGCCGCACGGGAAACATCGTAGTTACCCTGATGACGGGTATCCAGGAAGGTTTTCCACTCCTGGTTTTCCAGCTTGATGTTCACGCCGATATTTTTCTTCCAGATCGAGGAGGCAGCAATCGCCAGCTTTTTGTGCAGATCGGAGGTGTTATAGAGCAGGTTAAAGGTTAGCGGTTTGTCGGCAGTGTAGCCCGCTTCGGCCAGCAGCTTTTTCGCCTCGGCATTACGCTTGTCCTGTGACCATTTGAACCAGTCTGGCGGCAGAATGTCCATGCCGTCGGTCGCTGGTGGCGTGTAGCTATAGGCAGGTTTCTGGCCCTGCGCCAGCACTTTATTCACCATGATGTCACGATCCAGACCCAGCTTCAGGGCAGCGCGCACGCGCGGATCGGTGAATGGCGCTTTCTGGTTGTTGATTTCGTAGTAATAGGTGCAGAGATATGGATCGACGTGCAGCTCTTTACCGTTGTCACGCTGCAGCTTTTTAAACAGCTCAATTGGCAGGTTGTTATAGGTCATGTCGCTGCCGTTCTCGGAGAAGTAACGGTTAACGTCGCTGACTTCAGAACTGATAGGCAGGAAGGTGACCTTGTTCAGCACGGTGTGTTCGTTGTCCCAGTAGTTTGGGTTACGCACCAGGGTGATACGCTCGTTAATCACGTGCGCGTCCAGCTTAAAGGCTCCGTTGCCGACCCAGTTCTGTGGCTGAGTCCACTGATCGCCAAACTTCTCAATCGCCGGTTTGTAGACCGGTGACATGACGGAGTTGATCAGCAGCTTATCAAAATAGGGAACCGGCTCACTCAGGGTGACTTCCAGCGTGTGATCATCAATGGCTTTGACGCCCAGATCGGTAATGGGCTTTTTACCGGCGATGATGTCATCGACGTTCAGGATATGACCATACTGCGGATAGCTGGCATACGGTGAGGCGGTTTTAGGATCGACCAGACGCTCCCAGCTGTAGACGAAGTCCTGCGCGGTGACCGGCTCGCCATTGGACCATTTGGCATTTTTACGTAAGTGGAAAGTCCACACTTTAAAATCTTTATTTTCATAGCTTTCCGCTACGGCCGGGATCGGTTTACCGTTGCTGTCATTGACCAGCAGACCTTCGTAAAGATCGCGCGCCACGTTATCTTCCGGCACGCCTTCGATTTTGTGCGGATCCAGCGACTGGACTTCATCGCCATTGCCGCGAACCAGCTCCTGTTTTGCGGCCAGTTCAACGCCCGCAGGCACCGTTGCCGCGAAAGCCGCATTCCCTGCCAGCGCACTCACTGCGGCGAAAACGCCCGCTGCAATCAGGCTTTTTTTCGTGATGTTGTTCATTATTACACTCCAGTTTTATTATCGTCACCGTGGCGATGCTCTGCCCCGGCGTCCCCCGTCTGCGGGCTCCCTGGCCTGTTACCAGGGAGATTGACCCCAAAAAAAGGTCTGTTTGCTGATGCGCTTTCCGACTGTCTCGCCGAACGGGCGATCAGATCAGTGTTTTTTGATGAAATAGTACTTCAGGTCTGTCATGTCCTGCGGGTCTTTGCCCGTGAAGCCGCCAACCCAGGGCTTCACCAGGCGCACACTTACGCGGTAGTAAACTGGCACAATTGGTGAGTCTTTGTCGAGTTGTGTTTCAGCCTGCTGATACAGGCCGGCGCGCTGCGCCTCGCTGCCTGCCGTCAGCGTCTCCGCCATCAGACGATCAAAGGTCGCGCTGCTGTAAAACGCAGTGTTGATCGAGGCGTTGCTGATCAGCATGTTCAGGAAGGTTGAGGGTTCGTTGTAGTCGGCACACCAGGTGGCGCGCACCACGTCATACTGCGCCTGATGCCGGGTCTCCAGCATGGTTTTCCACTCCTGATTCTGCAGCGTCACCTTAGCACCCAGATTTTTCTGCCACATCGACGCGGCCGCAATCGCCTGCCGTTTGTTCTGATCGGAAGTGTTATAGAGCAGCGTAAAGGTCAGCGGATGGGCAGCATCAAAGCCGGCCTCTGCCAGCAGTTTCTTCGCGGCTTCATTACGCTGCGCCTGCGTCCAGGTAAACCAGGCAGGTGGAGTGAGTTTGATACCGGCGGTAAAAGGCGGCGTCAGGCTGTAAGCCGGAATCTGCCCCTGGGCCATGATCTTATTGGCTATCACCTCGCGATCGAGGGTCATTTTCAGCGCGGCACGCACCCGTGCATCGGTAAACGGCGGCTTTTTGTTATTAATCTCGTAGTAGAAGGTGCAGAGCAGCGGGCTGACCTTCACTTCATCGCCCAGCTCTTTGCGCAGCTTGCCAAACATCTCTGGTGGCACCGCACTGTTGGTAATATCCGTGCCGCCGCTGCGGTAGCGATTGATATCGCTGTTTTCAGAAGCGATCGGCAGGAATGTGCCCTGCTCAATCACCGTGTGCGCATTATCCCAGTAGCGAGGATTGCGCTTCACGACAATTTTTTCATTCACTACCCAGTCGCTCAGCGTGTAGGCACCGTTACCGATGTAATGACCCGGGCGGGTCCAGGCTTCGCCCCACTGCTTAATGGCAGGCGCATAAACCGGCTTCATCGCCGTATGCGCTAACATCGCCACCAGGTAAGGAACAGGCTCACTCAGGGTAATCTGCAGCCGATGGGCATCCAGCGCCTTCACGCCCAGCTGATCGGGTGACGCTTTACCGGCAAGGATGGCATCAATGTTGGCAAAATGGGCGGCCTGCAGATAGCTGGAGTAAGGCGACGCGGTTTTCGGGTCCACCAGACGGCGCCAGCTGTAGACGAAATCAGCGGCGGTAACCGGCTCACCGTTGCTCCACTTCGCATCCTCCCGCAGATTAAAAATCCAGACGGTAGGTTGCGGGTTTTCCCAGCTTTTAGCGACGCCAGGGACGACCTGCCCGCTGTTATCGGTATTGACCAGGCCGTCCAGCAGGTTGTGAATAATATTGGATTCCGGCACGCCTTCGGTTTTATGCGGATCCAGCGAGGAGACTTCACTGCCGTTATTGATCACAATCTGTTGCTGCGCGGCCAGAGTTGTACCCGGCGGCACCGTGGCGGCATAGGCCGGCGAAAAAGCCATTAACAAAACGACTGCGAGTTTTGACCGCTGCTGCTGCAAGTTCTTCATCCCAATCATGCGAAACGCCAACCTTAAATTAAGTATCCCGACAGGCTTAAGCAAAAAGCGTTCTCACTTTGGGCTTTCGGAGAAAAAATTTTACGTTGGGCCAAAAATTATCAGAAGCCGCGAAGGCGCGCCAAAGCAAAATAGCTGAAATGTTAACTAATTCTCTTTTATCATGAGAAGTCAGGCAGCGGAAGTGTTAATTTTCGTCCTGAAAATATCATATCGATATGAAAAATAGACTATTTAGCTGGAAACCCCTCTTAAGAGCAGAAAGCAGCGGCAAACAGCCTCTTTTTTGGCACTTATATTGGGGAATCTGGCTTCAGCGTGATGAAATTTAAGATAGCGTGATTATTCTGACAGTTTGTGAGGCTTACAAGAAAATAGAGAGCAGAATATCGTGTGAAAATAGTGACATTATTTCGCAGAAAAAAGTCTGTGAGCCAGCGCGCAGTAATGAAATTTATAATTGCCTGATTCTGTTAAGCACAACGAATAATTGCATCGTAATGGTGCATAAAATGCCCCTTCTGCACCATTACGGATCATTATTTCACTTCACTCTCTGAAATAAGTGAGCGTTTAATTGAGTAAGCCGGGAAAAATGGACTTCATGCCGGTGACAACAAATTCGATCCCCAGAGCCATCAGTAACAGACCCATAATACGCGTAATGACATTGATACCGGTCTGGCCAAGAATACGCACCATTAACGGCGCGGCCCGAAAGAGTAACCAGCAGCAGAATGCAAAGATGGCTATCGCCAGAGTGAACCCCAGCAGATTTATCCAGCTGTGGTAGCGGGTGCTCCATACGATGGTCGAACTGATAGCACCCGGTCCCGCCATCAGAGGCAACGCAAGCGGCACAACCCCCACACTTTCACGAATCGCCGTTTCTGACTTCTCCTGCTTATTCTGCTTATCTTCGCCCAGCTTGCCGCTGATCATCGACATCGCAATGGTGACGACCAGGATCCCACCCGCGATGCGGAAGGAGTCAATCGAGATGCCAAACACATGCAGAATCGCATCACCAAGGAACAGTGACGTCCAGAGAATAATAGCAACCGCCAGATTGGCAGTGAGGTTGGTTTTGTTACGCTCAGCCACCCCCTGATAACGGGTCATGCTGATGAAGACCGGAATAATTCCCACCGGATTGACCAGCGCAAAGAGCCCGACAAAAAATTTTATATAGCCTGATAAATCTAACAGCGCAGGGTTCACGACTTTACTCCGTACCACAGGGGGGGAAAACGCGCCTAATGTATGTGAAAACAGGCACGGACGCCAGATGCTGACTCAGCTATTTATACTGTTGAATGACGGAGCATCCAGCGCTTTACCCCAGAGATTAAAAAGTGACTGGATTTAGCCGCTACCAGGCTGATGACGTGAAGAGGTAACCAATTTGATACACAAAGGGCGTAAAGGGGAGCTGAAAGGTGTCAGCTTGCGGTTAAATTGATCTGCATCAAAATTGCCCTACCCCAAACCAGGTAATCTTTTCGCAACGGAAGTATTAGCGGCAGCGAAGGAAATCTCACTGACTGCAACAGAAGACTAGTTCAGTAAACAGTTGAAAATCCGGGCGTTCTGACCCAGTCCAGCGCCTTATGGCAACGTGACTATACTCAGGGCGCAGGATTGTTTACTAAAAAAGTTTAACTTCCTTCAGGAGAACACCATGGCCGTAACCAATGTCGCCGAACTTAATGCACTGGTTGAACGTGTAAAAAAAGCCCAGCGTGAATATGCCAACTTTTCTCAACAACAGGTCGACGCCATCTTCCGTGCCGCCGCCCTCGCCGCCGCAGACGCCCGAATCCCGCTTGCCAAGATGGCCGTTGCCGAATCCGGTATGGGCATCGTCGAAGACAAAGTGATCAAAAACCATTTTGCTTCAGAATATATCTACAACGCTTATAAAGATGAAAAAACCTGTGGTGTGTTAGCCACGGATGATACTTTCGGCACCATTACTATCGCCGAACCTATTGGCCTGATTTGCGGTATCGTCCCGACGACCAACCCCACTTCAACCGCCATCTTCAAAGCATTAATCAGCCTTAAAACCCGTAACGGCATCATTTTCTCTCCCCATCCACGCGCCAAAGATGCAACAAACAAAGCTGCAGACATCGTATTGCAGGCGGCGGTGGCTGCCGGTGCGCCAAAAGATATTATCGGCTGGATCGACGCACCTTCCGTTGAGCTGTCAAATCAACTGATGCATCACCCTGACATCAACCTGATTCTCGCCACTGGCGGTCCGGGCATGGTGAAAGCGGCTTACAGCTCCGGTAAACCTGCGATTGGTGTCGGTGCGGGTAATACGCCGGTCGTGATTGACGAAACCGCCGATCTGAAACGTGCGGTTGCGTCGATTCTGATGTCGAAAACCTTTGATAACGGGGTTATCTGCGCCTCTGAACAATCGGTGATTGTGGTCGATTCAGTCTATGACGCGGTGCGTGAACGTTTCGCCAGCCACGGCGGTTATATGCTGCAGGGCGCCGAACTGAGTGCGGTGCAGAATATCATTCTGAAAAACGGCGGCCTGAATGCGGCCATCGTAGGCCAGCCAGCGTTCAAGATTGCGGAGATGGCCGGTATCAGCGTGCCACCGAGCACTAAGATTCTGATTGGCGAAGTTAAGCTGGTTGATGAGTCTGAGCCGTTCGCCCATGAAAAACTCTCACCAACCCTTGCGATGTATCGGGCGAAAGATTTCCAGGATGCGGTCGCGAAAGCAGAAAAACTGGTCGCCATGGGCGGTATCGGCCACACCTCCTGTCTCTATACCGATCAGGACAACCAGACCGAACGCGTTCACTACTTCGGCGACAAAATGAAAACCGCGCGTATTCTGATCAACACCCCCGCCTCGCAGGGCGGTATCGGCGACCTCTACAACTTTAAACTGGCGCCGTCTCTGACGCTGGGTTGTGGTTCGTGGGGCGGAAACTCTATTTCAGAGAACGTCGGTCCAAAACATCTGATCAATACCAAAACTGTCGCCAAGCGAGCTGAGAATATGTTGTGGCATAAACTTCCTAAATCCATCTACTTCCGTCGGGGTTCACTGCCAATTGCGCTGGAAGAAGTGGCAACGGATGGCGCGAAACGTGCCTTTATCGTCACTGACCGCTTCCTGTTCAATAACGGCTATGCCGACCAGGTGACCCGCGTGCTGAAATCACACGGCATTGAAACGGAAGTGTTCTTCGAAGTTGAAGCTGACCCGACACTGAGCATCGTGCGTAAAGGTGCTGAGCAGATGAACAGCTTCAAACCGGATGTCATCATCGCGCTGGGCGGTGGCTCACCGATGGATGCCGCGAAAATCATGTGGGTGATGTACGAACATCCGGAAACACACTTCGAAGAGCTGGCGTTACGTTTCATGGATATCCGTAAACGTATCTACAAGTTCCCGAAAATGGGTGTCAAAGCGCGCATGGTTGCCATTACCACCACGTCCGGTACCGGTTCTGAAGTCACGCCGTTTGCTGTAGTGACCGATGATGCGACGGGTCAGAAATATCCGCTCGCTGACTACGCACTGACGCCTGATATGGCGATTGTCGATGCCAACCTGGTGATGGATATGCCGCGTTCACTCTGCGCCTTCGGCGGTCTGGATGCCGTGACGCATGCGCTGGAAGCTTATGTATCAGTGCTGGCGAATGAATACTCTGACGGACAGGCGCTGCAGGCACTGAAACTGCTGAAAGAGAATCTGCCAGCCAGCTATGCCGAAGGGGCCAAAAATCCGGTGGCGCGTGAGCGCGTACACAATGCCGCCACTATCGCCGGTATTGCGTTTGCCAACGCCTTCCTCGGGGTTTGTCACTCAATGGCGCATAAGCTGGGTTCAGAGTTCCATATCCCACACGGCCTGGCCAACGCCCTATTAATCTCTAACGTTATTCGCTACAACGCGAATGACAACCCGACTAAACAGACCGCTTTCAGCCAGTACGATCGCCCTCAGGCGCGCCGTCGCTACGCCGAGATTGCTGACCATCTGGGTCTGAGCGCACCGGGCGACCGCACCGCGCAGAAAATTGAGAAGCTGCTAGCCTGGCTGGATGAGATTAAAACTGAACTTGGTATTCCGACCTCTATCCGTGAGGCGGGTGTGCAGGAAGCGGACTTCCTGGCGAAAGTCGATAAACTGGCCGATGATGCGTTTGATGACCAGTGTACCGGTGCTAACCCTCGTTATCCGCTGATTGCTGAACTGAAACAGATTATGCTCGATACCTACTACGGTCGTGAATTTGTCGAACCGTTCTCAAGCGTAGCCGAAGCCATTGCCGAGCAGCCGGTAAAAGGTATTAAGCTTGAGAAGAAAGCCAAAAAAGTCTGATAGTGCCGTTCTGACTGTCTGATAAAAAAACCCGCTTCGGCGGGTTTTTTATTGCCTGAACAATAGGGTTAATTCAGCGGAGTCTGAGCGCCGTGGATCGCCTGCAACGATCCCTGCTCTATCGCCTGTTTATAATGCTTACGGCAGACTGAGATATAGCGTTCGTTACCGCCAATCACCACCTGCTCACCCTCACTGAAAGGTTTGCCTTCGCTATCCAGTCGCAGAACCATACTGGCCTTGCGCCCACAGTGACAAATAGTTTTGAGTTCAACCAGCTTATCTGCCCACGCCAGCAGATACTGACTGCCAACAAACAGTTCACCGCGAAAATCCGTTCGCAGGCCATAACAGAGCACCGGGATATCAAGGTCGTCTACGACATCTGACAGCGCTTTAACCTGCTCGCGGGTCAGGAACTGACTCTCATCAACCAGAACGCAGTGGACAGGCTGAACGGCATGTTCAGCAGCGATGTCCCTGTAGAGGGATGTCTCTGCGTTGTATAGCAAGGCCGGTGACGACAGTCCGATACGGGAGCTCACCTGCCCGGCACCAAAGCGGTTATCGATTTCAGCGGTGTAAACCAGTGAACGCATGCCGCGCTCATGATAGTTATATGAGGATTGTAGCAGTGCGGTCGATTTCCCTGCATTCATGGCAGAGTAATAGAAATAGAGTTGAGCCATCGGGGCGTATCTTCATCAGGACTGAATGGAATGGCGCGCATATTACCACAAAGCGGCGGCAATACGTTGCGGTTGATGAGTGAATAAAGTGTAACGGCTGGCCGTTTATTCCTCTGCATGCCGTTTCCAGCGCCTGTTATGTGCACTGCCGAACGGGATAAGTTTTGCTTATTTTAACCGCAACAAAAGCAATGACATTTTTGTAGCTGACCTGAATACATTAAATTTATTTGATATCGGACTAAAGGAAAATATTTTTATTCTGCATAACTGTGAAATCTTTTGGTAAAACTTGTTTTTAGTCACCTGTGTAATTAGTGATATACATATTTTTATGATTGCAGTTATTTTATGTCGCCACTACTATTAGCGGGCAACACAACTTTTCCCTTATTCAGAGACCAGGACAATGAGCGAAGCACTAAAAGTTCTTAATAATATCCGTACGCTGCGCGCCCAGGCCAGAGAGTATTCCGTTGAAATACTGGAAGAGATGCTGGAAAAGCTGGACGTAGTAGTAAAAGAGCGCCGCGAAGAAGAGTCACATTTTCAGGCAGAAAATGAAGAACGCACGCGTAAGCTTAACCAGTATCGTGAAATGCTACTGGCTGATGGTATTGACCCGAATGAACTGATTAACGCGCTGACCGACACACGGACTGCGGCAAAAGGTAAACGCTCAGTACGTCCGGCAAAATATGGTTACACCGATGAAAAAGGCGAGTCCAGAACGTGGACCGGTCAGGGCCGCACACCGGCCGTGATTAAAAAAGCGCTGGAAGAACAGGGTAAAAAGCTGGACGATTTCTTACTATAAAGACCCGCAGAGTGACTGCCTTTCTGGCAGCCTGATGCGCAATAAAAAAGGAAGCCGGAGCTTCCTTTTTTTCTTTTAATCAGTTACTCAGACGCGGTAAAAATCGCGGTACCAGTCCACAAAGTTTTTAACGCCCTCTTCGACCCCGGTCTGCGGTTTGAATCCAATTGCCTTAAACAAGGCTTCGGTGTCCGCACTGGTTTCCAGTACATCTCCAGGCTGCATTGGCATCAGATTCTTCCTGGCAGTAATACCCAGGGCTTTTTCAATCGCTTCGATATAGTTCATCAACGTGACAGGCTGACTGTTTCCAATATTATAAACGCGATAAGGCGCTGAACTGGTTGCCGGCGATCCGGTTTCAACCGTCCAGTTGTCGTCCTGTTGTGGAATAACATCCTGCAGGCGAACGATGGCTTCAGCAATATCGTCAATATAGGTAAAGTCGCGTTTCATCTGGCCCTGGTTATAAACGTCAATCGCTTCACCGGCAATCATTGCACGGGTGAATTTGAATAACGCCATATCCGGACGGCCCCACGGGCCATAGACCGTAAAGAAGCGCAATCCTGTGGTCGGCAGCTGATAGAGATGCGAGTAAGTGTGTGACATTAACTCGTTGGCTTTTTTGGTCGCTGCATATAAAGAAACCGGATGATCAACGCTATCTTCGGTTGAGAACGGCATCTTGCGATTCAGACCATAGACTGAACTGGATGAGGCGTAGAGCAGATGTTCAATTTTATGATGACGGCAACCTTCAAGGATATTGAGGTGACCAGTCAGATTGGAGTCTGCGTAGGCATGAGGATTTTCAATGGAATACCGGACACCAGCCTGAGCGCCAAGATGGATAACGCGCTGGAATTTTTGCTGATCGAACAGTGACGCCATTGCGTCACGGTCCGCCAGATCCATCTCAATAAAAGTAAAGCCAGGATCGGCCTTAATTAAATTGAGACGGGCATGCTTGAGATTTACGTCGTAATAATCATTCAGGTTATCGATACCGACAACCTGGTGACCGGCGGCCAGCAGACGCTGGCTGACATGAAAACCAATAAAACCTGCGGCGCCGGTGACCAGAAAGTTCATAAATCCCTCGTTAATTATGCAGTTTGAATAGACGCTCCGCGGCCGATTGCATAATAAACGAAACCGCGTTTGCTGATACGCTCTGGATCATACAGGTTACGACCATCAAAAATCACGGCTTCTTTCAGTGCATTTTTGATGATGTCGAAGTCAGGCGCACGGAAGTTTTGCCACTCCGTACAGATGACCAGGCCGTCAGCGCCCTGCAGTGCGGCTTCTTTGGTACCCATCAGCTTAAGATCGCTGCGGTGACCGTAGATGCGCTGTGCTTCATCCATCGCTTCCGGGTCAAACGCCTGAACAGATGCGCCGGCTTCCCACAGCGTTTCCATCAGCACACGGCTGGAGGCTTCACGCATGTCGTCAGTGTTCGGCTTAAATGACAGGCCCCAGAGCGCAAACGTTTTACCTTTCAGATCGTCACCAAAATGACGCTTGATAAAGGTTGGCAGTTTGTTTTTCTGGTTGTCATTCACATCTTCCACGGCCTGCAACAGACGTGGCTGATAGCCAATTGACTCAGCGGTACGGATTAACGCCTGCACATCTTTCGGGAAGCAGGAGCCGCCATAACCACAGCCAGGATAGATAAAGTGGTAGCCAATGCGGGGATCGGAACCGATGCCCTGGCGTACTTTTTCAATATCCGCGCCTAAACGTTCAGCCAGGTTAGACATCTCATTCATAAAGCTGATTTTGGTGGCCAGCATGCAGTTTGCTGCATACTTGGTCAGCTCTGCGCTGCGGATATCCATCATGATCATACGATCGTGGTTACGGTTAAACGGCTCATAGAGCTCGCGTAACAGTTCTACCACGTCGTCGTTGTCAGTACCGACAACGATACGTTCTGGACGCATACAGTCATTAACTGCAGCACCTTCTTTGAGGAATTCCGGGTTAGATACCACATCAAAGGTGATGTTGGCGTCACGCGCTTTCAGCGCTTCCGTCATTACCGCACGAACTTTGTCTGCTGTGCCAACCGGAACGGTTGATTTGTCGATAACCACTTTGTGATCGTTCATATGCTGCGCAATGGTGCGCGCTACGGCGGTCACATATTTCAGATCGGCAGAGCCATCTTCATCTGGTGGAGTACCAACTGCAATAAACTGCATAACACCATGGTTTACGCCCATCTCAGCATCAGTGCTGAACTTCAGACGACCCGCTTCGTAATTGGACATTACCAGCGGCGTTAAACCTGGTTCGAAAATAGGAATGATGCCTTTTTTCAGATTTTCGACTTTGTTTTCGTCGACATCAATGCAGAGAACGTCATGTCCGACTTCGGCTAACACCGCAGCCTGAACCAGACCGACATAGCCGATACCAAATACAGTGACTTTCATCGAGTTATCCTGTGTTTATAAATTACTTTTTGTTGCCAACTGCGCCATCGAGCCATTCAGAAAAATCTTTGCCCAATACCGGATGACGAACACCGTACTCAACGAAAGCCTGCATGTAGCCCAGTTTGTTACCACAGTCATGGCTGACGCCTTTCAGGTGATATGCTTCAACTGTCTCTTTTTCCATCAGCATCGCAATGGAGTCAGTCAGCTGAACTTCGCCGCCTGCACCTGGAGGCGTTTTAGCCAGCAGTGGCCAGATCGCTGAAGAGAGAACATAACGACCTACTACGGCCAGGTTTGATGGGGATTCTGACGCTTTAGGCTTCTCAACCACACCGACCATTGGTGCGCTGTCGCCTGGGTTCAGTTCTGCGCCCTGGCAATCGACAACACCGTAGGCAGTCACATCGGCAACCGGCTCAACCATGATCTGGCTGCGGCCAGACTCTTCATAACGGCTCAGCATCTCTGCCAGGTTATCTTTGGTTGGGTTTGATTCATATTCGTCGATGATGACGTCTGGCAGGATAACCGCAAACGGCTCATCGCCGATCAATGGGTGTGCACACATTACAGCGTGACCCAGACCTTTAGCGATACCCTGACGAACCTGCATGATGGTGACGTGTGGCGGGCAGATTGACTGGATTTCATCCAGCAGCTGACGCTTAACGCGTTTTTCCAGCATTGATTCCAGTTCGAAGCTGGTATCAAAGTGGTTTTCGATGGCATTTTTTGATGAATGCGTTACCAGCACAATTTCGTTGATGCCAGCAGCGATACACTCGTTAACGACATACTGGATTAACGGCTTATCAACCAGCGGTAACATTTCTTTAGGAATCGCTTTGGTAGCCGGGAGCATACGCGTACCCAAACCCGCTACCGGGATTACCGCTTTTTTTACTTTGGTATTATTGGCAGACATTAAGATACCTCTCTTATAGGCCGTTCAAGTTAATACTTGATATGTCGGTTTAAAATCGGAAATGAGTATATCAGTTAGTATCGAACGGATTTATCCTGGAAGGCATCAAACCGTCGAAATTAAGACTATTACCCAACAGTAAAGCTAAACTCTGGCCCTGTCCTCAGCGCCAGAATTCCTCTGTTTTTATGGCTTATTCTTCCGTCGATAGCATCAGCCGAATGCGCCCGCCCGCGCCCCAGACGTGGCATTGCCAGTTTTCTGCGCGCTGACTGATCTGATTAAGATGGGTGCTGCCCATAGTGCCAAGTGGGACACCATTGCTGAGCTGAATCTGATGGGCATGAACATGGAGTGTGGCATTCAATCCGGCCGAAACCAGGATTAAGTTCTTTAATCCGCGATGATAGTACCCAACCAGTAACGGGAACTGGCCGCTAAGGTTAGCCTGCCGCAGTAACAGATTGACCTGTCTGAGCAGCCCATTGAGTTCCGGCAGACGCTGTTTTTGCCCGGTCAGTTGCTCCTGCAGCAGGCCATTGAACAGCGCCCGCAGCAGCAATGCTGCCAGCACGCCATTATCACCGGCACGGGTCACGTCCAGACAGTAGAACGCCAGATCTTTGTCGGAGAGCGCCGCGATATCAAGCACCAGCCCAGGCTGCTCGGCCATCGTCAGCTGACGATAGTTAACCCGGCAGTTGGCAATAGTCTGTTGCACCGGTGGCTGGAGTTGCTTGAGCAGCTTGGCAGCTGCTTTAGGATCACGAACCAGCGCATCCCAGTCCTGGAACAGTTGTTCATCCTCTTCCACTTTCGAAGTGAACATAGAGGGATAGAGACATTCATAGACCGCTTCACGGAAGCGCTCAAAGTTTTTCAGTGGCTTAAGCAGCACATCCTGCACCCCGAGACGCAATACATGCGCAATGTCCGACATGTTCTCGGTGGCTGAGATGATTAAAATCGGCACAATGTTGCCGCGGGTACGAATGTGCTCAACGAACTGGATGCCGCTCATGCGGGGCATTTCCAGATCGCAGATAATAAGGTCGACAGTATGCTGTTGTAGTTGTGCAATTGCTTCCAGACCATCTTCCGCTTGTAACGTCACAGCACCCATCGATAACAAAAATTGGTCCAGCAACGAACGGAAAACAGCCTCATCTTCGACAATGAGTATCTTTTTGCCGAGTAGTGGTTTTTCCATTCTTTCCCCCTGCGTACCAGATATTTCAATAGTGGTTCATAAAACGCAGTTGCGCCTTTAAGAATTGGCTGAAGTCACCGCTTTGAATGAACAACCTGATTATCTGCCACGGACCAGTGGTAATAGTTCATCCATTTTCTTCTCTACGGCGGCCTTGCCTGCTTCAATGGCTTCCTCAGCACGGTGAAAATCCAGCGTCGAAATTTGCGGACAGACCGGCTGAATCAAAACATCGGGCGGATCGCCCGCCATGCGATTCCGCTTCAGGCGATTTTCCAGCACCTGGATAGAGGTGGACATAATCTCCATCGCGCCAGGTGACTGAGACGCACGGCGCTGGCTGAAATTCACCAGACGCTGACGCAGCTTCCCACCCCAGCTCAATGCCGCTGCGGCAGCTTCTTCTTCGCTATTCTGCGGTGTCACGGAAAAGAGATCCTGCTGCATTAAATGCGCGTCATGCTGTAAGTCAACGGCGATAACAATGTCTGCCCCCAGGGCGCGGGTAAGTGAAATCGGCACCGGATTGACCACGGCACCATCCACCAGCCAATACCCATTGTAGCCCACCGGCGGTAATAAACCTGGCATACTGCATGAAGCGCGTACTGCCTGATGCAGATCGCCCTCGGTCAGCCAGAGTTCACGACCGGTACTGAGGTTCGTTGCCACTACGCCAAAGGGTTTATGACAGTGCTCTATCGTGTCATTGGGGATCAGCTGACGAACATGGCTAAAGACCCGCTCACCGCGCAGCAGTCCGCCACGCTGCCAGGAGACATCCATCAGGCGAATAACATCCCAGTAGCGAAATGCGCTGACCCATTTTTCCATCAGCGGCAGGCGGTTATTCACATAGGCAGATCCGACTAATGCCCCGACAGAGCAGCCCGCAACGACGTCGATCTCAATACCTGCACGCTCCAGCGCGTTGATCACGCCGATGTGCGCCCATCCTTTGGCCGCTCCAGAACCCAGAGCCAATCCAATTTTTACCTTTCTCATTTCTGTCTGGTCCTGCCGTCAATACGTAGCATCACAACACGGGGTCAGCTAACATAGCGCGCTTGTAAAATCGACCCATCATTCCCGGGAGATAATGTGTCAGAAACCTGCCCATGTTGTAGCGGAGAGCAGTATAGCGTATGTTGCGAGCCCTTTCTTCAGGGTAACCAGATTCCTGTTACCGCTGAACAACTTATGCGATCCCGTTATTGCGCTTATGTTCAGCATAATGCGGACTATCTGGTTGCGACCTGGCATCCTGAGAAGCGTCATCCGGCGCTGTCAGGGCTTTTATCTGAAAGTTTTCCAGGAACCGACTGGCTCAGCCTGAATGTAACCCGTTGTAATCATGGAAGCCATGAGAACGAAGCTTTCGTTACCTTTTTTGCGCGATATCGCGAGAAAACCAACATTCAGGCCATTCATGAATGTTCACGCTTTCTTCGCGAGGATCAACGCTGGTACTATGTTGACGGTACAGCACCGCCCGTGGGGCGTAACGATCGCTGCCCGTGCGGCAGTGAAAAAAAATACAAAAAATGTTGTGGTTAAGCTGACGGCTACCCCAGCGGTTTTACCCCTAATGCTTTGACAGGACTCTGATTGAGATGCAAGCGCAAACCATGCAAAGAAAAGTTTTACGAACCATTTGTCCCGATGCAAAAGGTCTGATCGCCAAAATCACCAATATTTGTTACAAGCACGAACTTAATATCGTGCAGAACAATGAGTTTGTTGATCATCGCACCGGGCGTTTTTTCATGCGTACCGAGCTGGAAGGGATTTTCAACGACAATACCCTGCTCGCCGACCTCGACAGCGCCCTGCCCCAGGGTTCAGTCCGGGAATTGCACAGCGCCGGTCGTCGCCGCGTGGTGATTCTGGTCACTAAAGAGGCGCATTGCCTGGGCGATCTGTTAATGAAGAGCGCGTTTGGCGGCCTGGATATGGAAATTGCGGCGGTAGTGGGTAACCACGACACCCTGCGTTCGCTGGTTGAGCGTTTCGATATTCCCTTTGTGCTGGTGAGCCATGAGGGACTGACGCGTGAAGAGCACGATAACCGCATGGTGGAAGAGATTGACCGCTATCAGCCCGATTACGTGGTGCTGGCGAAATATATGCGCGTCCTGACGCCCGCCTTTGTGCAGCGTTATCCGAACCAGATTATCAATATTCACCACTCCTTCCTGCCCGCCTTTATCGGTGCCCGTCCCTATCATCAGGCTTATGAACGCGGCGTGAAGATCATCGGTGCCACCGCGCACTATGTGAACGACAACCTCGATGAAGGCCCAATCATCATGCAGGATGTGATAAACGTTGATCACAGCTACACCGCCGATGAGATGATGCGCGCCGGTCGCGACGTAGAAAAGAATGTCCTGAGCAACGCACTTTACAAAGTGCTGGGTCAGCGCGTGTTCGTTTACGGCAACCGCACGATTATTCTTTAATCAGCCAGTGCGCTGAATTGTCTGCAGATTCAGCGCTACGCGTAAAAAGTGGGCAAACAGTTGCGGTTTTGCCAGTGGGCGCTTTACACCCTTATCGCATTTGGTATGATGCGCCCCGCTTTAAGAGAGAAAGATTCAGGCCATGGTGGGATTCCCGAGCGGCCAAAGGGAGCAGACTGTAAATCTGCCGTCACAGACTTCGAAGGTTCGAATCCTTCTCCCACCACCATCTGAATCTGAATCATCTTAAGCCACATCACTATCCCAGGTGGGATTCCCGAGCGGCCAAAGGGAGCAGACTGTAAATCTGCCGTCACAGACTTCGAAGGTTCGAATCCTTCTCCCACCACCATCTCGTATGCTGCACAAAATCCCAGACCGATACCTAAGCTTCCTGTTCTGCGGGGAGAGGGATGAGAACCTTCGATTAAGGTTCGGGTCGAGCATCGCAAGACAACGCGCTTCAGCGCGGCCCGCAGGGTGAGGCGCAACGCGCCGAATAATCCTTCTCCCACCACCATCTCGTATGCTGCACAAAATCCCAGACCAATACCCAAGCTTCCTGTTCGCCCCCACGTTCATGCCCGCTTTTGCACAATCTCAGCCTGTTCCGCCATGACTTTTTCAGCAAAAATCGCTACCATCTCCGCCTGACATTTCTGAACAACGGTCGATCTCATGAAATTTGTTTCATTTAACATCAATGGGTTGCGTGCCCGCCCGCATCAGCTTCAGGCACTTGTCGAACAGCATCAGCCCGATGTTATCGGTCTGCAGGAAACCAAGGTCCATGACGACATGTTCCCGCTGGAAGAGGTGTCAAAGCTCGGCTATCACGTCTTCTATCATGGACAGAAAGGTCACTACGGCGTTGCCCTGTTAACCAAAGCTGAGCCAGTGTCAGTGAGCCGGGGTTTCCCGGGTGATGACGAAGAATCCCAGCGCCGCCTGATCATCGCGGAACTTCCCAGCCCGATTGGCGACATCACGGTAATTAACGGCTATTTTCCGCAGGGCGAAAGCCGCGACCATCCCACCAAGTTTCCGGCTAAAGAGAAATTCTATCGCGATCTGCAACGTCTGCTGACCGAGGATCTGCCTGCTGATAAACCAGTTCTGATTATGGGCGACATGAATATCAGCAGCACCGATCGGGATATTGGTATTGGTGAGGAGAGCCGCAAGCGCTGGCTGCGCACCGGCAAATGCTCCTTCCTGCCGGAAGAGCGCGAGTGGATGGACCGCCTGCTGGGCTGGGGACTGGTTGATACCTGGCGTGAGCACAATCCGGAGGTGGCGGATCGCTTTTCCTGGTTCGATTACCGTTCGAAAGGGTTTGATGATAATCGCGGGTTACGCATCGATCTGGTGCTGGCGAGCAAAACCCTGGCGTCGCACTGCGTTGAGACCGGCATTGATTATGAGATCCGGAGTATGGAAAAACCGTCTGACCACGCGCCCATCTGGTCAACCTTCCGCTTTTAACTGACGGTCGCGTGGCAGAGCGCCACGCGACGGCTATTTCACTATTTTCCAGATCAGGTTATTGGTGCCGATGGAGTGTTCATCACGGGTACATTGCAGCAACACCCCCTCTGATTTCACCACCGCCCCTTCCGTGTAATTACGGTTCTCAAAGATACAGCAGCGGAGACAGTCTGGCTGACGTCTCTCTGCCTGTGTCCATGCTTCGGGTGGCATATCCACCACGACATCGGTATTGCCACCGTTGCTGCCCTGCTGTGGCATCGACTGATAACGACTGTTGGCCTGCGCCACGCTGGTCGCCAGCGACAGGGTCACGAGCAGTAATACTGAATAACGCCTCATTCCGTCTCCTTCACTTTACGCCTGGTTTTGCGCACCGGACGTTTCTGTCCGGTGGACGGTAATCCCCGAAATGCATGCGCCGCAGGCTGCTGTCGCGCCTGCTGGATCAGACCGGTTAAGGTCTGCACCAGCGGCTGCATGAACTCATCATAGCGGCAGGCCTTTTCGCTGATACGCGTCAGTGTCGATTCCCACTGCGCCGTCATATCCGGGCGTGCTGCCAGATCGGGCAGAGAGTGAATCAGGGCACGTCCGGCATCCGTAGAATTGATATAGCGGCCCTTCTTCACCAGGAAACCACGACGAAACAGTAATTCGATAATGCCGGCGCGTGTGGCTTCCGTTCCTAAACCATCGGTCGCACGCAGTACTTTCTTTAATTCTTTATCCTGAACGAAACGGGCAATGCCGGTCATCGCAGAAAGAATGGTGGCATCGGTAAACGGGCGAGGCGGCTGGGTTTGCTTCGCCAGCACCTCTCCACGCTCACACAACAGCTCATCCCCTTTCGCCACCACCGGCAACGGCATGCCGTCGTTCTCTTCATCCCGCTCTTTGTTGCCCAGCAGCGCGCGCCAGCCCGCCTCCGCCAGGAAGCGCGCTTTCGCCACGAATTTTCCGCCGGCAATATCAAGATCGATGACACATTTGCGGAATACCGCATCCGGGCAGAACTGCATCAGATACTGGCGCGCTACCAGTTCATAGATATGCTGCTCGTTTTCACTGAGCTTCACCGCGCTGGAACGGGCCGTTGGAATAATCGCATGGTGTGCATCCACTTTTTTATCATCCCAGCAGCGATTTCTGCGATCGGCATCGAAATCTGCCGGTGGGATCAGCTGTGACTGATGCGCCTGTATCGCCTTTAACACCGCATGACGACCGGCAAAATGCTCTTCAGGCAGATAGCGACTGTCCGAACGGGGATAGGTAATCAGTTTATGGGTTTCATAAAGCCGCTGGCAGGTATCCAGCACCGTCTGCGCACTCAGCCCGTAACGTTTAGCGGCCTCAATCTGCAGGCTGGATAAGGAAAAGGGCAGCGGCGCCACCTCATTTTCGCGCTTATCGCTGTAAGCAGTGACGATCGCTGGCTGGCCCGTAATACGCGCCACCACATGCTCGGCCAGCGCGCGTTGGAGCAGGCGGCCCTCTTCATCCTGCCACGGTTCACAGGCTTCACTGGGGATCCAGCTGGCGATAAATCGGGCGCCATCAGGCGTGAGGATGTGCGCCTTCACTTCGAAGTAATCTTTCGCCACGAAGTTTTCGATCTCTTCATCGCGCCGGACCACCAGCCCAAGCACCGGCGTCTGCACCCGGCCCACCGACAGTACGCCATCATAGCCTGCATTGCGTCCCAACAGCGTCCAGGCGCGGGTCATGTTAATGCCATAGAGCCAGTCTGCACGGGCGCGGGCCAGCGCCGAAACGCACAATGGAATAAACTCGCGATTTTCACGCAGACGGTTCACTGCCCGGTCCACCGCCTGAGGATTGAGGTCGTTAATCAGACAGCGCTGCACCTTGCTGCGTTTTTCAGCCGGCAGGTTCAGGTAGTCGAGCACCTCATCCACCAGCAACTGCCCTTCCCGATCCGGGTCACCGGCATGCACCACTTCATTCGCCTGCGCCAGCAAGCCCTCAACCACTTTCAATTGCTTAGCGACCGAGGGACGCGGCTTTAGCTGCCATTTTTCCGGAATGATGGGTAAATCCGCCAGCGACCAGCGCGCATAACGGCTGTCATAACTGTCGGGTTGCGCCTGCTCCAGAAGATGGCCTACGCACCAGGTGACGATCTGATCGTTGCCGCAGGCAATGAATCCATCACCGCGTCGATGCGGTTTCGGCAGCACATCTGCGATAGCACGCCCCAGGCTCGGTTTTTCCGCAATAAACAAACGCATTGAATCAGGTAATCCTTAACATCAGGGGGAACGCAGTAATAACCGGTTGTCCGCTGTCGGTTTGAATACTGGGGCTATGTTAGCCTGGCAGGCCCGCTGGCGTAAGTGTGATGCGCGGCGTTAGCGATCGTTCGCACAGGAACCGTGCAAAAAGCAGGGCTGAAATGCACCCTGCCGGAACCGGACAAGCATTGTAGTCAGAAGTAACGGACGAAGGGCGCCGTGTCAGGTGGGAGCACCGTAGTGCTGGATTTGAGTTGCGGGGTGCCCAGATAGAGAAAGCCGACGATGGCATCCTGTTCGCGGCAGCCAAACCCCTGGCGTACCTGCTCGTCATCGGTCCAGGGACCACTGCGCCAGATACCGTTGTAACCCTGAGCGACGGCCGCCATCTGCATGGCCATCACTGCACAGCTTGCCGAGGCGATCTGCTCCCAGCGCGGCACTTTGTGGTGCTCTTCACAATGTGCCACCACCGTAATGATCATCGGTGCCCGAAACGGTGACTGGCTCGCTTTGTTAATCGCCTTTTCATCCAGCTGTTTATCGCGTGCTGCCTGCTCCAGCAGCTGGCTCAGACGGTCGCGACCTTCATTTTCCACAATGATAAAGCGCCAGGGTTGCAGCGTGCCGTGATCCGGGGCGCGCATGCCGGCCCGCAGGATATTTTCCAGTGCGTCACCCGCAGGTGCCGGCTCAGTCAGGCGTGAGGCCGAACGTCGGTTGACCAGTAATTCCAGTGCGTCCATGTTTCTCTCCCGATCTCTGTAATGTTGCCGTTATCCTGGCACAGGCAGATTTTTTGTAACAGTGCGCAGTGATTTCCTGCTGACTTTTAACACGCCGCTCTTTAGGATGAGCTCGTCGGGGAAGTCTGGTCCGCGCGGCGGCCACTTCCTGCTACATATTTATGGAGAGTCTGATGCGCACATTGTGGCGAATAATTGCAGGTCTGTTCCGCTGGAGCTGGCGGGTACTGAATTTTATCAGGGAATTTATTCTGAATATTTTCCTGATTTTGTTGATTGTGGTGGGTGTAGGGATCTGGCTGCAGGTCAGCGGGTCGGGCGGCAGTTCAGCGCCGATTCAGCAAGGCGCACTGAAAGTGGATCTCAGCGGCGTGCTGGTGGATAAACCGTCGGTAAGCAATCGTCTGAGCAAAATTGGCCGCCAGCTGCTGGGTGCCAGCAGTGATCGCTTACAGGAAAATTCGCTGTTTGATGTGGTCGACGCTATTCGTCAGGCAAAAGATGACAGCAACATTAAAGGCATGGTGCTCGATTTACGCGAATTTGCCGGTGGCGATCAGCCTTCACTGCAATATGTGGGTAAAGCGCTGCGCGAATTCCGCGACAGCGGCAAGCCGATTTATGCACTCGGCGACAGCTACAGCCAGGCGCAGTATTACCTTGCCAGCTACGCCACCAAAATCTATCTGTCGCCACAGGGCACCGTAGATCTGCATGGTTTCGCCACCAACGGACTCTATTACAAAACCCTGCTGGAGAAGCTGAAAGTCACCTCGCACGTCTTCCGTGTCGGAACCTACAAATCAGCGGTTGAGCCGTTCCTGCGTGACGACATGTCCCCTGCCGCACGGGATGCAGACAGCCGCTGGGTCGGTCAGCTGTGGCAGAACTACCTGAACACCGTGGCAGCGAATCGCCAGATTACGCCGGAACAACTCTTCCCCGGTGCTGCTGCGATTATTGCCGGATTAAACGCCGTGAAAGGCGATACCGCGCAATATGCGCTGGATAACAAGCTGGTCGATGCCCTGGGTTCACGTGCGGCAGCCGATCAGGAGCTGGTAAAAACCTTTGGTCTGGATAAGCAGAGCAACGATTACCGTAGCGTCAGCATCTATGACTACAGCGTGAAAACCACCTCCACGCAGCAGGATGGCAACATCGCGGTAGTCATGGCCAGCGGTGCCATCATGGACGGTGAAGAGACGCCGGGCAACGTCGGTGGCGACACGACGGCGGCACAGATCCGCGATGCGCGTCTCGATCCGAAAATCAAAGCGATTATTCTGCGGGTGAACAGCCCGGGTGGCAGCGTCACCGCCTCGGAAGCGATTCGTGAAGAGCTGGCGGCAGCGCAGGCGGCCGGTAAGCCGATTGTGGTCTCGATGGGAGGCATGGCCGCGTCCGGCGGTTACTGGATCTCAACGCCTGCCAGTTACATTGTGGCGAACCCCAGCACGCTGACTGGCTCGATTGGCATCTTCGGCGTAATCAATACGCTGGAGAACAGCCTGGACAGTATCGGCGTGCACACCGACGGTGTTGCGACCTCACCGCTGGCGGATATCTCAACCACCAAAGCGCTGCCAACGGAAGTGCAGCAACTGATGCAGCTGACTATCGAAAATGGCTACCGCAACTTTGTCGGTCTGGTGGCGAAGTCACGTCATAAAACGCCAGAGCAGATTGATGCCATTGCACAGGGCCACGTCTGGACCGGCAGCGATGCGAAAGCCAATGGTCTGGTTGATGCACTGGGTGACTTCGATGATGCCGTGAAAAAGGCGGGCGAGCTGGCGAAAGTCAGTAAGCCGCAGCTGAGCTGGTATCAGGATGACCCGAGCTTCCTGGATATGATGCTGAGTCAGATGAACGCGTCGGTGCAGGCTGTCCTGCCTGATACGCTGAAAGCCTGGCTGCCAGCACCGATGCTGGATGTGATGAGTGCCATGAAAGCCCAGCCTGGTCTGTTCGACAAGCAGAACGATCCTCAGAACCGTTATGCATTCTGCCTGAACTGCGGCGAAGTGCGATAAACCTCGCAGCCCGGCCGCTGGTCGGGCTGCTTTTCCCCGCTATTCCCCTTATACTGCGCGTTTTATGGCGAGTCTGAGTTCTCTAATGCAAAAGAAAAACATCTACGTAGCCTACACTGGCGGGACGATCGGTATGCAGCGTTCGGCGCAGGGTTATATTCCCGTCTCCGGACACCTGCAGCAACAGCTGGCTAACATGCCGGAGTTCCACCGCCCTGAGATGCCTGATTTCACCATTCATGAATATCAGCCGCTGATCGACTCTTCCGACATGACCCCGCAGGACTGGCAGTCTATCGCAGAAGATATCCGTCAGAACTACGATCGCTATGATGGTTTTGTGATCCTGCATGGCACCGACACCATGGCATTTACCGCCTCAGCACTCTCCTTTATGCTGGAAAATCTGGCCAAGCCGGTTATCGTCACGGGCTCGCAGATTCCATTAGCGGAATTACGTTCAGATGGTCAGCAGAATCTCTTAAATTCGCTCTATGTGGCAGCCAACTATCCGATCAGCGAAGTGTCGCTGTTTTTCAATAACACGCTCTATCGCGGTAACCGGACCACCAAGGCACATGCAGATGGCTTCAACGCCTTTGCTTCGCCCAACCTCTCTGCGCTGCTGGAAGCGGGCATTCATATTCGTCGTCTCAATACACCACCTGCTCCAGCCGGTCAGGGCGAACTGAAGGTTCACACCATTACACCTCAGCCCATTGGCGTGGTCACCATCTATCCCGGGATTTCAGCCGACGTTGTGCGTAACTTTCTGCGTCAGCCAGTCAAAGCATTGATCCTGCGCTCCTATGGTGTGGGTAATGCACCGCAGAACAAGGAATTTCTGGCAGAATTGCAGCAGGCCAGCGAGCGTGGCATCGTGGTGGTAAATCTCACCCAGTGTATTTCCGGCAAAGTGAATATGGGCGGATACGCTACCGGCAATGCGCTGGAACATGCTGGTGTCATCAGCGGATTTGACCTCACCGTGGAAGCGGCGCTGACAAAGCTACACTTTTTACTCAGCCAGGATCTTTCGGCCGATCAAATCCGTGCCAGAATGCAGCAGAATTTGCGCGGCGAACTGACTGAAGACTGAAACGGAGCGATATGTAATGAAGCGGGCACTCATCATTATTGATATTCAGAACGATTTTTGCCCCGGCGGCCCGATGGCAGTCCATGAGGGTGACCATACGGTCGAGGTGGCAAATCGTTATGCGCGACTGTTCCGTGAAAACGGGGAATGCGTACTGGCACTGCAGGACTGGCATCCGGCCGATCACGGCAGCTTTGCCTCAATTTCCGGCGAACCGGTCTACACGCTGGGCGAGTTAAATGGTCTGGCCCAGATCTGGTGGCCCGATCACGGCATTCAGGGCTCAGCTGGCGCTGATTTTCATCCGGGTCTGGATCGCTCACTGTTCGATGCGACGTTCCATAAGGGCCAGGATCAGGATGTCGACAGCTATAGCGCCTTTTTTGACAATGGTCATCGCCGTAAGACCGAGCTGGACAGCTGGCTGCGTGAGCGTGGGATCACCCATCTGGTGATGCTGGGGCTGGCGACGGATTACTGCGTAAAATATAGCGTGCTGGATGCGCTGGAGCTGGGTTATCACGTTGAGGTGGTTAAAGAGGGCTGCCGGGGGGTCAATCTGAATCCTGAAGACAGTGAAATTGCCTTTGCCCAGATGACCGCTCAGGGTGCCATTCTGATTTAAAATGGAGCTGGCATGACGCCAGCTCTTTTTAATGCAGATGGATGCGGGTCACGTCAGGGTCAATTCCAAACTCTTCTTTGAGCTCTTTTTTCGACTTCATCACCATTTCGCCACCTTTGCCGATGGTCATGTGCTGCGGCGCGTCGTTGTGCCGCGCCTGCCACATCATGACCAGCTGCAGGCAATTGTCGCGCTGCTCCTGAGTCAGTGCCACGCCATCCGGCCACTTACCAATCTCAACCGCCGTGGCAAGACGCTGATAGACTTCAGGCGTCATCGATGCAAGCATTGCTTCAAGCTGTTCCTTCATCGCCTTTACCCTTTGGTCTGTTCGCCCTGCTCGTCGGTGAAATTCAGCGAGGCGGAGTTAACACAATAGCGTTCGCCGGTCGGCTGAGGGCCGTCAGGGAAGACATGTCCCAGGTGCGCATCGCAGCTGCCACAGCGGATCTCAATACGCTGCATACCGTGTGAATCATCTTCTATATAGCGAATCGCATCATCACTGACCGGCTGGTAGAAACTGGGCCAGCCACAGCCCGAGTCATACTTCGTCTCAGAGAGAAAAAGTGGCGCCTCACAGATCAGACAGTGATAGATCCCTTCCTGCTTGTTGTGCAGCAGTGCGCCGCTGTAAGGCGGTTCCGTTCCGCGTTGCTGAGTGACGTAGCGTTGCATTTCGGTCAACTGTGCAATTTTTGCTTCGGGTGCGGTGTCTTTAGCCATTTTAGGATTCCGGGCAGTGCCATTCTGAAAAATTCGACTATTATTCTAACAAATGATCAACATAACCCGGGTCTTTTTTTGTGCTCACCCTTTCAGCCTGCTCTCTGCTAAGCGGATTTGTGACATCGATCACCTTTTATCCGGAGCATCCCTATATATTCGGCGATTGATTCAACGAAGCGCGATATCATTGGCGGCGCGCAAGCGGTTGCGCATCGAATAATTCCTTTCAGGCGAATTGATTTGTCGCAACAATTGACACGATTCCGCTTGACGCCTGGTAAGGTTTTTGTAATTTTACAGGCAACCTTTTATTCACTAACCAATAGCTGGTGGAATATATGACTATCAAAGTAGGTATCAACGGTTTCGGCCGTATCGGTCGCATCGTTTTCCGTGCTGCTCAAAAGCGTTCTGACATCGAAATCGTTGCTATCAACGACCTGCTGGACGCGGATTACATGGCGTACATGCTGAAGTATGACTCTACTCACGGTCGTTTCGACGGCACCGTAGAAGTTCAGGATGGCGCACTGGTGGTTAACGGTAAAAAAATCCGTGTTACCGCTGAACGTGATCCGGCCAACCTGAAGTGGGATGAAGTAGGCGTTGACGTTGTTGCTGAAGCAACCGGTATCTTCCTGACCGACGAAACCGCGCGTAAACACATCACCGCAGGTGCTAAGAAAGTCGTTCTGACCGGTCCATCTAAAGATGACACCCCAATGTTTGTTCGTGGTGCAAACTTCGACAAATATGATGGCCAGGATATCGTGTCTAACGCATCCTGTACCACTAACTGCCTGGCACCGCTGGCAAAAGTGATCAACGACAAGTTTGGCATCGTTGAAGGTCTGATGACGACCGTTCACGCCACCACTGCTACCCAGAAAACCGTTGATGGCCCGTCTCATAAAGACTGGCGCGGCGGCCGCGGCGCATCGCAGAACATCATTCCTTCATCAACTGGCGCAGCTAAAGCCGTTGGTAAAGTTCTGCCAGAGCTGAACGGCAAACTGACCGGTATGGCATTCCGCGTACCAACCCCTAACGTTTCCGTTGTTGACCTGACCGTGCGTCTGGAAAAAGCGGCTTCTTACAAAGAAATCTGTGCTGCAATCAAAGCGGCTGCAGAAGGTGAGATGAAAGACGTGCTGGGCTACGTTGAAGATGACGTGGTTTCTACCGACTTCAACGGCGAAATCCTGACTTCAGTGTTTGACGCTAAAGCCGGTATCGCGCTGAACGACAACTTTGTGAAACTGGTTTCCTGGTACGACAACGAAACTGGCTACTCAAACAAAGTTCTCGACCTGATTGCACTGGTTTCTGCTAAATAAGGCAGCCAGACATCATTGAGAATAAGGGCGACTTCGGTCGCCCTTTTTTTGATCCGCTCAGGAAGGAATCGAACATGCAAGATAAACTGTTTTCTCTGCCGGTGGTCACGCAGATCTCCCCTTACCTCACCCAGCGCCAGATTGGCGAACTCCCCGCCATTGTGGTGAGTCACCCGAAAGTGCGGGCAGCCATTACGCTTCAGGGCGCGCACCTGATTGCCTGGCAACCCAGCGGCGAAAAGCCGGTACTCTGGCTGAGCGATAAGAGTCTCTTTGCACCGGGTAAGGCGATTCGTGGCGGCGTTCCGATCTGCTGGCCGTGGTTCGGCCCGGCGGGCGAACCGGCACACGGCTTTGCGCGGGTTCAGCCGTGGAAGCTCACGGCGCATGATGAAAATGAAGATGGCGTCATGCTGACGCTGGTGCTGGAGAGCAACCCTCAGACGCTGAAGCTCTGGCCGCATGAGTTCACCCTGATTGCCCGCTTCCGGCTGGGCCAGCATTGTGAGATAGAGCTGGAAGCCTATGGTGACTTTGAAGCGACGGCGGCTCTGCACAGCTACTTTACCGTCAGCGACATCAACGGTGTGGAAGTCTCGGGCCTGGGCAACAGCTATATCGACAAAGTGAATAACGGCGAGGTGGCCAGCAGCGACGGCAAACAGCGTTATCCTGGGCGTATCGACCGTATCTTTACCGCAGCAGAAGACTGCTCAGTGATTAATGATACTGCGGGCGAGCGGCAGATCGAGGTGTACCACCATCATCATAGTGACGTTGTCACCTGGAATCCTGGTGTGGAACTCTCCTGCAGCATGACGGATATGGCGAATGAGGGCTATAAGACCATGGTCTGTGTGGAGACTGCGCGTATCAGCAAACCGTTACGCAGCGCGGGTGAAAAGCCAGCACGACTGGCCACGACGTTCCGCCTCAAAAAGAGAGCCGCAGCCAGCGATAACGTTAACGGCTAAACAATATCCAGCGGCAACTTATGCTGTGGCGCTGGCCAGGCGCGATCGATGAGCTGCAAATCCTCATCGGTCAGTTCCACCTCCAGCGCCGCCGCATTTTCCTGAACGTGGGCCACGGAACTGGCTTTAGGAATGGCAATCACCCCTGGCTGACGAATTACCCAGGCCAGCAGTAATTGCGCCACGCTGATGCCCTTCTGCTGTGCAATCTGAGTCAGCTGAGGATCGGTGAAGAGTGAGTCACGTAGCCGTCCGGCCTGGGCCAGCGGACAGTAGGCCATGACCGGTACGCCACGCTGCTGACATGCCGGCAGCAGATCAAATTCAATGCCGCGTGAAGCCAGATGATAGAGCACCTGATTGGTCGCGCAGGCCTCGCCCTTCTCTTCATCCCACAGTTCAGCCATATCGTCGGTATCGAAATTGGATACGCCCCAGTGACGAATTTTGCCCTGCTGCTGCAGGCGTTCCATGGCGCGCAGTGTCTCTTCCAGCGGAATATTGCCGCGCCAGTGCAACAGGTAGAGATCGAGATAATCGGTTTGCAGACGGCGCAGGCTGCGCTCACAGGCTGCAATGGCATCCACTTCGCCCGCATTCCACGGATAAACTTTGGAGACCAGCAGCGCCCGATCGCGACGGCCCAGCAGTGCCTGCCCGACCACCTCTTCGGCTCCGCCATCTGCATACATTTCAGCGGTATCAATAAGCTGTAATCCGCACTCAAGACCCGCCTGCAGAGCAGCGACTTCATCAGCACGTTGCGCCGGGTTTTCACCCATATACTAGGTGCCCTGACCAATAACAGGCAGATCGCTAAAACCGGCAAAGTTAATCGTGTTACGCATTCTGCTCTCCCGCCCCATTCTGAGGCCCTGTAAAAGAACAGAGGGCATTAAATGCCCTCTTTTGGTGCGTTATCAGAAGGTATAGCTGACACCCGTCCAGATTAACGCCTGCCCGCTTTTATCAATCATCGGGCTGTCTTTGATTTCGCTGTCGAAGCGGACGTAACGTCCCATGACGCTGGCATTCCACTGCGGCGCAATCTGATAGCTGGCGCTCAGTTCCACATAAGGCGACCAGCTGTCATCCGGGTTGTAACGGCTGATGCCGGTACGGGCGCTTTCATGCCCGGATACCCCATAGTAATAACGGTTTTGATTGGCGCTATTCCATGTGGCCCCGATGCCCGGCGTCAGGCTGAAGTCACCCATCTGGAAGCGATAGAGGTATGTCAGGTCCCAGATTATCCCGTTGCTGTTATTGAGCACATCACCCAGTAATGAGGTACGGACAATCCCCCAGTCCGCAGTGTGACGATAGGTTGCGCCACCCATCAGCGTCATGCGGCGTTTATCCAGCCCTTTCATGTCGCCCAGGTCGTTGTCGCTGGGTTTGTACTCCTGCGGTGACCCCAGCAGGGTCAGTGACAGCTGGTTCTGGGGATCTTTCCACAGGTAGTAGCCGCCCTGCAGGCTGCGGAACCAGAAGTCTTCACCCTCATAATTGATAACCGGAACCGGGATATACCGGTCCTGGCCGCCGCGATAAGGTGATTCGGCATAGATGACCGACGCACCAATGGAAAGCGGTGCGGCATTCACGTGTGTGGCCAGTAAATAACAGGGCAGAAGTGCAACAAGCGTCTTAAATTTGAATTGGTTCACAATTTATTCATTCCATAAATATAACAATCAAACAGGAAGTCTAACGTTTTTTCACGGCTGGATTAACTTATATCGAAATCCTTTAAGTGACTAACCGATGAAAGTGGCATTAAAGGTTAAAAACACGTTAAGTTAAAGCATCACCCATATGAACGCATCTCACAACAGACCCGCTGTACAGTTGATCTTCCCCTCATTAACCCAAACCCGTGGAGGAAATTTCCTAGAAGCCATCTACAGTTAGAAGTAACAGCAGACATTTTGTACGAGCAGAGTAACCACAAAAGTTGTGTATCCCGATAAGAAAGATCAGGTTGGCATAAGGGTTGCTGTACTCAACAGAGAATATCTTCCGGGAGCTGCTATAAGCCTCTAATTACGCTCCTTACCTGTGCTAAAAACGAAAGGACGGGCATCGCTATGAATATATTCGATCACTATCGTCAGCGTTATGAAGCTGCCAAGGACGAAGAGTTCACACTGCAGGAATTTCTTGCTATCTGTAAGCAGGATCGCAGTGCATACGCCAACGCTGCAGAGCGACTGTTAATGGCTATCGGAGAGCCGGTAATGGTCGATACTGCTCAGGAGCCACGCCTTTCCAGAATATTCTCCAACCGTGTGATGGGACGCTATCCGGCGTTCGAGGAGTTTTACGGCATGGAGGAAGCGATTGAACAGATCGTCTCCTATCTGAAACATGCCGCTCAGGGACTGGAAGAGAAGAAACAGATCCTCTATTTACTGGGGCCGGTAGGTGGCGGTAAATCCTCACTGGCGGAACGGCTTAAGTCGCTGATGCAGCGGGTGCCCATCTATGTACTGAGCGCCGACGGGGAACGCAGCCCGGTTAATGACCACCCTCTCTGCCTGTTTAATCCGCAGGAAGATGCGCATATTCTCGAAAAAGAGTATGGCGTGCCGCGCCGTTATCTCGGCACGATCATGTCGCCGTGGGCCGCTAAGCGACTGCACGACTTTGGCGGCGATATCTCGCGTTTCAAAGTGGTGAAAGTCTGGCCGTCAATCCTGGAACAGCTGGCGATTGCTAAAACTGAACCGGGTGATGAGAACAACCAGGATATCTCCGCGCTGGTTGGTAAAGTGGATATCCGTAAACTGGAAAACCACGCGCAGAACGATCCTGATGCTTACGGTTACTCCGGCGCACTCTGCCGTGCGAACCAAGGGATCATGGAATTCGTTGAGATGTTTAAAGCGCCTATCAAAGTGCTGCACCCCTTACTGACGGCGACGCAGGAGGGAAACTACAACGGCACCGAGGGGATTTCGGCGCTGCCGTTCAACGGCATTATTCTGGCGCACTCCAATGAATCAGAGTGGGTGACGTTCCGAAACAACAAGAATAATGAGGCGTTCCTTGACCGTGTTTATATCGTCAAGGTGCCCTACTGCCTGCGGGTCTCGGAAGAGATCAAAATCTACGACAAGTTACTTAATCACAGTGAGCTGGCGACCTCGCCCTGCGCACCGGGTACGCTGGAGACGCTGGCACGCTTCTCAATCCTGTCTCGTCTCAAGGATCCGGATAACTCCAGCATCTATTCCAAAATGCGGGTCTATGATGGTGAAAGCCTGAAAGATACCGACCCTAAGGCGAAGTCCTGGCAGGAGTATCATGATTACGCCGGTGTGGATGAGGGGATGAATGGCCTGTCGACCCGCTTTGCCTTTAAGATTCTGTCGCGGGTGTTTAACTTTGACCACGCCGAAGTGGCAGCCAACCCGGTGCACCTGTTCTATGTACTGGAACAGCAGATTGAGCGCGAACAGTTCCCTCAGGATCAGGCTGAGAAATACCTTGAGCATCTCAAAGGCTATCTGATCCCCAAATATGCTGAGTTTATTGGCAAAGAGATTCAGACCGCCTATCTGGAATCTTACTCTGAGTATGGTCAGAACATCTTTGACCGCTATGTGACCTATGCCGACTTCTGGATTCAGGATCAGGAGTATCGCGATCCTGACACCGGACAGCTGTTTGATCGTGAATCGCTCAACGCAGAACTGGAGAAAATCGAGAAGCCCGCAGGCATCAGTAACCCGAAAGATTTCCGTAACGAGATCGTCAACTTCGTGCTGCGCGCCAGGGCACACAATAACGGTCGCAACCCGAACTGGACCAGTTACGAGAAATTACGCACCGTGATTGAGAAGAAAATGTTCTCGAATACGGAAGAGTTGCTGCCGGTGATCTCGTTTAATACCAAGACCTCTACCGATGAGCAGAAAAAACATGATGATTTTGTCGATCGCATGATGGAAAAAGGCTATACCCGCAAACAGGTTCGCCTGCTGTGTGAATGGTATTTGCGTGTGCGTAAATCGTCCTGATAAGAGTCTGTAAGCTTGCCGGTAAGTGATACCGGTCTGACAAGGTCGGGTTCGCCCGGCCTGCTTACAATGTAGTTTGGGGGAATACCATGGCCTATTTCATCGATCGCCGACTTAACGGCAAAAACAAGAGCGCGGTAAACCGCCAGCGCTTCTTGCGCCGTTATAAGTCGCAAATTAAGCAGTCGATCTCCGAGGCCATCAATAAACGCTCGGTGACCGATGTAAGCAGCGGTGAGTCTGTCTCTATCCCGATTGACGACATCAATGAGCCGATTTTCCATCAGGGACGCGGTGGCAACCGCCATCGGGTCCATCCGGGCAACGACCATTTTGTGCAGAATGACCGGGTCGAGCGCCCGCAGGGTGGTGGTGGCGGCGGCAGTGGCCAGGGCAATGCCAGCCAGGATGGTGAAGGTCAGGATGAGTTTGTCTTCCAGATATCGAAAGATGAGTATCTGGACCTGCTGTTTGAAGATCTCGCCCTGCCTAACCTGCGCCGGAACCAGCATCGCCAGTTGAATGAGTATAAGACCCACCGTGCCGGTTTCACCTCCAACGGTGTACCTGCCAATATCAGCGTCGTACGTTCGCTGCAGAACTCGCTGGCGCGTCGTACGGCGATGACGGCGGGTAAACGCCGGATGCTGCACGAACTGGAAGAAACGCTGCGGGAGATTGAGAACTCTGAACCGGCTCAGCTTCTTGAAGAGGAGCGGCTGCGTAAAGAGATCGCCGAGTTGCGGGCGCGTATCGAACGGGTGCCTTTTATCGACACCTTCGACCTGCGCTACAAAAACTTTGAGAAACGGCCGGAGCCTTCCAGCCAGGCGGTGATGTTCTGTCTGATGGATGTATCCGGATCCATGGATCAGGCCACCAAGGATATGGCGAAACGCTTCTATATCCTGCTCTACCTGTTCCTGAGCCGCACCTACAAGAATGTCGATGTGGTTTATATTCGTCATCACACGCAGGCCAAAGAGGTGGATGAACAGGAGTTCTTCTACTCCCAGGAGACCGGTGGCACCATCGTTTCCAGTGCGCTGAAACTCATGGATGAGGTGGTGAAAGAGCGCTATGACCCGGCGCAGTGGAACATCTATGCTGCACAGGCGTCGGATGGCGATAACTGGGCCGACGATTCACCGCTCTGTCACGAGATCCTTGCGAAGCATATTCTGCCGGTGGTGCGTTATTACAGTTATATCGAGATTACCCGCCGTGCACATCAGACGCTGTGGCGCGAGTATGAGCATCTGCAGGCGACGTTCGATAACTTTGCTATCGAACATATTCGTGAGCCGGAAGATATCTACCCGGTGTTCCGATCGCTGTTCCATAAACAGGCAACGGAAGCCTGATGCACTAAGCCGGCTCATCGCCGGCTTTTTTTATCTTCCGAATAACCTGCTAAAACAGTCTGTTTTCTGCCGCTTGCCTGCCAACCCCCTCATTCTTCACATTAATCTGATTCCATACGCTGTTAAGCAATTCGTATAATGATCATTTTCACAATGACAACTCCTTGATAAAACATTATCTTTCAGAGATAGCATGGATATTTGTCACCAGTCGCTGCACCGCACTGTCATATCTCAGGAGATCGGGTTTGAACCACACTATTGTCTACAGTCTGTTTATCATCGGTTCCGTGCTGGTCGCATCGAGCATTCTGCTCAGCTCTTTCTCATCCAGACTGGGTATCCCCATTCTGGTGATCTTCCTTGCTCTGGGCATGCTGACCGGGGTTGATGGCATCGGCGGCATCGCCTTTGATAACTATCCGGCGGCTTACTTAATCTCGAACCTGGCGCTGGCGATTATCCTGCTGGATGGCGGCATGCGGACCAAAGCCAGCTCATTTAAAGTCGCCCTGGGGCCAGCGCTGTCGCTGGCGACCGTCGGGGTCATGATTACCGCAGGCTTAACCGGTGTGGTCGCCGCCTGGTTGTTTAACCTGGATATGATGCAGGGCTTCCTGATTGGCGCGATTATCGGCTCCACGGATGCCGCCGCCGTCTTCTCACTGCTGGGTGACAAAGGCCTGAATGAGCGCGTCAGCTCCACGCTGGAGATTGAATCGGGCAGTAACGATCCGATGGCGGTGTTCCTGACCATTACGCTGATTGAGATGATCGAACAGGGCCGCAGCGGCCTTGACTGGATGTTCCTGGTGCATCTGGTGCAGCAGTTTGGGCTGGGTATTGTGCTTGGCCTGGGCGGCGGCTGGGCGCTGCAGCAGCTGATTAACCGTATCAGTCTGGCCGGTGGGCTCTATCCGCTGCTGGCGTTGAGTGGCGGCATTCTGGTGTTCGCCCTGACCACGGTATTAGAGGGCAGCGGCATCCTCGCGGTCTATCTTTGCGGCTTTTTACTGGGCAACAGGCCGATTCGCAACCGTCACGGCATTCTGCAGACCTTTGACGGCATGGCGTGGCTGAGTCAGATTGGCATGTTCATCGTGCTGGGACTGCTGGTCACCCCGTCTGATTTGTGGCATATCGCGGTTCCGGCGATGATCCTCTCGCTATGGCTGATTCTGGTGGCGCGCCCACTGTCGGTCTTTATTGGTCTGCTGCCGTTTCGCAGTTTTACCACCCGCGAACGCGTCTTTATCAGCTGGGTCGGTTTACGCGGCGCGGTGCCGATTATCCTTGCGGTCTTCCCGATGATGGCCGGATTAGAAAACGCGTCGCTCTATTTTAATATCGCCTTCTTTGTGGTGCTGGTCTCTCTGATGTTGCAGGGCACCTCGCTGGGCTTTGCAGCGAAAAAAGCCAAAGTGGTGGTTCCGCCTACCGCATCGCCTATCAGCCGTATCGGCCTGGATATTCACCCCGAAAACCCATGGGAGCAGTTCGTCTACCAGCTCAGCGCTGACAAGTGGTGCGTCGGCGCCGCACTGCGTGACCTGAAGATGCCACGTGAGACCCGCATCGCCGCCCTGTTCCGTGACAATGTGCTGATGCATCCGAATGATGGAACGCGGCTCAGGGAGAACGACGTCATCTGCGTGATTGGCCGTGAGCGCGATCTGCCGGCGCTGGGTAAAATGTTCAGCCAGTCACCGCCCGTTTCCCTCGACCAGCGTTTCTTTGGTGACTTTATTCTGGATGCTGAAGCTCGCCTGCGCGATATTGCGCAGATTTACGGACTGGAACTGGATGAGAACACCAACGATCAGCAGTCGCTGGGACAACTGGTGCTGAGTATGCTGGGCGGCGCGCCGGTGGTTGGCGATCAGGTTGAGTGGAATCAGCTAACGTGGACCGTCGCGGAGAAAGAGGATAACCGTATTGTGAAGATTGGTGTCCGTCCGGCTGAAGAGAAGGAATAATCCTAATCATTCAGCCACGTTATTTTCTGTCGATACGCTAAGCTTAAATGTCTATGCCAGCAAAAACGGGAGAAATGAATGGGACACGTGGTTAAAATTGGTCGTTATGAGATTGTTGATGCCGATCTTGACAGTGAGAACCTCGACACCGTCAGCATCCCCTGTCACACCAATCCCGGCTTAATTACCCAACTTGATGGCTGGGATCGCGATACCAGCGTCCCGGCATGGATTGACGGAGAACCGGTGGATCTGCAGATTGGTCATTACGATAAACAGCAGGACCGCTGGATTTTAAAAAAACCTGCCTGAGTCCGTTATCACTACCGCCAGTCGTAAGATTTGGCGGTAATTCCTAAAAAGCGTCTTAAACAGTTTGGTTATAACCAACCCCCGCCTTATTTTATCCAGTAAAAACCAAAACTTAGCCATTTAAAACTTTAATCACTTTTGATGTTTTCAGATTTTTTCCGTATTAACTCTGTCAAATAACTCCTGCATACTCATTCTCAATGCTGCAACATTTCGTGAGTACTATCACGCTTTAGCCGTTATCTTTTTTGCAGCTGCACTGGCTTTACTGACTGCAACAGACTGAAAATTATTTTTTAATTTTTCAGAAGCCCACCCCTGAGCGCGTACATGATTCTGGTCAGGCCATCTTTTACTTGAGAAAGAGAGCAGGTTTTATGGCAAGTACATTGATAATGAATAGCCCGAGCCGCTCGTGGAGCGGCACGCGTAAAAATATCATCGTGAAATTCGCCCTGAGCTTTTCCGATCTGATTGCACTTAACCTCGCACTGTTTTTATCTGCCGCGACGATACAGGGTATTTGGGGCGAGCTGGATACCTTTATTCCACCCCATCAAATTGAATATCGTTTTGTGGCACAGTTTATTATGTCCGTCATGTGTACCGGCTGGTTCTGGGTACGCCTGCGTCACTACACCTATCGCAAACCCTTCTGGTTTGAGTTGAAAGAGATCATTAAAACATTATTTGTTTTCTCGCTGCTCGACCTTGCGTTGATCGCCTTCTCTAAATGGGATTTCTCCCGCATGGTGTGGGTCTTCAGCTGGACATATGCCCTGCTGCTGCTGCCGCTGATGCGTGCTCTGGTTAAACGCGCCATTCACAAGGCGGGTCAGTGGCAGAAAGAGACCATCATTATTGGCTCCGGCAGAAACGCCACCGAAGCTTACGCGGCGCTGCAGAGTGAAGAGATTCTGGGCTACAACGTACAGGCCTTTATCTCGGTCGATGATGTCCCGGCTCAGCAGAGCGTGAATGGCGTGCCGGTGATCACCTGGAAAGATATCAACTGGCAGACCATTGACCGTGACAACGTGCAGTTTATTGTGGCTATGGAGTATGAGCAGCAGCCGATGCGCGATCGCTGGCTGAAATTCCTGTCGAAAATGAACTGCCGTTCAGTTTCAGTGATCCCGACGCTGCGCGGCGTGCCGCTTTACGGCACCGACATGTCCTTTATCTTCAGCCATGAAGTAATGATTCTGCGTGTCAGCAACAACCTTGCGAAACACTCCTCCCGTTTCATGAAGCGCGCCTTTGATATCGTGGTGGCGTCGATGCTGCTGCTGTTCCTCGGCCCAATCTTCGCCCTGCTCTGCTATATGGTGAAACGTGATGGCGGCAATGCCATTTATGGTCACGAGCGTGTGGGCCAGAATGGCAAAAAATTCAAATGTCTGAAATTCCGTTCCATGGTGACCAATTCCAAAGAGGTGCTGGAGAAATTACTGGCAACCAGTGAAGAGGCCCGGATTGAGTGGGACAAAGATTTCAAACTGAAGAATGACCCGCGCGTGACCCGGATTGGTAGTTTCCTGCGTAAAACCAGCCTCGACGAGTTGCCGCAGCTGTGGAACGTGATTCGTGGCGAGATGAGCCTGGTTGGCCCGCGTCCCGTGATTGAAGCTGAGCTGGAGCGTTATGCCGGTGATGTCGACTACTACCTGATGGCCAAGCCGGGTATGACCGGTCTGTGGCAGGTCAGCGGACGTAACGATATCGACTACGACACCCGCGTCTATTTTGACTCCTGGTATGTCAAAAACTGGGCGCTCTGGACCGATATTGCGATCCTGTTCAAAACCGCAGGCGTGGTGTTACGTCGCGACGGCGCTTACTAATCAGACCTCTGCGATGCCTGTTTACAGCAGGCATCGCACTTTCCGCACGACTTCCTCTATCTTTTTTGCCGCTGAATCATTACCCTCTGCGATCGTTTTTTAACAGAACGCTTACCCTCTGGTTGTTATGCAAAAATTTACTCTGCTGTTATTAAGCCTGGTGCTGCTGGCACCCTTAGGCATCGATCTCTATTTGCCCACGCTGCCACAAATCGCAGAAGGGCTGGAAACGCCGGTTAATCTGGTGCAGACCACCATTCCCCTGTTTCTGCTGGTCATGGGGCTGGGACAACTGGTGACCGGCCCGCTGGTGGACAACTATGGCCGTAAGCCGATTGCCCTGCTGGGCCTGGCGCTTTACATCACGGGGAGTGCCATCGCCGCCACCGCCACCTCATTCCCGCTGTTCGTCCTTGCCCGCCTGGTGCAGGGCTGTGGCGTCTGCTGCAGCGCGGTCGTGGCCTTTAGCGGCGTGCGTGACCGCCTGAGCGGTGATGATGCCGCCCGTGCGTATGGCTTCCTGAATGGCGCATTAAACATCGTTCCGGCTCTGGCTCCGCTGCTGGGCGGTTTGCTGGCCAGCGCCTTTGACTGGCGCGCGCCCTTCTGGTTTCTCTGCGCCTACGGCGTGCTGATTACGCTGCTGGTGATTATCTGGCTGCCAGAGACGCGTCCGGCGGATACCCTGCGGGTGAAAGGATTACCGATTAAACAGTATGCCGCGATCCTGCGTCAGCCGCGCTTTCTGGCGTTCGCGTTCGCCAATGCCGGTGCACTGGGCATGGTGCTGACCTACGTGTCGCTGGCACCGCAGGTATTAATGACCGAAGGCGGGCTGACGCCAATCCAGTTCTCTTTTGCTTTTGGCGCCAACGGTTTCTGGATCATGTTTGTCAGCATGTTCGTCAATAAAGCGATTCGCAAAGCGGGTCGCCCTTTCTGCCTGGCGATGGGGTTTTTCACTATGCTGCTGGGCGCGGTGCTGCTGGTAGCGGGGATGCAGATCTTCCCGACGGAGATGCAGACGCACTGGGCGCTTTACATGTTCCCGGTAGCCGTTTCAGTTGCCGGGCTGGCCTTTACGGTGGGACCGGCCACCAGCTATGCGCTGGAGCCCTATCAGCAACAGGCGGGCGTGGCGTCCGCCTTGCAGGGATTCATTCAGATGGCTGGTGGCGCGTCAGGCAGTCTTGTCATTGTGGCGCTGCCGGTGGCGGAGAAGCTGTCGCTGAGTCTGATGATGCTGCTGGGTGCAGCGCTGGCCTTTATCGCCTGGCGCTGCAGCAGAAAGATGCGCGGTAGCCTGACCGCGCTTAAATAACCGTGACCGGAACGCGGGGTGCGAGCGCGCACATCAGCTCGTACCCTACCGTTCCGGCCGCTTTTGCCACCTGATCGATTTTTACCTGCTCCCCCCACAGTTCCACGGCTGAGCCAATACCGGCCTGGGGACAGGGGGTTAAATCCACGGTGATCATATCCATCGAAACCGCACCAACCACCTGAGTCATCACGCCATCGACACAGACGGGCGTACCCGTCGGGGCATGCCGTGGATAGCCATCCGCGTAGCCACAGGCCACCACGCCAATTCGCTGCGCTGCACTGGCGTGATAGCGGTAGCCGTAACCCACTCCATCGCCCGCCTGTAGCTGCTGGACCGCAATAATCTCACTGCTTAAGGTCATCACCGGCTTCAGGCCACTGCCTGCAATGTCCTGCCAGTCACCGCTGGGCGACGCGCCATACAGAATGATGCCGGGACGGACCCAGTCAAAGTGCGCTTCAGGATGCCATAGGGTGCAGGCGGAGTTGGAGAGCGATCGCGGACAGTTCAGCCCCTCAGCCGCCTGCTCTACGCGCTGCAATGGCGCAATCAGACCCTGCGGATTTTCCGCATCGGCAAAATGGGCCATCAGCGTCATCTCACCTACAGTGCTCAGCGCCCGCAGCTTTTGCCATGCACCGTTGACCTGTTCCGGGCGAAAACCCAGCCGGTTCATCCCGCTGTTCATTTTGAGATAGATATCAACCGGTGCTGCGAGTCTGGCACTGGCCAGCGCGTTGATTTGCCAGTTACTGTGTACGCTGGTGGTGAGACGATAACGGTCAATCAGCTGCAGATCCTCTGGCTTGAAGAAACCTTCCAGCAGCAGAATCGGCTTTTTCCAGCCCTGTTCGCGCAGCTGGATTGCCTCTTCCATATTAAGAAGCGCGAAGCCGTCAGTGGCAGATAACGCCTCGCGCACGCGATCAATGCCATGGCCATAAGCATTAGCTTTCACTACTGACCAGACGCGGGAGGCGGGTGCCGCCTGGCGAACAACAGTCAGGTTATGACGTAACGCCTGCTGGTTGATGGTAGCGACAATCGGACGTGACATCCTCTCTCTCCCTGAATACTTAACGAGTTGCGTTGGCGTTACGCAGCGGCGATGAGGTCGCCGCGAAACCGGGTAAGTAGCGGAACACCGCTAAGTCATCCGCCGCAATGGCCGGCTTTTTACCGGAGATAAGATCGGCCAGCAGCTGACCAGAACCACACGCCATCGTCCAGCCCAGCGTACCGTGACCGGTATTGAGCCAGAGATTAGAGATCGGTGTGGCACCCACAATCGGCGTACCGTCTGGCGTCATCGGACGCAGACCGGTCCAGAAACTCGCCTGCGCGAGATGACCGCCTTCAGGATAGAGATCACTGACCACCATCTCCAGCGTTTCCCGCCGCGCTTCGGTGAGTTTGGTGTTAAAACCAACAATTTCTGCCATCCCGCCGACACGAATACGATCGTCAAACCGCGTCACCGCCACTTTGTAGGTCTCATCCAGGATAGTTGAAACCGGTGCGGCATCAGGATTTTTAATCGGAATAGTGAGTGAATAGCCTTTCAGCGGATAGACCGGAATATCGATGACATTTTTTAACAGCGCGGTCGAGTAGGAACCAAACGCCACCACATAGTGGTCTGCCTTGATGATCTCATCACCGCACTTCACGCCATAGATGCGATTGCCATCGCGCAGCAGGTGGTCGACCGGAGTATTAAAGCGGAAGACTACGCCCGCCTCTTCGGCCATTTGTGCCAGCCGCTGAGTAAAGAGCTGACAGTCGCCGGTTTCATCATTGGGCAGGCGTAATCCGCCGGTGAGTTTATGCTGGGTTGCCGCCAGTGCCGGTTCAACGCGAGACAGTTCATGCGCCTGCAGCAGCTCATAGGGCACACCCGCGTCGCGCAGCACAGCAATATCTTTGCTGGCGCTGTCGAACTGCTGCTGAGTACGGAACAGTTGTAGCGTACCGCCCTGACGGCCCTCATAGGCGATGCCGGTTTCACTGCGCAACGCTTTCAGACAGTCACGGCTATATTCGGCAATCCGCACCATGCGGCTTTTGTTCTGCTGATAGTGATTGATGTCGCAGTTGCGCAGCATGTGCCACATCCACTCCAGTTGAAAACTACTGCCATCCAGCCGGATAGCCAGTGGCGCGTGGCGCTGAAACATCCACTTCACCGCTTTCAATGGCACGCCGGGCGCAGCCCAGGGTGCGGCATAACCCGGTGAGATCTGACCGGCATTCCCCGCACTGGTCTCCATCGCTGCGGCGGGCTGACGATCAATGACCGTCACCTGATGTCCGGCACGCGCCAGATACCAGGCACTCGCCACCCCGACCACACCACTTCCAAGAATTACAACGTGCATAGCTCCCCCACCCGACCTGTAAAAGCATAATTCACTGTTCAACTGATGATAGTCAGCGGATTTACATAGCGGACACCACCACAGAATTTCACCATCCATTTCACATCTTTTTTACTTTTCAGGTAACTAAAATCTTGTCGCGCGGCCAATTTCAGCGCTTTATGCGTCTTAATCCTTAAACACAGAAATAAATGACAACGAAGGCAGTTAAATCTGCCTGTTGCAGGAGATTCATTCAACCCCATACATTCCGCTTATAAACAGGATTAGATTTCGATATTTATAATACAGTCAGAATTAAAGGCTGCTAAATCCCCTGCCACACGACTCTTAATGATTTTGTGCCAAAGAATTCGTTTGAGTTCGCATTTCGGATAAGCGACAGTGGGCTATCATTGTTGTGTTCGCTCAGTTTTTTTCGGGTTCCCTTTTTCAGGATGAAGCCTTAAATAACCAGAACGGGTTGTCTTTCGGGTCAGCCGGTTTGCAAAAAAGAGGTGCGCTATGACGACAATCTTTGACGAAGCCATCAGAGACAGCAAACGACTCAATGACGGACCAGACTGGACATTCGAACTGCTTGATGTCTACTTAGCCGAGATCGACCGGGTTGCTAAACTCTACCGGCTTGATACCTACCCGCACCAAATCGAAGTGATTACCTCTGAACAGATGATGGACGCCTACTCCAGCGTCGGCATGCCAATCAACTATTCACACTGGTCATTCGGCAAAAAGTTTATCGAGACCGAGCAGCGCTATAAGCATGGTCAGCAGGGTCTGGCCTATGAGATTGTCATCAACTCTAATCCCTGCATCGCCTACCTGATGGAAGAGAACACCATGACCATGCAGGCGCTGGTGATGGCGCATGCCTGCTATGGCCACAACTCTTTCTTTAAAAATAACTATCTGTTCCGCAGCTGGACGGATGCCGGGTCGATTGTCGATTACCTCTTGTTCGCCAAAAACTATATCAGTGACTGCGAAGAGCGCTATGGCGTCGAAGAGGTAGAGCGGCTGCTCGACTCCTGCCATGCCTTAATGAATTATGGCGTCGATCGCTATAAGCGCCCGCAGAAGATCTCTCTGCAGGAGGAGAAGGCGCGGCAGAAAAGCCGTGAGGAGTATCTGCAAAGTCAGGTGAACACCCTGTGGCGAACGCTGCCACGGCGTGAGAAAGAGGCCGTGACCTTTGAAGCCGCGCGCTACCCCTCTGAGCCGCAGGAAAACCTGCTCTATTTTATGGAGAAAAACGCCCCGCTGCTGGAGTCATGGCAGCGTGAGATCCTGCGCATTGTGCGCAAGGTGAGCCAGTATTTCTATCCGCAGAAACAGACCCAGGTGATGAATGAAGGCTGGGCGACATTCTGGCACTACACCATCCTCAATCACCTCTATGATGAAGGCAAAGTGTCGGAACGCTTTATGATGGAGTTCCTGCACAGCCACACCAACGTCGTGTTTCAGCCGCCCTATAACAGTCAGTGGTATAACGGCATCAACCCCTATGCCTTAGGGTTCGCGATGATGCAGGATATCAAACGTATCTGTCAGTCGCCGACCGAAGAGGATCGCTACTGGTTCCCGGATATCGCCGGTTCCGACTGGCTGGAAACGCTGCATTTTGCGATGCGCGAGTTCAAGGATGAGAGTTTTATCAGCCAGTTCCTGTCGCCGAAGGTCATGCGAGATTTCCGTCTGTTTACCGTACTGGATGATGACCGCAACAACTATCTCGAAATTGCCGCGATCCACGATGAAGCGGGCTACCGGGCGATTCGCCAGCAGCTCTCCGCGCAGTACAACCTGAGTAATCTCGAACCGAATATTCAGGTCTATAACGTCGATCTGCGCGGTGACCGTTCCCTGACCCTGCGCTATGTGCCGCAGAGCCGCACGCCGCTGGATAAGAGCCGTCGCGAGGTGCTGAAGCATGTGCATCGTCTGTGGGGATTTGATGTGATTCTGGAACAGCAGAACGAGGATGGCAGCGTAGAGTTGCTGGATCGTAATCCACCACGCGGTTCGTCACTCTGATGGGTTAAAACAATAAACCGGACGCGATGTCCGGTTTTTTTTAACGCTTACTGCCGAGATCGTCGGGCAGATTCTTCTGCATACTGTGCCAGATTTCACCGCTGCGGCGGCCGTAGTTGCGCACCACATCCACAATCTCATCCTGTCCGGGCTCTTTGTCGCACAGTTCCAGCAGTTTGAGATAGAAATCGCGCGCGACCTGCCGGGCTTCCGGATTAGAGAAGTAGTGGCGGCCAACGCGGGTGTAGAGCCCTTTCAGGCCATTCAGGATCAGACCGTAAATCGGGTTACCTGACGCAAACGCCAGACCGCGGAACACCCGGTAGTCGAGTTCGGTATAGGCATCAGCCTGATCGGCAGCCGCACTGACGGTTTCCAGCACTTCGCGTGCTTTGTCCGGATGATGGCGCAGCGCACGGCTGATAAAGATCGATGAAAGATTGCTGCGTACCGACAGCAGGTTGTCGATTAGCACCGGAACGCTGTCGTGATCGAGACGGGCCAGCGTTTCCAGAATATTCAGGCCGGACGTCTCCCAGAAATCGTTCACCCGCGTCGGTTTACCATGCTGAATAGTCAGCCAGCCATCGCGCGCCAGGCGCTGCAGCACTTCACGCAAGGTGGTGCGCGTCACCCCAATCAATTCAGAAAGCTCACGCTCAGCAGGAAGAATCGACCCTGGCGGAAAGCGACTGTTCCAGATGCTTTCAATAATATACTCTTCAGCAAATCCCGCTGGACTCTGAGCCTTTATAACCATAGCAATGTGTTCTCGTTGCTTTTCTAATCATGATGGGCACTCATCATACCAGACGCCCTATAGCGGATATAGCCTGAGTAACCATTAAAACCGGGCGCAGGCGCATATTTCAGCATGGCTGACCGCAGTATCAGCGGCTTCGGGATCACGGGCGGGCTGAATGGCTTTCTGCGCTGAAATGGCGCGTGCCACAGCACCGCTGAGTGTCAGCGTTCAGGCGCCCTGAAAGCGCAGAACGCTGGCAGCATATAACCCGCGCCTGCCGTTTCGCCTCCTGACCGCATGCGATCGTCTCTGTCGCCGCTGCGGATCTCCCCGCGCTTCACTGACGGTCGTTCTGCAGATAAGGTCCGGCTTATCCTCATTTAACCTGCTCTGGATCAGAATCAGGTCATGTTTGCACACGATTTTTCCCTGCCCCTGGCTGGTTTGCAAACGCTTTTGGTTTACACTGCGTGGCATTAACGTTTACAGGGAATGCAATATGTTGCGATATCTGAATCAATGCTCACGTGGTCGCGGAGCCTGGTTACTACTGGCACTGACTGCACTTGCACTGGAATTAACAGCACTCTTTTTTCAGCACGTAATGGGCCTGAAGCCCTGCGTGATGTGTATTTATGAGCGCAATGCGCTGTTTGGTGTGCTGGGCGCGGGTCTGGTCGGTGCGATTGCGCCGAAATCGCCGTTGCGTCTGGCGGCGCTGGCGTTGTGGATCTACAGTGCCTGGGAAGGTCTGCGTCTCTCTTATGAACATACCATGATTCAGCTGCACCCTAACCCCTTCACCACCTGTGATTTTGCTGCGCGATTCCCCAGCGGCTTACCGCTGGATAAGTGGCTGCCGTCGGTGTTTCTTGCCAGCGGTGACTGTGCAGAACGCAGCTGGACTTTCCTGACGCTCAGCATGCCGCAGTGGATGATTGTGGTGTTCGCCGGTTATCTGCTGGTCGCGGCGCTGGTGCTGATAGCCCAGCCGCTGAAACCTAAACGTCGCGATCTCTTTGGTCGCTGAGATCAAAAAAGGCTGCCACTGGCATAATGCCAGTCAGTGATAACGCAGTCTGGTGTCGGGCCTGCTCTGAAACTTCAGTGTGTATTGTCAGAAAGGGCACGAGAGTGAAGGCCTGTGCGCCTCTGCTGCTGAAAGGGCTATCCGCAGCGCTGAGGCGTGACGCC
>NZ_SBFD01000001.1:52092-217340 GCF_014156615.1 Pantoea pleuroti | reverse complement strand
ACTGCGGCTCGCTCGCCCATAAAAAAAGCTGCCACGTTTGACCGTGACAGCCTTTACAAATCTCATCTTAACTGACTGGCATTATGCCACTGGCAGCCTTTTTTCAATTCAGATTGATAGCGCGGCACTTAGCCGTTGCGATCGGGGCGATCAATGATGTGATCTTCCCAGTCCCGCACTTCACTCTCACGCACCGCAATATACCGCACCGAAATACGCTGCGCATGCATCGCTGTTTTCGAACCGGCCCGCAGCGGATGCCATACGGGTAAATCTTTGCCCTCACCCAGCAGCCGGTAAGCGCAGGTGCGCGGCAGCCAGTTGAAGGTCGTCAGATTTTCGCGCGTTAACTTGATGCAATCCTCTTCAAGCTCGAAGCGGCGCTCATAGTTACGGCACTGGCAGGTTTTAATATTGAGCTGATCACAGGCGACATTGGTGAAGTAGATCTCATCGGTGTCGGCGTCCTGCAATTTGTTCAGGCAACACTGTCCACAACCATCACACAATGATTCCCATTCCTCATCGCTCATTTGTGCCAGGCGTTTTTGTTGCCAGAAAGGGGTGTCAGTCATGATGATTTGTCCGGATTGTGCCTAAACCGCACCTTATAAAGCCTATGCGGCGGTGATGCAAGTTTTTAGAGTACGCGCGTGCTGATGCCATGACCCGCCAGTGAAACTTCCAGCTGGTCACCCGAGCGCATCGGGCCTACCCCTTCTGGCGTACCGGTCAGAATCACATCGCCTGCCCGCAGCGTAAAGTAGTGGCTCATATGGGCAATCAGCGGCAGGATTTTATGAATCATATCCGCGGTGTTGCCCTGCTGACGTACCTCACCGTTCACCAGCAATTTAAGCTCGACGTTTTGCGGATCGCCACTGAATTCCGTCACCGGGATAAAACCGGAGACAGGACAGGCGTTATCAAAGCTTTTGGATTTTTCCCACGGCTGGCCCGCTTTTTTCAGCCCGGCCTGCAGGTCACGCAGTGTCAGATCCAGCGCCACACCATAACCTGCAATTGCCTTAGCCACATGCGCATCGGTCGCCTGCTTCAGTGTCGCGCCGATCAGCACCGCCAGTTCAACTTCATGATGGACCTCGCCGAACGCGTCGGGAATAGAGAGCGGCTGACTTAAATCACACAGCGCCGTTTCCGGCTTGATAAAGATCACCGGTTCGGTTGGGGTTGCGCTGCCCATCTCTTTAATGTGCTTTGCATAATTACTCCCGACGCAAACCACTTTGCTGACCGGAAAATCTAACAGAGCGCCTTGCCAGTTACGATGCTGATACATGCTCATCCCCTGTTCAGGTTAGGTGTGATGCCAGCGCTGCTGGCGGGTTGATGTTTGCTCATGCGTTGATCGAAATGCCAACCTCATAGCGTGATAATAAGATCCTTTTAACGGTCCGGGGTGCGTAATTTGTCAGAAAGCGTAAATGCAGGCGTTGAAGTGCTGAATAATCGTACAAATCAGGAGAAAAAATTGAGCAGGGAATTTAAAAAGGGGTCAAACAGATAAGCTGCGCCGTTAATTTTGCGCAGCATCAGAGCAATATTATCCTGCCTGGATCGCACCGACAGGATTTATATTTACAGAAGAATCCGAGTTAAAGTTTTTTATCGGCCTGTAAATGAATGTTGAGGAGACTTTCAATCGGCGGAGGGAGCTGTAAATAATAGCCCTGCTCGCTCAATCCCTGCTTAACTTTATTGATATCCGCATTAGCCAGCCTGTCCCGCCCCGCCAGCTTAAGCACCATCGCCAGCTGCGGCTTGCCAAAGCCTTTCAGCAATTCTTCCGGAACGCGCGAGAAATCGTCCTTTTTTTCAACATAGAGATAAGTCTGGTCACGTAACGGGCTTCTGTAGATCACACAAAACATATTTTTTACTCGAATTAACCGGCGTTGAGGCTTGTCTGAATATAGCTGTAACTATAACATGCTTGCAGAACTTCGAATATTCACCGTTAGCGCTTCAACGATGATTTTATCATCGCCAGGCTTTCGGTAGTGAAAACAGGACTGAGTCGGGACAGATGTCGCAAACGCCAATCGAATTCAAAGGTAGCAGTTTCACCCTGTCTGTCGTCCATTTGCATCACCATGACCCTGCGGTGATTCGCAAGGCACTCCAGGACAAGATTGACCAGGCTCCAGATTTCCTGAAAAACGCGCCGGTGGTACTTAACGTCTCGACATTAAGTGCCGATGTAAACTGGAAACAGTTGCAACAGGCGGTTCTCGCCACCGGTTTACGCATTGTCGGCGTAAGCGGCTGCAAAGATGAAGCGCTGAAACGTATGATCGCCCGTGCCGGCCTGCCCGTGCTGGCAGAAGGTAAAGAGGCCAGACCGCAAGCCGCCGCGCCGCAGCCGATACCAGAACCGCTGCCGGCTGTAACCGAAACGGTAGCAACGAAAACCCGCATCGTGAACACCCCGGTGCGCTCGGGCCAGCAGATTTATGCGCGTGACGCCGATTTGATCATCACCAGCAGCGTCAGCGCCGGCGCCGAACTGGTCGCCGATGGCAATATTCACATTTACGGCATGATGCGCGGTCGCGCCCTGGCGGGTGCCAGCGGTGACCGCAACTGCCAGATTTTCTGTACCAACCTGGCTGCCGAGCTGGTCTCGATTGCCGGAGAGTACTGGATCATGGATCAGATCCCGCAAGAATTTTTTGGTAAAGCTGCGCGTCTGTGCCTGCAGGATGGCGCGCTGACTATCCAGACACTTAATTAGGCCCCTTTTCTTTTGTTAAGGAAATCAACATTTATGGCACGCATTATTGTAGTTACATCCGGTAAAGGGGGCGTTGGTAAGACCACGTCAAGCGCGGCCATCGCCACCGGTTTAGCGCAGAAAGGCAAAAAGACAGTTGTGATCGATTTTGATATCGGTCTGCGTAACCTGGATTTGATCATGGGCTGTGAGCGCCGTGTGGTCTACGACTTCGTTAACGTGATCCAGGGCGATGCCACACTGAACCAGGCGCTGATTCGCGACAAACGCACGGAGCAGCTCTACATTCTGCCTGCGTCACAGACCCGTGATAAAGATGCGCTGACCCGTGAGGGTGTTGAAAAAGTTCTGAACGATTTGGCTAAGATGGAGTTCGATTTCATCGTCTGTGACTCACCGGCAGGGATTGAAACGGGCGCACTGATGGCGCTCTACTTTGCCGATGAAGCCATTATTACTACCAACCCGGAAGTCTCTTCTGTCCGCGACTCCGACCGCATCCTCGGCATCATCTCATCCAAATCCCGTCGCGCTGAAAACAGTCAGGACCCGGTGAAGGAGCATCTGCTGCTGACCCGCTATAACCCTGGCCGGGTGAACCGTGGCGATATGCTGAGCATGGAAGATGTGCTGGAGATCCTGCGCATTCCTCTGGTCGGCGTGATCCCTGAAGATCAATCGGTGTTACGTGCCTCTAACCAGGGCGAACCGGTGATTCTTGACGGCGAATCTGATGCTGGCAAAGCCTATGCCGATACCGTTGAACGGTTGCTCGGTGAAGTACGCCCCTTCCGCTTTATCGAAGAAGAGAAGAAGGGTTTCCTGAAACGCCTGTTCGGGGGATAAACCATGGCATTACTTGATTTCTTTTTATCCCGGAAGAAGAACACTGCCAACATAGCCAAGGAAAGGCTGCAGATTATCGTGGCAGAACGGAGAAGGGGCGACAGTGAGCCCCACTATCTTCCGCAACTTAAGCGCGACATTCTGGAAGTGATTTGCAGATATGTGAAGATCGATCCAGAAATGGTAACGGTTCAGCTCGACCAGAAAGGTGATGATATCTCGATTCTGGAGCTGAACGTGACGCTGCCGGAAACGGATGAAGTGACTAAATGACGCTGACCGTTTGCTGAATTTCCCCTGCGCTCTGGCAGGGGAAATTTAACCGGTTAACAACCCGCCAGAATTTCCTCAATGCCGGGTTTCAGCAGTTCGCCCCGCCATCCGGTAAGTAACTCCGGCTGACGTCCCTGCGGCTTCAGGCCCCAGTGCTGACTTAATACCTGATTAATCTGACGTCGTGACGCCAGTAGCTCCTGACTGAATCCACTCTGCTCGCTCACCTGCTGCACCAGCGCTTTCATCGCTTTAAACACTGGCTTGTAGTGCGGATGGTCAATCAGATTGCCCAGCGGAGCCGGCAGTTCGCTCTCATCCAGCGCCTCAGCTTCTGCCACCAGCGCCACCAGCGCTTTGCCGTGGAAACGAATCTCGTGGCCTGACAGCCCCAGATGATCCAGCTCGCCCAGTGAGCCTGGCATAAAGCGCGCTACTTTCCACAGGTGCTCTTCGCGCACCACAAAGTTAACGGCCATATCTTTTTCACGCGCCAGCTTCAGACGCCACGCTGCCAGTCGCTGCAACGCCGCCAGCTGACGCGGACGCAACTGCCAGGCATTGGTAATATCCCGCCAGGCTTCATCCGGCGACAGGCTATCCAGACGACGCTGACACAGGTTATCGCACTCACTGAGGGCCGCCGCCATATTGCCGGCCTCTTCCGTATTGATCATCAGCTGACGGGCAATCGGCAGCAGATAGTGAACGTCCGCCGCCGCATACTCGCACTGACGCTGGGTCAGAGGGCGCGCCAGCCAGTCCGTGCGTGATTCACTTTTATCGAGTTCGACCTGAGTGAAATGTGCCACCATTGAGGCAAAACCCCAGGAGAGCGGCTGGCCAGAGAATGCCGCCAGAATCTGGGTATCGATCATGGGCGTCGGCAGCACGCCGAAACGGTGCAGGAAGACTTCCAGATCTTCACCACCGGCATGCAGGAATTTGGTGACGCTGGTGTCGGTCAGCAAGGCAATAAAGGGTGACCAGTCACGGATATTCAGCGGGTCAATCAGCACCAGTTGCTGATCGTCGAACAGCTGGATCAGACCAAGCTGAGGGTAGTAAGTGCGGGTGCGGACAAATTCGGTATCCAGGGCCACCGCCGCGTGCTGGCGCGCTTTCTGACACACGTCTGCCAGTTGATCATCCTGGTCGATAAGGGAATAGTTCACGTCTGATTTCCACCGCAGCCAACAACGCGCGGCGCTCCATGTTAAAAACAATAAAAACGCCGGACATGCCGGCGTTCAACCTCAATTTCTGCCCGGATTCAGCTCGCGCCGGGTTTCGCCTCGTCGCGCAGCTCACGCCGCAGGATCTTGCCGACATTGGTTTTAGGCAACTCATCACGAAACTCAATGATTTTCGGCACCTTGTAACCGGTCAGCTGACGGCGACAGTGATCGAGCACCTCTTCTTTGGTCAGCGACGCATCTTTTTTCACGATGCAGACTTTTACCGCTTCGCCAGAAAGATCGCTGGGGACACCGATAGCCGCGGCTTCACGCACTTTAGGATGCTGCATCAGCACGTCTTCGATTTCATTCGGATAGACATTAAAACCTGATACCAGAATCATATCTTTTTTACGGTCAACGATGCGAATAAAGCCTTCCTGGTCAACGGTAACAATATCACCGCTGTGGAGCCAGCCATTTTTCAGCACTTCCGCTGTCGCTTCCGGATGCTGCCAGTAGCCCAGCATCACCTGCGGGCCGCTGATGCAAAGTTCGCCCGGTTCACCCGGAGCGACTTCATTGCCGTCGTCATCCAGAATAAGCACATCTGTCGAGGGCACCGGCAGACCGATACTGCCGGTATGGCAGCTGATGTCATAGGGATTGACTGACACCAGCGGAGAACACTCTGTCAGGCCATAGCCTTCCAGCAGATAGTGTCCGGTCAGTTTTTCCCAGCGCTCGGCCACCACTTTCTGCACCGCCATTCCGCCACCGGCGGAAAGACGCAGCGTTGAAAAATCGAGTTTATTGAACTGCTCATCGTTGAGTAGCGCGTTAAACAGCGTGTTCACGCCGGTAATGGCGGTAAACGGAAATTTCCCCAGCTCTTTAACAAAGCCGGGGATATCGCGCGGATTGGTGATCAACAGATTCTGACCGCCCAGCTCCAGGAACAGCAGGCCATTCACCGTTAAGGCGAAAATGTGATAAAGCGGCAGCGCGGTAACGACACACTCTTTACCGTCGCGCAGCACTTTGCCGTAGGTCGCGCGGGTCTGTTCAAGATTCGCCTGCATGTTGCGATGGGTCAGCATCGCCCCTTTGGCTACGCCAGTGGTGCCACCGGTATATTGCAGGAAGGCGAGATCGTCATTGGAGACCGTCGGGCGTTGATAATTGAGCGTTTCGCCGACTTCCAGTACGTGGCGAAATGAGATAGCCCCCGGCAGATGGTATTTGGGCACCAGCTTCTTCACATACTTAACGACAAAGTTAACCAGCGTCGCTTTTATCGGCGCCAGCTGATCGCCCATCCGGGTCAGGATAACGTGCCGCACAGCGGTTTTCGCCACCACTTTTTCCAGCGTGTGCGCAAAATTCGAGACAATGACAATCGCACTGGCCCCACTGTCATTGAGCTGATGCTGCAGCTCGCGCGGCGTATAGAGCGGATTGACATTGACCACCACCATACCCGCACGCAGCACACCAAACAGGGCCACCGGATACTGCAGCAAATTAGGCATCATCAGCGCCACCCGGTCACCCGCTTTCAGGCCCAGCTGTTGCTGAAGATAGGCGGCAAAAGCGCGGCTCTTCTCTTCCAGCTGACGATAACTCATCTTCTGACCCATGTTCAGGAACGCGGGTTGATCGGCATAGCGTTTTGCGGCCTGCTCAAACAGATCCACCAGCGAGGTGTAACGATCTGCACTTATTTCGGCAGGCACATCTGCCGGGTAGCGTTTCAGCCAAACCTTATTCAAGGATCCACCCCGATAATTATGTTGTATTTCCATCGCTGCCTCAGCCAATCTGGTTTGTTAACAATATTTTAACTGATTGTACCAGTTTGCCTGTTTTGGCATGTTGAGGTTGCGAAGTGCATCACTAAATTTCGTGCTGATAAAACAGGCAAATAAAAAGCCCGGCAGCGAGCACCGCGACCGGGCTGATAATTAAATGTTTTTTCACTTACTCGGTCAGAATGGTCTGCACCTCTGCCGGCCCACTGTTCATCATTCCCCAGTAGGGATTCGGGCCCCAGTATCCGCCGCGATGGCGGGTCGGACCATACCAGATCCAGGGATCCATCGGCTGGGGTGGTGCTGTCACCTGCTGGGTAAGTCGCCAGCGCTGATAACCGCGCACATCGATGACCGCAAATTTGTAATCCGCTTCGCCAATTTTGCCCTGCTCCGTCCCCTTCAGGGTACCCAGCACCGTCACATACTGATTTCTGACATCCACCGGATCAACAAACCCGCGGATATCGGCATAAATCCGGCCAACCGAGGCCGCACCCAGACGCGGTCTGGCGCTATCATCCAGCGGCTGTGCAGCAATCTCAAGCCGGGTTTTGCCGTTCAGGTTAGTGACATTCACTACCTTGCCGCCAAAGCGCGATTCCTGCCCGACAAAGAGCGAAGGATCGCTCATGACCCGCAACAGATCCTGCTGCGGCTGAGGTGAGCTGCCCTGCAGCGTGTCAGGAATTGAGACACAACCGGTTAACGCCAGCACACAGGTCAGCAACAGACCTGAAAGCCCTTTACCACACATTGACGACATAGACGTTCTCCCGTTAGGTAAAGAGTTAGACTGGACGCATAACAATAAGTTGCGTGCATTTTACCGGCCAGGTAATTTTTTCCAGGCGACTTCATTACGCAGATAAGTGGGCTCCGCCGTTTCCGGCAGTAGCGTCTTCCCCTGCGCCAGCGCAAGGGTCGCCAGCGGCAGCATATCTTCTGCGGCGGGCAGCGTAACCTCACTGGCATTCAGGGTTAGCTCGTGTCCCTGCTGCAGGTCAGGATAAGCCTGCCAGCCGGTGCCTGCGATCATCCATTCGCCGGAGAGCGCCTGCATCCGTGCCAGTGCCGCTTCGGGCGACAGCACGCTTTCGCTGGCCTCACCCTGCCAGGCACCCTGTTCATCACGTTGATATTCGGCCCAGTAGACCTCGCCCATCCGCGCATCAATAGCGGTTAATACGCGGGTAGCACCGTGCAGACGCCATGCGCCTTCCGCCAGCGTTGCCAGCGTGGAAACTGCGATCATTGGCAGTGAAGCGCCCAGTGCCAGGCCCTGCGCAATGCCAATGCCAATCCGCACGCCGGTGAAACTGCCAGGGCCGCGACCAAAGGCGAGCGCGTCCAGATCGGTCAGTTCCAGCTGCTGTGCCAGCAGTAGCTCTTCGATCAGCGGTAAAATACGCTGGGTATGATCGCGCGGGGCAATTTCGAATCGGGCATCAATCTGTTGCTGATTCAGCAAGGCGGCTGAACAGGCTTCTGTCGCCGTATCCAGCGCTAAAATTCGGGCTGACATGACTACCTCAGAAGAAAGAAAACGGCGCGCATCTTAGCATAAAATTACGCGTCTGGTTCGGGTTGCTGGCGGATAAAGGCGATGGCGCGGGCAATGTCCCGGGTGCGCGGCGTCGGCGGCAGGCTATTGAGAAACAGCGCGCCATAAGGACGTGAAACCAGACGCTGATCGCAAATGACCAGTACGCCACGATCGTCGGTATCGCGGATTAAACGTCCCACGCCCTGCTTCAGGGTGATCACCGCATCCGGCAGCTGCACATCCGTAAAGGGATCGCCGCCACGAATCCGGCAATCTTCCATTCTGGCTTTCAACAGCGGATCTTCCGGTGAGGTAAACGGCAGTTTATCGATGATCACCAGCGACAGCGCATCACCCCGCACATCCACGCCTTCCCAGAAACTGCTGGTCGCCACCAGCAGGGCATTGCCCTTGTCGATGAACTGTTTCAGCAACTGACCCTTGCTGGTTTCACCCTGCACCAGCACGGGTAGCGTCATAGAGGCGCGAAATTCCGCGGCCAGCTCACGCATCATCAGGTGCGATGTGCACAGAAAGAAGCAGCGGCCTTTATTAGCATCAATCAGCGGCTTCATCATGGCGGCCAGCTGGCGTGCACCTCCCGGACGGTTAGGCTCAGGCAGATTGCGCGGTACGCAGAGCAGAGCCTGCTTCGCAAAGTCGAACGGGCTGTTCAGAATCAGGCTTTTCGCTGCATTCACACCCAGCCGTTCGGCGAAGTGTGCCATTTTCTCATCCACCGCCAGGGTGGCTGAGGTGAAGATCCAGGCAGCCTTACGATTGTCCATTACTTCACGGAAGCGTTCTGCCACCGAGAGCGGCGTCAGCGCCAGGATAAAGTGACGTGAGGTACATTCATACCAGTAGCTGTAGCCCGGTTCGTTAATCGCCCGCAGCCGTTTTAACCGGCCACGGTAGAGCGCGGCCCGCTCGAAGGCAGCATCCAGCAGGGCTGAACGGCCCAGTGAGAGTTTGATAACGTCGTAACAGAGTTCAAGCGCATCATCCAGCAGCGTAAACATCCGCAGGATGTTGTTATCGCTCAGCAGTACACGCAGGTTACCGCGATAGCCGGGATCGCCTAATGACAGGCGAAAATCCTGCGCGCACTGCGCCAGGCGGTCAGCGGATTTCTGCAACTGCTGGGCATCACGCACTTCGGTGCGGTAGGCGGTAATAATATCTTTGGCGAGATCGAGTAACTGGCGGCTGGAGAGCTGCTGACCAAAATACTGACTGGCGATATCGGGCAGCTGATGGGCTTCATCGAAGATCATCACATCAGCTTCGGGAATAAGTTCACCAAAGCCGCCCTCTTTCACCACCAGGTCGGCAAGAAAGAGATGGTGGTTCACGACCACCACATCGGCGTCCATAGCGCGTTTACGCGCCCTGACCACAAAACACTCTTTATAGCGCGGGCAGTCAGTGCCGAGGCAGTTATCGTTGGTGCTGGTGACCAGCGGCCAGACCGGGCTGTCTTCGGTCACGCCCGCACAGCTGCTGATGTCGCCATCTTCCGTCTGCGATGACCAGCTGCGCAGCGTCACCAGATCGGTCAGCCCCTGCGCGGTGAGATCGCCGCCCGCCATCGATTGCTGTTCCATGCGTTCCAGGCAAAGGTAGTTGGAGCGCCCTTTCAGTAAGGCCGTTTTACCTTTGAAATCCAGCGCCTTGATCATCGTGGGCAGATCGCGACCATAGAGCTGATCCTGCAGCGCCTTGGATCCGGTGGAGACAATCACTTTTTTACCGGCCCGCAGAGCGGGAGCCAGGTAGGCATAGGTTTTTCCGGTGCCGGTACCGGCCTCAACCACCAGTTCACCCTGCTGTTTTACGGCTTCAGATACCGCCTGCGCCATCTCACGCTGTGCTTCACGCGGCTTAAAGCCTGCGATCGCCAGCGCCAGCGCGCCATCCACTGCAAAATCGTCTGCCACATACCCTCACTAAGAACGGCAAAAACACTGTAATTATGTCAGTATTGGATCAACAAAGCAAAATTGATAATTATCAATGGCTTGTCTATTTTTTGCCGTTGGAAGTGTGGCAACCAGTGGCTCAGGATCGCGTCTGAAAGATGAGAAAAAGGCGGCACGGGGCCGCCTGAAGAGAAGCGCTCGCCGCACCGGGATGCCTGATGGAGAGTCGCACCGCGAGAGGCAGCAGAAATCGCTGTAACTACTCTACAATCATGCGCCCATTGAGATGCTGCAACGGACGATTGTTGGTGGTTTTCAACGCCTGTTTAAAGGCGTCGAGCTGCGCCTGAGAGAGCGTAACCGGCTGTTTCATCACCAGCCAGCGGATCCCTTCGCTGCAGGGCGGCGTCGTCAGGGAGCCGCTGAAACGATAATAGTGCAGATCTTCCGGGAAGAGATCGCGTAAATTTACCTGGCGATTAATGGTTACCTGCTGGTTTTCCTTTTTCGGCATAGCGTCGATCAAGGGTGCCAGCGCCGGGTTCTCTTTACCGACCTCAAACATCACCGCGACCACGGCCAGATCGCCATCTTCTTTGCTGTGTACAAAGTGGGCTTCAAGGGGAAAGGTGTGCCCATTGATCTGGTTCTCACTCGGCGTATGGAAGTGATACTGACGCAGCGTGAACTTTTCACTATCCAGTACAAAATCATCTTCTTCATCAACGGTCACCTGAATCGTGTGGCCATTGTTGATCACCTTCTCAGCCGACGTATGGTAGGCCAGATCGAGTGCCTGTAAATGTCCCTCAATCGGATCTTTAATATTGATTGGCGACTGGGACTTACCTTCGTGACAGATGTGGAAGTCACTGGTCAGTTCGCTCCAGTGTTCCGGGCCAGCTTTGCCTTCGTACGTCCAGTGCGGTTCCGCCGCACCGGCTACGTTAAGGGTAGAAAGCGCCACAACCAGACTTAACATTTTTGGTAATTTCATTTTTATCCCTGCTTAATAGGCTTATTTGCGGCAGGGATACTATTCCGCTCACTGCGGAGTCAGCAAGGTGACTAAATGCGTTAAATCAAAATCAGAACGAATAAAGAGTTTATAATTTTTATCGATGTTAATTTAATTAACATCGTTGATTAAATTACTTTATCTAAGCGGATTATTTTCCAGGATTATCTGAATAAACCAAACTTTCTGCGGGAATTTACCATGTCGCAATTTTAGCAAGGGATTTATTAGCAGGCGTAAGCCTGAAACAGCACGGAGAGAGGCGACACGAAGAACCTGAGAAACCGCAAAACTGCACTCGCGGTTTTGCGGTATAAGCCAGCATTCAGAAGACCAGAACGTCGTCAGACAACCTTGTCAGACGGCTAAACATCCTTTTCTGACAGATCGTCTTCCTCATCCTCTTCTTCGTCTTCCGGATAGATCTCAGCATCATCTGGCAGCGGTTCATCGTAATCAGGACGTTCAGACATAATTACCTCCGGTGATAAATAGCAATTCTGCTATTTCAACTGAGCATAGTTAACCGTCATACCGGTCGCATATTTTTCGCCTGAAGTGTGAGCCAAACGTAAAATTGCTGTAAGAGACTGAAAATGACCTCACCGCCCGGTGCTAATGGTGTATGTAAAGTGCGCCTGCCAGCATGATGATGAACAGCACCGCAAAGGTGATCACTCCCTGCTTAGTGCCTTTGGATAAACCCACAAAGGCCCCGATAACAATAAACAGCAGCGTCAGCGCGCCAGCCATAACCCAAAACAGATACTGCGTATTCGCCATTCTCTAATCCTCATCCTGTGGCGCGATTTCACGGCTGATTTATAACATTTTTAAGCCGGTTGCGCGCCCTGATTCGTTCTGGTGCCAGGCCGTTAACGTCAATTGCAGGCACGATCAATAACACTCACTCCACTCCAGAAGCTGCAAGCGTAACAGTGTGATGCAGTCTGCAAATGCAGAGGAACGCAGCCAGGAAATAAACGCGCGGATTATAATGATTAAATCAGCTTACCGTTGGGATGTGGCACCCGTAGGCTGACGTGCTGAGACTGGTTAAACATTGCCGTTCAGGCGATGTTAAACAGATGGCCCTAACCCGACTGCCTGACTCAGGCGGAGGAATATATGAACTATTTCCGCATCGGCTCTCTGGCTGGCGTGCTGCTGCTCTGCGGCTGCCAGGCACCCACGCCTGATCAGGCTCGTCAGCAGCAGCCTGTTTTTCAGGGTCAAAGCACCCGCACCGTCCCTCAGCTCAGCGACTGTATTTATCGCGGCTGGTCCACCACCAGCGTCATTGCCAGAGATAACACCACTCACACCCAGCCTGACGGCAGCGAGATCAGCGTTTTCACCTGGGAAGATTCGATTTTTGCGGATGTGTCGCCCCGCCGAAAAGGGTCTGATGTGAAATATTTCACGACTTTCCGGATGGCGCCTCAGGTGATGGCGGACAGACAGGCGATTGTTGAGCGCTGCCTGTAAGGCGTAAGGGGTGACAGCGATGTCGGGAGTGTGCCAGGCTAATGCGCAATTAACCAGGGAGAAACCGATGAGTATTACCCGCATTGACCCGGAACACCGTATGTCCGAAGCCGTGATCCACAACGACACGATCTATTACACCAGTGTGCCTGAGAATCTGGATGCCGACGCAGAAGCGCAGACAGCCAATGCGCTGGCAGTAATTGATGCGATTCTGACACGGCTCGGTAGCGATAAAAGCAAAATCCTTGATGTGACTCTGTTTCTGGTGGATAAGGCCGATTTCCCTGCGATGAACCGCGCATGGGACGCATGGGTCTCTCCAGGTAATGCGCCGGTGCGCTGCACGGTACAGGCCGGGCTGTTGAATCCGAAGTACAAAATCGAAATTAAAATTATCGCTGCACGTTAAAAACGCCGGGCGTTATTCGTCTTCGTTTTCTTCATCTTCGTCTTCGAATAGCGCCCGAATCCGTTCGCCCTTGAAATTTTGTCGGATCTCCTGCGCCACCTGGGTTATCGCTTCACCGCTCGACAAACCTCCCGCCATCAATTCCTGAATACGTTCGACGGCCTGCTGCTGCTGCTCATGAGAGAGAGCCGGTATTCCTATAAACATGTTTCACTCCTGCGTTGGGGCAGACAGTATCCCACGCGGAACTAACAGGTGCCAGTCAGGAAAAAATATGGCAGTCTGACCGCCTCTTTGCTCTCTGATTTCTCTGCCCGATGATTGTTGAAACCCTCAGTCTTGATTATACCCCGGATGCGCTGACTCAGCGTTTTGCCCCGATTGCCCATCTGCCCTGGGCGATGCTGCTCTCCTCCGCGCAGGCGAACCACAGCGATAACCGCTTTGATATTCTGACCGCCGATCCCCGCGCCACCCTGGTGACCCGCGGTACGATGACTACGCTCAGCGACCCGACCGGCACGACCGAATCAACCGCCGATCCCCTGCTGCTGGTGCAGCAGCAGTGTGATGCGCTGGGCGTGACGCCGGCTGCCTGTGATGCCCTGCCGTTTCAGGGCGGTGCGCTGGGCCTGTTTGGTTATGATCTGGGCCGCCGGTTTGAGTCGCTGCCTCAGCAGGCCGCAGCCGATCTCACCACGCCTGACATGGCGGTGGGTATCTATGACTGGGCATTGATTGCCGATCATCATCAGCAGACCCTGACGCTGGTGGCGTTAAAGAGCGCGGAAGAACGCGCCGCCTGGCTGGCGCAATGGCCTGCGCGCGAGGCCGTGCCCTTTTCACTGACCAGCCGCTGGCGCTCCAACCTGAGCTATGCAGATTACGCTGCGCGTTTTGCGGCGGTTCAGGCCTATATTCAGGCGGGTGACTGTTATCAGGTTAATCTGGCGCAGCGCTTTCAGGCCGGTTACCAGGGTGATGAGTGGCAGGCGTTCAGTATACTCAACACAGCTAACCGCGCGCCGTTCAGCGCTTTTCTGCGTCTGCCGGAAAGCGCAATCCTCAGCCTGTCACCGGAGCGCTTTCTGTCGCTGAATAATAAACAGATCGAAACCCGACCGATCAAAGGTACCCGGCCACGCTGTGACGATCCGATTGCTGATGCGCAACAGGCTGAGTCGCTGCGCCATGCGGAAAAAGATCGGGCCGAAAACCTGATGATTGTCGATTTGCTGCGCAACGATATTGGCCGCGTGGCGGTACCCGGCTCGGTCACGGTGCCGCAACTGTTTGTGGTTGAACCCTTCCCCGCCGTGCACCACCTGGTGAGCACGGTGCGGGCGCAGCTGCCTGATACCCTGCAGGCCACCGATCTGCTGCGCGCCTGTTTTCCGGGCGGCTCGATTACCGGTGCACCCAAGATTCGGGCGATGGAGATTATTGATGAACTGGAGCCGCAGCGGCGCAATGCCTGGTGCGGCAGCATCGGTTATCTCAGCCTGTGTGGCCGGATGGATACCAGCATCACCATTCGCACGCTGATCGCTGAAGGTCAGCAGCTCTACTGTGCGGCGGGCGGCGGGCTTGTCGCAGACAGCGATCCCGAAGCGGAGTATCAGGAAACACTCGACAAAGTCAGCCGGATCTTACCGGCACTGGAACAAACCGGAGGTTCAGTTGGCCCTGACGCTTGATGATTTCCGCAGCCGTTTTCTGTTGCAGCAGCCTGCCCGCAGCACACAATTGCTATCCGGGCGCCATGCGGCGGTGCTGGTGCCGATTGTGGCACGGCCTGAACCCGGTCTGTTGCTGACGCAGCGCTCACATGCCCTGCGCAAACATGCCGGACAGGTCGCCTTTCCCGGCGGGATGCAGGATGACACTGACGCATCGCTCATCGCCACAGCACTGCGTGAAGCACAGGAAGAGGTTGGCATTGAGCCGCATCAGGTCGAGGTATTAGGCGCACTGCCCGCCGTGACAAGCAGCACCGGCTTTCAGGTGACGCCGGTACTGGGGATCATTCCTGCCGATCTGCGGTTAACGATTAATCCGGATGAGGTGAGCAGCGCCTTTGAGATGCCGCTGGCCGAGGCTTTGCAGCTCAGCCGCTACAGTGCGCTGGAAGTGCATCGGGCTGGCGTTCGCCATCCGGTCTGGCTGTCGCGCTATCAGGATTATCTGGTGTGGGGCATGACCGCGGGAATTATCCGATCACTGAGTGCTCAGATCGCATTCTGAGACCTATCTCATTTTTTCCTCTCTCCGGCCCGTCAGGTTACTGGCGCGCTGCGCTATAATTTTTTCTATCCGTTTTGATAAGTTTATTTCATGCGAAAAGCTGCTCTTTCCTGGTGCATGACCATTACTATGGGCGCCATAAACTGCCCCGGCAGACTGAGAATAATTGTGAGGAGTGTCACCTGTGATTAGTGTTTTCGACATGTTCAAAGTGGGCATCGGCCCCTCAAGTTCGCATACTGTCGGCCCGATGAAAGCAGGTAAACAGTTTGTGGATTTGCTGTGCGAACAGGAAAAGCTGCAGGAGATCACCCGGATCGCCGTGGATGTTTACGGTTCTCTCTCTCTGACCGGCAAAGGCCATCACACTGATATCGCCATTATTATGGGTCTGGCGGGCGAATCGCCGGATACGGTGGATATCGATGCGATCCCCGCCTTTATTAAAGATGTTGAGCAGCGTGAGCGACTGCTGCTGGCGAAAGGCGCACACGAAGTGGATTTCCCGCGCGAAGGCGGCATGGTATTTCGCAGTGAGAACCTCTCGCTGCATGAAAATGGCCTGCGCCTGCTCGCGTTTGCGGGCGACCTGCTGATCCTGTCAAAAACCTATTACTCCGTTGGCGGCGGCTTCATTGTTGATGAAGAGCACTTCGGGCAGTCGGCACTGGATGAAGTCTCTGTGCCCTGGCCGTTCCACTCCGCCAAAGATCTGCTGGCTCACTGTCGTGAAACCGGCCTGTCACTCTCAGGTCTGGTGATGAAAAATGAGCTGGCGCTGCACAGCCGCGATGAGATCCATGCCTATTTCACAAACATCTGGCAGACGATGCAGGCCTGTATCGACCGCGGTCTCAATACCGAAGGCGTGTTGCCAGGGCCACTGCGCGTGCCGCGCCGTGCTGCCTCCCTGCGTCGCCTGCTGACCTCCTCTGACAAGCACTCCAGCGATCCAATGATAGTTATCGACTGGATCAATATGTATGCGCTGGCCGTCAACGAAGAGAACGCCGCGGGAGGCCGCGTGGTGACCGCGCCCACTAACGGTGCCTGCGGTATCGTGCCTGCGGTGCTGGCTTACTACGATCACTTCATTGAGCCGGTGACACCCGACATTTTCCTGCGCTATTTCCTCGCCTCTGGCGCTATAGGCGTGCTGTATAAAATGAACGCCTCTATTTCAGGCGCGGAAGTGGGCTGCCAGGGTGAAGTGGGTGTCGCCTGTTCTATGGCCGCGGCCGGTCTGGCTGAACTGCTGGGCGGCAGTCCGGAGCAGGTCTGCGTGGCGGCTGAAATCGGTATGGAACATAACCTTGGACTGACCTGTGACCCGGTAGCCGGTCAGGTTCAGGTGCCCTGCATTGAGCGCAATGCTATCGCCTCGGTTAAAGCAATTAACGCGGCGCGCATGGCACTTCGGCGCACCAGCGAGCCCCGCGTCTCGCTGGATAAGGTTATCGAGACAATGTATGAAACCGGCAAAGATATGAACGCCAAATACCGTGAAACTTCACGTGGCGGTCTGGCGATTAAAGTTCAGTGTGATTAAGCGAAACGATTAACTGAATAAAAAACGTGCAAACGTAATAAAATCCGCATCCTGCGCTATCTCAGCGCAGGTTTAACCGGTAGAGTGATTTCCGCGCAGCCGTCCGGCATACGCAACTTTCCAGACCCGCTTTTCTGCATTCCGGCCTCAATGTTGATCTGACCGTGCCGATACTCACCCCGTTGTGTTTTGCTTTTTACTGGCTTTTTGGGAAGGTGGATACAGATGTTTATGGCCCAGCAAAATGTTGGACAATTCAGACGCAAGCGTGTGCTGATAACGCTGTCGATCGCCACCGTGGTGCTGATATTAACCCTGGCCTTTCGCTATATCGAAGAGAAGTCACGAATCGAGCAGCAGGCGATGGATTTCGCCGATAAAGCGATTATGCGGTTTGACCGGATGTTTTCACCGCTGGAGGTTTCAGCCAATAATACGCTGGGTCTGGTCGGCGTTCCCTGTCCGGATGTTCGCTTTCCACTCATCGAAAAAATTTCTTCCCTGCAGACGGTCCGGGCGATTCTGCTGGTGGATAACGACGTGCTCTACTGCTCCAGTATTTATGGGCCGCGCACCATCCCCTTTAGCCAGACTTACCCTGACTTAGCCTTTAACAGTCAGCGCATGACGCTGGCAACCGATGATTATCTGCTGAAAGGCTCGCCCATTTTACTGCTGTGGACCCCAAAGAGCCTGGATAACCGCTCCGGGATTTTGCAGGTGATCAACATCGAAATGATGAGCAATTATCTGCTGGAGCCGCAGTTGCCCTGGGTTGAGCGCGCCGTCTTTAACGTCAACGGGGAGAGCCTGGAGTATGGCAATCCGCTGATCGAGCCCACGGTGCCGTCAGAAGACGAAGTGAGCTATGAGCAGGGCTCGCTGCGCTATCCGTTTACGCTTACCCTCTATGGCCCCTCTCCGACCCGCCTGGCGCTGGCGACGCTTCCCTCACAGCTCCCGCTGGCGCTGCTGCTGAGCCTGCTTATGGGTTACATCGTCTGGCTGGCGACCGCAAATCGCATGAGCCTGAGCTGGCAAATCAGTTATGGCATTACGGCCCGTGAGTTTATGGTTTATTGCCAGCCGCTAATCAACACCAAAAGCGGTGAGTGCGACGGTATTGAGTTACTGCTGCGCTGGCATAATCCCCGTCAGGGCTGGATTGCACCGGATGTCTTTATTCCCCTGGCCGAACGACAGAACCTGATCAAACCGCTGACGCGCTTTGTACTGAATGAGGTGGTGAGACAGTTACCGCAGTTGCCCGACGATCCCGCGTTCCATATCGCCATTAATGTTGCCGCCAGCCACTTCCGCGACCACGCCATTCTGGAAGATCTGCACAACCTGTGGTGGCCTGCCAATCCGGTGCAGAAACTGGTGGTGGAGCTCACAGAGCGCGATGCCCTGCCGGTCGTGGACCAGTCGGTGATTGCGCAACTGCACGACATCGGTGTCCGGCTGGCGATTGATGATTTTGGCACCGGTCACAGCTCACTCTCCTACCTGAAAGATCTGCAGCCAGATGTGCTGAAAATCGACAAGATTTTCACCGCAGCCATCGGCACTGACGCGATTAATGCCACGGTGACGGATATGGTGATTTCGCTGGCCCAGCGCCTGAATATCAGTCTGGTGGCCGAAGGCGTGGAGACGGCTGAGCAGGCGGCCTATCTGCGCGAACGCGGTGTGGATCATCTGCAGGGCTACTATTTTGCCCGCCCGATGCCGCTACAGGACTTCCCGGCGTGGCTGGCGCAGCATCAGGCTGATGCCCGCAGGTGACAATAGCCTGAGCCCCGTTTCGCCCTGCATGATGACCTTACGCCACAGACAAAAAAACAGCCGCGGCAATGAGCCAGCGGCTGTCGGAGAATTCAGCGTGGCCGGTAAGCCCGGCAGCGCCTCTGCATCAACGAGAACGATTAGCCCTCTTCATCCTCGTCATGCGGTTTATCTTTAGTGACACGCACCAGATCGATACGGTAGTCGGTCGCTTCGATAATCTGGAAGTGCAGCGGAGTAATATCAATCACATCGCCAGGAAGCGGTAACTGCCCTTTCTGCTCAATCAGCAGGCCCGCCAGCGAGGCGTGGTCTTCTGTCGGGTCGACCAGCTCATGGAAGTCGAGCAACTGCTGCAGCGAGTGCAGATCGGTCCCCCCTTTCACTAACCAGCCATCACCATCTGCAATAATATCAGGCGTTTCATCTTCATCCGGGAATTCACCTGCAATCGCTTCCAGCACGTCCAGCGGCGTAATCAGACCCTGAACCACACCAAACTCATTGGTGACAATCACGAAGCTGCCCTTGGCACGACGCAGCACGCCAAGCAGGTTGATCGGATCCAGCGTCTCCGGCACCACGATAGTCGGTGTATTGGCCGCAAAGGTCGCCACATCCACACCATGTTCCAGCGCCACCAGCAGCTCTTTGGCTCGCACTACGCCGACAATTTCATCCAGTTCACCCCGACAGACCGGGAACAGGCTGTGTGGCGTATCAAGCAGCTGACCGCGAATCTCATCAACCGGCCGATTCGCATCGACCCAGGAGATTTCACCGCGCGGCGTCATGATGCTGCGAATCGAGCGGGAAGCCAGCGTCAGCACACCATTAATCATATAGCGCTCTTCATCTTTAAACGCTTCCTGCGGCATCGCTTCCGCCAGCGCAGCCTCTTCGCTGCTGCTGGTGTTGCCATTGCTGGCGCTCTGGGCACGGTTGCGGCCCCCCATCAGGCGTAAAATCGCTTCGGCGGTGCGTTCACGCATCGGGCGATTTGACTGATGGCGGATAAAGTTACGACGTGCAACCTGGTTGAACAGCTCAATCAGAATCGAGAAGCCAATCGCCGCATAGAGGTAGCCTTTAGGAATATGGAAACCAAAGCCTTCTGCCACCAGCGACAGACCGATCATCAGCAGGAAACTCAGGCAGAGCACCACTACAGTCGGATGCGCATTAACAAAGTTGGTTAACGGCTTAGATGCCAGCAGCATCACACCCATCGCAATCACCACGGCGGTCATCATCACCGGCAGGTGGTTCACCATACCCACGGCGGTAATCACAGCATCCAGCGAGAAGACCGCGTCCAGTACCACGATCTGCGTCACGACAGCCCAGAAACTGGCATATCCCCGATTACCGGATCCGTCGAGCTGCCGGTTCTCCAGCCGCTCGTGCAGCTCCATGGTCGCCTTAAACAACAGGAACAGACCACCCGCCAGCAGAATTAAATCACGACCGGCAAAGCTGAAACCGCCTACGCTAAAGAGAGGCGTCGTCAGCGTCACCATCCAGGAGATCAGCGACAGCAGACCCAGACGCATGACCAGCGCCAGTGACAGGCCAATCAGGCGAGCTTTATCACGCTGCTTCGGCGGCAGTTTGTCGGCCAGAATGGCAATAAACACCAGGTTATCAATGCCGAGTACGATTTCCAGCACCACGAGCGTCAGTAAACCCGCCCAGATTGAGGGGTCGAATAAAAATTCCATTATTTATGACTCCAGAACAGGGAACAGATCGCGGTGCTGCTTATCAGCGCAGCAAAGCGTGACATGCAGGTAGTCGGGAAAGCGGTGGAAACGCCGTGAGGCGAAGGGTGACGCGCCAGCAGGCGCAAAGAACAGATTAAGCGACGTCGGTGACGATCCATAAAGGTGGGCTGAAGCCCGTTACTCCTGAGTAATAAACAGAACGTTAATGTATCAGGTCGGCGAATTGCGTCAAAAAATTTTCTTATTTTTACAATCTGCCTGACGGATGATCAGGCGCATAAAAAGGGTTACTGGCCACTTCACAGGATGAATAGCTGACAGACATCACATAATTTATTTTTTCGATCACTAAAATAAATCGCGACTTTACCGCCTTGACGTAGTTAACCCATGTTTTTTCGAGGCTATACCAATAATTCGAATCATCCGGTTAAACAGATCATCAAAGCAATTCAATACAGTTCATTGACTCAGATGAGCATCTCTAGCGAACGGAGGTAGCACGTGACCATTGCGATAGTAATTGGTACACACGGCTGGGCAGCGGAACAACTGCTGAAAACAGCAGAAATGCTGTTGGGCGAGCAGGACAATGTCGGCTGGATAGATTTTGTCCCCGGTGAAAATGCAGAAACGCTGATTGAAAAATATCAGGCACGACTGGCAGAACTTGATACGACGCAGGGAGTCCTGTTTTTAGTTGATACCTGGGGTGGCAGTCCGTTTAATGCGGCCAGTCGCATCGTGGTCGACAAACCGCAGTATGAGGTCATCGCCGGGGTCAATATCCCGATGCTGGTCGAAACGCTGATGGCGCGCGATGACAATCCCGGTTTTGACGAGCTGGTCGCCGTGGCGGTGGAGACCGGCCGTGAAGGGGTCAAAGCCCTGAAAGCCAAAGAAGAAGCGCCGGCGCCAGCCGCGGCAAAACCGGCCGCTGCGGCGCAACCGGCTAAGCCGATGGCGCCCGGTGACCACATGAAAATCGGGCTGACACGCATTGATGACCGTCTGATTCATGGGCAGGTGGCGACGCGCTGGACAAAAGAGACCAACGTTCAGCGCATTATCGTCGTCAGCGATGAAGTGGCCAACGATCATGTGCGCAAAACCCTGCTGACACAGGTCGCTCCGCCCGGCGTCACGGCTCATGTGGTGGATGTCGATAAGATGGTGCGGGTGTGGAACAACCCGAAGTATGGTCAGGATCGCGTGATGCTGCTGTTTACCAACCCCACCGATGTACTGCGCGTGGTGGAACAGGGTGTTGATATTAAAACCGTCAACATCGGCGGTATGGCGTTCCGCCAGGGGAAAACCCAGGTCAATAATGCGGTCTCGGTCGATGAAAAAGATATTGCCGCATTCCGCAAACTCCATGAACGCAATATTGAACTGGAAGTGCGTAAAGTTTCCAGTGACCAGAAACTGAAAATGATGGATCTGATCGCGAAAGTTAACGCGTAACAGAAGCACTTATGCGCCTGTGTTTCCGGGCTCCTGGTTATCCTGCTGAGGACAAGAAGTATGATGGAAATAACCTCGCTACAAATTATTTTGATTTTTATTGTCGCCTGTATTGCCGGTATGGGGTCGATTCTGGATGAGTTCCAGTTTCACCGCCCGCTGGTGGCCTGTACCCTGATTGGTATGGTGCTGGGTGACATGAAAACCGGCATTATTATCGGCGGTACGCTGGAGATGATTGCGCTGGGCTGGATGAACATCGGTGCCGCCGTTGCTCCTGATGCCGCCCTCGCCTCCATTATCTCGACCATCCTGGTTATCGCTGGCGGCCAAAGTGTGGGTGCCGGTATTGCGCTGGCGATTCCGCTGGCCGCCGCCGGACAGGTACTGACCATTATCGTGCGTACGCTGACCGTCGCCTTCCAGCATGCGGCTGACAAAGCCGCAGAGAAAGGTAACCTCACGGCCATCTCCTGGATCCACGTCTCTGCCCTGCTGTTACAGGCGATGCGTATCGCCATCCCGGCGCTGATTGTGGCGATTTCGGTCGGTACCAGTGCGGTCCACGCCTTGCTCAGCTCTATTCCGGACGTGGTTACCAACGGCCTGAATATCGCCGGTGGCATGATTGTGGTGGTCGGTTATGCGATGGTCATCAACATGATGCGCGCAGGCTACCTGATGCCGTTCTTTTACCTGGGCTTCGTCACCGCGGCCTTTACCAACTTTAACCTGGTGGCGCTGGGCGTCATTGGCGTGGTCATGGCGGTGCTCTACATTCAGCTCAGCCCGAAATACAACCGTGTGGCGGGAGCACCAACAGGTGCTGCGACCGCAAACGATCTTGATAACGAACTCGATTAAGGAACAGGTGAGCACATGGTTGATATTACGAAAGTCGAAAAGAAACTGACACCCGGTGATGTTCGCGCCGTCTTTCTGCGCTCTAATCTGTTCCAGGGTTCATGGAACTTTGAACGCATGCAGGCGCTGGGCTTCTGCTTCTCAATGGTGCCGGTGATCCGCCGTCTCTATCCTGAGAACAATGATGAGCGTAAGCAGGCGATCAAGCGTCATCTGGAGTTCTTTAATACCCATCCTTATGTGGCCGCGCCGGTTCTTGGCGTGACTATGGCGATGGAAGAGCAGCGTGCTAACGGCGCACCGATCGACGATGGCGCGATTAACGGCCTTAAAGTCGGCCTGATGGGACCGCTGGCCGGTGTCGGCGACCCGATCTTCTGGGGTACGGTGCGCCCGGTGTTTGCCGCGCTGGGAGCCGGTATCGCCATGAGTGGCAGTCTGCTGGGTCCGCTGCTCTTCTTTGTGCTGTTTAACCTGGCACGCCTGCTGACCCGCTACTACGGCGTGGCCTATGGCTATCGCAAAGGGATCGATATCGTCAGTGATATGGGCGGCGGTTTTCTGCAGAAACTCACGGAGGGCGCGTCGATTCTCGGCCTGTTTGTCATGGGGGCGCTGGTCAACAAGTGGACACACGTTAACATCCCGCTGGTGGTGTCACGTATTACCGACTCGACCGGTAAAACCACCGTCACCACCGTACAGTCGATCCTCGATCAGCTGATGCCGGGCGTGGTGCCGCTGCTGCTGACCTTTGGCTGTATGTGGCTGTTACGCCGTAAAGTGAACGCGCTGTGGATTATCGTTGGCTTCTTTGCTATCGGTATCTTTGGTTACTGGATCGGCTTGCTCGGTCTGTAATTTCACCCGGCCGGGAGCCTGTGCTCCCGGCTTTTAAGCGTGGTGAGCTGAGCCACAACCGGCTGAGCTCACCCTGTTTGAGGTAGATGTGATGTCATTAACCGACGCGCTGATTGCGTGTTGTATTGCCGCCCTGATGGGGTTTGCCATTTATCATGAGGCGATTCTGCCGCGTCGCCACGGCCCGACCCGCTTACGGGTTGCGCTGCGCAGGCAGCATAAGCTGGATAGCCTGATTTTCATCGGCCTGCTGCTGATCCTGCTGTGGAATAACGTCAGCCATCACGGCCCGCAGCTCACCACCTCACTGCTGATGGTGCTGAGTTTTCTGGCGTTCTGGCTATTCTGGCTGCGAAAGCCAACGCTGCTGATGAAAAGTGAGGGGTTGTTTTACGCCGGTGTCTGGATCGATTACCGGCGAATTCAGGGCATGAATCTCTCTGAGGATGGCATTCTGGTGATTCAGCTGGAACAGCGTCGGCTGCTGATCGCGGTGCAGCAACTCGACGATCTGGAGCGCATCTATAACACCCTGGTCGAGGCGCGCTAGTCGCGCTGCCACACAGTCAGGGTAAAGTCGGCGTCGCAGCTGAACTGCTCGCTCTGCTGCAGGGTCTGCCAGACCTCTTCACGCGCCCGCCAGGCGAACGGCGTCATCTGAAGCAGGGTCGTCGCGGCTGCGCCGGTTAATGCCATCGGGTAACGCAGCGCATGCTGCGCCACCTGCCGGAATCCGGGATACGCTTTCTGCTCCGGCACATGCAACTGCACTTCGCGGTAAATCAGCGCCTTGAACTGCTGCAGATGATGCGGGCCCGGTGTCACGGTCAGTACCAGGCCACCCGGCTTCAGCACGCGGGCCAGTTCCGCTTCATTGCAGGGCGCGTAAATTCGGACAACCGCATCCAGGGCGTGATCGGCAAAGGGTAAGCGCTGGCTGGAGGCGACGCAGAAGCGCACGGCCGGATAGCGCTTTGCTGCCAGCCGGATCGCCATTCTGGCGACATCCAGTCCATAGACCTGCCCGGCCTCGCCTGCTGCGTCAGCCAGTGCGGCGGTGTAGTAACCTTCTCCACAGCCGATATCCAGGATTTTACACTCTGGCTGGCTCAGCGCGGGCGCAAGCAGGCTGACGACCCGATCACGCAGCGGCTGGTAGTAGCCTGCCTCAAGAAATTCGCGTCGTGCCTGCATCATCTCTGCACTGTCACCCGGCTCACGCGACCGTTTATGCTGAACGGGCAGCAGATTGACATACCCTTCTTTCGCCTGGTCAAACTGATGGCGATTCTCGCAGCACCAGCTGCGCGCAGTAAAGGCGAGAGGAGAGTGACAAAGAGGGCAAATCAGGGACATAGGGTGCTCCGGCATCAGATAACGCGGCGCAGTGTAACCTTAACGTTTACGCATCGGAAGCATAAAGAAAGCCCCGGCTGAGAAGCCAGGGCTTTGAGATTTCATGTCAGGGTGCAATGCACCGAGGCGGAGTTGAATCAGATAGCCGTAACGTTAACGGCTGCCGGGCCTTTCTGGCCGTCCTGAATTTCGAACTCAACGCTCTGGCCTTCAGCCAGGGTTTTGAAACCATTGCCCTGAATAGCTGAGAAGTGTACGAACACATCTTTGCTACCGTCAGCAGGGGTGATAAAACCAAAACCTTTAGACTCGTTGAACCACTTAACCTGACCTTTAATCTTTGCCATTTTGCAAATTCCTTTAGATGTTTATTTAGCCCGAAGGCTGTCGTACAGAAAAACCAGAGACATTACTGCATGAGGCACTAATTAAGGTTCGGCAAGGAAGCGGTATTCAACGTCAACGTCTTTACTCGTCCTTCTTTACAGAAGATGCCATGCATAAACAGAACTGTACCTCGTTTAACTCAGGATTTGTTATCACATATCCTAAAAATAATGGCAAGCCATTTTTAAGGGCCTCAGCCAGCCTGCGCACATAATTGCCAGAAGGCTCACATTGCCTGTTCTGTGGCGTTTACAAATGCCGATGCAAATTAAGCACGCTCTCTGGCTATCCCCCTCTCCGGCCTCTGTTGCCGGGTCTAACCCAATGGATACCATAAGAAATTAATATTTCACAAATATGGCAATAACAGAATGAATAAGCGAAGCGCGAAAAGTTGAAAATATCAATAATCCGGCTTCAATCCTGTACAGCGCCTTTTATTTCGTACAGATAACACTTTTCTTGCACCAAAAGCAGGAGCCAGACAGTCGTCCTGCTCCAAATAAAAGCATTGAGCCCGATTTTACTTATTAAGAATTTAACTTTTGATTTGAAAAATTGATATCAGATAATAAAAATCGGGCTTTTGTTTATCTTTGAGGTTTTAGGATAATTCCTGGATATCCTTATTCAGCCCGCGGCTTTCGCCTATTCGCCACGGTGCGAAACCGCCCTTTTGCTCGTTTGCCCGCAGCAGCGCATCCGCCAGTTCTTTGGGTGGCGCATCCAGCGACTCATCGGCCAGTTCGAACACGCCCCAGTGGATGGGCAGCGTCAGCGGCCTGCCTGCTGCCTGCCACAGCGCCACCGCCTGATCGGGATTCATATGCTGTCCCGCCATGAACCATTCAGGTGCATAAGCGCCAATCGGCAAAGCCGCCAGGCTGAACGGGCCAAGTCGGGCCGCAATCTCCGGCAGGCTATCGCTGTAGCCGCTGTCGCCCGAGAACCAGAAACGCACGGAGGCAGAACGCACGACCCAGCCGCACCAGAGCGAACGGTTTCGATCGCGCGGCGTTCGCATACTCCAGTGACGTGCCGGCACCGCATCAAAACAGAGGTCGCCGACAGTAAACGGTTGCCACCAGTCGAGCTGATGGACCTGTTTCACGCCCTGCGCCCTGCACCATTTAGCCAGGCCCAGCGGCACGATAAAGGTCGCCTGCGGAAAACGCCGGACGATCGCTTTAACCGTCGGCCGATCAAGATGATCGTAATGGTTATGTGAAATCAGCACGACATCCAGACGCGGCAGATCAGCGATGCTAAGCGGTGCTGGCGTTTTTCGCTGCGGCCCGGCAAAAGAGAGTGGCGAGGCGCGTGACGAAAGTGCGGGATCGATCAGAATATATTGCTGGTTCAGTCGCAGCAGCACGGCTGCATGTCCCAGCCACCAGATGCGATCGTCACTGCCGCTGATATCGGCGGGCTGCCACCACTGTTCGGTGAAAGCCCCGTAGCCCTGCTGCGGTGGCAGCGGCAGCCCCTGTGCTTTGCGCTCCCTGCGCCAGCGCTGCAGATCGCCCGGCTTGCGCCGTTCCGGTTCAGGATTGCAGAATCCCTCTGGCGTGTGATGCGCTTTGCTGCTGTCATACCACGGATTTTTCCAGACCATCCCGCCTCTCTGCTGTGATTATCGTTCCGGAATCAACCGGATAAAATCGCGTTTCTCGCGATCGTCATCGGTTTTTTTACTCTCTGCCCCTGGCTGCATCTCAATCAGACGGCGCAGCAGCTGATTCTGTTTCTTCTGCTCTTCCAGCAAAGATTCCAGTAAGCGGATTTGCTCACCGGCGCGCACGCTGGCGCGGTTAACAAAGAACCAGGCGATAAACGCCACAATCAAAATAATGACCAGCAGGCCATAGCTGACCAGTGGGCCCGAATTTGCGGCTAACTCATTCATAACTGCCTCGTAAAACTCAGTGGAAACGCCAGAACATGGCAACCGCCTATTCTACCTGTAGCCATCGCAAAAGATAATGGGGTTAACATCAATGCAGAATTTGCCGTTTCAGTTATCTCTGATCGATCCCACCAGAAAAGCGAGGCATGCTGATATCATCATAACCGGCGGCACCAGGTGGAGCGCTGAGTTATCTTTCACAAGGAGACATAATGAAACTGTTTATTCGTACGGTAGGCTTGCTGGCAGTGATCTGGCTGGCGATGCTGTTTACCGGCTATGGCGTATTAACCGGCAGTACTAAAAATGCAGCCGGCCTTGGCCTGCAGTGCAGCTATCTGACCGCTCGCGGTGTGATCAGTGCGCAGTATCTGCATACTGACAGTGGCGTGGTGGGTGTGACTGATTGTCCGTTGCTGAAGAAAAGCGGAGAAGTGATCGATAATTAACAAAACAGCGGGCCGCATGGCCCGCTGTTTTCAGAACGGGTAGTTGTGATAGCCCATCTCTGAGGAGAGCGTGCGCGCCGCCCGATGCAGCATGGCCACATAATCCTGGCGGGCATCTTCTGAAAAGCGAATAGTGGGAAAAGAGATACTCAGTCCCGCAATCACCACGCCAAAACGGTCAAATACCGGCACGGCAAGGCAGCGTAAGCCCTCTTCCTGCTCTTCGTTATCTTCACCATAGCCCTGCGTTCTTACCTGATCCAGCGCCGTAATCAACGCCTCCGCGCTTAACAGCGTATTGGCCGTGCTCCGTTTGAATTCGACATCCCGCAGGATCTCCTCAACTTCGCTGCGATCGCGCCAGGCGAGCAGAACTTTCCCAATCGCGGTGGTATGCAGCGGATTACGGCGGCCAATGCGCGAATACATACGCAGGTTGTAGAGGGAGTCGATTTTGTGGATGTAGACAATACTGTCCTCTTCCAGCGCCCCCAGGTGAATGGTCTCTTTAGTCAGACGCGAAAGCTCACGCATCTGCACATCCGCACTGCGGATTAAATCGACGTTCTGCAGCGCCTTAGCGCCCAGTTCAAACAGCTTCAGTGTCAGTGAGTACTTCTCGCTCTCACCTTCCTGCGTGACATAACCCAGCGACTTCATGGTCTGCAGGAAACGGTAAACGGTGCTTTTTGACATCATCACGCGCTGCGCGAGCTCAGTAATACCGTGATCGCGCTCTTCACCCAGCGCCTGCAGAATGCCGAACACTTTAAGTACCGAAGAGACGGAATCTGGCTGTTTATCATTTTCAGCAGAGGACATCGCGCACCTTGTTAAACCTGTTTCAAAAAAAATGGAACGGACTGTCAGTATAGAGTGAGGCACACGAAGGCAGCAATGCTTTAACCATGACGTCATATATAAAGACAGTTTTTATCCGTCCGATCGCTGTATTTCAGCGTTAATTTCATTAGCATGATGATATTCACCCTCTTTAGTAATTAACTTATGACACTCTCTCCTCCTCAGGATGGATTACCCGCGCGTCAGCGCTATATGGCAATCGTCACTATCGCGCTGGGCCTGACCATGGCGGTGCTGGATGGCGCGATTGCCAATGTTGCCCTGCCCACTATCTCGCGTGAACTGAATGCCAGCCCGGCGCAGTCGATCTGGATAGTGAACGCCTATCAGATTGCGATTATCGTCTCGCTGCTGTCGCTCTCCTTTCTGGGCGACATGCTGGGTTATCGCCGCGTCTATCAGGCGGGCCTGGCGCTGTTTATTGCCACTTCGCTGTTCTGCGCCTTCTCGACCACGCTGACCATGCTGACTTTCGCCCGCGTGCTGCAGGGGTTAGGGGGTGCAGCGCTGATGAGTGTGAATACCGCGCTGATACGCATTATCTATCCGCAGCGTCATCTGGGACGCGGCATGGCGATCAATTCGCTGGTCGTGGCGGTTTCAACCGCGGCAGGCCCGACGGTCGCCGCAGCGATTCTTTCGGTGGCAAGCTGGAAGTGGCTGTTTCTGATTAACGTCCCGCTGGGTGCCATTGCGCTCTGGCTGGCGCTGCGTACGCTGCCTGATAATCCGCAGAAAGCGACAGCGCAGAAATTTGATGTTCCCAGCGCGATCATGAACGCCCTGTTCTTTGGTCTGATCATCTCTGCGCTGAGCGGATTTGCACAGGGACAGAGTCATCTGCTGGTGCTGTCGGAGGTCATTGCTCTGCTGGTTGTGGGCTGGTTCTTTATTCGTTGTCAGTTAAACATGGCGGTGCCGCTGCTGCCGGTTGATCTGTTGCGTATCCCGATGTTCAGCCTGTCGATGGGAACGTCGGTCTGTTCGTTCTGCGCGCAGATGCTGGCGATGGTGTCGCTGCCCTTCTTTCTGCAAAACGTCCTGCAGCGTGATGAGGTGGCAACCGGTTTACTGCTGACGCCCTGGCCGCTGGCAACTATGGTGTTTGCGCCGATTGCCGGTCGGCTGATTGAACGGGTGCATGCCGGGCTGCTGGGCGGCATCGGGCTGGCCATGTTCGCCCTGGGGCTGTTTCTGCTCGCCTGGCTTCCGGCCAACCCGGGTGATGGCGATATTATCTGGCGCATGATGCTGTGCGGTGCCGGTTTTGGGCTGTTTCAGTCACCCAACAACCACACTATTGTCACTTCCGCTCCGCGTCATCGCAGCGGCGGCGCCAGCGGTATGCTGGGCACCGCGCGCCTGCTGGGCCAGAGTATGGGTGCCGCGCTGGTCGCGCTGATGTTTAATCTGTTTGATGAACGCGGGACGCACGCTTCACTGCTGCTGGCGGGCAGCTTTGCCGCCGTGGCCGCGCTGGTCAGTGTGTCGCGGATGACGCAGACCCGCGCCTGATGGCAGAAACAGAAAAGGCGACCACCTGGCAGAGTGTGACCCGATTCGCTGTAAGGCCGAGCCCTCACAGGGAACCCGGTCAGATCGGAAAGACTTCTGTCATCCATGACGGTCGGCCCGCACCATCCATGGCGCGGGACGCTTTCCTATTCTGCCCGGGTTCCCTGCATGTTGAGCTAAGATATTGCTGTCAGATTCAGTCTGATTATGGTTTCTAAACAGAAAAGGCGACCCAGGGTCGCCTTTTTTACTCTGCTGAACGCTACTTCAGATACTGGCCGCTGCGCAGTGCTTCAATACGCTTATCTAACGGCGGATGCGACATAAACAGCTCGCTGAATGATTTGCCTTTACCGTTGATACAGAACGCCATCATGCTGCTCGGCTCCTGCGGTTCGTAGCTGGTTTTCAGGCGCTGTAACGCCGCAATCATCTTCTCACGACCCACCAGCTTCGCTGAACCGGCATCGGCATGAAACTCACGGTGACGCGAGAACCACATGGTGATGATGCTGGCGAGAATACCAAACACCAGTTCCAGCACCATCGACACCGCAAAGTAGACCAGCGGGTTGCCGTTGCTGCTCTCCTCACCATCACGGTTGCCGGACATAAAGCCCGCCGCGATCTGCGCCAGAATACGTGAAACGAAAATCACAAAGGTGTTCACCACACCCTGGATCAGCGTCATGGTGATCATGTCGCCGTTGGCGATATGTGACACTTCGTGTGCCAGTACCGCTTCCGCTTCATCACGGCTCATGTTCTGCAGCAGACCGGTTGAGACAGCAACCAGTGAGGCGTTACGCCGTGCGCCAGTCGCAAAGGCGTTGATGTCAGGTGCGTGATAGATCGCCACCTGTGGCATCGCAATACCCGCCTGTTGTGCCTGACGGCCAATTGTATCCACCAGCCAGCGCTCGGTTTCGTTGCGTGGCTGTTCAATCACTTCACCGCCAACCGATCGCAGTGCCATCCACTTCGACATAAGCAGTGAAACAAACGCACCGCCGAAGCCAAACAGGCCTGCCATGATCATCAGGCCCTGAACACTGCTTGACTGGATCCCTGTCAGGCTGAGAATCAGCCCGAATACCAACATCACAGCCAGGTTGGTCATCAGGAAAAGAGCAATACGCATCATTTTTGTTAATCTTCCTCAGTAGTTCACGCGCCTATACGCGGATCCATATCCTATGGGCATTGGGCTGCTTTTCAAGCAACCTTAACGTTTAAGTGCCTAAAAAGACATAACTTTACATTCTGACACGCCTGATGAGGAGCCCAGCCTTCAGGCTCCTTCACCAGCGCTAATCATTGCTTACTGGAAACTTTTCTGAGTACAAAAAAAAGCACCGCTGAGCGGTGCTTTTTCTGGCAATAGCGGATTATTTAGCCGCTGGCGCCTCTGGCTGGGATTTCTCCAGTTGCGCAAGATCGTTAGCGATCTTCACCGTCTCATCAAGATAGGGATCCGGCTCTTTATAATCTTTCGGTAACTCATCCAGGTTTTTCAGCGGTTTTTTGCCTTCGGCCTGATAGCGCGCGTTGATCCGCTCCAGACGAGACGCATCATCTTCGTGGTTCTCTTTCTCGCGCTGAGCGAGATTAAGCGACACGATGTTGCGCTTATCTTTCAGGGCATTGTAACGGGCAATGTCCTTCATGATGTACTGGAACTCGCGATCCTGAGCGATGCGGTCAGCATGCTGCTTAGTCAGCTGCACCACCAGCGGTTTCACATCACCGGTTTTGACATAGGTCGCCGCTTTAATGCTGTCCCACGGCAGTGCGTTATCTTCAAATTTCTCACCGGTTTCAGCCGCTTCAACGCCGGTTGGCATCAGCAGATCCGGCGTGACGCCTTTACGCTGTGTACTGCCGCCGTTAATGCGATAGAACTTCTGAATAGTGTAAGAAACGGAGCCTAACGCAGGCCACTCCGGACGCAGCATCTGATCGTAGATGCGGTTCAGTGAGCGATACTGCTGAACGGTGCCTTTACCAAAGGTTGGCTCGCCAACAATCACCGCGCGACCGTAATCCTGCATCGCGGCAGCAAAGATCTCAGAGGCTGAGGCGCTGAAGCGATCGACCAGCACCACCAGCGGTCCTTTGTAGTAGACAACGCCGTCATTATCGCTGTCTTCACGAATCCGACCATTGTTGTCGCGTACCTGAACCACCGGACCACTCGGAATAAACAGACCGGAAAGCGAGACAGCTTCGGTCAGCGCGCCGCCACCGTTGGTACGCAGATCGATCACCACACTGTCGACGTTCTGTTTCTGCAGTTTCTGCAGCTGTACTTTCACATCGTCGGTGAGGCCGACATAGAAACCAGGAATATCGAGCACGCCCACTTTCTGCTTGCCGACATTTTTGATGGTCAATTTAACCGCGCGATCTTCCAGACGGATTTTCTCACGCGTCAGCGTCACGGTACGGGTTTTGGTGCCCTTACCGGCTGGCAGAACTTCCAGGCGCACTTTGCTGCCCTTTGGTCCTTTAATTTTTGCCACGACATCATCCAGACGCCAGCCGATCACATCTTCCATCGGCTTGCCTGGCTGACCAACACCGACGATGCGATCGCCAACGGTAATGGCTTTGCTTTTCGCGGCCGGGCCGCCTGCGACCATCGAGTTAATTACCGTATAGTCGTCATCCATCTGCAGAACCGCACCGATGCCTTCCAGGGAGAGGCTCATCTCGGTGTTGAACTGCTCGGTGTTACGCGGCGACAGATAGCTGGTGTGCGGATCGATTTCGCGGGCAAAAGCGTTCATCACCAGCTGGAAAACATCTTCACCGTTGCTCTGGGCCAGACGACGGATAGCAAAGTTGTAACGCTTGGTCAGAACGTCGCGGATCTCGTTATCATCTTTGCCCGCCAGCTTCAGACTCAGCTGATCGTATTTGACCTTGGCATCCCACAGCGCATTCAGTTCAGACTGATCTTTCGGCCAGGGTGCTTTCGCGCGGTCAATGTCGATAGTGTCATTGCCGCTGAAATTCATCGGACGAGCCAGCACCGTCAGCGCATATTGATAGCGCTCAAAACGGCGTTTCTGCGCCAGATTATAAATATCGTAAAAGAGATCCAGCTTGCCACTGCGCAGCTCATCGCCGACGGTGGTTTTTTTGCTGGCAAACTGCGCCACATCTGACGCCAGCAGCACGTTGTGGCTGTAGTCGAGCATGTTCAGATAGCGATCAAAAATTTTCGCTGAAAAGTTCTGATCCAGGTCGAACTGGCGATAGTGGGAACGGGTAAAGCGCGAGGTTACGCGCTCACTGACCGTCGGATCCTGCGGATCTTCGTGAAGCTGGGGAATCTGATCGGCGCGTGTAATGTTCTCCGCGCCGAAGGTTGGGCCTGCTAATAGCAGGCCCGCAATAAGTCCAACTTTAAAAAGGGTGTTCATGCCGGGGTTAGCCTCCGTTTCAGAACTGCAAGTGTTCTGCGCGCACAATCATTGCCATGCCGGAAGCGAGCTGGACCCGAACGCCGTCTTTTGATACTTCAAGAACGGTAGCGTCCATCGCACTTTTGCCTGCTTTAACTTTAATACTCTGGCCGGGTTGCAAAGTTGAGGTATCAGTGATGGGTCGGGCTTCCTGCTCCGGACGTGGGGCTGGCTTGCGATGCTGTGAGGCGGTCGCACGCGGTGCAGTGGTCTGCGGACGCGGTTTACGCGCTGCTTCGCCTTCTGCAGGCTTACGTGCCGCGGGCTTGCGTGGACGACGCGGTGCCGCGCCCTCTTCGCTTTCGCCTGCTTCACGACGCGCGGCGCGCTGCTGGTCACGCTGCGCCTGGACGCGTGCTTTCGCTTCTTCCAGTTGCTTGCGTGCATGCTCAACGTGTTGCTCATCCAGCACGCCACAGGCGTTACCGTCGAGATCGACACGGATAGCACCGGCTTTGATGCCGTACAGATAACGCCAGCTTGACGTATAGAGACGCAGCGCGGAACGCAGCTGTGTTTTGCTCAGACCCATTTCGCCCTGAACACGCTCGACCAGATCCTGAAAGATACCGATTTTGAGCGGACGCGCTTCACCTTCAGCGCTAAAGCAGTGCGGAAAGCGCTCCGCCAGAAAAGTGATGACTTCTTTACTGCTATTCAACTTAGGTTGATTTTCCATGAAATTTCCTGATTACAACGGGTTTGCCGACCAGCGCAGGCATGAACAGGCGACATTATAATGACAACATCGCTAAATGCCATGTGATCCAGTCGATTAGCTGCGCGTCAGCTGCAGATATTTTTCTAAGTCGCTGTTCGCAAGCACTTCACAAAGCCCATCAGTCAGTGTGACCAGCCCCGATTCGTCGTCGCTGTCAAAGCGATTGTACGCCACGCTGTCGATGTCCAGCACCCCAACCACAGTGCCGTTCACTTTCAGAGGAATCACAATCTCAGCATTGCTGGCAGCGTCACAGGCGATGTGGCCCGGGAAGGCATGCACATCATCTACGCGTTGCACTTTTTCTTCTGCCAGCGCCGTGCCACACACACCTTTACCGACCGGAATGCGCACACAGGCGATTTTGCCCTGGAACGGGCCCAGCACCAGCGTATCCGCTTCCGTCAGCAGGTAGAAACCTGCCCAGTTCACGCCATCGAGACGTTCGTACAGCAGCGCGCTAAAGTTTCCCATCGCGGCGAGGAACGCCGTTTCTCCCGCCAGTAAGGCGCGCATATCGCGATTCAAATCGGCGTAAAAGGCAGTTTTGTTCATTATTCAACCGTTACCAATGACATCTGAACGGGCATTAGAGACCGTTCGTTAAAAATAAGTTTTAAATATCCAGAGCCACAAGGTGAATCATAGCGTTAGTTGCTATACCCTTAGCATTCTGTGGATCGAAGCGTGATGCCCGAGACAGGCACACAGACAATGTCTTTATGACCGATATCTGTTACTTCTGAAGAGCGAAGATTGCATCACCCTATGAAAATTCACGCTATCAGCCAGACATTGCCTCACGCACGTTATCAGCGTTGCCCGCAATGCGATACCCTTTTTTCCTTACCGGATGTGAAATCTCATCAGTCGGCACATTGCCCACGCTGTAACGCCGAAATTCTCAGTGGTCGCGACTGGCCGATGACCCGTCTTATGGCGATGGCCGCCACCATGATTGTGTTAATGCCCTTTGCTTTCTCCCTGCCGCTGGTAGATATCCGGCTGCTTGGCATGCGCATCAATGCCAGCGTACTGGAAGGCATCATCCAGATGACCCAGCAGGGTGATGTACTGACGGCCTCAATGGTGGCGTTCTGCACCATCGGCGCGCCGGTAACGCTGGTGGCGGGTATCTGTTATCTCGGTATCGGCCACCGGCTGGGCATGAACCTGCGTCCCGTGCTGCTGATGCTGGAGAAGCTGAAAGAGTGGGTGATGCTCGATATCTATCTGATCGGCATCGCCGTGGCGTCGATTAAAGTGCAGGACTATGCTTCGCTGGAGATTGGCTACGGGCTGGCGGCTTACATCTCCCTGACGGTGCTGAGCGTGCTGACACTGATCCATCTGAATATGGAGCAGCTGTGGGAGCATTTCTACCCGCAGACGCCTGGCAATATGGCCCGTGACGATATGCAGGTCTGCCTGAACTGTCACAACACCAGCATACCCGATGAACGGGGCCGCTGCCCGCGCTGCCATACGCCGCTCGACTTCCGACGCCGCCACAGCCTGCAGAAATCCTGGGCCGCGCTCATCGCATCGATTGTGCTGTTGATCCCCGCAAATCTGATGCCGATCTCCGTGGTCTACCTTAATGGCTCACGGCGTGAGGACACCATCTTCTCCGGCATCCTGGGGCTGGGCGAAGGCAATATCCCGGTGGCGGCAATTGTTTTTATCGCCAGTATTCTGGTGCCGTTTATCAAGGTGCTGGTGATGCTGACTCTGCTGCTCAGCATTCATTTTCGCTGTGAACAGGGGCTGAGAACCCGCATCCGCTTGCTGCGGTTTGTCACCTGGGTTGGCCGCTGGTCAATGCTCGATCTGTTTGTCATTTCGTTAACCATGTCGCTGGTCAACCGTGATCAGCTGCTGGCTTTTACCATGGGACCGGCGGCGCTGTTTTTTGGCGCGGCCGTCATCCTGACCATTATGTCTGTTGAGTGGCTGGACAGCCGCCTGCTCTGGGATGCACATGCAACAGGAAACGCCGACTACACCGACTAACGCAACGCTGCGCAATAAGCGCAAAATTTCGCCCTTCTGGCTGCTGCCGATTATTGCGATGCTGATCGCCTGCTGGCTGCTCTGGACCAATTATCAGGAGCGCGGCACCACCATCACCATCAATTTCCAGACGGCGGATGGTATCGTGCCGGGTCGCACCCCGATCCGCTATCAGGGCGTGGAAGTGGGCACCGTGCAGGGCATTAATCTCAGTGATGATTATCGCAGCATTCAGATTAAAGCCAGCATCAAGAGCGATATGCGCGATGCGCTGCGTGAAGATACGCAGTTCTGGCTGGTGACGCCTAAAGCCTCGCTGGCGGGTGTGTCGGGGCTGGATGCGCTGGTCGGCGGTAACTACATCGGGATGATGCCAGGTAAAGGTAAACCCAGCGAGTCGTTTACCGCGCTGGATACGCAGCCCAAATATCGGGTAAATACCGGCGAATTGATGATCCATCTGCATGCGCCCGATCTCGGCTCGCTCAACACCGGCTCGCTGGTCTATTACCGCAAAATTCCGGTTGGTCGGGTCTATGACTACAGCATTAACAGCAAATCCGATGGCGTGTCGATTGATGTGCTGATTGACCGTCGCTTTATCAATCTGGTGAAAACCAACAGCCGTTTCTGGAATGTGTCAGGCATGAATGCTGACGTCAGTCTGAGCGGGGCTAAAGTGCAGCTGGAGAGTCTGGCGGCGCTGGTCAATGGTGCGATCGCGTTTGACTCACCACAGGGTGCGGAAACGGCCAAAGCCGAGCAGAATTACCGGCTCTACCCCGATCTGGCGCATAGTCAGCGCGGCGTGCAGATCACGCTGGATCTGCCCAACGGCAACAATCTCAAGGCGGGCAGCACCCCGCTGATGTATCAGGGGCTGGAAGTCGGCACGCTGACCAAACTGAACCTGCAGGATGGCGGCAAGGTCACCGGCGAGCTGACCATCGATCCCTCTGTTGTCGGTCTGATGCGCAGCGGCACCCGCATTGAGATGCACAGTCCGAAAATCAGCCTGACGGATACCAGCCTCAGCGCGCTGCTGACCGGCAACACGCTGGAACTGGTGCCGGGCGAAGGCGAGCCGCAGCAGCACTACACCGTGCTGGCGTCCAATGAGACTCTGCTGCAGAAGCCCAATGTACTGACGGTAAAACTCAGCGCGCCAGAGAGCTATGGTATCGATCAGGGCCAGCCGTTGATGCTGCACGGCATGCAGATTGGTCAGGTGATGTCGCGTACGCTGGATGAAAATGGCGTGAATTTCGTGGTGGCAGTCAATCCTGAAAATCGCAATCTGGTGCATGGTGACAGTAAATTTATCGTTAACAGTCGGCTTGATGTGAAGTTCGGCCTTGATGGCATGCAGGTATTAGGTGCCAGCGCCCGTGAATGGGTGGATGGCGGTATCCGGCTGGATCCGGGCAAAAAGGGTGAGCCAAAAAGTGCCTATCCGCTGTTTGCCGATGCTGAAAAAGCGGAAGAAGGCATCACCGGCGATGGCCCTTCTACCACGCTGATGCTGACCGCCACCAGTTTGCCTGATGTGCAGACTGGCTCTGTCGTGCTGTACCGCAAATATCAGGTGGGTGAGATCGTCAAAGTCACGCCGCGCGCTGACGCCTTTGATATTGCGGTACATATCCAGCCGGAGTATCGCAAGCTGCTGACCAGCGAAAGCGTGTTCTGGGCTGAGGGTGGCGCACGCGTCAGCCTTAACGGCAGCGGCCTGACGGTGCAGGCATCGCCGCTTAACCGCGCGCTGAAAGGCGCGATCAGTTTCGACAATATGAGTGGTGCGCAGTCGGCCAAAGGGGCCAAACGCGTCCTCTATCCGTCTGAAACCGCCGCCCGCGCGGTGGGTAGCCAGATTACGCTGCACACCTATGACGCCAGCAAGCTCTCTGCCGGAATGCCGATTCGTTACCTGGGTATTAATGTCGGCCAGGTGGAGTCACTGTCGTTAAGCAAAGATAACAATCAGGTGGTGGCGAAAGCGGTGCTCTATCCGGAGTATGTCAACGATTTCGCCCGTCTCGGCAGCCGTTTCTCGGTGGTCTCACCGGAGATTTCCGCTACCGGCGTGAATCATCTGGAAACCCTGTTGCAGCCTTATGTCAACGTGGATCCCGGTAAAGGTGGCGCCGCGCGCACGTTTGAACTGCAGGAGAGCACTATTACCGATTCCCGCTACCTTAATGGCCTGAACATTTATGTTGATGCCACTGAGGCCGGTTCACTGTCGCTGGGTACGCCGGTGCTGTTCCGTGGTGTGGAAGTGGGTACCGTGACCGGCACCTCACTGGGTAATATGGCGGATCGTGTGCAGATCGCCCTGCGCATCAGTAAGAAGTACCAGCATCTGGTGCGTAATAACTCGGTGTTCTGGCTGGCATCCGGCTATAACCTGGACTTCGGTCTGGTGGGTGGCGTAGTGAAAACCGGGACCTTCCAGCAGTTTATTCGCGGTGGCATTCAGTTTGCGACGCCGCCGACGGTGCCGCTGGCGCCGCAGGCCAACCCGGATAAACATTTCCTGCTGCAGGATGAAGCGCCGAAAGATTGGCGTAACTGGGGAACAGCGATCCCGTCTCCGCGCTAAAGGCTATCTCAAACGGGCAGCCTGGCTGCCCGTTTCCTTTCCTCATGGTACACTGCCGCCTTTGTCTTAACTGGAATGTGCCCGTGTCAGATGCTTCTTCGCTTTTCCCCGCCGATTTTCTCTCATTAATGCGCCAGAGCCTGCCCGATGAGGCGAGCCTCGAACAATTTATTGCGTACAGTCAGCAACCCCTGCGCCGCAGTATTCGCATCAATACCCTGAAGATCAGCGTGGCTGACTTTCTGAGTCAGACCGCTAATTATGACTGGCAGCTGACGCCGGTGCCGTGGTGCGAAGAGGGATTCTGGATCAGTCGGGAAGATGAGAGCCTGCCGCTGGGAAGCGTAGCTGAGCATCTCAGCGGCCTGTTCTACATTCAGGAGGCCAGCTCCATGCTGCCGGTGACCGCGCTGTTTGATGCTCAGTCAGAGGTCAGCGCCGTGATGGATATGGCGGCGGCACCGGGTTCTAAAACGACCCAGATTGCTGCGCGGATGGGCAATCAGGGGGTTATCCTGGCTAACGAATTCTCCTCCAGCCGGGTAAAAGTATTGCACGCCAATATCAGCCGCTGTGGCGTCAGCAACAGTGCCTTAACGCACTTTGACGCGCGGGTCTTCGGGCCAGCCCTGCCGGAACAGTTCGACGCCATCCTGCTCGACGCTCCCTGCTCCGGCGAAGGGGTGATTCGCAAAGATGCTGATGCGCTGAAAAACTGGTCGCTGGCAAGTACGCACGAAATCGCCGCGACCCAGTGCGATCTGCTCGACAGTGCCTTCCACGCCCTCAAACCCGGCGGCACGCTGGTTTACTCTACCTGCACCCTGAATCAGATTGAGAATCAGCAGGTCGTTGCCTGGCTGCTGGAGCGCTATCCGGACGCTGTTGAGGTTGTAGCGCTCGATGGGCTGTTTGAGGGTGCCCGACAGGCCGCGACGCCCGAGGGCTATCTGCATGTCTTCCCGCAGATGTTCGACAGCGAAGGCTTTTTCGTTGCGCGGCTGCGTAAAACCGCGTCGGTCGAACCCTTACCGCTGCCGGGCTACAAAGTGGGTAAACTGCCCTTCTCCCATCTCAGCCGCAAGCTGGAAAGTGAGATAGCCCAGGCCGCCGCCGCGGTCTCTCTTAAATGGGATGCGTCGCTGGAGCTGTGGCAGCGTGACAAAGAGATCTGGCTGTTCCCGAAGGCCGTCACCCCGCTGCTGGGCAAAGTACGTTTCTCGCGCATCGGCCTGAAGCTGGCAGAAACCTTTGCTAAAGGCTATCGCTGGCAGCATGAAGCGGTGATTGCGCTGGCAAAACCCGATGCGGCGCAGACTTTTGAGCTCACCGCAGCAGAGGCGGAAGAGTGGTATCGCGGGCGGGATATCTACCCGGAAACGGAACCCACCCGTAATGAGATGATTGTCACTTATCAGCAGCAGCCGCTGGGGCTGGCTAAAAAAGTCGGCAGCCGTATCAAGAACAGCTATCCGCGGGAGCTGGTGCGCGACGGACGCCTGTTCCGCTGAGTCACTTTATTTGCACCATCGTCAGATGATTGCCAAACACTGCGCCGGTATCGATGTAGTGCAGATTGGCAATCGTCAGCGGCTGTTTCAGCGGCGTGTGTCCGAAGTAAAAGGCGTCAGCGCCATGGATGCCCGCCCGTTCGCCTGACTCCATCGCCTCCAGCCGCTGACGGCTCCAGACCACCTGCTGCCAGTCGAGTGGCTTATTCAACGCATATTCCCGGGCCGGATAATCAGCATGAGCAATCACAACAGTTCGCTCATCGAGCTGCAGATGGAGAATCAGCGGCAGCTCACGGCAACGCTGCAACGCGTGACGCGCCGCAATCAACGCTGCACCACGCAGCCGAAAGAACCAGTCTCCACCGTTCATCTGCCAGAGCGCTATTTCCTGCCCCTGTAATGCTGAAAGCGCCATCTCCTCATGATTCCCCCGCACGCAGCGAAACCAGGGCTCCTCCAGCAGTGTCAGACAGCCCAGGCTGTCGGGACCGCGATCGATGATGTCACCCACCGAAATCAGTAAGTCCTGCTGCGGGTCAAACTGATGCTGCTGCAACAGCGCATCCAGTTCGCGGCGGCAGCCATGCAGATCGCCGACCACCCAGATCCGTCGCCACGCTGCGCCATTCAGGGATTGGTAAAACATCGCTGCACCCGGCCTTTGTCTGCTGAAAACATCTTCAGAGTATAGTCAGGGCTGCCCCTGTACTGGCATGACGAGCTGGAAAGCATAATGCAAAGGAGGCTGGAAACAAGGGAGCAAGGAAGCAAGGGAGCAAGGGAACAAGGAGGCCGGACAAAACGATTAAAGAGAGGTGAAAGGAGCGTCCCTCCCGGCGCTTATCTCCGGCACTCAGTTAAGGTGGTAGCTCTGTCAGGGACGAAATACATCATAAAGCGATCAGGCGCGCCAGGCTATTCTGCCCCCATCATATCTGTAGTCATTTGGGATCAGCTACGCATTTTAGCCGGATATTTCTGCAGTTTCTCTGCCGGACGCACCGGACGGCGCACCAGTTCACCGCCGCAGTTGGGGCAAAGATGAGTGAGATGCTCAGCACAGTCAGCGCAGAAAGTGCATTCAAACGAGCAGATGCGTGCCGCCAGAGAAGATGGCGGCAGATCAACGTCGCAACGTTCACAATTGGGGCGAAGTTCCAGCATGGTGTGACTCCTTAAAAAAGCGGTATGCGCCAGCTTCGCGGTTGCTGACCCGAATGTCGAGCCAGCAACCGGACAAGAGTGTGTCAGATCCGGACATCCTGCTTTAATGGTGCAGTCAGCGGTGCTTTGCCGCTGCTATTTGTCCCGCTGATCCTCAGGAAGGTCATCGGGCAAATCCTCTTCGTCAGCTGTGCCATCGAACTCAGCACTCTCCTCTTCCGGCTCCTGACCGCCCATCGACGCATGAATCACCTCCTCTTCCAGCGTCGGGATCAGCGCGGCACCCAGTGGCGAGGTCGCCAGACTGTCAGGCATCACCACATGCGGCAACGGCACTTCGGTCGTCGGAAGCGGACCCGGCGCACGCACATAACTCAGTCCGCCAATCACCAGCGCACAAAGCATAAAGAAGAGATAGAGCATATTGCTGCCCAGCGGCTGCATCAGCGCACCGACCACCAGCGGGCCGATACTGGCGCCAATACCAAACGCCATCAGCAGACAGGCAGTTAACGAGACACGACGATCGGCGGCGACCTGATCGTTGGCCAGCGCCACCTGCAACGGATAGAGCGCAAACTGCATCATGCTGGCGGCAAAGGCGATGCCAATCATCCAGTGGAAGGTGAGATGCGGCAGTACCACCAGCGGCACGCAGGCCACGGCAAAGAGCATGGCAATGATGAATAACAGCCGCTGGCGGTCGTAGCGGTCAGAGAGCCAGCTCAGCGGAAACTGCGACACCAGTCCGGCAAAAATCGTGAGACTCATAAAATAACCGGTCTGGCTGGTGGTGAAGCCTTTGCTGCTGCCATAAACCGGTGCCAGGCCATAGAACGCGCCAATCGCCATGCCGGTCACCAGGGTGGTGCCGAGCAGTTTGGGAATAGTGCGGATAAAATAGCCCAGCTCCATCGGCGCCGGCGTCATGGGCCGGACATGAGTGCGGGTGGTCAGTGCAATCGGCACCAGACAGAGCGCGAAACAGAGCGCCACAATCAGCAGCGTGCTCACCCCAAACCCCGATTGCAGGCTCAGGATCACCTGTCCGCCACTGAGTCCAAGGTAGGTGGCGACCATATAGAGGCCGAAAATCATGCCGCGCTGGGAAGATTCCGCCTGATCGTTGAGCCAGCTCTCCAGCACCATGTACTGGCACATCATGCAGAGCCCGATAATCAGACGCAGAAAAACCCACAGCGGAATAAAGTCTGTCAGCCCGTGACCCACCACCGAGGCGGTAATGATCCCGGCACAGGCCACGTAGGCACGGATATGGCCGACGCGGGCAATCAGGTTGTGCCCCACCTTGCCGCCAATCACCAGCCCGATATAGTTGGCCGCAATAATCGCGCCGATCAGCGCACCATTAACCTGCTCACTGGCCAGCCGCAACGAGACGTAGGTAGTCAGTAAACCGGAACCCAGCAGCATCAGAAGCGTAGTGGTATAGAGCGGCAGAAACGTACTGAATATTTTTCCCATATGACTCCCTGTCTACGCTTTTCAGGCATCAGGCCAGCAAAGCCCTAAAGATAGTCGATTTCAGCAGGTGAAGCGGTATTGTTGATGACGACGGTAGCGAAAAAAAAGCCCGCCAGCAATTGCTCACTGACGGGCCCTGACTTAAGCGCTTGGGAAGCTGATGTTGCTGCCCGGCGCTTCACGGTTGAGATGGATGAAGTTCAGGTGTCGCTCATACTGATCCAGTATGTCGATGATCACCTGCTCTTTGCTGTAATCCATTAAGTCGTTACCCTGGCTGCCCTCCATCAGGAAGGTTTCCAGCCGGTAGTAGGTCGACTTACCGCTGCGGGCGCGATAGGTGAAGCCCGGAATCGAATATTGCTGCGGCCAGACCTGATAGATAAAGTCCTGCTCCTCGCCCAGATGAACGCGCAGATCCAGATAGCCAATCGGGTTGCTTTCATCCGGCTCAACGCTCTCCAGCGTGACCCGGCCATCCCGCAGCTCCAGCTCTTTCGCCACTTCCTGCATCGCCGGATAGATGGTTTTTTCCATCATCTGCTGGGTATAACGCGAGCCAGGGTAGTTCATCAGGCGCGAAAGACGCTTCTTCCAGGTCAGGCGATCGGTCGCATGAGCCAGATAGGGCGCGGTGTCGCGCGTGGCGCTGGCCCGACGGTGATCTTCAATCTTCAGCGATTTAAACAGCCCCGCCATCACAAAGAAGATAACAAAGCTGAACGGCAGCCCCATGATCACCGTGGTGTTCTGCAAGGCAGTGATACCGTTGGTCATCAGCATGCTCATGGTCAGTACCCCAATCGCCACAGACCAGAAGATACGCAGCCAGTTCGGTGCATCACTGTTGATGTCTTTCAGTCGCGAGGTGAAGTTACCCAGCACCAGCGAGCCGGAATCCGCCGAGGTGACGTAGAACAGCATACCGGTGATCGTCGCGACCGAGGCGCTGAGTTTAAACGCCGGATACTGCGCCAGCAGGCTATAGAAGCCGCGCTCTGCATGATTCATTACTTCCTGCGCAAACTCCGTATTGCCGTGGATGATCTGATACAGCGCGGCATTACCGAACACTGACAGCCACAACAGCGTAAAGGTAAACGGAATAATCAGCGTGCCCAGCACGAACTCACGGATGGTACGACCACGTGAGATACGCGCCAGGAACAGGCCGACGAATGGCGACCAGGCCACCCACCACGCCCAGAAGAAGAGCGTCCAGCTGTTCATCCACTGTGTCGGGCGATCAAATGCAAAGGTATTGAGCGTCATGCCCATGAAGCGGTTGATGTAATCCCCGACGTTCAGCACCAGCGCATTCAGCAGGAACTCGGTGTTGCCGAAGAACAGCACAAACAGAATCAGTCCCAGCGCCATCACCACGTTCAGCTCAGAGAGAATACGGATCCCTTTATCGACGCCCGACGTGACAGAAATGGTGGCGATCACCACGGAGAGGACAATCAGCGCGGCCTGAGCGGTCAGGCCTTCCGGGATATCAAACAGCACTTTGAGGCCATAGTTCAGCTGAACGACCCCGATGCCGAGCGTGGTGGCGATACCAAAGATGGTCCCCACCACGGCCGCAATATCTACGGTGTGGCCAATCGGGCCATAGATGCGTTTACCAAAGATGGGATAGAGCGCGGAACGGATGGTCAGCGGCAGGTTATAGCGATAGCTGAAGTAGCCCAGCGCAATGCCCATCAATGCATACATTGACCAGCCGGTCAGTCCGTAGTGGAACAGCGTCCAGACCATCGCCTGGCGGGCCGCTTCCATCGTCTGCCCTGCCCCCTCCGGCGGCTGCATATACTGCGTCACCGGTTCGGCGACCGAGAAGAACATCAGGTCGATGCCGATCCCGGCGGCGAACAGCATGGCGGACCAACTGAGCACGCTGAACTCGGGTTTGGAGTGCTCCGGCCCGAGCTTGATCGAACCAAAGCGTGAGCAGGCCATATAGAGCACAAAAACAATATAGAGCGTGGCAGCCAGCATGTAGTACCAGCCGAAGGTGGCGGAAACCCAGTTTACCGCCTTGAGGATCCAGCTCGCGGCCAGTTCACTGTAGAGAATCGTCACAAGTGAAAACGTCAGAATCAATCCGGCAGAGGTATAAAATACAACGGGATTGAGTCTGTCTTTTTCACCGGCAGGTGGATTATTCATCGGTTACCTCTGGTTAATGTCCTGAAAATACGCAATGGATAAGTCTTGCCGTACACGGCTTTCCGGCCGTGCGGCCCTGTTTCGTTCTGTCACTTCCTGTTAATCACTCAGGCAAACCAGCCTATTTTAGCACTCATTGCCGTTTCGCTTTCGCTACATTTAAAGAACAGCATCCTAACAAAGTTTCTTTTTATATTGAACGTGCAATCAAAAAAAGTTTAAATAGGGGCTCGATTTGAGGGTGGAGCTGGAGCTATGCCAAAGGTAGGGATGCAGCCGATACGTCGTCGGCAACTGATTGATGCGACCCTGAGCACGATTAATGAAGTTGGGATTAATGATGCCACTATCGCCCAGATCGCCCGTCGGGCGGGGGTATCCACCGGCATCATCAGTCACTACTTCAAGGATAAGAACGGCTTACTGGAAGCCACGATGCGTGATGTGACGCGTCAACTGCGGGAGGCGGTATTGTCGCGGTTAGAACCGCTGGCCGGTGCCTCTGCAGAACAGCGGTTGTGTGCCATCGTTGAGGGTAATTTTGATGATACCCAGGTGCACACGGCAGTGATGAAAGCCTGGCTCGACTTCTGGTCGAGCAGCATGCATCAGCCCCAGCTTAATCGCCTGGAGCGGGTCAGCAGCCGGCGGCTCTACTCAACGCTGGTGGTCGAATTCCGGCGTGAACTGCCGCTGGAGAAGGCAAGGCTGGCCGCACACGGTCTGGCTGCCCTGATAGATGGTCTGTGGCTGCGCGCCGCGCTGAGCGGTAAACCATTTAACCCGGTCATCGCCCTCACACTGACCACCCAATTCATCCGTCAGCAACTGGCTGGCGAGCACGAATAACGGAAGGAGAAAACATGTCCCGATTCACCGAGCAGAAACTCTACATCGATGGCGCTTATGTTGCCGCAGCGTCTGGCGAAACGTTCCAGACGATTAACCCGGTCAACGGCGAAGTGCTGGCAGAGGTTCATGCCGCCGGCCAGGAAGATGTCAATCACGCCGTTGCTGCCGCCAGAAAAGGCCAGAAAGTCTGGGCCGCGATGACCGCCATGGCGCGCTCGCGTATCCTGCGTCGCGCCGTCGATATTCTGCGTGAGCGTAATGATGAGCTGGCTGAGCTGGAAATGCTCGATACCGGTAAGCCTTACAGCGAAACCTCAGCGGTCGATATCGTCACCGGCGCAGACGTGCTGGAGTATTACGCCGGTCTGGTTCCGGCGCTGGAAGGTCAGCAGATCCCACTGCGCGAAACCTCCTTTGTTTACACCCGCCGCGAACCGCTGGGCGTGGTAGCTGGTATCGGTGCCTGGAACTACCCGATTCAGATCGCCCTGTGGAAATCCGCGCCCGCGCTGGCGGCGGGTAACGCGATGATTTTCAAACCGAGTGAAATGACCCCGCTCACTGCCCTGAAGCTGGCGGAAATTTACACCGAAGCGGGTTTGCCGGATGGCGTGTTCAACGTGCTGCCGGGCATCGGTTCGGTTACCGGTCAGTTGCTCACTGAGCACCCTGGCATCGACAAAGTCTCCTTCACCGGTGGCGTCGTCAGCGGCAAAAAAGTGATGGCCAATGCAGCAGGTTCAACGCTGAAAGAGGTCACCATGGAACTGGGCGGTAAATCACCGCTGATCATCTTTGATGATGCCGATCTCGATCTGGCCGCCGACATCGCCATGATGGCGAACTTCTACAGCTCCGGTCAGGTCTGTACCAACGGCACCCGCGTCTTTATTCCTGCAAAACTGCAGGCCGCATTCGAGGCGAAAATCAGCGAACGCGTCGCCCGCATTCAGGCAGGCGATCTGCGTGACCCGGCGACCAACTTTGGTCCGCTGGTCAGCTTCAGCCATCGCGACAATGTGATGCGTTATATCGAATCCGGCATCGCTGAAGGCGCACGCGTTCTGTGCGGCGGCAAACGTCTGACCGGTGGCGATTTCGACCAGGGTGCCTGGGTTGCACCCACCGTGTTCACCGACTGCCGTGATGAGATGAAGATTGTGCGTGAAGAGATCTTCGGACCGGTCATGTCGATCCTGAGCTACGAAAGTGAAGAAGAAGTGATCCGCCGCGCCAACGACACCGAATTTGGTCTGGCCGCCGGACTGGTGACGCAGGATCTCAATAAGGCGCACCGCGTGATTCATCAGATCGAAGCAGGTATCTGCTGGATTAATACCTGGGGCGAATCGGCCGCAGAGATGCCAGTGGGGGGTTACAAGCACTCTGGCATTGGCCGTGAGAATGGCCTGATGACGCTGCAGAGCTACACCCAGGTGAAGTCCGTGCAGGTTGAGCTGACGCGTTTTCAGTCAGTCTTTTAATCACTTAACCTGAGGAACGATGAATGGAATTTGATTACATTATTATTGGAGCCGGATCCGCAGGAAACGTTCTGGCTACCCGTCTGACCGAAGAGAGCAACGTGAGCGTCCTGTTGCTGGAAGCGGGCGGCCCGGATTACCGCTTTGATTTTCGCACCCAGATGCCCGCGGCCCTCGCCTTCCCGTTACAGGGCAAACGCTATAACTGGGCCTATGAAACCGAGCCAGAGCCTTACATGAACAATCGCCGCATGGAGTGTGGTCGCGGCAAAGGTCTGGGCGGTTCATCACTGATTAACGGCATGTGTTATATCCGCGGTAACGCGATGGATCTCGATAACTGGGCCAGCGAACCTGGACTGGAGAACTGGAGCTATCTGGACTGCCTGCCCTACTACCGTAAAGCGGAAACCCGCGATATCGGCCCGAACGATTTCCACGGCGGCGACGGCCCGGTGTGTGTTGCAACGCCTAAAGCGGGCAACAACGTGCTGTTTGAAGCGATGATTGAGGCGGGCGTGCAGGCGGGTTATCCGCGCACAGACGACCTTAATGGCTATCAGCAGGAAGGTTTCGGTCCGATGGATCGTACCGTCACGCCAAACGGTCGCCGTTCCAGCACCGCGCGTGGCTATCTCGATATGGCCAAAGGCCGGGCTAACCTGAAGATCATCACGCACGCCACCACCGATCGCATCATCTTCGATGGCAAGCGCGCGGTCGGTGTGGAGTATCTGCAGGGCGACAGCAACACTATCAACAAAGTAACCGCGCGTCGTGAAGTGCTGCTGTGTGCCGGCGCTATCGCTTCGCCACAGATCCTGCAGCGTTCTGGCGTGGGTTCTCCTGAGCTGCTGAAGCAGTTTGATATCCCGGTGGTTCACGACCTGCCGGGCGTGGGTGAAAACCTGCAGGACCATCTGGAGATGTATCTTCAGTATGAGTGTAAAGAACCGGTCTCAATCTATCCGGCTCTGAAGTGGTGGAATCAGCCGAAAATTGGTGCGGAGTGGATGTTTAACGGCACCGGTATCGGCGCCAGCAACCAGTTTGAAGCGGGTGGCTTTATCCGCAGCCGCGAAGAGTTCAGCTGGCCGAACATTCAGTATCACTTCCTGCCGGTGGCGATTAACTACAACGGCTCCAACGCGGTTGATGCCCACGGCTTCCAGTGTCACGTCGGCTCGATGCGTTCTCCAAGCCGCGGTCATGTACGCCTGAAGTCACGCGATCCGCGTCGTCATCCGGCCATTCTGTTTAACTACATGTCGCATGAGCAGGACTGGCATGAGTTCCGCGATGCGATTCGCATCACGCGCCAGATCATTAATCAGCCGGCGCTGGACAAGTACCGTGGCCGTGAAATCAGTCCGGGACTGGATTGCCAGACAGATGAGCAACTGGATGAGTTCGTGCGTAACCACGGCGAAACCGCCTATCACCCATGCGGCACCTGTAAGATGGGTAACGACCCGATGTCCGTCGTGGATGGCGAAGGTCGTGTGCATGGACTGGAAGGCTTACGCGTGGTTGATGCGTCGATTATGCCGCTGATCATCACCGGTAACCTGAACGCCACCACTATCATGATTGGCGAGAAGATTGCCGATAAGATTCGTGGTCGCGATCCATTGCCGCGCAGCACCGCCGCTTATTATGTCGCGGGTGATGCACCCGTTCGCACGGTTCCGCAGCGCGCTGAATAATACGTGACAGCGTCACTTAATAATAGTCGGGCACTTTTATTGCCCGGCTATTTTTTTCATTACGATTTACCACACATCCTTTTCCACACTTCACCATTTTCAAATCATCAAACCTTAACCGACATCAAACAAAGCAGCATCTGCTGTTGATTTGGCGATGTGCAGAATGCTATAAATCCAGCGTCTATTTAACCGGAGGCACTATCCGTCCACTGATGAGAAGCAACAATGTGGATGTGTTGTAAATTTTATGAGCAGAATGTTCATGTCAAACCCCCTGTTTTCCCCCATTTGCCTTTCTGGCTGGAATGCCGCCGATCAGCACTGGCGTAACGCCCTGTAGTCCCCTCACCACTTCGACACTGTTCTGAGTCTGCCCGCACGTTGTGCGTTGTTGCAGGTCGTCATTTATCGTTGCTGGAGAGCACCCATGCGCGCCTGGGTTTTATTATCACTCGCTATTGTTACTGAGATTATTGGTACCCTTTTTATGAAATGGTCCAGCCTCAATGGCAGCCATTCCGGCTACCTGATGATGCTGGGCATGATTGCCTGTTCTTATATTCTGCTGAGTTTCGCCATTAAACGTATCGCCCTGGGCGTGGCTTATGCCCTGTGGGAAGGTATCGGCATCATGCTGATTACGTTATTCAGCGTGCAACTGTTTGGTGAAACGTTGTCAGCGCTGAAAATCTGTGGGCTGGTGACGCTGATCGTCGGAATTGTGTTGATCAAAACCGGCACCCAATCATCAGCGGAGGTTAATCATGCTCATCGCTGATCTTGTTCATGCGTCCTGGCTGGCGCTGGCTATCGTGCTGGAGATTGCCGCCAACATATTCCTTAAATATTCTGATGGGTTTAAGAAACCGCTGTACGGTCTGCTTTCACTTTGTTGTGTCCTGCTCGCGTTCAGCGCACTCGCTCAGGCGGTCAAAGGTATCGATCTCTCGATCGCCTATGCGGTCTGGGGCGGTTTTGGGATTATCGCCACTGTCGCGGCCGGATGGGTGTTGTTTGGCCAGCGGCTGAACCGCAAAGGCTGGGCCGGCCTGACCCTGCTGCTGGCCGGTATGATCCTGTTAAAACTGGCCTGATCGGCCATCTCAATCAGTGATATTGATTAAGGGTGTGCCACTGCACGCCCTTAACTTCCTGTGCTTTCCCACCCTGTTTCGGTTGATTTTTCCCTCCTGCCTGTGCTCGGAATCTTCTTACTTTTGTAAAGGCCCGTTTACATATCTGTTGCCTTGAGGCTTAGTGAGCGCCGAAGGTCGGATAAAAACGAGGAATAGTTATGTCTGCAACACGAGGTTGGTCTACGGAGCTGGAGGGATTACGCGGCATCGCTTCTCTCTGGGTATTAGTTGGCCATATCAGCTTACTGGTTCATTGCCATATCACGCTTATTTCATCCCCTGGCATCGGGGTCGATCTGTTTATTCTGTTATCGGGTTATCTGATGGCGAAAAACTACGTCGAGCGTCAGCAGAAAGAGCCGTGGCAGAGCACAGAGACCATTAAGAAGTTCTGGATCCGGCGCTTCTTCCGCATCGCCCCGCTCTACTATCTGCTGTTAATCATCGCTTTGATTTATGGCCCGTGGTTTGGCGAGATGCGTGACACCATTGCTCATTTCTATTCCGGCACCGCCACTGAATCATCGCGTTATACCGACCAGTCGCTGGCAAACATCCTGACCCACTTCAGTTTCCTGTTCGGCCTGCTGCCCGAATATGGTTTTAATACCGTGCTGCCTGACTGGAGTATCGGGCTGGAGATGCAGTTCTATCTGCTGTTCCCGTTCATCATGCTGGTGACGCTGCGCTTTGGTTATGCAGCATCGCTGATTGGCATCATGGCGCTCTGCTGCGCTGGCCGGTATGTGCTGGCAGATTATTATGAGGCGTTTGAGATGCCTTCAATGATCCTGATAAAGCTGAATATGTTCCTGTCGGGCATGCTGCTGGCCGAGGCGATTCGCCGTAAATCCCTGCTTTACGTCGCCTTTGCGCTGCTCGGCCCGGTCGCCAGCGTGGCGATGGGCCTGGGCGCGATTAAGCTGCAGGTGATTATGGAAGCGCTGATGATCGTCGGTATGACGGCAATTCTGTGGCAATACCCGCAGGGCAGCCTGATGGCAACGCTGATTGCTCTGCCACGTAAGCTGCTGAACAACCGTCTCAGCACCTGGCTGGGCGACGTGTCGTTCTCGGTCTACCTGCTGCATCTGCTGATTGTGCTCCCGATGATCGCACTGCTGCTCAATCACACCGACATTGAGTTTAAGAGCGACATGATGCGTTTTCTGATCGTCTGCGTTTCTGCCATCCCGCTGACCTATGCGCTGGCCTCTTTACTCTATAAGTATGTTGAGAAGCCCGGCATTCAGATTGGTAAGCGCGTGCTGAAGCCGAAGCTGGCCGATCAGACCAGCTGAGTTTTTAACGCAGGCCATCCCTTTCCTAAAAGCCCCTGACGGGGCTTTTTTTATTGCCGCTTCACATGGCTTCTCCTGAGCGGAAGTCAGCACACCCGCCGAGGTGAACTACACTTTCCCGGTTAGCAATCTGACTCAGAGGAGAGAACATGAGCATTCAGCATCTGCTGCTATCCAGTGACGGTGGCGCAGTGATCATTGAAGCAGAACAACTCGAAAGTGAGCTGGTTATCCCGCCCCACCTGCAGACCCTGACCGGCGGTGAAGCTGACAGCGATACCGGCCATCGGGTGGCGGTAACAAAGCACTACTGCAAGGGACGCTACTATGCGGTTGCCCTTGATCGCCATGCGGCCAGCAATGAAATTGATGACGTGATCGACCTGCTGCATCCGGCCCCGCTTGATTAGTCTTTGTCGGACAGAACCCGTACATGTTCCGCTGAACTGCTGGCGGAAAAGCTCAGTATTGCCGGTGCGCGGCATTTACCTATTCGTAAGAGGATAAGCATCATGCAAAAGAAGAAGTGGTTTGTTTCTTACGTGATTAAGCCTGAAGGTGAAAATCATGTCACGACTCACGCCTTTATCGAGGGCGACGATGTCGAGGAGGCGCTGGAAGCCTTTATGTTCGAAACCAAGAAAAGCCTGTCGCTGGAAACCGGAGAGCTGATTCTGCTTTCGGTGAGCCTGGTATAACCTCTGATTAACCTCGCAATTGCGGGGTTTTTTATGTCCTGTATCAGGATCGGTTATCTATTTATATTATTTATAATTTCCCTGGTGCGGCACTCAGTTACTTACTGGGATAAGGCCAGGCGTGATCCACGCCAGTTGATGACAGAAGACCGGTAACAGCCAGATACGCCAGTATCAGGACAAATAACACAATCGCTGCAATTTCAATGGATTTGAGTAAGTGATGCTTAGCCATAAATAACCCTCCTTCAGATGTGTGTAATCAGACTTCACCCCATAAACTATAATGTTACCGGTAAAGTTCAAGTGAAAATCACATCATGAAACATAAAGCCGCGCTTATTAATGCTTTAACCGAATGTGCTCTTACTCATTCAGAGGGAGAGAACTGGCCTTACAGGCATAAAAAAGACCGCACGGCGCGGGCTTGTGCGATTATTGGCACGGATTATTCAGCAGGCTGACCGGTAAAGTCGATCACCATCCTGCCGCGGATCTTGCCCTGAATCATCTCATCGAAGATGGCATTGACCTCACCAATCTTCCTTTTGGTCACCTTCGGCACCACCTTCCCTTCTGCCGCAAACTGGAAAGCTTCCGCCAGATCGTTACGCGTTCCGACCAGCGATCCCACCACCTGTATGCCATCGAGCACCAGACGTGGAATATTCAGGCTCATCGCTTCCGGCGGCAGTCCGACAGCCACTACCCGACCACCGGCCCTGACCGCATCGACAGCAGAGTTAAACGCCGCTTTAGCAACCGCCGTTACCACAGCCGCATGCGCCCCACCGGTTTGCTCCTGAATAAAGCGAGCCGCATCTTCGCTGGCAGAGTTTACGACCAGGTCGGCGCCCATCTCTTTCGCCAGTGCCAGTTGCCCATCACTCACGTCAACTGCGATCACTTTGGCATTAAAGACATTTTTTGCATACTGCAGGGCGAGATTTCCCAGCCCGCCAAGACCGTAAATCGCCAGCCACTGACCCGGTTTTACCTCGGACACTTTCACCGCTTTATAGGTGGTGACACCGGCGCAGGTGACACTACTGGCGGCGTATGGGTCAAGCCCATCGGGGACTTTGACCGAATAGTCTGCAACGACGATACACTCTTCAGCCATACCGCCATCGACGGTATAACCGGCATTGACGACCTCTCTGCAGAGCGTTTCGTTACCGGAGTTACAGTATTGACAGTGCCCGCAGCCCTTAAAGAACCAGGCCACGCTGGCACGATCGCCTGGCTTGAGTGAGGTAACATCTGGCGCGACTTCCTCAACAATACCGATACCTTCATGGCCCAGCGTCACGCCGGTTTTATCACCGAAATCACCGTTCTTCACATGCAGATCGGTATGGCATACGCCACAGCATTCCATCCTGAGCCGTGCTTCGCCCGTTTTGAGAGGACGCAACGTCTTCTCTACCACTTCAACCTTGTGTTCAATGTTAGCAATTGCCGCTTTCATAAACGTTACTCCTTTTGATTGAAGACTTAAGGATAAGCCAAACCGCGGTGATGACAAGATGACAGGTAAGCTTTGGGTGCGAGGTTGCCAGGGTTGTTTCTGCTTTTGCAGAGTGGAGTGGGTTTTTGGGGATGGAGGCCGGGCACCTTAAGCTAATAGGGTTATTTTGCGTTCGCTTTTCCACTCAAATTTTAAGCTCACTAATATGTCAGGATTTTATCAATACCATCGGTTAAATTTAATATACACATAAGAAACTACGATAACCCATGCAAAACTAAGAAGTGCTGCATACTGCGGAACAAAGCAGATGAAGATATACACGCCAGCCACAATAACTGCAGCAGGAACTAAATAGAAAAATGACTGAATCAGCCATAAAATAGCACGCTTCATTTATTCAGAATCTCATATAGAGCATCAGCAATTTCCCCTTCGCTGTTATACATAGCCTGCACCCAATATTTTTTGATGTTTACCTTCAATTTCAAGAACCTATATGAATTAAAGACTTCATAAGTAAACATCCTGTAATGCAGCCATAGAGCACCCCATTACTTATATTTACTTTTTTCACAAATCAACCTATTGGTTTCGCAATAACTAAATATCTGTTATGAGGCGCGTTGACCTTTATATATTGACAGACTCTTTGCTTTTTCTTCTCGCTGGCAAAACCTGCCATAGTAGCAATGATGAGATGAACGTTAGTAAAACTGCATTCAAAGCATGCATCAAGTGATCCGCCATTGCGATGCTAGCTACTGTGGGCTGAGGAATAAGATGCATAGATCATGCTGCGTCAACGACCCGAGCGTGCGCATCGTGATCGTTTGATACCAGCGGAGCGACAACTATGGCTTTGAGAGTCGCAAAATGCATCAGATAGCGCCAGCCAGCATCTGGCAGTGACCGGAATTGATGTGATACAGTTTTGACCATTACAGTACCCATTTAAGGGAATGGTATGGATACAACGGAGCAGTTAAACGGAACTTACTTCTATGGCGGACTTACTAACCTTTCTGCAGGAGAGCTTTATTTCTGGATAATGATTGATGTGACTGCAGAGCACTTCAGCGGTACAAAGGATATCATCGCTCTGGTTGCGATTTACTCGGGACAAAATACGATTGACGTATCCGGTAAGCTAAACGGAGCATGGAAAGGCACCTCTTATGCTTCGGTCTATTCTCGAAAGCTGTTACGGGATTACCGTCTTCCATTCAGATTACCCACGTGGATACAGAACCCTAAAAACCCTCTTCAAATTAAAATGTTAATGACTCACAAGCTGGGGACGTTCGTCGGTCGTACAATCCCGGTTTTAGGCTGGGTAATTATGGCCGCTGATGTGGCAGAAATTGGCTGGAAAACTACGGCAAAATATAACCTTCTTGCTCATAAGGAAGACAAGATATGGTAAACGAGGATATAGAGAAAGCTGTATTTGCGCTGGTTGAAGATTATAACGGCAGAAGTTTGTTTACGTTCAGACGCTATAAGCTTGAACTGGATACCGATCTGAACAATGACTTTCGCATGGATCCTCTTGACGCGTATGAATTGCTAGAGCGGTATGCTGACAGATTTGGTATTAATCCCGGCTCTATCACGTTTGCCGAATATTTCCCGGAAGATTTCAACGCACCGCACGATCCGCTGACTATTCGTCTGTTAATTGAGTCTGCACAGGCCGGACGCTGGTTGGGTAAATAATTAACGCCTGCAAACGCAGGCGTCTATTTCTTCTGTTTGTTGCGGCCTCTTCCAGAGGACAAGGGCGGAAAACGTTAATCTCTTACCCTCTGCAGTAATTTATCTTCTTCAGGCACTCTGAAGTAGTTTCTGAACGTTACACACAAAAAAAAGACCGAATACTATTTAATATTTTTTAATTCAATGGGTTAGGTTATTCGGTGGCGATGAAATGGCTAAAATAAACTTAGCGCTGCTACGGTTATGATTTCACCGCCACCTTATGGTGGCTAATCAGCAGTGTGACGTTTAATGAGTCTTGAAGAGTCGATCAACCTTACAGCAGCAGAGAGATTTACATACGCTAAAAATGCTCCAGCGGATAGTGCATATAAGGCCATACCTATCTTTGCCAGTGCAGAAAAATGACTCAGCTTCTCAAGAATAAAATTAGGCAGTAATGCGCTGTATAGCAGCGGCAATAAGAATATTAGCGCCCCGATTGTGTAGAGTGTTACCTTAACAAAAATAGACATACTAAAATAAAACTTATTAGCATATCTCTTTTTTTTCCAAACAAACGTAAGTGGTTCAGTTTTAATATCTAACAGCCCTCTGCACTTTACAAACAAGTCAATATCTCTAGTAGGATTTTCACTTCTAACTAAAGCTTTTCGTTGTTGCTGACTCAGAAAGTTCTCTTTAGTTATTGCAGCATAGCCGTACTCAATGGATAGCCGCTTTAAATCTTCATCATCAGTTATTTTATAGAGATCGTAACTCAATTTGCTAAGCTTTTCTCTTTCTTCAAATATTCGTCGTTTAGTTAAAAACATTTCCTTGAAAAAAGAAAGTACCGCTACCAAAGCCAAAATAATTGGCAATACTACTTTGACAAATGTTTCAAGTATATCCGACATGCAACGTCTCCTTTTAAGAAAAATTATCTTGCTTCCATTTGAGCAGCCCACTCAATAGTATCTATAGCTTCGCCTGTATCTCGGATGATGATTTCACCTTCGACCCTATCGAGCCTAAATGTCTTGAATTTACGTGAAAGATGACAATAACCTTCTAAATACTCACCATCAAAGCTTTTAACATCGACGTCTCGAAAACTGCTTTCGCCTTTACTATTTACATATGAAAAAGCGACGTTTTTGATTTCTGCATCTTTGCCTTTTGCATGGTTAACAGAGCGATACTTGCTTGGCTCACTCTTTTTACTGGGTAAATCAAAATCTCTTACAGCATCAGCATGACCGCTTAGTATATCTTTGTTATTCTTAGGTGCTTGATGATTCCGATTGCCATACCAAACAACAAATGCACCGGCCATCATCATAATTATCGCGATCGGAACTGAATCAGATGGCGAAACTGCTAGACCGGCAGCTGTTAAGAAATACCATGCAGAAAAAATAGATTTACCAATTTTTTTACCAATACCTTGCTGTTTAATAAAAATGCTACGAATAGACCAAATCATTAAAACTAAACCTAAAATTGCAAAAATCATATCCATGATTTATCCCTTATTAAAAATTATAATCCATTGTCAAAACTACCTTGCCAGCAGTTTTTACTTCATCAGCACCACAAGTAAAATTTGTTCCCTTATTAGTGACGCTAATTTTACGCCCAGGTAAAAGCGTGATGTCATACACATCGTATTTACCGTCGATTCCCATCAACCAACGCCCGTTGCTAATATCACCAATACTTAAATCAACAACCCAAGCAGAATTGCTGCTCGATACGAACACCGGTTCAACAAGATTTTGAGAGATGAAGCTAAGGTTGATTTCCCACAGACCATCTTCATACAAGCTGCCTGCAATAAGATTCTTGCGAGGGATAGAAAAGCTTTCGGATTCTATAAAGGTTTCTTTTAGCTGTTTTCCCTTTCCTGTCGCCAGCCAATGCAGATCAACACCTGTATCAAGCGCACACGCAACAACAACATCACCAGGAAAATAATTCCGTCTCACCCAGGTGCTGACAGTGCCTGATGAAATATCCAGTAATTCACAGAGTTGCTTTTGCTGGGTGAATCCATATGCATCAAGGATACGACGAAGCACAGATTTACCACCATTAGCCATAACTTCATCGTAAATAGCCTTACCAGTCAGGTTTGGAAGTTCGCGTTGTAGACTTGCTTTTTCAAGTTCGCCAGTAACCAACCAATTTACATCAGCTCCTGTATCAAGAGAACATTGCACAATAACGTTGCCCGGAACCTGACCGCGCGCTAACCAACTAGCGACATTGCTCTTAGCAATTTCTAGTCTATCGCTTAATTCTTTTTGCATGGTGAAGCCATACGCTGAGAGGATTCGTTCTAACACCTCGCTCGCAACTGCATTTTCAAGACGCATTATTTTTACCAATAAACGCTAAATTATGTTTACAGTTAAACAAATGCGATCTAGAGTGTTCGCATACCACATGCAACACAATAGAACACGCTTAACTAATAGGAGATACTGCGTGATGCATACTGAAAATGCAAATAGTCAGAACGCATTTGACTTAGTGCAATCTCAAGATTTTATTGCCAATGTCGCAGCGATTTTGATGCCAGTCATCAGCGAAGCGGTAAACGACGCCGTAAACAAAGCCGTCACGCTCGCCACATCCCCAACAATGTCCAAACAGGACTTTGCTGCAGCCAACCGCATCAGCCTGTCTGTGCTGGAGAAATGGATTGCTAATGGGGTTGTGCTGCTCGCCCCTACCCCATCTTTTACTTACACGCAGAACCGTACAAATCGTAAGACCGGCGAAGTGGTAGAAACCACCATGACGAAACATGGCAATCCGCTTATCAATGTTGCTGCATGGCGTGAGAAGAACCGCCAACAAGCAATCAAATGCCGCTACATCAAACCATAACTTGATTTTGCAAGTTAAGAAGGATCTGAGCATGTTTGATTTCAAGGTTTCTACCCATACCCATTACGACGATGCCTGTCGCAAATTCGCATTAGCTCACAACATGGAAGTCGTCGCTAAGCGGTCCGGCATGCGTGCGCAAACGTTGCGTAACAAGCTGAATCCAGACCAGCCACATCAGCTTACCGTCTTAGAGGTTTTAGCTCTTACCGATGTCACTGAGGATGCAACGTTAGTTGATGGCTTGCTGGCACAAATCCAGTGCCTCCCCTGTGTGCCGGTAAACGAAGTCGCAGATGAAAAATTTCCTCTGTATGTCATGAAAGCCACTGCAGAAGTAGGCCAGTTAGCAGCTGGGGCAGCCTCTACAGAACACATGACAGCCAATTGTAAACGTGGCCTTCTGCAAAACGTTAATAGCGGTATTCGCTGCTTAGCACTGGCCGCAATGGCGGTACAGGCGCGTATTCAGGCTAACCCGGCGCTGTCCTCAACCGTCGATGCCATAAGCGGCATTGGTGCATCATTTGGCATAAGTTGAGGTGTAATAATGATCTCACTTGCTGCAAAGCTCACACGTCAAAGCCCATCCATGTCATACGGACACGGCTGGATCATGGGAGAAAACGGTAAGCGCTGGAATCCAGTAACGCCATCATCTCCAGAAGTAAAAGCACAGGCATTACCTAAGAGAGGCAAATCATGGCTATCGAAGGCGATTCCATGCTGGTCGAACTGACAGCCGGTCAACGCGTTGCCGCACTGAATCATGTCGCTCTACTCCGCGCGCAACTAATGGGCGGTAATTGCGAAAAAGATGTAGCCCGTTTTATTGTTGAAATGCGCGATGTTACTGACAGCAATTATCAGGATAACAGCCGTGCTTTAAGTGCCATTTTCTTTCTGGCAAACATCGGTAAAGACCGGCACTCAGCCGATTTTACTGATCTCACTACTGATGAAAGAAACGCGTTGATTCGCGCAATGAACCACCTGAAAGCTGTTGTGAGTTTGTTTCCCAAACGAATGACTCTTGTAAGCTAAATAACTCAAAGCAATTAATTGGCGTACACCCGCCGGGATTCGCTTTGCCTGAAGAAAGGAAAATCACATGCTGAATAAATTATCTGGTACCACTAAGCCTGGTTCCTATATCGAACTCGATATGATGCTGAATGATGCGCGTCGCGAAGAACGCCGCGGTCGTGCTGATCTCATGATATTCCGACTTAACATCCTGGCCTCGAAAATTCGCCGGGAAGAATTAACACATGTCGAAGCTGCCGAGCTACTTAATCAGGAAGCGGAAAAAATTCAGGCTCAGATTGAGGAGGCGCACTAATGGCTGACTCAATGGACATCGTGCAGCAGCGCACCGATGAAATGCTGGCTCGAAATATCGCCAATATCGTCAATCGCGCGCCTGCTATAAGCGCCTCATTTTGTGAAGACTGTGATGCCCCAATTCCTGAAAAGCGCCGGCGCGCGTATCTGGGTGTAACTCGCTGCGTGTCCTGCCAGGAAATTGAGGAACATCGCAGTAAACACCGGCAGGGTAATTCCTGATGCATGAGGAATTTGCTTACCCGTGGAATGCTCCACGGGAAGCCATTGCCAGCCCCTATCCCCCTTATGAGGAAATGCACAGCCGCAGTCAGATGATTGCGGCTTTAGTGCGTGCGCAGGAACTACTCGAAAAGCAGCCAGCGCTGATACAGCTTGATGTTAAACGCCACATCAGCGATCTGGAAAAGACGCACGGAACAGCCCGCGCCAATGCGTACTTAACAAAGACATTTGTTGAGCGCACATTGCCACGCGTTGAAACCGTTAACGCTCAATATCGTGTCGGCGTAATGAAGGGGAGCACGTTAAATTTACTCGGGGGTAATGCAACTGAGCGTGACAACACAGCTCTAGCAGGTGGTCAGCTTTTCAATCTAATGCGCCGCTTCAACCGACTGCCTGACCTGGCGCGCGCCGACGTTGATCTACTGGCCGGGGATGTTGCTAATTTCATCCTCGCCGAGCTTGTGCAGGCACACGCACAAGCCAGCGACGAGTCAGATTACAAATACACGCACCGTGTTTACATGACCGCTGCCACCATCACTCGCGAGCTGAGCCAAACGCCTCCACTGTGGGAAAAGGTCACGTCACGCCTTTTTAACCCGGAGGAAGTTACTCCAGCAATCCTGCGTATGCAGACGGAAAAGTGGTGGAAAGGCAGGCTGCGTCGCGTCGCCGCATCATGGCGTGAACATCTCCAAATCGCATTGGCTAACGTCAGCAAAAAGCATACCCCCTACGCCAGCAGCATGGCCGTTTCAGAGTGGCGCGAGCAGAAGCGCCGCACCCGTGAATTTCTGAAAGGAATGGAGCTGGAAGACGAGGAAGGCAACCGCATTAGCCTGATCGAGAAATACGACGGCAGCGTGGCTAACCCGGCGATCCGCCGCTGCGAGCTGATGACCCGCATTCGTGGCTTCGAAAACATCTGCAACGAAATGGGCTTTATCGGCGAGTTCTACACGCTGACCGCCCCGGCTCGCTATCACGCCACAATTAAAACCGGGCATCGTAACCGCAAATGGAACGGTGCCAGCCCTGCCGACACGCAGCGTTATCTCTGCAGTGTCTGGCAGAAAATCCGCGCTAAGTTGCACCGCGAAGAAATCCGCATCTTCGGGATCCGCGTTGCTGAGCCTCATCATGATGCAACCCCGCACTGGCACATGCTCATGTTTATGCGCCCGGAGCAGGCTGAGCGCGTGCGCGAGATTATGCGCGACTACGCCTGGCAACAAGACGGCAGCGAGCTGACAACCGACAAAGCCCGTAAGGCCCGCTTTCACGCTGAGGCTATCGACCCGCATAAAGGCAGCGCGACAGGTTACGTCGCTAAATACATTTCCAAAAATATTGATGGTTATGCGCTGGATGGCGAGACAGACGACGAAAGCGGCAAAGACCTTAAAGAAACCGCGTCGGCAGTTTCTGCCTGGGCAGCACGCTGGCACATCCGCCAATTTCAGTTTGTGGGCGGTGCGCCGGTCACGGTTTACCGCGAGCTGCGCCGCATGGCAGACAGCGAAACCGCGCACGGCCTGAGCGTTGAGTTTGCTGCAGCGCATGACGCAGCCGACGCAGGAGACTGGGCTGGATATGTTAACGCGCAGGGTGGCCCGTTTGTGCGCCGCGACGAGCTGGCTGTGCGCACCTGGTATCAGGCAAGCGAAGATATGAATGAGTACGGGGAGGAAACCGTGCGCATCAAGGGTGTTTACGCAACTGAAGTTGGCGACGATACGCCAATTTTAACCCGTCTGATGCAATGGAAGATTGTGCCGAAACGTGCCGTTGATTTGGCTTTTGAATTTAAGGACGCGCCTGCGTCCTCTCGGAGTTCTGTCAATAACTGTACGGAGCCAACATGCTCTGAAGCAGCTATCGATTTCACAAAGCCCCCTACTCGCGCCGAGCGAAGAAGGATCATTAAGCAATTAAGAGAAAAGCCAGCGCAGGAGCAACCTGAGCCGGACAAATATCACACTGAACTAAGTCATTGCACAGAACGGGAAACGTTGAAAAAGAGTTTCTTCGAGATCTCCAGGCTAACACTGTCCGACGGTGAAGCTGTCCGCATGATGAAAGGCCATACAATCAGGGTTGGGGAGCTTTCTTACTGGAGCGGTACAAGCGGCTATCTGTTCCATAGACGGCGCAAAGATACCAATCCATTAAAGCGCTTCATTGCGCTCGCGAGAAAAAGGGGCATAAAGCTGCCTGATTAATAAAACGGCAGTCGGACTAATCTGATCCGCACGATTCTTTACGATTTGAAGTCACCGTGATACTGTTTATACATACAGTAATTTTTTGACTAGAAGGAGTTAATCATTTGATGAACATAGATAATCTAAGTGAAACGGTTGCACGCATTCAGTTCGTTGCTGACATATCACTGATCGCACACTGCAAAGAAGATGAATTAAAAATGGCACTGTCGATGATCAGTGACATGGCAGGCACAATCGATACATCTGTTTTCGAAGCGGCCATATACTGCCAGGCTGAATGATTAATTGCCCCTTCTCTACCGTTCATTAGCCACCTTTTAGGTGGCTTTTTGCTTCTGCATCAAAGTGCATATGCTTGCATGAATCCGCATGATCCAAATTGGATCGCTATGCGTTTGTAAGGCTAGAGCTGGCGCGCTCAGAGGTAGTACATGCACATGCATGAAAAGCGATACATAAAGCGGGCAGGCGTGGCGGGGATAGCATTGCGCGCGGAGGGGGTAAAATGTTTGTCGAAGACTGTATCGGTTTTGTGGAGCATTACATGATAAATACGAATGAAATGTTATAAGACGCGCTTAAGGTACCGATTTACATAAAAAGTACCTATATAGGGTGACCATAATCAGTTCGGAATGATTAAAATATCAGGATAACTTTAAAATTAAATAATAGAATCAATGATTTATTGATAAATCCCCAAACTAAGTTTATGGAAGATTCAGTATAAAATAGTAATAAAGGTGATTTGTAAAGGTAAGATTTTATCTTGCTTAGCAGCATTAAGCTGTGTTTTTATACAGTAAGCATTGTGCTGATCAAATTTACAGATAACCATAATGAAATTGACTTGATACTATATTCAGATAAATCTTAAGATTCAGCGAAGAGATGTCGTATGTCTAATCGCAAGGAAAGCAGAATACTGAATGTATATTTCTCATCAAAAAGAACAGTTCCAAGTTGGATATCTAAAAGCTTTGGCCTCCTGTGCGGGTTTTGACACAACAAGCTGGGGCGTTGATAACGACTGCGTAGATGTGACTTTAAAAGGTACGGGATATCCCAAGCCAGGAAGGCGGAACCCTTGTATCGATATTCAAATGAAGGCTACTGAGTGCTTTGAGGAACAAGACGGTTTTTACATATATGATCTTAACTTAAGAAGTTACAATCATCTACGCGATGATTGTGTTTCTTCTCCTCAATACTTGATGGTTTTGCACTTGCCTAAATCTGTTGATGAATGGATAGACGAATGTGGTAAAGGAATCGCACTTAATAATAAATGTTACTGGTTATCTTTAAGAGGCCTTCCAGATTCAAATAATAAATCCACCGTAAGATTAAAAATACCTAAAAATCAAGAAGTTACGGTATCCTTGCTTAAGCAGCTAATGGCAGAAGCAAGCATTATGGGGCTATTAGCATGAAAATCGAAAACGAAAAATTCGTTGCTACTGCTGAATTTGGTAAGTACTTAACTTTAAATGGTTGGGACTTGACTATTAATAAAGTTGGTGCATTTGCCATTTGGGAATCCAATGAAAAATCAGAATATGAAATACTACAGCCTTTAAACACTAGCGCGTCTGATTTTAGTCGGAGGGTTATTGATCTTATAGAAGTATTATCTAAAGTTCAAAACAAAAGCATTGATAAAATCATATCAGAGCTAAATGAAATAAGTGATGATATTATACGCATCAGAGTTATTCACGATGATGTGAAACACGGAACCATACCATTTATCGACGGTGTAGAGCTTTTTGTTAAATCAAAAGAGCTATTAACTTCAGCTGCAAGATCCTTATTGAAAACTCAAAAAGGTTATTATGGTGGAAAAGCACCTAAAGTTGTAAATGATTATTTTAATTCTCTGAAATTATCTCAAACAGAAGTTGGTAGTTACGTGCTCAAAGTTGAGTCTCCTATTTTTTTTCCAAATAATTCTCAAGATGATCACTGTGTAGAACCATTTGGACGAAGCGTTTCTAATCGTATAATTCATAGCATTATCAAATTAGATGAAGCTATTACTTCTTTTAAAGAAAATAAAAACCATAAATATTTTGAAGAGGTTGTCAGATATGGAGTTGGCGCATCACTGTGTTCAGCTATAATTGGCCTAAGTGGTTTTAATAAGAATCGTTCAGTTGAAATATCAATTCAGCCCTCTCCTTATGCTGATACGAATAATCTGCAGTCTAAATCGGTCATAATTTATTCGAATGATATTCCGATAATTGAAGAAGCACAAGGCTATTATTTAGATCGATATACTATCAAAAATTATAATTTAGTTGGGAAAGTTATTAAGTTAGTAAGAGAAACTGATTCTGGTGATGGAATTGCCACAATATCTGAACAAATAACACCATCGAATGCTAAGAAAAGAAACGTTGAATGTAGCCTGACTGAACTGCTATATAATCAAGCCATTGAGGCTCATGGAAAATCTTCGACATTAGACTTAACAGGGAACTTGATAGTTTCTGGTCGGAAAATACTTTTATCTGATATTCATAACCTTAAGGTGAAATCAAAACTTCTTTAATAATCGCCCGCTCCGGCGGGTAGTTATTATTAACTAAATATTATGCATGATGAGACCTTAATTGGTTTAAATAAACTCTCTTGTTTTTATAAAGTGACTGCTAATAAGAATGGCCATTGAAGCATGATAAGAAAGAATATGTCAAAATCAAAAACAACAAAATAATGAGGTAATAATGTCCCGAACAAGCACACCTAGATATTCAAAAGAATTAGATGATTTAATCATGAACTCGGATGAAGGCCCTTGGATTGATCATACAAAAATTGCTTTAGAATGGCTATTATCTTATATCGAGATAGAGGAATGGGAAGCTCGCAAAGAAAATGTTGTGAAATACTTTAGGGCACAAGAAGAAAGTATATTTAAAAATTATAGTGAAGCGGCGAAAGGATATGAAGACCCAAAGAATAGAGTGGCTTTTCATGAGGATTGGGTTGCTTGGTATCTATTTTTGGTAGAATGTTTACATGATCATCCAATGGTTAGTGAACAGGCGCAATCAGCGCGAGTATTCCCGTTTTTTGCAGCAATTGGACGACATATAGAAATTGCAAAAAAAATAAAAGGGATTGATGAGAAACTTTTTGAACTTGTGAACGGTAAAATAAATCAACCTGATTCGACACTTTTTGAATTGGTTGTTGCAATTATGTATGCCCGCAATGGTTATGATGTAGAGTTCATTCCCGAAACAGCAATAAAGAAAACACCTGATTTGAAAGTTTTCAAAGGCAATAAAAGTTATTTTGTTGAATGTAAACGATTAGCTAAAATAACTGAGTATTCTGAGCTTGAACGTCAGGAATGGCGCAAGAGGTGGTTTAATTTAGTGCCATTTCTAACAAGTTTCAAACGCCCTGTATTTTTAGATGTAATTTTTAAGGTTGAGATAAAAGACACAGATGAGTTTATTTTAGCCAAAGCCTTCAATGGTATTAAATCTAGAATATCCAAGAGAAAAACCGTTGAATACGAAGATAATGAAATAGTTATAAAGTTTAACAGAATAAATATGGAAGAAGTTAACAACCATTTTAAAAAATATATGGTCAAATGGAATTCACCTCAAATGATTAGCTTACTAGCAGGAGAGTTTAGAAGTAGTGATAACTATACCCATCTTAGCAGTCCCATACGGCTTGTTCGAGTAGGATCAGAAGAAAAATATGATGTGCTCAATATTTTCTGTCAAGGAATAAGTTCAGGTTACTGTGCACGATGGGAGTGTATAGCAGAAAACTCAATTGACAAGAAGGCCAAGGATATTAAAACGCACTTGAGTAAAGCAATAAGACAAGCTCCTGATAACGAGCCTACAATTGTCCATATAGCATATGAAACTCTGCATGGGCCATTTATAGAAATTAATAGAGCGGAGAAAATAGCAGAAAGCATAAAACTCTTTGATTGTCAGGATAAAGACGTAAAAGCTATATATTGCCATGCATTCCAACCTTCAGTGAATGTACAAGATTGGGAGATTGCAGAAACAACAATGCGGTTCGGCAAAAATGGCTCTGATCCTTTAAACATTTTATCTCATGATATGTTACTTGATGAGATAGGCACTGAAATATCTCAAGACACTCATTGGAATGAGGACTTTTTGTCTTTAATTAAAAAGTAATTATAAAATTACAACATTTTAAGCTAAAGTTGAGACAACTCACTTTGCCTATATGTTTTATTTTTAATAGCCTGACGCCCAGTCAGCCTTAATAAATAGTGGCAATTTAAACACTCAATATTTATCGGCTGACTGTCTTTTATTCAAATAATTAACAAAAATCAGCTCCTTAGTGAAAAGATTCAGATTAAAATAGTACAGCGAATGCTAGTGCTGACATTAATTTTTAAGCATTCCTTTCTAACGTATAATCGCGGAAGGCAATCACGCTTTCTCCCATCCAGTGGTTAATCTCCTTAAGGCGCTCCTGCAGTGGTGTCAGTTCGTTACGTACAAACACCTGCGCCGCCTTCACCGCATCACCAAAACCGCCAGAGTTGTCCGGAATAATTCCCATCATCTGTGGCGGCACGCGGTGCGCGCTTAACAGGTCGTCGCGGCTGGCTTTCTTGATGTTAAAGAAATCGTCTTTCGTCGCCACTTCACTAAGCGGCAGGATCTTAATGCCGTCCGGTTTACCGTTAGGCGCGTACATAAACAGGTTGCGGAAGTTACCTAAGCCTTTCGTGTCGCGCATCGCCTGGCGCATCCGGTCAACATCACTGCTGCTCTGCGCCGCGTCGGTCATGTACAGGATGTAACCGGCGTGCGCCCCGTTCTGGTAATACTTGCGGCGGAACAGCGTTGCCGCCTCATTCAGCCAGGCGGAGTTAAGCGCGCTGAGGTATTCCGGCAGGCCGTAAAGCTCCTGATTAATATCCGGCTCTAGCAGGTGAAAAACGCTGTCGGCCGAAAACTCATGCGGCTCCTTCCAGTCATTCACAAACCAGTAAACGCCATCCTTCACGCCTCTGCGGGTGAATTTTGCCGGGCTGGTTTCAAGGCGCAGCGGCTTACCCAAGCTGTTACGGCGCAGCTCGGCAAAGGCGTTACCGAAGACCAGATAATCCAGAGCAAACTTGCTGAACTCCTGCTGATTCATCATCGGGTGCGGAATAAACGTTGAGGCCAGAATGTTGCGCTTTACATAAATCGGCGAGCTATGATGCACGGCCGAGCGCAGGCTCTTAGCCAGCCCGTTAAAGCTGACCGGCGGCTCAAACCAGCGCCCGTTACCGATGCATTCGGCGTAATCCAGAATGTCGCGCTTATCCATGACCGGCGTCGGATCGCCAAAGGTAAACGCCTCGGTGTGCTGCTGCGGTGCGGTAGCCTGTAACGCCTGCGCGGTGGCGGTGTGAGCCTTGCGGCCTCTGTGTTTGCTCATCAGTAAAATTCCAGAATTGAGGGATTAGCGCCGCCGCTGGCTGCGGTAAGCGGTTCGTTTAACAGTGAGTGCATGATTGCCCAGGCGACGTCAGCATGGCTGGCTTCTTCGCTGCGGCTCGCCTCATAGGTTGAGCGGTTGCCGCTGGCCGTCATGGTTTTGCGGATTGCCATAAACGACTGCGTGATGTCCGTGGCCCCGGCGTCATACTCAAGCCGCCCGCTGCTGATGGTATCTTTCGCCTTCAGCACCATTGCGGTTTTCACTTCAGGTGAATATTTGATTTCCCGCGCGGCCGGGTAAAATTGGCGTACCAGCTGGAAAACACCCTGACCGATGCCGGTTGCATCCACGCCGATATATTCAACGGTGTATTTTTTGGTTAAGTCCTCGATAGATTTCGCCTGCGCGGCAAAGTCCATGCCCCGCCACTGGTGACGCTCCAGCACGCGGAACTTACCGCCCGCAACTAGCGGCGGCGCGATTACAGCACAGCCTGCGCTGTCGCCGGTGTGCGACGGGTCATACCCGATCCAGACCGGCCGGAATGAAAACGGGCGCGGCAGGTACGGGTTGAAGTCTTCCCACTCTTCCAGGCTGTCGATCATGCAGCTCTGCAGCTCGGCGAACGGGAACACGCTCGCCTCGTCGTCGACAAACTCACACATCAGCAGGTTCTGATATTCCGACGGGCTGTATTCAAGCTGCAGCTGGTCAATGTCGAACAGGTTGCAGCCGCCGGTCAGCGCATCCTCAACCGTGACAATCTGCCGCCACTGCCCGTCACCGCACAGCGCGCCTTTCGCCAGATGAGAATGCGACAGGTCTATCTCGATGCGATCATCTTTGCTGCGCCGCCCCTTGTTAAACAGCTCGCCTGACCAGAACGGATAGGCGCTGTGCGACAGGGCCGACGGCGTGGAAAAGTAGGTGGTGCGCCACTTCTTGTGTAGCGACATGCCACTGGCGACTTTGCGCAGCTCCTGGAATTTCGGGATCCAGAAATATTCGTCCAGATAGAGGTTGCCGGTGTAGCTCTGCGCGGTGCGCACGTTCGTGCCGAGGAATATCAGGCGCGCGCCGTTCGGCAGCACGATGGGATCGCCTTTCAGGTCAACGTCAGCCTGGCGGGCAAAGTCGATGATGTAGTTTTTAAAGACGTGCGCCTGCGCCTTGCTGGCTGAAAGGAATATCTGGTTGCGCCCGGTGGTCAGCGCATCGATCAGTGCCTCGCGGGCAAAGTAGAAAGTTGCGCCAATCTGGCGGGACTTCAGGATATTGCGGATGCGGTGAGTCAGCCCGGCTTTATGCCAGTTGAGCTGATACTCAAAGCAGTTATCCATAAACATGCCGGTAAGCTTATCCGTCTGTTCCTCGCTGAACTCATTTTTAACAACCGGCTGGCGCTCGCCTTTGTTGCGGTTACGCACATTGGGGTTTAGGTCGGCCTCGTTGCCGCTGCTGCGGTAGCGCTCAACGCGGGCAAGGCGCTCAATCTGACGGCCGAGCGCGTCTATCTCTTTGTAATCACCATTCCCCTTTACCTCTTTCATGATGAGCTGGATCAGCCGGGCTTCCATGCTGGATTCAACGCGACTGATGGGCGCAACGTTGTCCCACGCGTCGCGCAGTTTCCAGCTCTGCACGGTTGGCGTTTTCTGTCCGAGCGTCTCCGCAATCTGGCGCACGGAATAACCCTGCCAGTAAAGCAGCGCGGCCTGACGGCGCGGATCGCTGATGATGGTTGTCGGTGTCATGTTCATACCGGCAAGGCTACCGGTGCCGAAAATGGCGCGCCTGCTGTCCCTGTTTGCTGATGCATCAGCGGGCTGGCATTCGTTGAGGGATTGGGTGGCGACGGGGAAACTGGCCCCGAACCGACCCAACACCTGACCGGAGCCTGATTAATGGCAGCAATCAAAGCAAAGCGTTTTCGTATCGCCGTTGAAGGCGCAACCACTGACGGCCGCGTGATTTCCCGCGACTGGATTTCGCAGATGGCGAAAAACTACAACCCGGCGATGTACGGTGCCCGCGTCAACATGGAGCACATTAAGGGCTATACCCCTGACAGCCCGTTTCGCCGCTACGGTGACGTTACCGCGCTGACCGCCGAAGAAATTACCGACGGGCCCCTCAAGGGCAAGCTGGCGCTTTACGGGGATATCGACCCGACGCCGGAGCTGGTTGAGCTGACAAAGGCGCGTCAGAAAATCTACACCTCCGTTGAAATCAATACGAAGTTTGCCGACACGGGCGAAGCCTACCTGATTGGTATCGCCGTCACCGACGACCCGGCAAGCCTCGGCACGGAAATTCTGAGCTTCAGCGCCACGGCCAAAGCCAATCCGCTGGCGTCCCGCAAGCAGGACAAAGACAACCTCTTTACCGCCGCTGAAGAAACCGTGATCGAGTTTGAGGAAGTGGCCGAGCCGTCACCTTCCCTGCTGGCGCGCATCTCGGCGATGTTCTCCGCCAAAAAGAAAACCGATGGCGAGCAGTTCGCCGACGTCAGCGCGGCATTAACGGCCGTCGCCGAGCAGGTGCAGCTGAATGCTGAGAGCCAGACGCAGGAGCTGTCGGTGCTGGAGCAATCCGTCACCGCACGTCTGGAGGCCATCGAGCAGCAGGCTGGGGAAGACCGCGACGCTTTCGCTGCGCTGCAGGGCCAGCTTTCGCAGACCGACGGCAGCTTTACACGCCGCCCGGCGGCAACCGGCAGCGATCCGAAGTCCGGCGCGCAGACAGACTGCTAATCAGGCGTTGCCTGAACATTAAACTCCAACACAGAGATAAACAGGAACGCTCATGCGCAAGAATACCCGCTTTAAGTTTAACCAGTTCATGACCCGCCTTGCCGAGCTGAACGGCGTCGAAACCGACGACATGAACAAAAAGTTTACCGTTGAGCCGTCGGTGACTCAGACCCTGATGAGCCGCGTGCAGGAGTCTTCCGACTTCCTGACCCGCGTCAACATCGTGCCGGTGTCCGAAATGAAGGGCGAGAAAATCGGCATCGGCGTGTCCGGTTCGATTGCCAGCGTGACCGACACGGCAGGCGGCGACGAGCGCGAAACCGCTGATTTTGCCGCGCTGGACTCTAACGGCTATGAGTGTGTGCAGGTCAACTATGACTTTCATATCCGCTATAACACGCTCGACCTGTGGGCGCGTTATGAAGATTTTCAGGCCCGTCTGCGTGACGCCATCGTGAAGCGCCAAGCGCTTGACCGTATCATGATTGGCTTCAACGGCGTGAACCGCGCCAAAACCTCGAACCGTGCGAAGTTCCCAATGCTGCAGGACGTGGCCGTGGGCTGGCTGCAGAAGTACCGCGAGCATGCGCCGGAGCGCGTGCTGAGCAAAGTCACCGATGAAACCGGTGCCGTGGTGTCGGCGAAAATCCGCGTCGGCAAAGGCGGCGATTATGCCAACCTCGACGCGCTGGTGATGGATGCCACCAACACCCTGATTGAGCCGTGGTATCAGGAAGACCCGGAGCTGGTTGTGATCTGCGGCCGTCAGCTGCTGGCTGACAAGTACTTCCCGATCGTCAACCAGTCGCAGGCCAACACCGAGCAGCTGGCAGCCGACCTTATCGTCAGCCAGAAGCGAATCGGCAACCTGCCAGCGGTGCGCGTGCCTTACTTCCCGGCCAGCGCCCTGATGATCACCCGCCTCGATAACCTGTCGGTTTACTGGCAGGAAGGCACGCATCGCCGACTGATTGACGAAGTGCCGAAGCGCGACCGCATCGAAAACTATGAGTCTATTAACGAGGACTACGTGATCGAGGATTACGCGGCCGGTTGCCTGGTTGAAAACATCGAAGTCGGTGAGTTCAACGCGGATGCAGAAGCCCCGGCAGCAGTAACCCCGGAGGCGTAACGCATGTTAAGCCCTGCCCGACGTCACCGCATGCGCCAGGAGGCTATCGAAGCCTCGCAGAGTGCCGACAACCCGCTGCGCCACGCCAGCGGCTATGAGCAGATGCTCATCAAGCTCAACGACGATAAGCGCCGCCTGAAGAAAGTGCACTCTAACGAGCGCAAGGCGGAGCTTAAGCGCCAGATGCTGCCGGAGTACCTGCCGTGGGTAGCGGGCGTGCTGGAAAAAGGCAAAGGCGCACAGGATGCCGTGCTGATGACCGTCATGATCTGGCGGCTCGATGCGGGCGACGTGCCCGGCGCGCTGGAGATTGCCCGGTACGCGCTGCCGCATGGCCTTGTGCCGCCTGACGGCTTTAAGCGCGCCAGCCTGCCCTATCTGCTGGCTGAGGAAGTCGCCAGCGCGGCAACGCGCGCCTGGACGGCAAAAGCGCCGGTCGATGTTGACCCGCTGCTGGCAACCATTGCGATGACGGAATCTGAAGACATGCCCGATCAGGTGCGCGCCAAGCTGCTCAAGATAACCGGGTATGTGCTTCGCGATGCGGGCAGGGCTTCGGAGGCGATGACCCACCTTGCAAGGGCGCATCAGCTGCACGACGGCTGCGGCGTCAAAAAAGACATTGAGCGGCTGGGAACGGCGATGAAAAAGCAGGCCATCGCCAGCCGCTGACCGAACGCGACCCCGCGCACGGGCGGCAGGACGGCAACGCACTTTCAGTGTCTGCGCCGTCCTCCACCGCCCACCTATTTCAAAGGCCGATTATGAATAACACGGTTGTTATCCCCGCCCCGCGACCGGCAGACGCTGCCGAGCCGCCGGTAAAGAATACGTTTTTCTGGCCTGACGTTGACCTGCAGCAGCTGCGCGATTCGCTGCGCTATGAGGGAACGGTCACGGCGCAGCGCCTGCGCCTGGCCGTGAAGACGGCGATTTCAGAAGTTAATGCCGAGCTGTACGACTGGCGCGCCGCGCAGATGGCGGCGGGCTTTAAGGTACTGACCGACGTGCCTGCCGAATCGCTCGACGGTGAAAGCGAAAAGGTTACGGCCTACCTTGCCGCCGTCAGCGCGCTGACCGCCGCCACCATCGTTGAGCGCTATCGCGGCTATGACGCCAGCGGCACGAAAAAGGCGGGCGAAATCGAGGCGAGCGCCGACGAGTACTGGCGCGACGCGCGATTCAGTATCAGCCGAATCGCCGGTAAGCCTGGCTGCATTGTGGATCTGCTCTGATGAACGTTTACGCACAGCAGGGCGATACCGTTGACGAAATCTGCCAGCGCTATTACGGGCGAACCGGGCAGGCCGTCGAGCTGGTTTACGCGGCTAATCCGGGCCTTGCCGAAAGCGGGCCGGTGCTGCCGCACGGCTGTGAGGTAACGCTGCCAGATCTGCCTGAATCTTCAGCAGGTGAAACCGTCAACCTGTGGGACTAAAAATGGAAAAAATCAGCTCTGTGATCAACTACCTGATTGGCCTCATCCTGATGTGGTTCGGGCGTCATACGCCACAGGATATCGCCTTTATGGTCGGTTCCGGCGTGGCCGTTATCACGCTCATTACTAACGTGGCGACGTTCTTTATCAACTGGCATTACCGCCGTAAAACCTACGAGCTGCAGCGCCTGCGGGGGGTGAGCCTTGAGCAAGACCGTTAAACGCTGCGCCGTGGTGGCCGTGCTGGCGATTGCCGCGCTGCTGCCACAGTTCAAAACCCTGAAAACGTCCGAGGCCGGACTGGCGCTCATCGCCAACGCTGAGGGGTGCCGCACCTCGCCCTATCAGTGCAGCGCCGGTGTCTGGACTAACGGCATCGGTCATACAGAGGGCGTGACGCCGCAAAGCCAGATCAGCGAGCGGCAGGCGGCGGTCAATCTGGTGTATGACGTGATGCTCGTCGAGCGCGGGATCGATGCCTGTATGCGCAGCGATATGCCACAGCCGGTCTATGACACGGCCGTGTCATTCGCCTTTAACGTCGGCGTGCGCGCGGCCTGCAGCTCGACTTTTGCCCGTTACATCAGGCTGCAGCACTGGTTTGATGCCTGTAATGAGCTGCGGCGCTGGGTGTTCGTTAAGGGCGTGAGAAATCGCGGGCTGGAAAATCGTCGTGCAACCGAAACAGCCTACTGCCTGCGGGGTGTTTCATGATGCGCCTGATAGCTCTGCTTCTGGCCGTCGCGTTGCTGGCGCTGGGCGTGACCGGCTGGCAGTGGAAGCTCGCAAAAGACGACCTGACCAGCGCGCAGCGCATTATCGGCACGCTGTCGGCCGGTATCGAGAGCCGCGACAAAGCGATAGCCCGGCAGGATGCTGATGCGAGGGCCAGCCAGAAGCGCGAGGCCGAGCTGCGGCTGATGCAGGGGCGCGCCAGTTCGGCCGCGCTTAACCGAGAAATGACCATACAGAGAGAAACCGATGCAAATCCGATACTGCGTGACTGGTCTGCTGCTGCTCTGCCTGACGATGTTATCCGGCTGCACGCCCGCCCGGCCTTCGCCAGCGCCAGAGATTATCTGGATTGGGTGTCCGCGCGTGACAAGCTGCCCGGTGCCGGGAAACAGCCTTAGAACGGCGGGCGATCTGGCGGCGGATAATCGCCAACTTGAGGCCGCGCTCGCCGCCTGCGGGCTGCAGGTCGAAATCATCAAAGACTGCCAGGAACAACACGATGCTGAAACCTCAACAACTGCGCCAGGCGCTGACCGACAGCGTGCCGGAGCTGCAGCGAAACCCTGACGCGCTCAACGTGTTTATCGACAACGGGTGCATCGTCTCGACGCTTGCCAGCTCGCTGTCGTTTGAATACCAGTACCGGCTTAACATGGTCATTACCGACTACGCCGGTAACATCGATCTGCTGATCGTGCCGCTGCTGGCATGGCTGCGAACAAATGAACCCGACATCATGGCGACCGAAGAAAAGCGCCGCACGGGCTTTACCTTCCAGGCAGATGTGATCAGCGACACGGCCAGCGATATCAGCATTGAGCTGCAGCTGAGCGAGCGCGTGATCGTGAAGCAGGCTGACGACGGACTACACGTGACGCACGTCGGCGAGAACCCGCTGCCGGAAAATGACGCCCGGCCAGTGCAGCTTTATATTAAGGGCGAGCTGGTCAGCGAGTGGCTGAAATGAGCGAGCTGCAGCTGGTAAATGACCGGCTGGAGGCGCTTATCAGCAGTCTGTCAGCCCCGGCGCGTAAAGAGATGGCGCGCAACATTGGCCGCAAGCTGCGCGCGAATCAGCAGCAGAACATCAAGCGCCAGCAGGCACCTGACGGCACGCCGTTTAAGCCCCGCAAAACGCAGCCGGTGCGCAGCAAAAAGGGCCGGATAAAGCGCGAGATGTTTGCAAAGTTGCGCACGGCTAAATACATGAAAACGCAGGCCAGCCCGAATGAGGCCGTGATCGAGTTTACGGGCAACGTGCAGCGCATGGCCCGCGTGCATCATTACGGGCTGCGCGACCGGCCATCACGCAGCACAAAAGAAATTCAATATGAGGTGCGCCCACTGCTAGGTATTAGTAAAGAGGCCCAACAAATGATTGAAAATCTAGTCATAAATAACTTCATAAGGTAAGTGTCACCCAGCGATGCTATTTATTGTACATTTTCAATATGATTAATCATACTCAATGCCTGAGGTAATAGGATAGGATTCAACCCTTCAAGGTGGCAGCATTTAACAATCACCTCCAATCTTTCCTTTGTAATATTTAAAAGATTAGAATATAGACTCACCTCGGCCGACATTAACTTGCCGGGGTAAGTTTTATAATATCCTTTAAAGGTTTCAAGGTTGATGGAGTGAGTCTTGACGATTGAGATTTCTTTGTGTATTTCTGCATCGATGAATTCAACGTTACCATTTGCCTTCTTTGAGAAAGCATCGGCATCGTATCTGTATGGATTTGAAATCTTATCCTTTAAATAAAAATCATAATATCCAGACGCCATTATTTCTTTAAGGATTGCTTTATCTACCTTCGGGTTTTTCAATCTAAGTGTAGCGTGATAAATATCATTCATGGTCTCAGCTTCAACATCAGATTTCCTGAGTATTTTTTTTGCAGCTTTAACCCACTTTGCTGTATTTTTTAGGTGCTCTTGGTGGTAATTTTTCGCCAGAGCGTGAGCAAGTTCATCCTCAGATGCTTCTTTCACAGCGTCTACAACCTCTACTAATAAGTCTGATTTTTCAATATCTGCAGGAGAACAGTAATTTATGTTATCGACAAGAGCTATACCAGCCTGAGAATAGCATTGAGCCACCAGTCTTGAACAAAACTGACCTGTAACAATATCTTTAATTGGTTTCTTTTTCTTACCGGCTTTCATTGCTTCAGATTTGTCATACTTTGAACCGACTAACGTTCGTGAAAAAATAGTTATATTTTCAATTTGAGATGGTTCAACTTCATCTGATAGCCTCAGTACTTTTAAATCATTTTTTTCAACCACTGCAAACCTATTAGGTATTTTGCTAAAGACTCCTCCACCCGAAGTGGCTTCAATTATAGTTGAGCCTTCATAGAGCATTGCATGCGAATAATGACTTCCTGTTATCCTCATAATTGCCAAGCTATGGGCTTTATAACCATGCTCTAAAATAATATCTCCGGGTTTGAGTGCTGCCAGGTTGAGAACATATTTTTTTCTAATATCCGTAACTGCATCCATTCTGAAGCTCCTTGATTAGTGTTTCGCAAGCATGTTTGCTGCTGTACTAACAAACGTCAAATGCTGGAAATTCTTTAGTCGAAAATTGATCATTTAAGCATGAACGAACAACTCGCAGAAATTCAGCGCCTGCTGCGCAACCTGATCCGCATCGGAACCGTGTCGGCCGTCAACCTCGACGGCGGACTGTGCCGTGTCGATACGGGAAAAAATATAACCAACTGGCTGCACTGGTTGAGCGCCCGCGCAGGTAAAACCCGCTCCTGGAATGCGCCGTCAGTGGGCGAGCAGGTTCTTGTTCTGTGCCTCGGCGGCGAGCTAGATACCGGCTTTGTGCTGCCGGGCATTTTCTCGGATGAAAACCCGGCTCCGTCAGCCTCGGCCGATGCGCTGCACTGGTCATTTCCTGACGGCGCGGTGATCGAGTACGAGCCGGAAAACGGCGCACTGACTGCAACCGGCATACAGACCGCAACTATTAAAGCGGCGGTAAAAATCCTGTTCGACTCGCCGGAAGTGGAATGCACAACGCTGCTCAAAACTGCGCAGTTGGAAGTCACCAAGGGCGGCACGATGAAAGGCGACGTTACACATACCGGCGGCAGTCTGTCCTCAAACGGCAAGGTGCTGCATTCGCATATCCATCCGGGCGACAGCGGCGGCAAAACGGGAGCGCCAGTATGACAACCGCCAAATATATCGGCATGAACAGGGAAACCGGCGGCGCGCTTACCGACCTCGATCATATCCGGCAGTCAGTGCGCGATATTCTGCTGACCCCTGTCGGCACCAGGGTGATGCGTCGCCAGTATGGTTCGCTTTTATCCGCGCTGATTGACCAGCCGCAAAACAAGGCGCTGCGCCTGCAGATTATGTCGGCCTGCTATATGGCGATCCTGAAATGGGAGCCGCGCGTAAAGCTGACCGCCATCAGCTTTGAGTCGGATATCAATGGCGCTATGGTGGTTGAGCTGTCCGGCAACCGCACCGACAGCGCGCAGCCTTTTTCCTTAACCGTTCCTGTGAGCTGAGACTATGGCAACTATCGACCTGAGCCAGCTTCCCGCGCCTGATGTGGTGGAGCCGCTGGACTATGAAAGCCTGCTGGCCGAGCGAAAGGCGACGCTGATTTCCCTTTACCCTGCTGACCAGCAGGAGGCCGTCGCCCGCACGCTGACGCTTGAATCAGAACCCATCGTCAAGCTGCTGCAGGAAAACGCTTACCGCGAGCTGCTCCTGCGCCAGCGCATCAACGAGGCGGCAAAGGCCGTTATGGTGGCATATGCACTTGACGGCGACCTTGACCAGCTCGGCGCTAACAATGGCGTAGCCCGCCTGACCATTACCCCGGCCGACGATACGACCATCCCGCCGACCGCCGCCGTGATGGAAAGTAACGACGATTTCCGGCCGCGCATTGCCTCGGCGTTTGAGGGGCTGAGCGTTGCCGGGCCGACCGGTGCATATGAGTATCACGCCAGAAGCGCCGACGGCCGTGTAGCCGATGCATCAGCCATCAGCCCGTCGCCTGCAGTGGTCGCGGTGACAGTGCTCGCGCGCGAGGGCAACGGCGTGGCCGGTGATGATTTGCTGGCCGTGGTTAACGCTGCGCTCAATGACGAAGACGTGCGCCCGGTTGCCGACCGGGTGAGCGTGCAGTCAGCCAGGATTGTGGAATACGAAATCGTGGCCGAGCTGTACCTCTATCCGGGGCCGGAAGCGGAACCGATCCGCGCCGCATCCGAGGCAAAGCTCGCGGCTTACATTACCGCGCAGAAGCGCCTCGGCCGGGATATCCGCCTTTCTGCGCTGTATGCCGCCATGCACGTTGAGGGCGTGCAGCGCGTCAGCCTGATTAAGCCTGCTGCAGATGTGGTGCTCGATAAAACGCAGGCCGCTTACTGCACCGGCTACACGCTGACCGTGGGAGGCTCGGATGAGTGATCGACTGCTGCCGACCGGCTCGTCAGTGCTTGAGATTGCCGCCGCCGAGGCGCTGGCCAGCCCGGGCGCTTTGAGCGTGCCGCTGCGTAAGTTATGGGATCCGTATGCCTGCCCGGTAGCACTTCTGCCCTATCTGGCGTGGGCGTGGTCGGTTGACCGCTGGGATTCAGCCTGGCCTGAATCAACAAAGCGTGCCGTGGTTGCCGCATCGCAATACGTGCACCGGCACAAAGGCACTATCGGCGCTATCCGCCGCGTCGTTGAGCCGCTGGGCTATCTCATCCGGGTTATCGAGTGGTGGAAAACCAATGAGGCGCCAGGCACGTTCCGGCTTGACGTGGGCGTGCTTGATACCGGCATCACGGAGGAAATGTATAACGAGCTGGAGCGACTGATAGCCGACGCCAAGCCCTGCAGCCGCCATCTTATCGGGCTGTCTATCAATCTGGACGCGAACGGCGCGCTGCCGGTCGCTGTTGCCAGCTACAGCGGCGACGAGATGACCGTTTACCCCTATACCCCTGAACTCATCAGCGTCGGCGGGCCGGGTTATTCCGGCGTGGCGCTGCATCTTATTGACCTGACGGAAGTGAGCGCATGACGACAAAATATTTTGCCCTGCTGACCAATCAGGGCTCGGCTAAGCTGGCGAACGCCGCCGCACTCGGCACGAAAGTGAACATCGCCTCTATGGGTGTCGGTGATGGTGGCGGCACGCTGCCGACGCCTGACGCGGCACAGACAAAGCTCATCAGCGAGAAGCGTCGCGCGCAGCTTAATTCCCTGACCGTTGACGCGGCAAACAGCAGCCAGATTATCGCCGAGCAGATTATCCCGGAAAGTGAAGGCGGTTTCTGGATCCGCGAAATCGGCCTGTATGATGCCGACGGCGTACTGATTGCCATTGCTAACTGCCCGGAAACCTATAAGCCGCAACTGGCTGAAGGCAGCGGGCGCACGCAGACCGTGCGTATGATTTTAATCGTGAACAGCACAACAGCCGTTACGCTGAAGATTGATCCGTCAGTCGTGCTGGCGACGCGCAAGTATGTTGATGATGCCGTGCTCGAGGTGAAAGCCTACGCTGACAGCGTAATGAAAACTCACACCGATGCTAAAAACCCACACAGCCAGTACCTGCAAATCGCAAGCGCCCTGGCAGAAATCAAAGACGCCGGGCTAGTTGCTGACGTTCTTAAAAACCTCGGTATTAGCGAAAAGTTTTCCGGGCGCTGGATTGGCCGCCAGATTTTCACGACGCCGGGCGCGATCAGCTACAAACCCACACCAGGCACTAAACGCGCACGAATCATCATTACCGGCGGCGGCGGGCGCGGTTATGGTTTTCTGGGCTGGGGCGAAAACTATCGCGCACGCGGTGCCGGTGGCGGCGCTGGCGGTACGGCAATCGCAATGTTGGCTGTTGATGACAGCAAAACGTATGCGGGGGTTGTTGGCGCTGGCAGCAAAGAGAGCATCAATTCAACCAGCAGTGCCTTTAACGGGCAGATTACAGCGGGCAACGGTGCGAACTCAGTTGGTGATGCAGGAGGAGCCGGGGGAACTGCAGTTGGCGGGGATATCAATATTCAGGGCGGCGACGGCAGCGATTCCCCCGGCGTTATTACCGGAGGCACTAACCCTTATCGTGGGGGTTCCGGGGACGGTGGAGCCAGCTATTGGGGAGGTGCTTCACGGAGTGGCGAAGGGATTGCATCAAACGACCGAGCTTCATTTGGTGTGGGCGGCGGAGGCAACATCCGAACTTCGCCTTACTACGGTAACTACGGGGCTGACGGTATTATATACATTGAGGAATTCAGCTGATGAAAACTTATGCCCGGATTGAAAATCAGTGCGTTGCTGAGATCGTCTCGCTGAATGGGAAGCCTGAAAAACTCTATCATCCGTCACTGGTATGGGTGGATATTACCGCGCTACCCGAACAGCCCGATGTAAATTATCACTACAGTGGCGGCGTGTTTAGCGCCCCGGCTACAGAAGCTGAGAACGCAGTACTGATTGCCAGCAGCAGGCTTGCCGCTGAAATGGATGTGGCAAACCGGACAATCGCGCCGCTGCAGGATGCGGTTGATATCAGTATTGCAACAGAAGAAGAGATTGCCCGTCTGGCAGAATGGAAACGATATCGGGTGGCTCTCAGCCGGATTGATACCAGTGATAGGCAAGGTATCGTATGGCCGGATAAACCAGAACAGTTAAAAGCTATTATTTAGCAATTTGATAGGGGTGCACGGATTACGGTTGCAGACATGTATAAAAGATACAGTTAAGCTCAACGTCTAAAGCGTGTATGATTAAAAGTCATTAATTTAAAAGCAGTGAATCAATTTTAAACTATCATAAAAATGTATGCAATTACAGGCTAGTATTGATAGCCAAAGTTTTTATTCGATAGTAGATATAGCCAAATGCCTTATCAATAAGGAGTAAGAATGTTTAGCCTAAAAGAAATTGAAGATACGATTGCAGAATGGGAAGATGAAGCCGAGGAAGCAGTAAAAGAAGAATTAGATATACAAAGAATGAAGGAGCTATCTCAAGCAATAGATGAGCATATTCAGGAGCATCATAGCAAAGAAATTGAAGACATGATTCGCGAGTTGACCGAAAGGCAAGCCGGTATTTTCTCAGATCATGATGAACTAACTTCTGAAAGTCAGAAAGAAGACGATATTCAACAGGATGAAGCCATTGACGAATTGCTTGATAAGTTAAGGCAGTATCAAAAATAAGATCAAATATTTATTAATGCTATGACAAGATTTTTTAAGAGGATGCATGAGGAGTATTGTACTTCGTGCATCCGTTTTTTTTGAATATTGCTAATTGTTTTACTGACAGACCAACAAACCGTAACAGCATGCATCCTATTCAATGACCTGACACCCTGAGCACACCCTCAAAACGGAGTGCATCAGATGTCTGATTATCATCATGGTGTCCGCGTCGTCGAAGTCAACGACGGCACGCGCACCATTTCAACCGTATCAACCGCAATCGTCGGCATGGTCTGCACCGCGCAGGATGCGGACGCGGCAACCTTCCCGCTTAATACGCCGGTACTCATCACCAACGTGCAGGCAGCTATCGGCAAAGCAGGTAAAAAAGGCACGCTCGCCGCTGCGCTGCAGGCTATTGCCGATCAGTCCAAGCCTGTGACCGTCGTCGTGCGCGTGGCTGAAGGTGCCGACGAAGCCGAAACCACGTCCAATATCATCGGCGGCACGGATGAAAACGGCCAGTATACCGGCATGAAAGCGCTGCTCGCCGCGCAGACCCAGCTCGATGTGAAGCCGCGCATCCTCGGCGTGCCGGGACTGGATTCACTGCCAGTGGCAACCGCGCTTGCCAGCATTGCGGAGCAGCTGCGCGCCTTTGCCTATGTGTCAGCATGGGAATGTAAAACCATTTCCGAAGTCCGCCTGTACCGCCAGAACTTCAGCCATCGCGAAATCATGGTTATCTGGCCTGATTTCGTTGCATGGAACACCGCAACCAGTAAATCCGATACCGCCTTTGCCACTGCCCGTGCGCTGGGCCTTCGCGCCAAAATCGACAATGACACAGGCTGGCATAAAACTCTGTCTAACGTCGGCGTAAACGGCGTGACCGGTATTTCCGCATCGGTGTTCTGGGATCTGCAGCAGACCGGCACCGACGCCGACCTGCTCAACGAGGCCGACGTTACGACGCTGATCCGTAAAGACGGGTTCCGCTTCTGGGGCAACCGCACCTGCAGCGATGACCCGCTGTTTCAGTTTGAGAACTACACCCGCACGGCGCAGGTGCTGGCCGACACGATGGCCGAGGCGCACATGTGGGCGGTTGATAAGCCGCTGACGCCGGTTCTGGTGCGCGAGATTATCGCGGGCATCAATGCGAAGTTCCGCGAGCTGGTTAATGCCGGTTATCTGCTGGGTGCATCTGCCTGGTATGACGAAAGCGCCAATGATAAAGACACACTTAAGGCGGGGAAACTCTTTATCGATTATGACTATACGCCGGTTCCGCCGCTGGAAGATTTAACCCTTCGCCAGCGCATTACCGACACCTATCTGGCGAACTTCGCCGCATCCGTAAATAGCTGAGGAGCCGGATAAATGGCACTGCCACGCAAACTGAAGGGCATGAACCTTTTTAATAACGCCAACAGCTATCAGGGCGTCGTCACCGCCGTGACCCTGCCGAAGCTGGCGCGTAAGCTCGACCCGTTCCGCGCGGGCGGCATGAGCGGCGCGGCCTTCATTGATAACGGTCTGGAAGATGACGCGCTCGATGTTGAGTGGAGCATCGGCGGTATTGATGAGCTGGTAATCACGCAGTGGGGTGCGTCTGACATTCCCCTGCGCTTTACCGGCTCTTACCAGCGCGACGATACCGGCGAGGAAATCGCGGTAGAGATTGAGGTGCGCGGTAAGCATCAGTCGTTTGATTTCGGTGAAGCCAAACAGGGCGAAGACACCGAAACCAAAATCACCAGTAAAAACACTTATTACAAGCTGACTTTTAACGGCAAAGAGCTGATCGAAATCGACACCATCAACATGGTGGAGAAGGTTAACGGCGTTGACCGCCTTGAACAGCGCCGTAAAAACCTCGGCCTGGTATAAACCCTGATGCCAGCGCCTGCCGCTGGCTTTACCTGACTACAGTGAACAGAGAACAATCATGGAAAAGAAAGATAACATTGTTGAGTTTGAAACCCCGCTGCTGCGCGGCGAAACCGAAATTAAAAGCGTGGAGCTGATTAAGCCGACGGCCGGAAGCCTGCGCGGCGTGCGACTGGCCGATCTGTGCCAGTCAGATGTTGACTCCCTGCTGACCGTGCTGCCCCGCATTACCCTGCCAGCACTGACAAAGGCCGAATGTAACGCCCTCGATCCGGTTGACCTGATTGCGCTGGGCGGAAAGGTGATCGGTTTTTTGCAGTCGAAGTCGGACGAATAGACTGGCCGCGCGGCCTGACGGTCAACGACCTGATGGCCGACATTGCCACGATATTTCACTGGCAACCCTCCGAGATGTACGACATGCCGCTGGCCGAGCTGATGGACTGGCGGCATAAAGCCTTTATCCGCAGCGGAGCAACCCCGGATGAGCAATAACCTCAAGGTGCAGGTGCTGCTGAATGCGGTAGACAAAGCCTCGCGCCCCTTCAAAGCCGTGCAGACCGCAGCCAAAAATTTGTCGTCAGACATACGCCAGACGCAGACGACGATTAAGGAGCTGGACGCGCAGGCCGGGAAAATTGACGGCTTCCGCAAGGCCAGCGCGCAGCTGGCCGTCACGCAGCAGAGTCTTAAGGACGCGAAGCAGGAGGCGGCCGCGCTGGCCGTGCAGTTTAAAAACACGGAGCGCCCGACGACACAGCAGGCCCGCGCACTGGAAAAGGCCCGGCAGGCAGCGGCAGAGCTGCAGACCAAAACCAACAGCCTGCGCCTTTCGGTGCAGCAGCAGCGCGAGGCACTTAACGCGGCGGGGATTTCCACCAAAGCCCTGAGCAGCGAGCAGCAGCGCCTGAAATCCGCCTCGGCGCAGGCAACCGTCAGCCTGAGCCGTCAGAAAATGGAGCTGCAGCGGCTGAATGCGCAGCAGGAGCGGCTGAACCAGACCAGCGAGCGCTACCGCAAAGGGCAGGAGCTGTCGGGTAAGGTGCGCAACATGGGCGCGGCCGGTATCGGGGCTGCAACGGTCGGCGGCATGGCTGCTACGTCGCTGCTGAAGCCGGGTTTTGATTTTGCACAAAAGAACTCCGAGCTGCAGGCCGTGCTCGGTGTGGGAAAAGAATCGCCGGAAATGAAAGCCCTGCGTGCGCAGGCCCGCCAGCTGGGTGATACAACCGCCGCCTCTGCCGATGATGCGGCAGGTGCGCAAATCGTTATCGCCAAAGGCGGCGGCGATGCCGCTGCCGTTCAGGCGGTGACGCCGGTTACGCTCAACATGGCGCTGGCAAACAAGCGCACGATGGAGGAAAACGCCGGGCTGCTGATGGGGATGAAATCAGCCTTCCAGCTTTCAAACGATAAGGTCGCACACATCGGCGACGTCCTGTCGATGACCATGAATAAAACGGCCGCTGACTTTGACGGGCTTAGCGACGCGCTGACCTACGTCGCCCCGGTAGCGAAAAACGCAGGTGTCAGCATCGAGCAGGCGGCGGCAATGGTCGGCGCTCTGCATGATGCCAAAATTACCGGCTCTATGGCCGGTACGGGCGGGCGGGCCGTGCTGAGCAGGCTGCAGGCTCCTACCGGCGAATCATTCAAGGCTATCAAAGAGCTGGGGATTAAAACTGCAGACGGCAAAGGAAATACCCGCCCGATCTTCACCATTCTCAAAGAAATGCAGGCGAGTTTTGATAGTCACAAGCTGGGAACGGGCCAGCGCGCCGAGTACATGAAAACCATCTTCGGCGAGGAGGCCAGCTCATCGGCCGCAGTGCTGATGACTGCTGCTTCATCTGGAAAGCTGGACCAGCTGACCGCCACGTTTAAAGCCTCTGATGGTAAAACGGCCGAGCTGGTTCAGGTGATGCAGGATAACCTCGGCGGCGACCTGAAAGAGCTGCAGTCTGCTTATGAGGCTATCGGCACCGACCTGTTTGATCAGAACGACGGCAGCCTGCGCACGCTTACCCAGGACACAGCAGCGCTGCTGCTTAAGGTTGATGGCTGGATTAAAGCTAACCCTGAGCTGGCGGGCGGTATTGCAAAAGTGGTAATGGGCGGGCTGATGCTGGCCGGGGCGCTAGGCGCTATCGGGCTGGTAGCCTGGCCGGTGATTGCGGGCGTAAATACCCTGATTGCCGGGGCTGGCTTCCTCGGTACGGCATTCAGCATCGCGGGCGGAGCTATCACGGCCGCGCTCGGAGTTATCACGCTTCCGGTTGTAGCCGTCGCGGCGGCAATCGTGGCTGGTGCGCTACTGGTACGTAAATACTGGGAACCTATCAGTGCCTTTATAGCAGGCATGGCCGAAGGCTTTACCGCAGCGATGGGGCCGATCAGTGATTCCTTCGGTTCGCTGAAGCCGGTTTTTGAGTGGGTAGGTGGCAAGGTCAAAGAGCTTTGGGACTGGTTCGGCAAACTGCTGGAGCCGGTGAAATCCACGCAGACCGAACTTGCCGCCGCCGGAGATATGGGTAAGAAGTTCGGCAATATGCTGGCCGAGGCGCTGAAAATTCCGAGCCATGCGCTCGATCAGCTTATGGGTGGCATCAACTGGGTTCTGGATAAGCTCGGCATCATCGACACAAAATCCGATGGTCTGAAAGACAAAGTGCCGTCGCCCGATGCGGTAGCGACCGGCGGCGCGGGCGCAGATACCGGCGGGCTGCAATATAACATTGCCTATGGTGGTGCGCCTTACCGCCCGGTTTCCTCGCCGTCAGCCGGAGGCGGATTTACCGACCGCAGCCAGAACACCTATCAGTATGAAATCAATATGCATGAGGGTATGACCAAAGACGACGCAATGGCGCTGATGGCGCAGCACCAGGCAAAAGAGCAGCGCAATCGCCAGGCGCAAAACCGCAGCAAGATGGGCTGGGAGGACTAACCGATGATGATGATTTACGGCATGATGCCGTTTATGCGACAGACCCTGCCATACGGGGATATGCAGCAGAATATCGACTACCGCTGGCCCACTAACAGCCGGTTCGGACAGCGTCCGGCGGCGCAGTTTGTCGGGCCGGGCGATGAAAAAATCACGCTTTCCGGTGAGCTGCGCCCGGAAATCACAGGCGGTTCGGTGTCGCTGATGACCGTACGACTGATGGCTGACGAGGGCATGGCATGGCCGCTGATTGGCGGCAGTGGCATGATTTACGGCATGTACGTGATCGAGAGTATTTCTAACACCTTCAGCGAGTTTTACCCCAACGGAACGGCCAGCAAAATCATGTTTACCCTGAGCCTGAAGCGCGTTGACGAGTCGCTTACCTCGATGTTTGGCGACCTGAAGAAACAGGCTGACGGGCTTATCAGCGGCTCCGCCAGTCTGCCAGGGCAGCTCACGTCAGCAATTAACGGCGTGAAGTCGGCGGCCGGTAGCCTGATTTCAACTGCAGGGGGGCTGCTCGGATGATCGGGATAAGCAGCCTGCCGGTGCAGGCCGGGGCGCAGCTGACGCCAGATTTCATGCTGAAGGTTAACTCTAAGGACGTCACAACCAATATCCGGGATCGCCTTATCTCGATGACACTGACCGATAATCGCGGCTTTGAAGCTGACCAGCTGGATATTGAGCTGGACGACGCCGACGGCCAGCTGGCAATGCCGGTACGCGGCGCAGTGATAACGCTGTTTCTTGGCTGGAAGGGGCAGACGCTTTTCGGCAAAGGTAATTTCACCGTTGATGAGGTTGAGCACCACGGCGCGCCTGACACCATGACCATTCGCGCCCGCAGCGCTGATTTCCGTGGCTCGCTCAATTCCCGCCGGGAGGTGTCCTATCACGACACTACCCTGGGGGAAGTCGTCACGCAGATAGCCGGGCGCAATAATTTAAAGCCCATGCTGGCCGATGGATTCGCCGGAATCGCCGTGGCGCACATTGACCAGACGCAGGAGACAGATGCTAAATTCCTGACGCGACTTGCCACGCTGTACGGCGCGGTTGCGGCAGTGAAGGCCGGGCGGCTTCTTTTTATAAAGCCCGGTAACGGTGTCACCGCCAGCGGCAAACCAATCCCGCAGATGACGATTACGCGACAGGACGGCGACCGGCACAGCTTCAGCATTGCCGACCGTGGCGCATATACGGGTGTCTCGGCAAGCTGGCTGCACACCAAAGACCCTAAGCCCAAGAAAGTTAAGGTAAAGCGTAAGCCGAAGGTTAAACACCTGCGTGCGCTGGAGCATCCGGCGGCTAAAAAGAAAAAGACGACTGCGACCAAAACACCAGAGGCCCGAGAGGGCGATTACCTCGCAGGGACTGAAGACAACATTTTTACGCTGACGACCGTGTATGCGACGAAAGCGGCCGCGATGCGGGCAGCTAAAGCAAAGTGGGATAAGCTGCAGCGCGGCGTCGCTGAGTTCTCGCTTACGCTCGCGATGGGACGTGCCGACCTGTACCCGGAGACGCCGGTCAGGGTGAGCGGCTTTAAGTCGGTGATCGATGCGCAGCCGTGGATTATCAGTAAGGTGACGCATAGCCTGAGCGGCAGCGGGTATACAACCACGCTTGAGTTTGAAGTGCTGCTTTCAGATATTGAATATCAGTCAGAAACAGAGGGTGAAACGGAAACTGCTTAATTCGGGTGTAATTTGCAAAACACGATTTGCATATTCAAACTAAGTAGCTCTCCCCTGCCCTTTTTGAGGATATTGATGATGATGCACTGCCCTTTATGCCAGACAGCAGCCCACGCAAAAAGCAGCCGCTATGTTTCAAAAGAAACAAAAGAACGTTATCACCAGTGCCAGAATATTAATTGCAGCTGCACATTCAAAACGCACGAGACCGTGACTGGAATGATTGTTTCGCCTGGGCAAATCAATAAGGTGCCACTCTACACCAGCCAACAGCAAGCTTCCCTTCTGCATTAATTTAGCCCGCTTAGCGGGCTTTTTCATGTTTGAAAATCCATAATCAAACATTGAATACTGGTTTTATATACAGTAATTTAATCCCCTTTTATCAAGGGGGACTGCATGGCAATAAGGAAATTAAATACAGGTAAGTGGCTCTGCGAGTGCTATCTCAACGGGAGGGATGGCAAACGTGTAAGGCGACAGTTCAGGACCCGTGCCGAAGCCATTGCCTTTGAGCAATACACTCAGGACGAAATGAAGGCTAAACCCTGGCTGGCTGAGAAAGAGGATAACCGCAAGCTGAGCGAACTTATCGAGCTATGGTACAAATTGCACGGTTGCTCGCTAAGTGACAGAAAAGGCCGACTCGGCAAACTTAATATTATTTGCAATGGCATGGGGAACCCCGTTGCTGCCGCTATCACTTCGAAGGATTGGGCACATTATCGGGATCGGCGTTTACAGGGCCTCATACAGAATGGATACAAAACCAGTGATAAATCGTTAAAGGTCTCACCGGGTACCATTAACTGTGAACATGCATTCCTTCGCGCTCTTTTCAATGAGCTGGAACGGCTTGGCGAAATCAGCTACCCCAACCCACTTAAAAATATACGGGAGTTTGATCAGCCAGAGAAAGAAATGGCATGGTTGACTGAAACCCAGATACAAAAGCTTTTTGCCGCCTGCAAAGTTCACGATAACCCTGATCTGACACTGATTATCAAAATCTGCCTTTCAACCGGATGCCGGTGGAGTGAAGCCGCGAATCTTAAAGCCTCACAATTGTCTCCAAACAAAATCACTTTCATCAATACCAAAGGCAAAAAGAACCGCTCGGTACCCATCGACAACGCCCTGTATAAAGAATTAAAAGACAAAGAGGGCCGTTTTTTTGCAGAGTGCTATCGCCAGTTTTATCGGGTCATTCGCCTGGCCGGCATTGAATTACCAGAAGGCCAGATGAGCCATGTACTGCGCCATAGCTTTGCCAGCCACTTTATGATGGCCGGAGGAAATATCATCGTGCTGCAGCGTATTCTCGGGCATTCCGACATCAGGGTGACGATGCGTTATGCGCACTTCGCGCCCGACCATCTTGAAGATGCAATTCGCTGCAATCCACTGGCGTTGATGGCGAAGAAAAATGGCGACAAAGTGGCGGCACAGAGTCCAGCAGAGTAGAACAGAAGGTAACAGGATCGGGCTTAACTGATTGATTATATTGTAAGTTGCTGTTTTTAGATGCCAACCAAAAAAAGACCGAATACGATTCCTATATTCGGTCCAGGGAAATGGCTCTCAAGGAGCCGTGCGCTAAAAGTTGGCATTTATGAAGGCGATGTCGCCTTGCCATTTAACATTAGAACAGCGCGGTGGAATTGCCAGCAAACGGGAGGCGCAGGACCATAAACCGGATCAGTTTGTGATCGCAACGGCAAAAAAAGAGGGGTTGGGCGCAGCGCGGTGCTGCACCCACAGGTTTATTTACCGCACAACGCCTGGGTGCGCTCAACAATCGGCTGCAGACTCATCATCTGGCCCGGATGCGCTTTATCTTCGGCCTGGATCACGCTGATCGGCTGCGCTTTCACCTGTTTGTTTTTGAACAGTGTGTCGGCGATATCGTTCAGGGGGTATGTCATCAGCGTGCTCGGGTTGATGGCAAACATCGCACCATCTTTCTCACAGGTCAGCATCACCTCTTCACGGTTAAACGGCCACTTCTCTTTACCGATCTCAAAGCGGCTGACGGTAATGATTTGTGCCGCCAGCGCCTGGCCGCATACGGATAACAACAGGATTGCGGGGATCACTTTCTTCAGCAACATAACTACCCTTTTCTCTCTTAAACCACATTCAGGCTGGCGACAGCGTGGCAAATACGCTGACCAGCCCAACCACTCCGCACGCCAGCAGCAGTTCAAGCTGCGTCATGCGAATAAATTTTTGCTGCGTCCCGCTGCCCGCCAGGCGGAATCGCGGCACCAGCCAGTATCGGTTAATCAGCGCCACCAGCACCATCAGGGCAACCAGCAGCACTTTGCACAACAACAATACAATGTAGCGTGAATCCTGCCACGTGAGCGGCCAGCCTACGATCATCACGCTGTTTATCAGGCCGCTCAGCAGCGTTAACGCCACCGCCAGATGACCATAGCGCGAAAAGCGCATCATGGTGCGGATAGCGTCAGTGCGGCGATCGATTTGGCGCGCCTCCCGCATCAACAGCAACAGAGGCAGTAATCCGCCCGTCCAGAACGCCGCGGCAATCAGATGCAGTGCATGATTGAGCTGCTGAAACAATCCCGGCCAGCCATCGCGCATCGCGGCATGACCTATCAGAGCCATGCAGGCCAGTTGCAGAACGCCCGCCAGCAGTAACACGGGCTGACGCAGCCGCCCGGTCAGTAACAAACCGGCAACGGCCAGCAGGCTAAACAGGATTTCCCACAGCCACACGCCACCGAAGTGCGTGCCAATCACCGCCAGCCAGATATCGACATCGGCCAGATTGGCGCTGTCGCCGCTCATCAACACATTCTGGCAGGCCAGCATCGCAAGTGCACTCAGCAGCGCCAGCCAGGCGCTCCCTTTCACCAGCGGGTTTAATCGTCGCGCCAGTAGGGGTCGATAGCGTTTGGGTGCCAGCAGCGCACTGTAACAGGCGCTGCCGGTCAGCAGCATCACGGCGATAAAATGCAGCGCGCGCAACAGGATCCAGAGTGTGGTCACCGGGGTTACTTCACGTTAAAGCGATAGCTTCCTGCGGTTTTGTGTCCATCCACCGACAGCACATGCCAGTTAACCTGATAGCTGCCCGCTTGCAGCGGCTGAGACAGGCCCACAATCAGGCGGTTTTTCTGGCCAGATTCAACGCGGGCTTTAGCGGTGACGACAGGTTTCTGTTCACTATCCAGCAGCGTGACGCCGCTGAATGCCGCTTCAATATCTTCACTGAAGTTCAGCGTCAGCGCATCGGTGGATGTCGTTACCTGCGCTTTGGCCGCCGGGATAGAAGACTGGAGATGCGCATGCGCCGCTGCCAGCGAACTGAATGTCATCAGTCCGGCTGCCGCCAGCGCAATAATCATGCGGGAAATCAGTTTTTTATGCATAAGATCATCCTTTTAACCGCCGCCAGGGCGATAAACGTGGCAAAAGGATACGCTGCTGTATTTGCACTGTCGAGGCCAGCGATGCGATCCTTTATCCTTGATTCAGACCGCCGAAAACATTACTTTTGCCCGCTATCGTCAGGAGAATATTATGAGCCATAACCTTGCCCTGCTGTCCCAGGAAGAGAAAGACAAGATTAATGTCGATTTGGCGGCAGCGGGTGTGGCGTTTAAAGAGCGCTATAACATGCCGATCGTCGCCGAAATGGTGGCGCAGGAGCAGCCCGAAGCGCTGCGTGACTGGTTTCGTCAGCGTCTGATGCACTACCGCCAGGCGTCGCTCAGCCTGTCGCGCCTTCCTTATGAACCGAAGATGAAGCAATGATATTTCGCGTTATTGATACCGAAACCTGCGGTCTGCAGGGCGGCGTAGTCGAAGTGGCGTCCGTGGATGTGGTCAACGGCCAGATTGTGAATCCGATGAGCGATCTCACCCTGCCCGACCGCCCTATCAGCCGTCAGGCGATGGCCGTGCATCGCATCACCGAAGCGATGGTCGCCGGTAAGCCGACCATTGAAGAGGCGATCCCACGCTATCACGGCAGTGCTTTTTATGTGGCGCACAACGCCAGTTTTGATCGCCGGATGCTGCCGGAGATGTACGGAGAGTGGATCTGCACCATGCAGCTGGCGCGTCAGCTCTGGCCGGGTATTAAATATGGCAACCAGGCACTGCGTCATTCGCTGAAGCTGGATGTTATACCGCCCGCCGACCTGCATGCCCACCGCGCGCTCTATGACTGCTATGTTACGGCGGCGCTGCTGATCCGTATTATGGAGACCTCCGGCTGGAGTGCCTCCGAGATGATTGTGCGGTCACAACCGGCGGCCCAGCGCGACGACGTTCTGCCGTTTGGCAAATACCGCGGTCAGGCGATTGCGGTGGTTGCACGTAAGGATCCGGGCTATCTGAAGTGGATGCTGGATAACGTCAGCGATCTGCGCCCGCCATTGCGGCAGGCGCTGCGTAAGTTCCTGACCGAGTCTCAGTAATCCTGAACTGGCGGTAAGGTGCCCTGCGCCAGCCCCAGCAGGAAGCTGTATTCCATCGCGATCCCTTCATAGGCTTTGTAGCGCCCCGACTTGCCGCCGTGGCCCGCATCCATGTCGGTGCAGAGCAGCAGCAGGTTATTGTCGGTTTTCATCGATCTCAGCTTCGCCACCCACTTGGCCGGTTCCCAGTACTGCACCTGCGAATCGTGCAGGCCGGTGGTGACCAGCAGGTGGGGATAGGCTTTCGCCTCGATATTGTCATAAGGGCTGTACTGGCGGATATAACGGTAGTACTCCGGATCATTGGGGTTGCCCCACTCGTCATACTCGCCAGTGGTCAGCGGAATCGACTCATCCAGCATCGTGGTAACCACATCCACAAACGGCACCTGGGCAACCACACCGTGGAACCGTTCCGGTGCCAGGTTAATCACCCCGCCCATGAGTAAGCCACCCGCGCTGCCACCCATAGCATAGAGCCGTTCCGGGTGTCCGATGCCGCGCGCCACCAGTGCGTTAGTGACATCGATAAAATCGGTGAAGCTGTTCATTTTGTTCAGCAGGCGGCCGCCGTCATACCATTGCTGCCCCAGCTCACCGCCGCCGCGCACCTGTATCAGCGCATAGACAAAGCCGCGATCCAGCAGGCTCAGGCGGCTGACGCTGAAATCGGCATCCATACTGCTGCCGTAGGCACCGTAGCCATACACCAGCATCGGATTCTGACCGGGCTGATAGTGTTTGCGGTGATAGACCAGCGATACCGGCACTTCGGTGCCATCGCTGACTTTGATCCAGTGGTGTTCGCTTTTGTAATCTTCCGCGTTAAAGCCTTTCACCGCGCTCTGCTTCAGGATGCGGCGTTCGCCGCTATCCATATCCAGTTCAAACAGCGTGGTCGGCGTGGTCATCGACGAATAGCCGTAGCGCAGTTTGCTGGTGCGCGGCGTCGGATTGTAGGCCAGCCAGGTCACATAGGTCGGGTCGTCAAAGGCGATGCCGCTGGTTTCACCGCTGGCCCAGTTTATCTGCCGCAGGCTGGTTAAGCCGCGCTGGCGCTCCTCGACCACCAGCCAGTCCCGAAACAGCTGAAAATCTTCCATCACTACCTGTTCCCGTGCCGGGATCAGGGTTTCCCAGCGTGACTCGTCCAGATAGCGGCTGCGGTACAGCCCGAAGTTTTCGCCTTCCCGGTTGGATCGAATGAAGAACTGATGATCGTAGTGGTCGATGCTGTACTCATGATCGCGGCGGCGCGGCAGAAACACATGGGGCTGCGCATCGGGGAAGTTCGCATCAATCAGCTGAATTTCGCTGGTGTTGGTGCTGTAGAGCGCAATCATGATGAACTGCTTGGAGGTGGTCTTATGCACGCTGAGATGATAAGTGTCATCCTGCTCTTCATACACCAGTTGGTCATCTGACTGTGGTGAACCGAGTTCGTGTCGCCATACCTGATAGGAGAGCAGCGTCTGCGGGTGTTTTCGTACATAGTAGAGGGTGCGCGAGTCGTTACCCCATGCGAAGCTGGAAGAGGCATTGCTCAGCACTTCAGGGTACCAGCTGCCACTCTCCAGATTGCGGAAGCGGATGCCATATTGCCGGCGAGACAGGAAATCTTCAGCCAGCGCCATGACAAGGTTATCCGGACTGATATGCAGCGCGCCCATGGTGTAGAAATCGCTGTGCGAGGCGCGCTGGTTGGCATCCAGCAGCAGGCTCCACTCGTCAGACTCATCGCTCGCGGCGGGTTGACGATAATAGGCCGGGTATTCGTTACCGCTCTGGTAGCGGCTCTGATAACGGTAGCCATTTTTCACATAGGGCACTGAGTGATCTTCAGGCGGCAGCCGATCGATAATCTCTTTTAATACCCGGTCCTGCAGTGGCTGCTGTGACGACATGATTTTTTTGCCGTAGTTGTTTTCGGCACGCAGGTAATCAAGAACCTCGCTGTTTTCGCGCTTGTCGTCGCGCAGCCAGTAGTAGTCGTCAACGCGCGTCTCGCCGTGCAACGTCATCTCATGGGGTATTTTTTTTGCGATGGGTGCTTTCATCCATCCGTCTCCGTGAACGTAATGATCTGTAAGCGTAACACTTCAGCAGCGGGAAGCCAGGTATAGGTTGAGAAGCAGCCGCTGGCGGATCACATCCTGTGACCCGCCAGCGGAATATCAGAGGGATTAACTGGCGGGTAAACGGGCTTTCTCAGCCTCAAGATCCTGCTGAATGCCGTCGCGAACATCCTGGGGAATTTTCAGCGCGTCGCCCAGCGCGGAGAGGTAGCTGCGCTCCATGAAGTGATCAACGTCGATAGCGGCACAGCTCAGGAAGTAGAGCTCCAGCGCCTCCTCCTCGTTTTTCACATCGGCGGCCAGCCACTGCGGATCCAGCGGGCGGTTCATGGCTTTCTGGATCAGCTGTTCCGCTTCCTGACCGTAACCGGACTGATGAATATTCTGCTCAATGGCTGCCCGTTCCTGATCGTCAATGTGCCCGTCGCTTTTGGCGGCAAACACCAGCGCCGTCACCAGACGTTCGGCCCGCAGGTTAACCGGCGTCTGCGCCACGCCAAAGTCAGGTTCATTCTGGTGCGCTTCGCTGACCCGCTGCTTGTATTTGTTCCATAACACCGCGCCCGCAGCCGCACCGCCACCGATAATCAGCGCCTTGCCGCCATATTTTGTCAGCAGTTTGCGCGACGATTTACTGGCAATCAGCATACCGGCCAGGCCGCCCAGCGCACCCGGCGCCAGCATGTCGCTTAAGCCGCCACCCGATTTGCCCTCACCGCCCTTCTTCGTGAGTACCGACTGAATTTGTTGCAACCAGTTATTCATCATCCACTCCTTTTAAGATGTCAGTCCGCTATCCTGACGTAAGGGGTGTCAGGAAACGTCAGAGCGGGAAAAGTAAGGCAAAAGGTTGTGTCAGATGGACGAAAGATGAGAACGCAAACGTTTTCGTTTATACTTGCGCGCGAATTTTGACTGCTTAGGTGAAGAAATGACGACTCTCGGAACAGCGCTGCGTCCTGCAGCAACGCGTGTGATGCTATTGGGTTCAGGTGAACTGGGTAAAGAGGTGGCGCTGGAGTGTCAGCGTCTGGGTGTGGAAGTGATCGCGGTCGATCGTTACGCCGATGCCCCGGCGATGCACGTCGCCCATCGCAGCCATGTGATTAACATGCTGGATGGCGCGGCACTGGCAGCGTTAATCGCTGAAGAGAAGCCTGATTTTGTCGTACCGGAAATCGAAGCCATCGCCACGGAGACCCTGGTTGAGCTGGAGCAGCAAGGCCAGCGCGTGGTGCCGACTGCCCGTGCCGCGCGGCTGACCATGAACCGCGAAGGCATTCGGCGGCTGGCGGCTGAAGAGCTCTCTCTGCCGACCTCCCGCTATCGCTTTGCCGACAGCAAGGCGCGCTTTGATGAAGCGGCTACCGAAATCGGCTTTCCCTGCATTGTGAAGCCGGTAATGAGTTCATCCGGCAAAGGTCAGAGCTTTATCCGCGACGCCAGCCAGCTCGATAATGCCTGGGACTATGCGCAACAGGGTGGCCGCGCGGGTGCCGGACGCATCATCGTCGAAGGTGTTGTTGACTTCGATTTCGAGATCACCCTGTTAACCATCAGCGCAGTCGATGGCATTCATTTCTGTGCGCCGATTGGTCACCGTCAGGAGGATGGCGATTATCGTGAATCCTGGCAGCCGCAGCAGATGAGTGATGTGGCGCTGCAGCGGGCACAGGATGTTGCCGCGCAGGTGGTTCAGGCGCTGGGTGGCTATGGTTTGTTTGGCGTTGAGCTGTTTGTCTGCGGTGATGAGGTGATATTCAGCGAAGTTTCGCCGCGTCCACACGACACCGGCATGGTGACGCTGATTTCGCAGGATCTGTCAGAGTTTGCGCTGCACGTGCGGGCGTTTCTCGGTCTGCCGATTGGTGCGATTCGCCAGTATGGTCCGTCAGCGTCCACCGTTATTCTGCCGCAACTCACCAGCCAGAATGTGCAGTTTGTGAATGTCGAAGCGGCGCTGGGTGCCGGTCTGCAACTGCGCCTGTTCGGCAAGCCGGAAATCAGCGGTCAGCGTCGTCTGGGCGTGGCACTGGCCAGCGGTGACAGCACCGATCAGGCGATTGCGCGTGCCGTTGCCAGCGCAGCAGCGGTCACGGTTCAGGGGTAAAGGTGTGCGGTGAGCAGATGCTCACCGCCATAACTTACTTCGCGCCTTCAACAGCTTCGCGTGCCAGGCGGGTGATGCGATCCCAGTCGCCCGCTTCCAGCGCGTCGTTGGGCACCAGCCAGGAGCCGCCGATGCAAAGCACGCTTTTCAGCGCCAGATAGTCACGGTAGTTCGCCGGAGAGATGCCGCCGGTCGGGCAGAATCGCACCTGCGGGAAGGGTCCGCCAATCGCCTGCAGCGCTTTAACGCCGCCGTTCGCTTCTGCCGGGAAAAACTTGAACTCGCGCAGACCGTAGTCCATACCGGTCATTAACTCAGAAACGGTGCTGATGCCGGGAATCAACGGCACCGGCCCTTCAACGGCCGCTCTCAGCAGCGACTCGGTGACGCCAGGGCTGATCACAAACTGCGCACCGGCATCGGTCACTTCCTGTAACTGCTGCGGATTAATCACCGTTCCCGCACCAACGATCGCATCCGGCACTTCTTTGATCATCGCACGTAAAGCGTCCATCGCCACTGGCGTGCGCAGCGTCACTTCCAGCACTCTGACACCGCCTGCCACCAGCGCTTTTGCCATCGGCACGGCGTGTTCCAGTTTGTTCACAACGATGACCGGCACGACAGGTCCGGTAGTCAGGATCTGTTCTGCACTCGTTTTCCAGTTTTTCATCAGTTCCCCTTGCTTGATAACACCGGGATTGCGACCCGGTCATGGAGCATCGGCTCCTGCCCTGTAAATTGCGTCACTACCATACATGATCAGCTTCCTGAGCGTCTATCATCCTGCGACCATTTTGAAACGGCAGTTCAATTTTATTCGTGTCGGCTGGCCCGGTTTAAGGGCGAAAAAAAAGCCCGCGTTGCGGGCTTCATCATCATTTCCGTTATTCGAACTCGTTCCACGAGCGGCCATCGCGGGTAATCATCGCCACTGAGGCCACCGGGCCCCAGGTGCCCGCCTGATACGGCTTGGAAGAGTCGCCGTCCGCAGCCCAGGCGTCGATAATGGAATCGACATAGGTCCATGCGGCTTCCACTTCATCGCGGCGCACAAACAGCGCCTGGATACCGCGCATGCTCTCCAGCAGCAGACGCTCGTAAGCATCAGCAAGGTGCGACTGGTTAAAGGTCTCGGAGTAGCTCAGATCCAGCTTGGTGGTCTGCAGCTTGTGCTTGTGATCGAGGCCCGGCACTTTGTTCAGGATCTCAATATCCACCCCTTCGTCCGGCTGCAGACGAATCGTCAGCTTGTTCTGCGGCAGCTCTGAGTAGGAGTCTTTAAACAGGTTCATCTCCGGGTTTTTGAAGTAGACCACCACTTCTGAACACTTGGTCGGCAAACGCTTACCGGTACGCAGGTAGAACGGCACACCCGCCCAGCGCCAGTTGTCGATATCGACACGAATTGCCACGAAGGTCTCTGTGGCGCTCGACTTATTGGCACCCTCTTCTTCCAGGTAGCCAGGCACTTTTTTGCCCTGCACAAAGCCAGCGGTGTACTGGCCGCGAACGGTTTTCTCACGCACGTTGGTCTGATCGATGCGGCGCAGCGAGCGCAGCACTTTAACTTTTTCGTCACGGATGCTGTCGGCGCTGAGGTCTGACGGCGGCGACATGGCGATCATGGTCAGAATCTGCAGCAGGTGGTTCTGGATCATGTCGCGCATCTGGCCCGCTTTATCGAAGTAACCCCAGCGGCCTTCGATGCCCACCTCTTCGGCCACGGTAATCTGGACGTGATCGATGGTACGGTTATCCCAGTTATTCACGAAGATAGAGTTAGCAAAGCGCAGCGCCAGCAGGTTAAGCACCGTCTCTTTACCAAGGTAGTGGTCAATACGGAACACCTGGCTCTCATCAAAGTACTCACCAACGCTGTCGTTGATCTCCTGTGAGGTTTCCAGTGAGGTGCCCAGCGGCTTCTCCATCACTACGCGCGCCGGTTTAGCATTCAGCTTCGCGGTGCCCAGCCCCTGGCAGATGGCGCCAAAGGTGCTGGGTGGCATGGCAAAGTAGTTGATGGTGGTGCGATTTTTCTGGTCCAGCATCTTGCCCAGTTTCGGGAAGTGCGTGGTGTCGTTGACATCGAGGTTGCAGAAGTCGAGACGATTGCTGAGTTTGTCCCACAGCGCTTCGTCAATCTTCTCCTTCATGAAGGTTTCCAGCGCTTCACGTACCACTTTGGTGTATTCCGCTTTATCCCACTCGGCACGGCCGACACCAATAATGCGGGTTTCCTCGTGGATCTGCCCCGCTTTCTCTAACTGGTACAGTGAAGGCAACAGTTTACGGCGTGCAAGATCGCCTTTGGCACCGAAAATCACCAGATCGCATGCCTGGGCTGTTTGTGTTACCGCCATTTTCCTCTCCTCGTTGCAGGATAGTCCGGTGGTGATGCATCCTCTGCCACCGGGTCCAGGTTATTATTTTCTTTGAGCACAATGTACTTTTTTCCCCGCGTCAGGTAAACCGACTCGCCGGGTTAACCGCATTAACTCTGTACCGGATGTGCTAAGCGCGTGTGATGACACGTGCGGATTGCCGGTTTTTTCTGTGTCTGTTGGTGTCAGGAAAATCAGGCACCGGTCAAAGTATCCCAAAAAAAAGGGCAATCGACTTGTCCGCCGTTGCGCCTGGCTGGTGCTGACACGATATAGTCTCTGTTAATCGACTCTGACGACAGGGATAATTGAAATTGGTAAAAGTGATTATGGTCATCGGCTTATGAATATGCTGGAAAAAATTGAGGTGCAGTTTGCCGCGCTCAGCAATGCGGAACAGAAAGTCGCCCGGCAGATTCTGGCTGCGCCACAGGCGGCGATGCACTCCAGCATCGCGACCCTGGCGCGCGAAGCCTGCGTCAGTGAACCCACGGTGAATCGCTTCTGTCATCGACTGGGCGCGCGCGGTTTTCCCGACTTTAAGCTGCAACTGGCGCAGAGCCTGGTGAAAAGCAGCAACTGGGTCAGCCGGGGCGTGGAGGACGATGACAGTGTGGAGAACTACAGCCACAAAATCTTTGACTCGGCGCTGGCAGGGCTGCAGCGGGTGCGGGATCAACTGGATAGCACCCAACTGCAGCAGGCCGTCACCCTGCTCACTCAGGCTGACAAACTCGCCTTTTTCGGGCTGGGTGCTTCCGCTGTGGTGGCGCATGACGCCTTTACCAAATTTCTGCGCTTTAATCTGCCGGTCATCTGGTCAGACGATATTGTGATCCAGCGCATGAGTTGCATAAATAGTCGAGCCGGTGACGTTTTTGTTCTCATTTCGCATACTGGACGCACAAAAAATATGGTAGAACTGGCTCGCCTGGCCCGTGTAAACGGTTCCACCGTTATAGCCATCACCTCTGCCGATTCTCCCCTTGCCCATGAAGCAGCGATAGCTTTAGTGCTTGATGTACCGGAAGATACGGATATCTATTTGCCGATGGTATCGCGCCTGGCGCAGTTGACCGTGATCGATGTGTTGGCGACCGGTTTCACCCTGGAACGGGGTGCGCCCTTCCGGGAAAACCTGAAACGCGTGAAAGAGGCGTTGAAAGCGTCGCGTTACGAAAAGCACACCATTCGGGAAAAGGATGATCGGTAAAAAAATTAACATCACATTTACAATGTGAGTCGTATCACAACCCGTCGATCATATAGAATAGATAACCATGCTGTGTCCGCAGACCAGGGCACGCTTAAATGTTTACGGAGTCCTCGATGTCAAGACGTCTCAGAAGAACCAAAATCGTTACAACTCTCGGCCCGGCCACCGATCGTGATAATAATTTAGAAAAAATCATCGCTGCCGGCGCGAACGTTGTACGACTCAACTTCTCTCACGGCACGCCAGAAGATCACCAGATCCGTGCCGATAAAGTGCGTGAGATTGCCGCAAAACTGGGTCGCCACGTGGCCATCCTCGGTGACCTCCAGGGTCCAAAAATTCGTGTTTCAACCTTCAAAGAAGGCAAAGTTTTCCTGAATATCGGTGACCGTTTCCTGCTGGATGCCAATCTGGGTAAAGGCGAAGGCGATAAAGAGCGCGTGGGTATCGACTACAAAGGCCTGCCGGCAGATGTGGTGCCGGGCGATATCCTGCTGCTGGATGATGGCCGCGTGCAGCTGAAAGTGCTGGAAGTTCAGGAGATGAAAGTGTTCACCGAAGTCACCGTGGGTGGCCCGCTGTCGAACAACAAAGGCATTAACAAACTGGGCGGCGGACTCTCAGCTGAAGCGCTGACCGAAAAAGATAAAGCGGATATCATCACTGCCGCCAAAATCCGGGTCGACTATCTGGCCGTCTCTTTCCCACGCTGTGGTGAAGATATGAATCTGGCACGTCGTCTGGCGCGCGAAGCGGGTTGTGACGCCAAACTGGTCGCAAAAGTGGAACGTGCCGAAGCGGTCGCCAGCCAGGAAGCGATGGATGACATCATTCTGGCCTCTGATGTGGTGATGGTGGCGCGTGGCGATCTGGGCGTTGAGATTGGCGATCCGGAACTGGTCGGCATTCAGAAAGCATTGATTCGTCGTGCCCGCCAGCTTAACCGCACCATCATTACCGCGACGCAGATGATGGAGTCGATGATCACTAACCCGATGCCGACCCGCGCAGAAGTGATGGACGTGGCGAACGCCGTGCTGGATGGTACCGATGCTGTGATGCTCTCTGCGGAAACCGCAGCGGGTCAGTATCCGGCTGAAACTGTCTCAGCGATGGCGAAGGTCTGCCTGGGCGCGGAGAAGATCCCGAGCGTCAACGTCTCCAAGCATCGTCTGGACGTGCAGTTCGACAATGTCGAAGAAGCGATTGCTATGTCATCCATGTACGCCGCGAACCACCTGCAGGGCGTCACCGCGATCATCACCATGACCGAGTCGGGCCGTACCCCGCTGATGACCTCACGTATCACCTCGGGCCTGCCGATTTTTGCCATGTCACGCCATGAACGCACGCTGAATCTCACCGCGCTCTATCGCGGCGTAACGCCAGTATTCTTCGACAGCAATAACGACGGTGTGGCTGCTGCGCACGATGCCGTTAACCTGCTGCGCGACAAAGGCTTCCTGGTCTCTGGCGATCTGGTCATTGTGACGCAGGGCGATGTGATGGGCGCCACCGGCACCACCAATACCACACGTGTGCTGCGCGTGGATTAATTGAGTCCGGGTTTACAATGTCGGTGTAGAATAAACAACGCGACTGCCTGGCAGTCGCGTTTTCTTTTCTGACAAGGAGGCCAGATGGCCCGTTTCCACCCCATCAGCCAGCTTACCGGCCGAATTTTACTCTTTCCTCTGGCGTTAGTGCTGTTCGAGTTTGCCACCTATATTGCTCATGACATGATCCAGCCTGGCATGCTGATCGTCACCAGCGAATTTTCCGTCGGCCCTGAATGGGTCTCCACCTCCCTGACCGCCTACCTGATTGGCGGCGTGGTGCTGCAATGGCTGCTGGGTCCTCTTTCTGATAAGTTTGGCCGGCGACCGGTGATGCTCTTCGGCATCCTGTTTTTTGCCGTCGCCTGCATGCTGATGCACTGGGTCAGCTCAATTGAAGAATTTGTCAGCCTGCGCTTTATTCAGGGTATCAGCCTCTGCTTTATCGGCGCGGTCGGCTATGCCGCAATTCAGGAAGCCTTTGATGAGGCGCTAGCGGTGCGCATGATGGCGCTGATGGCCAACGTGGCGCTGCTGGCTCCGCTGGCGGGTCCGCTTGCCGGTGCTGCCTGGCTCACCATTGGCAACTGGCGCAGCATGTTCTGGCTGTTTGCCGCCTGCAGTCTGGTCGCCTTTGTGGTGTTGTGGCGTGTGATGCCCGAAACCGCTGGTGACCGCAGTCATTCCATCGCCCTGCCCAATCTGGCACGCAACTATGGCCGGCTGATGAAAGACCGGCTGGTGATGTTTGGTTCCTTCGCTATCGGGCTGGTGTTTATCCCGATCCTCACCTGGGTTGCTCTTTCGCCGGTGATCCTGATGCACGACGAAGGTCTGTCGCGTATGCAGTACGCGCTGCTGCAGCTGCCGGTGTTTCTGGCGATGATCGCCGGTAACCTGACGCTGAGTAAGCTGGCGGGACGCGTACCGATTGAACAGCCGGTGAAGTTCGCCGCCTGGCCGATTTTGATTGGTCTGAGCCTGGCGCTGGTGGCGAGTCTGATGAACAGCCACGGTTATCTGCTGATAACCGCTGGTCTGAGTCTCTACGCCTTTGGCGCGGGCATGGTCAATGCCGGACTGTATCGCCTGACGCTCTACGCCAGCAACGAAGGCAAAGGCAGCGTGGCAGCGATGCTGGGGATGATCAGTATTATGACGCTGGCGGTGGGAATTGAGCTGGCGAAAAGTGGCTACTTCAGCGGCGGCACGCTATGGTTCTGCCTGGTCAACTTTATCAGCGGCGTGCTCTGGTTCGGTCTGGTGATCCTGTTTATGCGCGAGCGTAAACGTCGCAGCAGGCTGGAAGCGTTATAAACAGGCAGCGCAGCCACAGGTTTGCCCTGAGCAGGCAGCTCAGAAGCTCAAAGCGATGGAAGTATATGCCTGTAGCCAAACAGCGCGGGCCAGGGAGGGCGTCTTATGCGTCTTTGCGAAAGGCGTCTGCGACCTGAGCCAGCTCTTTCCCCCTCATCATAAAAAGGCCGCTTTCGCGGCCTTTTTGCTATTTGCGCGGATAAAGCTCTTTGCGCGAATAGGGCTCGATGTCACCCTCTTTGCGGGTCTTCAGCAGCTTGAGGATCCAGGTGTACTGCTCGGGATGCGGGCGGACAAACACTTCCACCTCCTCATTCATCCGGCGAGCCAGTTGGTGATCGTCGGCTTCCAGCAGATCGTCCATCGGCGGACGCACATAAATTTCAAGCTTGTGCGATTTGCTGTTATAAACCGGGAACAGCGGCACCACACGCGCGCGGCAGACTTTCATCAGTCGCCCTACCGCAGGCAGCGTCGCTTTATAGGTGGCAAAGAAATCGACGAACTCACTCTGCTCCGGGCCATGATCCTGATCGGGCAGGTAGTAGCCCCAGTAGCCCTGGCGGATTGAGCTGATAAAGGGTTTGATACCGTCGTTGCGCGCATGCAGCCGTCCGCCATAACCCCGGCGTGCGGTATTCCAGGCATAGTCCATCAGCGGATCGCTCTGGTTATGGAACATCGCCGCCATCTTTTGACCTTCTGACGCCAGCAGCATAGCGGGAATATCCACCGCCCAGCCGTGCGGCACCAGGAAAATCACATTCTGCTGCTCCGCTTTCATCTGGTCGATAATTTCACGACCATGCCACTCTACACGTTCACGGATACGTGCCGGATCGCGCAGCACCAGCTCGGTCATCATTGCCATCGCCTGCGGTGCCGTCGCAAACATCTCATCGACCAGCGTCGCACGCTGCGCCTCGCTGAGTTCCGGCAGACAGTAATAGAGGTTAATCAGCGCACGGCGACGTGCGCCCTTTGCCAGCTTACCGGCGAATTTGCCTAACCGACCCAGCAGCGGATCACGCACTTTTGGCGGTAACATCGCCATCGCGGCCAGACCACCAATCGCCAGCCAGCTGCCCCAGTATTTAGGTTTGAGAAAAGAACGTTCAAAAACGGGAATAAATTCAGTGTTATTTTTTTTACGGGTTTCCATGCACTCGCCTCAAGCAATGACCGGCTAATGATAGTGACGACCTGAAAATTTGCAATCATCCTGCGCCAGATAGCAAAAAACCGACGGGAAAACCGTCGGTTTTTGCGCGATTTGACGAAATTCGCTTACTTCAGACCCAGCTGAGGCAGCCAGGATTTAACCTGTGCCATGTAATCGCTGCGATCTTTGCCCGTCAGGCCCTCCATGCGCGGCAGTTTCGCCGTTAATGGGTTGACCGCCTGATTATTGATCCAGATTTCGAAATGCAGATGCGGCCCGGTAGATCGTCCGGTGTTACCTGACAGTCCAATACGGTCGCCACGTTTCACTTTCTGACCTGGCTTCACCAGCACTTTCTTCATGTGCATATAGCGCGTCATATACTGGCGGCCATGACGAATGGCGACGTAGTTACCCGCCGCACCGCCGTTCTTCGCCACGACGATCTCACCATCACCCACTGCCAGCACCGGCGTACCGATCGGCAGCGCAAAGTCGACACCTTTATGAGGCGCAATGCGGCCGGTAACCGGGTTGAGACGACGCGGATTAAAGTTAGAAGAGACACGATACTGCTTAACCGTCGGGAAGCGCATAAAGCCGCGCGCCAGACCGGAGCCGCTGCGATCGTAGAACTTGCCATCTTCGGCGCGGAAAGCGTAATAGTCTTTACCCCCGCTACGCAGGCGCACACCCAGCAACTGACTTTGCGCACTCTTACCATCCAGCATTTCGCGTGATATCAGTACGCTGAACTGGTCACCCGCACGCAGCTTACGGAAATCCATCTGCCACTGCAGCGCTTTGATTACGGCGCTGGATTCGGCACTGCTCAACCCGGCACGCTGGGCACTGGCGGCGAAACTGCCGCGCACTTCGCCCTGCATCACGCTGTTGCGCCATTCACCCTTCTGCATCTCCGCATCCATCTTAAAGCCGCCTTTAGGGGTGCGCTCATAGGTGCGGGTTTCACGGCGGGAAATTTCCCAGCTCAGGGTTTTCAGGCCGCCATCATCATCCAGCGTCCAGCTCAGCTGCTGACCAACCTGCAGATTACGCAGGTCGCGATCGCTCATCACCAGCGCATTAATGTCACTGATGTCGATGCCATACTGATTCAGGGCACTGCTCAGGGTATCGCCGGATGAAACGGTGTAGTCGTGAACCCCGGCCGTTTCGGGCACGTCGGTGTCCACATCGTCCGCAGGCAGTTCTTCGTCCGGTTCCGGTGTGCTCTGATCGATAGGCTCACTGGCTTCCGGCAACAGCGTGCGGAACGTGTTCTTATCCAGTTCGATGTTTTTGACGATGGGTGTCACATCATCCGAAGGATGATAAACGTAAGGCCGCCAGACAGCGACGGCCAGAGTGACTACAGTTAAAGAACCCAGCATTACGCGGTGGGGGCGCGGCAAATTATTAAATGCGAGGGCGACAGAGCGGGCTATCTGCTGCACTTTTACCTATTCCTCATGCTCCATTCAGGCAGCTTTCATACTGGCTCGACAGTTGTGAGAGGAATTTCACATAGCTGTCTTTGGCTAAGCTGATGTCTGTTCCCAGGGGATCGAGCGTGCCTTTACGCACCTGCGTTCCGCGGGCGACAGCATCGATGACTGCTGGCCTGAATTGTGGCTCAGCAAAGACGCAGACCGCCTTTTGCTCAACCAACTGTGTTCGTATCTGATGTAAACGCTGAGCGCCCGGTTGAATTTCAGGATTGACGGTAAAGTGCCCGGTGGGCGAGAGACCGTATTGTTTTTCAAAGTACGTGTAAGCGTCGTGAAAAACGAAATATCCTTTATTTCTGACCGGAGCGAGTTGTGCGCTAACGCGTTTGTCCGTGTCCGCCAAAGCTACCTCAAACTGCTGGAGGTTGGCGTCAAGTTTGGCTTTATCTTGCGGCATAAGTTCCAATAATTTTCCATGGATTGCAACCGCGGTCTTGCGCGCAATCTCTGGCGACAACCACAGGTGCATATTAAACTCGCCGTGATGATGGTGATGAGCATCGGCGTCCTGTTCTTCGGATTTTTCCGCTGTGTGTTCATCTTCATCTTCACCACCGCTAATCAATAACGGTTTTACCCCTTCGATGTTCACCATCGCGAGGTTTTTCTGAGCCGGAAGTTCAGCCGCAGACTTCGCCATAAAGGCTTCCATTTCAGGCCCGACCCAGACGACTAAGTCCGCGTTTTTTAAGCGTTTTGCATCTGAGGGCCGCAGGGAATAATCGTGCTCAGAGGCACCGTCCGGTAGCAGAACGTCAACCGGTGTGACACCATCGGCAATAGCCGCAGCGATAAACCCTACCGGTTTGAGTGAAGCCACGACATTCGCCTGAGCGGGAAGGGTTAACGAAGCTGTAACGGAGAAAGCAGTTAAGGCGAAAATTGCGCCCTTTTTATTATGTAACATATTGCGTCATTCCATCGTGACCATGAGGTGGAATGTGATATTATAACATTCGAAATTCTGTGCAACCTGTAAATACTATGACCTCACTTGTCACACTCGATAATGTTTCGATAAAGTTCAGCCAGCGCAATGTGTTATCCGGTGTCAGCCTGGCACTGCAGCCTGGCCGCATCCTCACCCTGCTGGGTCCTAACGGTGCCGGAAAATCAACGCTGGTGCGTGTGGTACTGGGACTGCTCGCCCCCACCACCGGTTCCGTTCAGCGTGATCCCGGTCTGCGAATTGGCTATGTGCCACAGAAGCTGCACATTGACCCGACCCTGCCGGTGACGGTTGAACGCTTTATGCGTCTGACCCGTGGCAGCAAAAACGCCGAGATCCTGCCAGCGCTGAAACGCGTGCAGGCGGGTCACCTGCTCAATGCCCCGCTGCAAAAGCTTTCCGGTGGTGAAACCCAGCGTGTGCTGCTGGCGCGCGCCCTGCTGAATCAGCCTCAGTTGCTGGTGCTGGATGAGCCTACGCAGGGGGTGGATGTGAATGGTCAGGTGTCACTCTATGACCTTATCAATCAGTTACGCGTTGAACTGAACTGCGGCGTACTCATGGTCTCCCACGATCTGCATCTGGTGATGGCCAAAACCGACGAAGTGCTGTGCCTTAACCATCACATCTGTTGTTCCGGCACCCCGGAAGCGGTATCGCAGCATCCGGAATTTATCGCCATGTTTGGTCCGCGCGGCGCGGAGGAGCTGGCAATTTATCGTCATCATCATAATCACCGTCACGACCTTCAGGGACGTATCGTTTTACGCAAAGGACAGGGTCCATCATGATTGAGTTGTTATTACCGGGCTGGATAGGCGGTGTGATGTTAGCGCTGGCTGCCGGTCCGCTGGGATCGTTTGTTGTCTGGCGCAAGATGTCCTATTTCGGCGATACCCTGGCGCATGCCTCTCTGCTTGGCGTGGCATTTGGCCTGCTGTTTAACGTGAATCCTTACTACGCGGTGATTCTGGTTACGGTCTGCCTGGCGCTGGGACTGGTCTGGCTGGAGCGTCGTCCACATCTGGCTATCGATACCCTGCTGGGGATTATGGCGCACAGCGCGCTGTCGCTGGGCCTGGTGGTGGTCAGCCTGATGAAGAACGTTCGCGTCGATCTGATGGCTTATCTGTTTGGCGATCTGCTGGCGGTGACGCCAGACGATCTCTGGATGATGGGTGGTGGCGTGGTGATCGTGCTGCTGGTGATGGCGTGGCAGTGGCGGTCGCTGCTGTCGATGACCATCAGCCCGGAACTGGCACAGGTGGATGGCGTCAATATCCAGCGTACCCGACTGATTCTGATGCTGGTCACGGCCCTGACGATTGGGGTGGCGATGAAGTTCGTGGGTGCGCTGATCATCACCTCACTGCTGATTATCCCCGCTGCGACCGCTCGCCGCTTTGTGCGTTCACCGGAAGGCATGGCGGCCGTCGCCGTGGTCATCGGAGTGATTGCCGTAACCGGCGGCCTGACCTTCTCCGCCTTCTACGACACCCCTGCCGGGCCGTCAGTAGTGCTCTGCGCCGCTATCCTGTTTATTTTCAGCATGGTCCGGAAACCAGCAGTCTAGTTACTCTTCACGCGTAATGCCGAAGTGACGATAAGCGTGCTGCGTGGCCATCCGGCCACGCGGTGTACGCTGAATGAAGCCCTGCTGAATCAGGAAGGGTTCAATCACATCTTCGATGGTTTCGCGCTCTTCACCAATAGCCGCAGCCAGGTTATCCAGCCCCACCGGCCCACCCATAAATTTGTCGATGATTGCCAGCAGCAGTTTACGGTCCATATAATCGAATCCTTCGCTGTCTACGTTAAGCATATCCAGCGCGCTGCAGGAGACTTCACCGCTCAAATCACCGTTTGCCCGCACTTCGGCGAAGTCACGAACGCGGCGCAGCAGGCGGTTGGCGATACGCGGTGTGCCGCGTGCGCGACGGGCAATCTCTAACGCCCCTTCGTCACTCAGCGCCAGACCCAGACAGGCGGCGCTGCGGCCTACGATGTGCTGCAAATCTTTAACCTGGTAGAACTCAAGCCGCTGCACAATGCCAAAACGATCGCGCAGCGGCGAAGTCAGCGAGCCAGCACGCGTGGTGGCGCCAATCAGGGTAAACGGCGGCAGATCGAGCTTGATTGAGCGCGCAGCCGGGCCTTCGCCGATCATGATATCCAGCTGATAATCTTCCATCGCCGGGTAGAGTATCTCTTCCACCACCGGTGAGAGGCGATGGATTTCATCGATAAACAGGACGTCATGCGGTTCAAGGTTGGTCAGCATCGCCGCCAGGTCGCCCGCCTTTTCCAGCACCGGACCTGAGGTAGTGCGAAGATTAACGCCCATCTCGTTAGCCACGATGTTCGCCAGGGTGGTTTTACCCAGTCCCGGCGGACCGAAGATCAGCAGATGATCGAGCGCATCGCCGCGCAGTTGCGCTGCCTTGATGAAAATCTCCATCTGCTCTCGCACCTGTGGCTGACCGACATACTCGGTCAGCATCTTCGGGCGAATAGCGCGGTCAATAACCTCTTCTTCGCTGATACTGGCAGCGGAGATCAGGCGGTCGGCTTCTATCATGAATTACCTCAAATGGCGGCGCGTAGCGCTTCGCGGATCAGGGTTTCGCAATCCGCATCCGGTCGACCGACTTTACTGATCATACGGCTCGCTTCCTGCGGTTTATAACCCAGTGATACCAGCGCTGCAACCGCTTCGGCTTCCGCATCATTGGTTTCCGGCTCGGCGCTCGGCGTGGTCAGCGTAAAGGCAGAATCGCCGCCAAACAGGTCGCCGTGCATTCCTTTGAAGCGGTCCTTCATTTCGACCACCAGACGCTCAGCCGTTTTTTTGCCCACGCCTGGCAGTTTCACCAGTGACGCGATCTCCTCTTTCTCAACAGCGGTCACAAACTGCTGCGCCGACATGCCGGAGAGGATCGCCAGCGCCAGCTTGGGTCCGACGCCATTCACTTTAATCAGTTCGCGAAACAGCGCGCGCTCCTGCTTGCTGTTAAAACCAAACAGCAGTTGCGCATCTTCACGCACCACAAAGTGGGTAAAAATCACCGCTTCGTGCTGAAGTTCAGGCAACTCATAAAAACAGGTCATGGGCATATAAATTTCATAGCCGACGCCGTGTGCCTCAAGCAGCACCAGTGGCGGCTGCTTTTCCAGAATATTGCCCCGTAAACGACCTATCACCTGAACGCTTCCTTAACTATCGAATGTGGCGGAATTTATAACATAAAAAAGGCTGGATGAATATCCAGCCTGTGAGTGCGACCTGAGCGATGACGGCTAACCTGAGCGTAACCGTCCGCGCGTCAGCACCAGCTTGCTGTCACTCATGCGAGCCGCATTCTGAGCCACATGACAGTGCGTAATGGCAATCGCCAGCGCATCGGCGGCATCTGCCTGTGGGTTCGCCGGCAGCTTCAGCAGGGTTCGCACCATGTGCTGCACCTGACTTTTCTCGGCGCTGCCGATGCCAACGACGGTCTGTTTTACCTGACGGGCGGCATACTCAAACACCGGCAGATCGTGGTTAACCGCGGCAACAATCGCGGCACCGCGTGCCTGGCCGAGCTTCAGCGCGGAGTCTGCATTCTTCGCCATAAAAACCTGTTCAATGGCGAAGAAGTCGGGTGAAAACTGCGTAATGATTTCACAGACGCCCGCGTAAATCAGTTTCAGACGGGCGGGCAACTCGGTGGTATTAGTGCGGATACAGCCGCTGCCCAGATATGTGAGCTGGCGGCCAGTCTGACGAATAACACCATAACCGGTGATGCGTGAGCCGGGATCGATACCCAGGATAATCGACATTACGCCTCTTTGGTTAAAGTGATTACGGTAGACGCCATTACAGCGTTTCCGCTACCTCGTCGGAGATTTCACCGTTGTGATAGACCTCCTGCACATCGTCGCAATCTTCCAGCATGTCGATCAGACGCAGCAGTTTAGGTGCGGTTTCCGCATCCATCTCTGCTTTGGTGGTCGGGATCATTGCCACTTCTGCAGTGTCCGCTTTCAGGCCGAGCGCTTCCAGTGCATCACGCACCGTGCCCATCTCTTCCCATGCGGTGAAGACATCAATCGCGCCGTCGTCATAGCTGACCACATCTTCTGCGCCCGCTTCCAGAGCCGCTTCCATCACCGCATCTTCATCCTGACCCGGCGCATAGGAGATCACGCCTTTCTTGTTGAACAGGTAAGCCACGGAGCCGTCGGTGCCAAGATTTCCGCCGGTTTTGGTGAAGGCGTGACGCACTTCGCCCACGGTACGGTTACGGTTGTCACTCAGGCATTCAATCATGATGGCCGAGCCGCCAGGACCGTAGCCTTCATAGATGATGGTTTCCATGTTGGCATTGTCATCGCCGCCTACACCGCGCGCAATAGCGCGATCCATGGTGTCACGCGTCATATTGTTCGCCAGCGCTTTATCCATCGCTGCACGCAGGCGCGGGTTTGAGCCCGGATCGCCGCCGCCCAGCTTGGCCGCTGTCACCAGTTCACGAATGATTTTGGTGAAGATTTTGCCGCGCTTGGCATCCTGCGCCGCCTTACGGTGTTTGGTATTTGCCCACTTACTGTGTCCTGCCATTTTAAATTTTCTCCGATCTTTTACAGGGTGCAGGCTATCCTGCTTGCGAGCCTGTTTACCGTCCGTACGCATACAGGTGACTGACAACCTGAATGCCCCGAGGGCGAGCTTCGCGAAGCATCCTCACGTACAAGCGTACGCTGACGACGTCGCGCGGGCGGTGAACAACCTCACGGTGCCGATTACGCCTGACTGTTCAATATGTTGGTGAAGTCCTGTTAAAACTCACCAGATTCATAAAATTTAATCTATCCGCCGCCGGAATACCGGGCGATGGCGAGCATTCAGATAAATTCTTCAATTGCCTGGCGGTTACTCCATGATCGGGTTAATGCTGCAGCGTCAGCGGGTGCCAGCCAGCGAAACGCCAGATGCTCGGTGAGCATCACATTGCGCTCCGTCGGCAGTTGCAGGCGAAACCAGTGCTCGTGATTATGGGTGACATCAGGGGCGTAGCGATGGCGGAAATGGGGAAAGATTTCAAAGTCGATCTGACGCTGACAATCCTCCACCTCCAGCCGCTCGGCCAGCACGTCGATGCCGATTTCCTCATTCACTTCACGACACGCGGTCGCCAGCGGTGACTCTCCCGCCTCCAGGCTGCCGGTGACCGACTGCCAGAACGTGGGATCGTCACGCCGCTGCAGCATCAACACCCGGCCAGTATCGCGCGCCGAAATGACGACCAGCACTGAAACCGGGTGTTTATAGCCCATTATTTATTCTCAGGCTTTTCTTTTTTAACGACCTGAATACCGAGCTCCAGCAGGGAAGCCGGATTGGCTTCGCTTGGCGCTTCGGTCATCATGCAGGCGGCCGCCGTGGTTTTCGGGAACGCAATAACGTCACGAATGTTATCGGTGCCGGTCAGCAGCATAGTCAGACGATCCAGACCAAAGGCCAGGCCCGCATGCGGTGGCGTACCGAACTTCAGCGCATCCAGCAGGAAGCCAAACTTCTCACGCTGCTCATGCTCTTCGATACCCAGAATGCTGAACACCGTCTGCTGCATTTTGCCGTTGTGGATACGCACTGAACCGCCGCCCACTTCGTAACCGTTGATCACCATGTCGTAGGCATTCGCCACGGCACGGGTTGGATCGGCGGCCAGCTCTTCTGCGCTCATCTCTTTTGGCGCCGTGAACGGATGGTGCATCGCAGCCAGACCGCCCTCCTCGTCCTCTTCGAACATCGGGAAGTCGATCACCCACAGCGGTGCCCAGGCTTTCTCATCAGTGATGTTCAGCTCGCGGCCCACTTTCAGACGCAGCGCACCCAGTGCATCAGCGACTACTTTGGCGCGATCGGCACCAAAGAAGATAATGTCGCCATCCTGTGCGCCGGTGCGGCTCAGAATGCCTTCCACGATCTCTGCATTCAGGAATTTGGCAACCGGGCTCTGCACGCCTTCCAGGCCTTCAGCACGGACGTTAACCTTCATCCATGCCAGACCTTTGGCACCGTAAATCTCCACGAACTTGCCATATTCATCAATCTGCTTACGGCTCAGCTGTGCGCCGGTCGGCACGCGCAGCGCGGCAACACGGCCCTTTTCATCGTTAGCCGGGCCAGAGAAGACCTGGAACTCCACGTTTTTAAGCAGGTCGCCGACGTCCACCAGCTCCATCGGGTTACGCAGATCCGGTTTATCAGAACCGTAGCGATGCATCGCTTCCGCAAAGGTCATCTGCGGGAACTCGCCGAGATCAACGCCCTGCACGTCCTGCCACAGATTGCGGATTAAACGCTCCATGATTTCACGCACCTGTGGCGCGGTCATAAAGGAGGTTTCCACGTCGATCTGGGTAAATTCTGGCTGACGATCGGCACGTAAATCTTCGTCGCGGAAGCATTTAACGATCTGATAGTAGCGGTCAAAACCGGACATCATCAGCAGCTGTTTGAACAGCTGAGGTGACTGCGGCAGCGCATAGAATTTGCCTTTATGTACCCGGCTTGGCACCAGATAGTCACGCGCGCCTTCCGGCGTCGCTTTGGTCAGCATCGGGGTTTCGATATCCAGGAAACCTTCGTCATCCATAAAGCGACGAACAAAGCTGGTGATTTTTGCGCGGGTTTTCAGACGCGTCACCATCTCAGGGCGACGCAGATCCAGATAGCGGTACTTCAGGCGCGCTTCTTCGCTGTTGGTCTGATTCGAGTCCAGCGGCAGTGGCTCAGAGCGGTTAATGATGGTCAGTGCCTGGGCAAACACCTCCACTTCGCCGGTCGCCATGTCGCTGTTTTTGTTCTTCTCATCACGCGCACGCACGGTACCGGTGATCTGGATACAGAATTCGTTACGCAGTTCAGAAGCCAGCTTAAATGCGTCCTGGCGATCGGGATCAAAAAACACCTGCACGATGCCTTCACGGTCGCGCATATCGATAAAAATCAAACTGCCCAGATCGCGACGGCGGTTTACCCAGCCGCAAAGCGTGACTTGCTGACCCACATGAGACAGATTGAGCTGTCCGCAATATTCTGTACGCATAACACTATCCTTTTAACTTCGCCGCTGCATCTGACAGCATCCGGCCGCGTTACCTGTTGCGATGCTGTCGCAAAAATGGCGGTCATTATAATGGAAAAAGCCAGACAGGATAAGCAGATCCGCGCCAAAGCGCCGATTTCCTGTGTGCATTTGCCCCCCAGCCTGACCATAGCGGATAATGGGGTATCTTAATCTGCAGCCAGGAGCGCGCGTGACACTTCGTATTGGCCTGCCCCAGTGGCAGCATTCACACTGGAAACGCTGGGGCATCGAAAGCCTGGCGGACTATGCCCGCTATTTCCATTGTGTAGAGGGAAATACCACGCTTTATGCGCTGCCGAATCCGGAAACCGTGATGCGCTGGCGCGATATGACGCACGATGCGTTTCGCTTCTGCTTTAAGTTTCCCAATACCATCAGCCATCAGGCGGCGCTGCAGCACAGCGATGACCTGCTGACCGATTTCCTGCGGCTGATGGAGCCGCTGGCCGATCGTATCGGTCAGTACTGGCTGCAACTGCCTGCCAGCTTCTCTCCGACGCAGCTCGACGACCTGTGGCGCTTTCTCGACAGCCTGCCGCGCCGTTTTCACTACGGCGTCGAAGTCCGCCATCCCGCTTTCTTCGCCAAAGGGGATGCTGAACGGGCGCTGAATCGCGGCCTGCTGGCGCGCGGCATCAATCGCGTGATGCTCGACAGCCGTCCGGTTCACGCCTCCACCTCGCAAAGTCCGGCCGCGCTGGTGGCCCGCGCGCAGAAGCCCCGGGTGCCGCCTCATGCATTGCGAACCGGCTCGCAGCCGATGGTGCGGTTTATCGGCAGCGACAGAGTGGAAGAGAGCGTGCCGCTGTTTCAGATCTGGCGTGACAAACTGAAGGAGTGGCAGCAACAGGGCGACGCCATGCTGTTTCTGCACACGCCCGATATGGGCCAGGTCTTTCCGCTGGTGCAGGCGCTCTGGCCGCAACTGCAGCAGATCGATCCGGCTATTGGCAGTGGACCGGACTGGCCGCAGCAGACGTCACTGTTTTGATTCCTGCCCAGGACAGAGGGCTGTGCGCCCGTTAGAATAGAAGCATTATAGACAGTCGCAGGGGTGGCAATGGTTAGCGCGTTATATGTGGTGATGGGTGCATTACTGGTGATGAAATTCACGCTGGACGTGGTTCGCTACCGCCGTTTCTATCGCGTGGCGTATGGTGATGGCGGCTACCACGACCTGAAAATGGCGATTCGCATTCACGGCAACGCCATCGAAACCATTCCGCTGGCGCTGTTTCTGCTGGTGATGATGGAGATGAACGGCGCCGATATCTGGATGGTGCATCTCACGGGTCTGCTGTTCTTTATCAGTCGCCTGCTGCACGCCTGGGGTTTGCGCAGCAGCGCAATGGCAGGCCGCAAATATGGCATGCTGCTGACACTGTTTTCCCTCTGCGGCATGGTGATTTTTAACCTGATCTATATGCCGTGGGAACTGGTGCTGACGCTGCATTAAGCTGGCCTGGGTTAAGGGGTGCAGCCCGCCCCACTTTCTGCGAGAATAGCGCCCTTTCCGTCGTCTCTTCGGATTTTCGATATGTCTGACCGCGATCAACTCTTCTCAGCGCCCATTGCAAAACTGGGCGACTGGACTTTTGACGAGCGTGTAGCTGAAGTCTTTCCTGACATGATTCAGCGCTCGGTGCCGGGCTACTCCAACATCATTTCGATGATTGGCATGCTGGCAGAACGTTTTGTTACCCCGGACAGCAAGGTTTATGACCTGGGCTGCTCCCTGGGCGCGGCCACCCTGTCGGTGCGCCGCAATATTCAGGTGCCGGGTTGCCAGATCATCGCAGTGGATAACTCCCCGGCGATGGTAGAGCGCTGCCGTCGCCATCTTGATGCGTTTCGCGCGGACACACCGGTAACGGTGCTGGAAGCGGATATCCGCGACATTGAGATTGAGAATGCCTCTCTGGTGGTGCTCAACTTTACGCTGCAGTTTCTGGAACCGCCTGCGCGTCTGGCGCTGCTGGAAAAGATCTGGCAGGGACTGAAACCGGGCGGTGCGCTGGTACTGTCAGAGAAGTTCAGTTTTGAAGATGCCGAAGTCGGTGAGCTGCTGTTTAACATGCATCACGACTTCAAGCGCGCCAACGGCTACAGCGAACTGGAAATCAGCCAGAAACGCAGCATGCTGGAAAATGTGATGCTGACTGACAGCGTTGAAGCTCATAAAGCCCGTCTGAAACAGGCCGGTTTCTCGCACGCCGAACTCTGGTTCCAGTGCTTTAATTTTGGATCTCTGGTGGCGTTGAAATGATCGACTTTGGCCGTTTTTATCAGCAAATTGCGGTGGGACCGCTGGCGAAGTGGCTGGAAGTGTTACCGGCGCAAATCAGCGAGTGGCAGCGTGAAAACCTGCATGGGCACTTCCGCGACTGGTACAAGTCGCTGGAGTATCTGCCGCTGCTGGAGCCTCAAAAGCTTGACCTGCTGCACAGCGTTACCGCTGACCGCGATGACATCAGCGATCGCCATCGTCAGGGTATTGAGAAATTACTGCGCAACCTGATGCCGTGGCGCAAGGGGCCCTATTTCCTTTATGGCACCCACATCAACACCGAATGGCGTTCGGACTGGAAGTGGGAGCGCGTACTACCGCACATCTCTCCGCTGGCCGGCCGCACAGTGCTCGATGTGGGCTGCGGTAGTGGCTATCACATGTGGCGGATGATTGGCGCGGGTGCCCATCTGGTGGTCGGCATCGATCCAATGCAGCTATTCCTGGTGCAGTTCGAAGCGGTGCGCAAACTGCTGAACGACGATCGCCGGGCGCATATGCTGCCGCTGGGCATTGAGCAGTTACCGGTATTGCAGGCGTTCGATACCGTGTTCTCGATGGGCGTGCTCTATCATCGCCGTTCGCCGCTGGATCACCTGTTACAGCTTAAGAATCAGCTGGTCAGCGGTGGCGAACTGGTGCTGGAGACGCTGGTGATTGAGGGCGATGTGAATCAGGTGCTGGTGCCCGGTGAGCGATATGCGCAGATGCGCAATGTCTTCTTTATTCCGTCAGCTGAAGCGCTGAAAAGCTGGCTGGAAAAAAGCGGCTTTGTCGATGTACGGATTGTCGATTTCGCCCTCACTACCACTGAAGAGCAACGCCGTACTGACTGGATGACCAGCGAGTCTCTGTCTGAATTCCTCGATCCCGATGACCCCAGCAAAACGGTCGAGGGCTATCCGGCGCCTCTGCGCGCCGTACTGGTCGCCACCAAACCGTAATGCCCTAGCGGCGAGACAACGCCAGTTTCGCCGCAAATCCAATAAAGACGCAGCCAGTCAGGCGATCCATCACCTTCAGCACCCGCGGTTTGCGCAAATGACCGGCGAAATAGTGGCTGCCGACAATCAGTACTGCATTCCAGATCAGCCCCAGCAGCATGTGTGCCAGCGCCATCAGACTACACCAGAGCGCCACCGACGCCCCCGCCGGGATAAACTGTGGCAAAAAACTCACATAGAAGATCCCCACTTTGGGGTTTAGCAGATTGCCCAGCAGCCCGCGGCTGAAGCAGGCAAGATAGCCCTGCTGCAGCGCCGGTTGTTGCGTGTCGACTGCTGTCTGGCGAGGTTTCAGCAACAATTTCAGCCCCAGCCAGAGTAACCAGGCGGCACCCAGCCACTTAAGCAGGTTATAGGCCATTTCGGAGGCCAGCAGCAGCGCGCCTAAACCGAATCCCACCGCGACACCCCAGACCAGACAGCCGAGCGTGATACCCAGTGCCGTCACGCTGGCGCGCTTTGCGCCCTGAGCGACTGCTGAGCGCAGTACCAGCGCAGTATCAAATCCCGGCGTCAGCGTCAGTATGGTGATGGCAAACAGAAATGAAAACAGCGTGGTGGTCATGGCGTTCTCCCTGGAGGTAACAGCCGGTCAGCAGCGTATGGGTGTCCTGCCAGCGTAACAGGCTCGTCGAATTATCTCACCCTGAACACTCTCCCTGTTCGTCAGCGTGTGCCAGGCTAAGGGCGGTTTAACTTCATATTAAGGAGCTGTGATTATGAGTAAATTTATCTTCTCTTCACCCCGTAAATATGTGCAGGGCGCGGGCGTGCTGGATGAGCTGGGTCCCTATGTCGCCGAACTGGGTGATAACGCTTTCCTGGTTGCGGATGATGTCGTCTGGAAATTGATCGGCGAACGCGCCCAACAGGCGCTGCAAAAGGCGGGCGTTACCTTCAACTGGCACCAGTTCAACGGCGAGGCGTCGAGCAATGAAATTACCCGTCTGAGCCAGCTGGCGAAAAGTCAGGGCTGTAACGTGGTTGTCGGGCTGGGCGGCGGCAAAACGCTGGATACGGTTAAAGCGGTGGCGGATGAGCTGAAGCAGCCGGTAGCCATCGTGCCTACGATCGCCTCCACCGACGCCCCCTGTAGCGCCCTGTCGGTCATCTATTCTGATAGCGGCGTATTTGAGAGCTATCGCTTCTACAGCAAAAACCCTGATTTGGTGCTGGTGGACACCGCCGTCTGCGCCAGTGCGCCAGCACGACTCTTTGCCTCCGGCATTGCAGATGGCCTGGCGACCTGGGTTGAAGCGCAGGCGGTGGCGCGTTCGCATTCAAAATCGATGGTTAATGGTGATCCGACAATTGCCGGGCTGGCGATTGCCCGTGCCTGCGAAGAAACGCTGCTTACCTGGGGTTACAGCGCCTATGTTGCCGTCACCCAAAAACGAGTGACGCCCGCAGTGGAAGCGGTGGTTGAGGCGAATACGCTGTTATCGGGGCTGGGCTTTGAAAACGGAGGGCTGGCAGCTGCGCATGCTATTCATAATGGGTTCACCGCGATTGATGGTGATATCCACCATCTGACCCATGGCGAGAAAGTCGCCTACGGCACACTGACGCAGATGGTGCTTGAGAAGCGTCCGGATGAGGAAATTGCGCGCTATATCCGCTTCTATCGCTCGATCAACATGCCGACCACGCTCCGGGAGTTGCATCTGGAAAATGAGAGCTGGGAGAATCTGGTCAAAGTGGGTGCACTGGCGAACAGTGAGGGCGACACGCTGAAAAACCTTAATCCAAACCTTTCACCGGAAGATATTGCAAACGCACTGCTGGCGCTGGATGCCTTTAGTCAGACGGTTAAATAACCACCCGACAGGCGATCATCCGATCGCCTTTTACTCCGCCGCCGCCGGCTGGTCCCAGTACTCATATTTGTAGGCGGAACTGAGATGGCGCTCAATAGTGCCGCGCGTGAAGATTTCGGTCTCGTGAAGATAGCTCAGGGTACAGTTACCCACCTGATCCCAGGACTGACACTCATCTACTGACCGGATGGTGCTCAGCGGTGTGGTCGCCGTGCCGTTCAGCCGCACTTCACGCCATTGGGGATCGTAGGTATAACTGTCGGTGCTGCGGGCCGATGTGGTGCGGGTCACCAGACCCTGCGGGTTCCAGTGGTAATGATTTTCACCGTTGGTCAGAGGATCGCTGCCGCGTGCCACGCTCTTCTCCAGCCGGAACTGCCGATCATAGCGATAAGTCGTGTCGGTAAAGCCGCTTTTACCCATGCTGGTAAACCTGTCTGAGGCGCTGGTAATGTTGCCATGCTGACCTTTCTGCCAGTTAATCGTCCCCTGTCGGTTATCGACCACCACCTCTTTGCCCTCTTTCAGCACTTTTACCATATAGGCATATTCCGCCACCCAGCCGCCCTGCACCCGGGCAATGTGTTGCTCCATGCTGAGAATAACGTTGCGCTCACTTTTGTCATAGCTGACGTCGGCAACCGTCAGATCGCCACAGGCGTCAAACTGCCCCAGCACCCGCTTTTGCGAGTTCACATCTTTGCCAAACTCACCCGCAACCACCTGCTTCACCGCGCCTTTCGCATTCCCGCCCAGCAAAATCAGGTTATTGCTGTTAGCCACAGCAACGTTGTTCGGGCTGCATGCGCTGGCGGCAGCGCTGCCACTGCAGAGAGCAGTCAGGATCAGAGTCAGGACAGCAATCGGATTGGGTTTCATAGGATCTTTTCCAGGCGACGTTGCTTTCAGTGTAAACGCTACGGTGATGAACAGCGGCAATCTGTGAAGATTTCAGCCTGCATCGCCTTTTAGGACCGAAGAGGCGACACGGCATCAGCATAACGAATAAAGCGAGTGATTACGTTGCTGCCGCGCCTGAAAGGCCTGGATGACATGTAATGATTAATATGGGGCAGGTGATTTTTATCGAGCCAGGCGAAAGAGTGCTAACTTCGCTGCAGCCAGATTTCAGATCTCTCTGACATCAATAGCTTGCCAGAGAAGCGCAAAACAATTTAGCTGGTAAGGAGTGTGCGTTACACAAAAAGAACCCCAGCAAGGATACTGGGGTTTGGTACTTGCAAACACCACGTCAATGATCGGCGTGCTGCGCGGCAAAATCTGTTGTGGTTCAGGCGACCCGAACGGTGCTCATCTGCATCACGCTTTTCATCGCCTCAACCACATCGCCGTCTACACAGTAGCGGCTGAACTCGTCAGTCTCGGCTTCTGAACACATGGAGACCCCCGCTTTGCGGTAGCGCATCGGCGACGCGACAAGGCGGCTGGCCGAGCTGTGAACTTCATCAATCCCCATGTCGAGAAACTTTTGCAGGTTGCTGAGACGTACCCCGGCACCCGCCATAATGATAGGACCGGTGCTGGCCTCATTTAGTTCCCTGAGTAATGCAATTCCGTTTTCAGCGCTCTGCTGCTGACCGGATGTCAGAATACGCGCCACTCCCAAATCCGTCAGCTCTTCCAGCGCACGCTTTGGGCTGTGACAGAGATCGAAGGCGCGATGAAAGGTTACGGCCAGGCCGTCACACAGCGCCATAATCTGCCGCATCTGACCATGATGAATGTGAGCATCTTCATCCAGCATCCCAATCACCAGACCAGGAAAACCAAGTTCACGGATTAACGCCACATCCGATTTCATCGCTTCAAATTCGCGTGCGGTGTAACAAAAATCGCCACCACGTGGCCGGACAATAGGATGAACCGGAATCGAAACTTCTTGCCGGGCGGCATTCAGCATCCCCGCTGATGGGGTCAGGCCGCCTTCACGCGGTGCGGCACAGAGTTCAACCCGATCGGCGCCCGCCTGTTGTGCGGTCACAGCGCAATCCACGCCATAGCAGCAAATTTCCAGTGTGGTCATTCTCTTCTCCTTTACATGACTCTGGTTCAAGGCAGATTCATCAGTTAGTCTGGCTGCTGGAATGAGTTTACCGGGAAAGTTAACTATGGCATTCAATTTCGACCAACGGATAGACCGTCGTCACAGCGATAGCCTTAAATGGAACAAATATGCGGACCAGGACATTCTGCCGTTGTGGGTGGCAGACACCGATTTCCGATCGCCTGACTGCGTCATCAATGCGATTAAAACCCGTGCCGAACATGGGATTTTTGGCTATGGCGACACGCCTGTTGAATTTATCGATAGCGCGATAGCCTGGCTCGCCTTACGCTATCAGTGGCACGTTAATCCGGAATGGATTGTGGTTTTGCCGGGTGTCGTGAGCGGTCTGAATCTGGCAGTACGCGCTTTCACCGCGCCTGACGAGCTGACGATTACGCCAACACCCATCTATCCGCCGTTTCGCGGTGCCGCAAAACTGGCAGAGCGCGGTCAGATCACGCTGCCACTGACGCTGCAAGAGGGACGCTGGCTGCTGGATCTGGATGCGCCGGAAGGTCAGCTGGACGATAAAGCGCGGCTGTTAATGCTGTGCAACCCGCAGAATCCGGGCGGCACCGTCTATCGCCGCGAGGAACTGCAGGCGCAGCTGGCATTTGCGCAGAAGCACGATTTGATTGTCTGTTCCGACGAGATCCACAGCGATCTGCTGCTGGAACCCGGCGTTAAGCACATACCCTTTGCTTCACTGAGCGAAGATGCAGCCCAGCGTAGCGTGACGCTGATGTCGCCTTCAAAGTCCTTTAATATTGCCGGTCTGGGAGCTTCCATCGCCATCATTCCCAACGCCGGGCTGCGCGCGCGCTTTAACCGGGTACGACGCGGCATTGTGCCGGATGTTGATATTCTGGCACTCACGGCAGCAGCAGCAGCATGGCGCGAGGGTGAGCCGTGGCTGAATGCGCAGAATGCCTATCTGCGCAGTAACCGTGACTGGCTGGTGTCGCAGGTCAATAAGATGACCGGCCTGTCACTCGCCTCGCCGGAAGCGACCTACCTGGCCTGGATCGACGCCAGCGCGCTGGGTGTGGCCAGCCCGGCCCTCTATTTTGAAAAGCACGGGCTGGGCTTAACCGCCGGACGTGAGTTCGGCAATGACCAGTTTGTCCGGCTCAATTTCGGCTGTACCCGCGCGCTGCTCGACGAAGCCGTTGCGCGCCTGAAGCGTGCGTTAGCCGCCCGCCTTTAGTTCTGTTCGCTGGCGACAATCTCCTCCAGTCGCCACGGATGGAACTTGATTGTCGTCTGCCCATCCGTTACCGCCAGGGTCGGATTGGGCAGGCGCTCATTCTCCCCCTGCGGTGAACTGGTTTTAAATGAAATACCCGGCTGCGTCAGCGCTTCATCTGACAGCAAGGCCATCGCGCGCACGCCCAGCGTCTGATGGTCGCCCCGTAACACCACCTCAATATGCTCCCAGCCTTCATGGCGATAACGCTTTTCACCCGGCCATGGCAGTTCAACCACATCAATCTGCCTGCCTGCGACAAACAGCGGGTCATGGAGTTTAAACAGGCAAATCTGCCTGCCGTTGATCATCGCCGCCGAAAACTGCGTGCCAATCTGCTGCAAACCTTGCTGCCAGCGCATCGCTGTCGTGTCCTGATGGCAACGCACCGCGATATGGTCCACTTCCAGATCGGTAAGACGCAAACCGAGCCGCTGCGCAAAACTTTGCAACGATTCTTCAAAACGTTCTAAATCTGTCTTTAAATCATCCAATTCTGCCGGAAAAGATCTCTTCACTACCCCAGTTCCTCTCAATTTGTTTAGCATTTATAACCCGCCTGGCTTTTGGCGCGCCGCGTGCTGAGCATCACATAATGATAAGATTCATCTTATTTGGCCCGAAATTTAACGCTAATCCTTATAATAACATCTTTCATTTCGGATTTATCTCCTGTTTAGGTCCATGAGTTCCTTGATGAAAGCATGTTAACTACATGATTATTATCAACTTCTTTAATACAATAAGATAACTCTCATTTACCTGGCAAACAATTGCAGCCCACCCCGCCTTCCTATAAATTTGACCTAACACAACCAAAAGGAATGGCTCTATGTCTATGCTCATCGTTGTCGCTGTCCTGATCGCACTGATGGGATTTGCAATCTCCCGCCATTGGAAGGTGCGTGAAGATAAAAGCGTAAAGAACCCACGCCGTCATCTGCGACGTCGTTAATGCCTCAGGGAAACATCTTATTCAGCTCTGTTTCCCCGCTTCATCCAACTGCTGACGCCCACTGACATTTCACGTATACTTTTCCCCTCATTTTTTTCCGTTTTGTCTGCCCCATCCGTTTCTGCCTCTCCGTGACGCGATGCGCTCAGGCAAGATGATGACAGCCCGGCTTTCTGGTCCGGGCGTTGCTCAGCACATGAAGGTAACTCGGTGAATATTCAGGCACTTCTTTCCGCAAAAGTCAGTCAGGCAATGGTTTTAGCCGGCGCACCCGCCGATTGCGAACCCCAGGTTCGTCAATCCGCCCGGGTTCAGTTTGGAGACTATCAGGCCAACGGCATTATGGCCGTGGCGAAAAAGCTGGGACAGGCACCGCGACAATTAGCGGAAACGGTGATTCAGCACCTCGACCTGACCGGCATCGCCAGCAAAGTCGAAATTGCCGGGCCGGGCTTCATCAATATCTTCCTTGACCACAACTGGCTGGCCAGCCATGCCCGGGAAGCGCTGCGTCTGCCGCGCCTTGGCGTGCAGCTGGCCGAACCCCAGACTATCGTTGTCGACTACTCTGCGCCTAACGTTGCGAAAGAGATGCATGTGGGCCATGTCCGCTCCACCATCATTGGTGATGCGGCGGTACGTACGCTGGAGTTTCTCGGCCATAAAGTGATCCGTGCGAACCACGTTGGCGACTGGGGAACGCAGTTCGGTATGCTGATCGCGTTCCTGGAAAAGCAGCAGAATGAAGATCATGCTGAGATGGCGCTGGCCGATCTCGAAGGCTTCTACCGTGAAGCCAAACGCACCTATGATGAAGATCCTGAGTTTGCCGAGCGCGCGCGCAGTTATGTGGTGAAACTACAGGGCGGCGATGACTATTGCCGCCAGATGTGGAAGAAGCTGGTCGACATCACCATGAGTCAGAACCAGAAAATCTATGACCGCATGAACGTCACCCTGACGCGCAACGATGTTATGGGTGAAAGTCTCTATAACGATATGCTGCCTGGCATCGTCTCCGATCTGAAACAGAAAGGCTTAGCGGTAGAGAGTGAAGGTGCGACCGTGGTGTTCCTGGATGAATTCCAGAACAAAGAGGGTGAACCAATGGGCGTCATCATCCAGAAAAAGGATGGCGGCTACCTCTACACCACCACCGATATCGCCTGTGCGAAATATCGTTACGAAACGCTGAAAGCCGATCGTGTGCTCTATTACATCGACTCACGTCAGCATCAGCATCTGGTTCAGGCCTGGACTATCGTCCGTAAAGCGGGTTATGTGCCGGAATCAGTGCCGCTGGAGCACCATGCGTTCGGCATGATGCTGGGCAAAGATGGCCGTCCGTTCAAAACCCGCAGCGGCGGCACCATCAAGCTTTCCGATCTGCTGGATGAAGCCTATCAGCGTGCCTACACGCTGGTGCGTGAGAAGAACCCGGAGATGAGCGAAGCGGAAGTGAAAACGCTGGCGGAAGTGGTTGGCATCAGCGCGGTAAAATACGCCGATCTGTCAAAAAGCCGTACCACCGATTACATTTTCGACTGGGACAACATGCTGGCGTTCGAAGGCAACACCGCGCCTTACATGCAGTATGCCTACACCCGCGTACTCTCCGTGTTCCGCAAGGCGGGCATTGATGCCGATTCGCTGGATGCGGAGATTGTGATCAGCGAAGAGCGTGAAGCTCAGCTGGCCACCCGTCTGCTGCAGTTCGAAGAGGTTATTACGCAGGTCGCTCGTGACGGCACGCCACACGTGATGTGTGCCTATCTCTACGATCTGGCCGGTCTGTTCTCCGGATTCTACGAGCACTGCCCGATTCTCACAGCAGAATCAGACACAACCCGTCTGAGCCGACTGCAGCTGGCCGCGCTGACCGCGAAGACGCTGAAGCAGGGCCTGGATACGCTGGGCATCGACACCGTCGAGCGCATGTAATCTCTGAAACGGAGAGGGGTTTCCCTCTCCGTTGCTGAATTCGTATATCCGCTCTGATCCCCCAAATCTTCGCAGCAGGATGGTGTTATGTCTGTAGCCGCGCACCTCATCAGCAGCCACCTTCCCACGATAAAACAGTTACAGTGCTTTCTGGCTGTTGCGCACGAGCTTAATTTTCGCCGGGCCGCAGAACGTCTCAGCATGACGCAACCGCCGCTTACCCGTCAGATTCAGAGTCTGGAAGAGCTGCTGGGCCACTCGCTGTTCAGCCGCACGACCCATGAGGTAACGCTCACCAATTCTGGCCGTGCGCTGGTCGCGAAGGCGGAAGCGATCCTGACTGCGCTGAGTGCCCTGAAGCAGGATGCGCAGCCCGCCGCGGCCCGGCTACGCATCGGGCTGACCCGCACGCTGAACTTTGAACTGATTTCGCCACTTAATCGGCAGCTCGCCGCTTTTCATGCCAGCGATGAAATGGAAATGCCCCGGCTGACCTCCCCTCAGCTTTTGCAAAGCCTGGCCAAAAACAGTCTGGATTTAATACTCACCGGAGAAAAGGGGTCGGATGCGGAAGATACCGTTCAGTACGCCTGGGTTTACCGTGAGCCGCTGCTGATTGCCATACCGTCGGCGCATCCTGCCAGTGTGGCGGAGCAGGTCTCGCTGGAAGCGCTGGCCGATCTGCCGCTGTTCTGGTTTGCGCGCAGCGCCAATCCGCTGTTTTACGATAAATGCGAGCGCTACTTCGCCACACTCAGCGTCACGCTGAACCGGGTGAGAGAGCCGGACGATTCCCTGCTGATGCTGTCGCACATCGCCAGAGGAAAAGGGTTCGCCCTGATGCCGCAGTCAAAATGCACCTTTAATCAGGCAGGTCTCTGTTATCGCCCGCTGACAGAAGATGCGGCACAGCCGCTGGCGATAGATGTTTACGCGGCGATTCGCGCCGATGAAAAAAATGAGGCGGTTCTCAATGCGCTGAGAGAACTCTCTGATCCCGGGGATGCGATAAAGTCCGCATGATGCTGCATCGCTGAAACGCAGTGAAGCATCCCCCTCTTCTTACTTGTTAATCCCCGCTCAGCCTGTTGCTGAGAGCTTACTGAGTCGGCATGCCGGATGTATGTCTGAAGCCCTTTCATTCGCCTGATACCTTTTTTGCATGACGGAAAGAGCAATTCATTGCTTTCACGCGGAGTGAAACAATCGCGTCTCACATACGAGGAGCGACAATGAAAAAACGAACGTTAACTCAGGGTCTGGACGTCAGCGCAATCGGCTATGGTGCGATGGGGCTCAGCGAATTTTATGGTCAGACCGATGACCGTCATTCCCTGCAACTGCTCAGCCAGCTGCGCGATCTGGATATCACCTTTATCGATACCGCCGATCTTTACGGTCGCGGTCACAACGAGCAGTTGATAGGTCAGTTTCTTGCCGGGCTCAATCGGGCCGAACGGCTGAAGTTCACCGTTGCCACCAAATGTGGCATTGAACGTCCGGCGGATGCGGCCTATGCCCGCACCATCAACAATCAGCCGGACTACATTACCCGCTGCTGCCATGAATCACTGAAACGGCTGGGCGTTGAGCGTATCGATCTCTTTTATCTGCACCGGATCAGTCCGGCGACACCGATTGAGGAGAGTATGCAGTGTCTCAGCCGTATGGTGCAGGAGGGAAAGATCGCCCGGATTGGGCTGTGTGAAGCGTCGGCTTCGACGCTGAATCGGGCGCAGGCGATCCATCCGCTGGCCGCGCTGCAGACGGAGTATTCACTCTGGACGCGTGACATCGAAGAGGAGATTCTCCCTATGGTGAAAAAGCTCGGTATCGGACTGGTGCCCTATTCGCCGCTGGGCAGAGGATTCCTGACGGGTAAATACCGTAAAAACAGCGATTTTGCCGAGGGTGATTTCCGCAAAAATAATGACCGTTTCCAGCAGGAAAATATCGATCACAATCTCCAGCTTCTTAACGCGGTGACACCACTGGCTGAGAAATATCACGCCACCACCGGGCAGATTGCGCTGGCCTGGTTACTGGCACAGTATGAAAAAATTGTGCCGATACCAGGCACCAAACAGATCGCTTACCTTACTGAAAACGCGCAGGCCGCGGATATCGAGCTGGAAGAGGAAGATATCAGGTTGCTGAACGCTGTACATCAGCAGATTGAGGTTAAAGGCGGTCGCTACTCTGAGGAAGGAATGAAGGGGGTTAACGCCTGAACACAAACTATGCACTTGCGCACTGTGCGTTGGTGCGCTAGTCAATTCAGCAACAATATCCTTACTCGTAATTGACCATCACTTCACTGCTCACCACCCGTAAACCGGGTGGCAGCGCCCCGCTTCCGGCAAAACCAAACACCATGTGCAAAGTCTCACCGGCGCTCAGATGTGCCAGCCCGCGCGTGGTGCCGCTGGCCCCCTCCAGGGAAGTGCAGCGCTGTTCGCCGCACAGCCGCACCTGCAGGCCGGACGGGGCCGGTCTGCTCAGCTGATAACGCCAGTTAACGACGCTGACCTCCCCGCCAATGTCGGCGGGCGGCGTCAGCGGCTGCGCCCGTTGCCAGCTGCCGCGGTTAGCCAGCAGCGGCCCATTGGCCGAAGCACTCCAGGCACCACCTGCCGCCTGCGCCATCAGTGGCAGCATCACGAATGCCATCACCAGCCAGCGCATTATTTGCCTCCGATGGTGGCAGTCATGCGGATCTGACGGTTGTCGCTCAGCTCCAGATTAGAAAGCACCACCAGCTGTGGCAGATTGCGGCGCAGGAAGCGCGCCAGCAGCGCACGCAGCGGATGATTGACCAGCAGCACCGGCGGCGCGCCCAGCATCTCCTGACGTTGCAATGCCGCCTGTGCCTGACTTAACAGCCGATCGGCCAGACCTGGCTCCAGTCCGCCACCGCCCTGCAACGCCTGTAACAGCAGGCGCTCCAGCGTGGAATCGAGCCCGATAACCTGCACTTCGTCATTACCGGGGAACCACTGCTGAGTAATCGCACGGCCCAGCGCCACACGCACCACGCTGGTCAGCTCCTGCGGATCGCTCTGCACCGGCGCATGTTCCGCCAGCGTTTCGATAATGGTGCGCATATCGCGAATCGACACCCGCTCCACCAGCAGGTTCTGCAGTACCTTGTGCAGGGTGGTCAGCGAGATCACACCCGGCACCAGATCTTCGGTCAGCTTCGGCATCTCCTGAGTCACACGATCCAGCAGCTGCTGCGCTTCCTGACGGCCAAACAGCTCGCTGGCGAACTGGCCAATCAGATGGTTCAGGTGGGTTGCCACTACGGTACTGGCTTCAACTACGGTAAAGCCCTGAATCTGCGCCTGCTCTTTCAGCGCGCTATCAATCCAGACCGCCGCCAGTCCAAAGGCGGGATCAACGGTCGCTTCGCCTGGCAGACTTCCGGCAGCCGTGCCCGGGTTAATCGCCATCCAGCGGCCAGGATAGGCATCACCGCTGCCAATCTCCACTCCTTTCATCAGGATGCGATAGCGTGCCGGTGGCAGCTCCATGTTGTCGCGGATATGCACTACTGGCGGCAGGAAACCGACATCCTGGGCGACTTTCTTACGGATACTGCGGATACGTCCCAGCAGCTCACCGTTTTGCTGATGATCGACCATCGGAATCAGGCGATAGCCCACTTCCATGCCCAGCGTATCTTCCAGCTGCACATCGGTCCACGACGCTTCGGTGGCGGCTGGCGTGTCCGCCGTTTTGGCGATGCCGCCCGTGACTTCCACTTTCTTCTTCGGCTGCATTTCGCGGCCGCGCAGCCACCAGGCCAGACCCAGTAAGGCGGCGGTGAACAGCAGGAAGACGAAGTTCGGCATGCCAGGCACCAGACCGAGCAGACCAATTACGCCGGCGCTCAGCATCAGCACGCGCGGATCTTTGAACAGCTGGGTGACCATCTGCTCGCCGACATCCTGATCGGTGGCAACGCGCGTCACGATAACACCGGCTGCGGTAGAGATAACCAGGGCCGGGATCTGCGCGACCAGACCATCACCGATGGTCAGCAGCGTATAGGTCTCTGCGGCATGACCCACATCCATACCGTGCTGCACCACGCCCACCAGCAGGCCGCCGATGACGTTGATCACCATGATCATAATACCGGCGACGGCATCACCACGAACGAACTTACTGGCACCGTCCATCGAACCGTAGAAGTCCGCTTCCTGGGTCACTTCGGCACGGCGGCGTTTGGCGTCATCTTCACCGATCAGACCGGCGTTGAGGTCGGCATCGATCGCCATCTGCTTACCGGGCATCCCGTCCAGCACAAAGCGCGCACCCACTTCGGCGATACGGCCGGCACCTTTGGTGATAACCATAAAGTTGATGATAACGAGGATGATAAACACCACGATACCGATGGCGAAGTTACCGCCCACCAGGAAGTGACCGAACGCTTCAACCACCTGTCCTGCCGCGGCGGCACCCGTATGCCCTTCCATCAGGATGATACGGGTTGAGGCCACGTTCAGCGCCAGACGCAGCAAGGTAGAGAACAGCAGAATGGTCGGGAACGCCGCAAACTCCAGGGTTCGCTGGGTGAACATTGCCACCAGCAGGACCATGATTGACAGCGCAATGTTAAAGGTGAACAGCAGATCAAGGATGAACGGCGGTAATGGCAGAACCATCATCGACAGGATCATCAGGATCAGTACCGGCCCGGCCAGCACCTGCCACTGCATATCTTTAAAGTTGCCCGGTAAACGTAGTTTTGCGGCCAGGTTATTAGCCATCGTTTTTGCTCTCTCCTGCAAAGTCCATCTCTGCCGGAACCGGCAGGTCTTTTGGTTTGGTTGGGATCAGGCCGCCTTCGCGCTTCCAGCGACGCGACTGCCAGACCCACGCCAGCACCTCGGCCACGGCGGCATAGAGCGCGCCGGGAATGTGCTGACCAATTTCAGTATGTCGGTATAACGCACGCGCCAGCGGCGGTGCTTCCAGAACCGGGATGCGGTGTTCAGCAGCCAGTTCACGAATTCTCAGGGCGATCTCCCCTGCGCCTTTCGCCACGACTTTCGGCGCACTCATCTTCTTCTCGTTGTACTGCAGTGCCACCGAGTAGTGCGTCGGGTTGGTGACGATGACATCGGCTTTCGGCACATCCGCCATCATTCGGCGTCGTGCTGCGGCACGCATCTGCTGGCGGATGCGCCCTTTAACGTGCGGGTCACCTTCCTGCTGCTTATGCTCGTCGCGGATCTCCTGCATCGACATCTTCAGCTTTTTAAAGTGGCTGTGTAGCTGCCAGAAGACGTCATACCCGACCATCGGGATCAGCCCCAGCATCACCAGTGAACAGCAGACCGCGATCATCTCCATGCCGTGAATCAGCGCGGTGACGGGCGCTTCGCTGATCAACCGCAGCATCTCGGGCCAGTGGCTCCAGATGTACCACCAGCCCACCGATCCTACTAAGATGGTCTTGAGGATGCCTTTAAACAGTTCGGTCCAGGCCTGCGCCGCAAACATTCGCTTGAACCCAGCCATCGGGCTCATCTTCTTCAGGTCGAACTTGATCGATTTACCGCTGAAAACGATACCGCCCAGCAGCATGGGCGCGGCGATTGCCACCAGCACCAGACCGCCCATCAATGGCAGCAGCGCCATCAGTGCCTGCGTGATCAGGCTGCCGATGTGGCTGACGATAATTTTGTCATCTCTGACCATGCCGTGATCAAAACGGAGTCCGGTGGCGACCATCGCCGCCAGCCGGTGCGCCATCATGTTGCCGCCCATCCACAGGATCATGATGCCGGCCAGCAGCATCAGTACGGATGTGAGTTCGCGCGAACGCGGAATCTGGCCCTCTTCACGCGCTTTCTCAAGTCGGTGGGCCGTGGGCGATTCTGTTTTGTCTTCGTCGCTATCTTCAGCCACGACAAACCTCGGTTGGCAGGAATTCTGAGCATAGGATGCCAAATCTGGCTTAAGTTAAAGCGGAGATAAGATGGAGAAAACAGGCGTTCTTTCGGGGATGGGTCTGACAATGCGGAACGGGGCCACCCGAAGGTGACCCTGTTTATTATAACCTGCAGCTGTTTTGCCCGCCCGCAGGCGGACGAAACCTAGAACCCTAAGCTGTCCAGCAGGTCATCAACCTGATCCTGGTTCGCGACTACGCCCGGTGCATCGGCGTGAATCTGCGGCCCGTTCAGCAGGCTGGTGCCTTCCTGACGCTTCTCAGCGCTGACTTCTGGCATATTCTCCAGCAGCACCATTAACAGCTGGCGCTCAATTTCCTGGATCACATCCATCATGCGCTTGATCACCTGACCGGTCAGGTCCTGGAAATCCTGCGCCATCATGATTTCAAGCAGCTGCTTGTTGGTAAAGGCGGTATGCTCTGGCACGGCGGTGAGGAATGCGCGCGTATCCGTCACCAACTCCCGCGCATCACCCAGTTCAATCGGGTTCTCAAACCACTCATCCCAACGCCCTTTCAGCTGGGTTGCTCCGGCTTCCATCTTATCCTGATGGGGTTGTGCTGCTTCAACACAGTTCAACGCACGGTCGGCGGCCTGCGCCGTCATCTGCACAACATAATCCAGACGGTCGCGGGCATCAGGAATGGCTTCAGCCGCATCGGCTATGGCTTTATCCAGCCCCAGCTCGCGCAGGCTGTCGCGCAGCATGCGCGTCAGAGAGCCAATACGTGAAATGATGTCGTGTGCCGCGGCATCCTCAGTTGGTTTCGGAAAGTCGCTCATCACATCCCCTTACATGCCCAGTTTTTCGAAAATTTTACCCAGCTTTTCTTCCAGGGTTGCCGCAGTGAATGGCTTCACGACATATCCGCTGGCACCGGCCTGGGCGGCGGCGATAATGTTCTCTTTCTTCGCTTCCGCGGTCACCATCAACACCGGCAGCGAACTCATTGCCGCGTCGGCACGAATGGTCTGCAGCAGCTGCAGGCCATCCATGTTTGGCATGTTCCAGTCGGAAATCACGAAGTCGAAACCACCCGCTTTCAGTTTGCCGAGGGCATCCACACCATCTTCCGCTTCTTCTACGTTATTGAAGCCCAGCTCTTTCAGCAGGTTACGCACAATACGACGCATCGTATTGAAGTCGTCTACTACCAAAAAGCGCATGTTTTTATCAGCCATATCTACTCCTGAGTTGTCTCGCCCGGCGGGACGGGCCTGTTAAATACGCAATGCCTGTCCGGCGCTAATTTTCGCCAGCATATGCTGGCTGATGTTGCTTAAATCCACGACTTCGCTCACGCCGCCTGTGGCAATGGCCTCACGCGGCATGCCAAATACCACACAGCTGGCTTCGTTCTGGGCGATAGTCCAGGCGCCTGCCCGATGCATTTCCAGCATCCCGGCGGCACCGTCGTTGCCCATGCCGGTGAGGATGACCCCCACCGCATTTCGTCCGGCGTAAGTTGCCACCGATTTAAACAGCACATCCACGGAGGGTTTGTGCCGGTTAACCGGTGGCCCTTCATTCAGTTTCACCACATAGTTGGCGCCACTTCGGGCCAGCTCCATGTGCATTGCGCCTGGCGCGATGTAGGCATGGCCCGGCAGAATACGCTCACCATCTTCAGCTTCCTTCACCGTGATCTGACACAGCTTGTTCAGACGCTCGGCAAAAGAGCGGGTAAAGCCTGGCGGCATATGCTGGGTAATCAGCAGTGCCGGGCTGGTCGCCGGTAACGGCTGCAGCACATGACGAATCGCCTCGGTGCCGCCGGTTGAGGAGCCAATCGCAATCAGCTTCTCACTACTCAGCAGCGGACCCGCTTTCAGCGTCGCCGGCACCGGCATCGCTGCACGGTTGTGCAGTCGGGCACGGGAGGCTGCACGAATTTTGTCGCCAATCATCTGGCTGTAAGACAGCATCCCTTCACGGATACCGAGCTGTGGTTTGGTAACGAAATCCACCGCTCCCAGCTCCAGCGCGCGCAGGGTAATTTCAGAGCCTTTCCCGGTCAGCGATGAAACCATCACCACCGGCATTGGCCGTAACCGCATCAGTTTTTCCAGGAAATCGAGGCCATCCATGCGCGGCATTTCCACATCCAGCGTCAGCACCTGCGGATTGAACTGCTTAATCAAATCGCGGGCGACCAGCGGATCGGGCGCCGTAGCGACCATCTCCATATCCGGATGGCTGTTGATGATTTCAGTCATCAACTGCCGCATCAGCGCAGAGTCATCTACGCACATCACGGTGATTTTGCTCATCATCTTTCCTTCGTCAGTCCATAGACGGTTTGCCCGCGCAGCCAGAACTCTTTACTGATCTGACTGAAGTTTTCTGAGTGACCGGCGAACAGAATGCCGCCCGGCTTCAGAAGCGGGACAAACCGACGCAGAATCTTCTCCTGCGTCTCTTTATCGAAATAGATCATCACGTTGCGACAGAAAATAGCGTCGAACTGACCCGGCAGTGCCCAGTCATTGGCCAGCAGGTTAAGCTGCGCGTAAGTGACCATATTGGTCAGCTCGGGACGCGCCCGCACCATACCGGCATGAGGACCGGTGCCGCGCAGGAAGTAGCGCTGCATTTGCGCGGGTGACAGCGTGCGCAGCTCCTCCTGGCGATAAACACCCGCCACCGCTTTTTCCAGCACCTGGGTGTCGATATCGCTGGCATGAACCTGGAACTTGCCCGGTCCGGTGCCCAGCGCTTCCGCCAGCGTCATGGCGATGGAATAAGGCTCTTCGCCGGTTGACGCTGCGGTACTCCAGACGCTGAAGTTGCCCTGTCGCTTACGTGCATGCTCCGCCAGAATCGGGAAGTGATGCGCTTCGCGGAAGAACGCGGTCAGGTTAGTGGTCAGGGCATTGATAAACGCCTGCCACTCGGCACTGTTCGGATCGGATTCCAGCAGCGCCAGGTAGCGACCGAAATCATCGATGTTCAGCGTACGCAGGCGACGAACCAGACGGTTGTAAACCATCTCACGCTTGTGATCGGCCAGTACGATACCGGCACGCTGATAGATCAGCTGGCTGATACGACGAAAATGCGTATCGGAGAGCGGTAAACGCTGCACCATCTGCGACAGCAGCGTTGTCGTCTCATTTTGATCTAAAATTGTCGATTTTTTCATCTCTGCACCTGGCCCGAACTCAATACATTATTTGTCTGCTGCGATGCCCGGCGGCTCAATGGCGGCCGGGCCACGGGCGTTTTAAAAGGTTTCCCAGTTGTCATCACTGCGTGTAGCAGGCGAACGACCAACGGCTAACGGTGCATCTGACTGGAGAGTTTTCATCGCCGTTGTCTTGTTAACGGCCTGAGCGACAAATTCTTTACCAATATTGAACACTGATACCGCTTGTTTTAAGTGACTTGCCTGATCTTCGAGCGCTGCAGCCGCTGCCGCTGACTCTTCGACCAGTGAGGCGTTCTGCTGGGTGACGCGATCCATCTCGGTCACGGCAAGGCCCACCTGGTCAATGCCACGGCTCTGCTCGTCTGACGCTGAGGCGATCTCACCCATGATGTCGGTGACGCGGGTGACCGCGCTGACGATGTTGCTCATGGTGTCACCGGCGCTCTCTACCAGCACCGAGCCGGTATTAACGCGGCTAACCGAATCTTCAATCAGACCTTTAATCTCTTTGGCGGCCTGGGCGCTGCGCTGCGCCAGGCTGCGCACTTCACCGGCAACGACCGCAAAGCCGCGACCCTGTTCACCGGCACGCGCCGCTTCAACGGCGGCATTCAGCGCCAGGATGTTGGTCTGGAAGGCGATGCCATCAATCACACTGGTGATATCGGCAATCTTCTTGGAACTGCCGGCAATTTCTTTCATGGTGGTGACCACGCCATCCACCACTTTACCGCCCTGCTGCGCGGTTTCAGAGGCGGTCAGCGCCAGCTTGGACGCCTGACGGGCGTTTTCGGCATTCTGCTTAACGGTCGCGGTGAGCTGCTCCATGCTGGCAGCGGTCTGCTCCAGCGAAGCGGCCTGCTGTTCGGTACGCGAAGAGAGATCGTTATTGCCGATGGAGATTTCGCTCGCACCGGTATAGATGGCATCAGAGCCGTCTCGTACGGTACGCACGGTACGGACCAGCTCCTGCTGCATGTGCTGCAGCGAAGTCAGTAACTCCCCGATTTCGTTACGCACGCTAATCTCAACCGTCTGGGTCAGATCGCCCCGTGCGATGTGCTGGATATGCTCAATGCTCTGACGCAGCGGACGGATCAGCACCGAGCGCATCACGTTCCACACCAGGATAATCATCAGCAAGGTCACTGCCAGCGTGGCGATAACGATAGTGATGGAGCGGGTATACGCGTGCTGGTTAGCTTCCACACCCTGCTGAGACAGCGCTTTATTGTGCTCAAGCCACTCGCTGTAATCTTTCTGAAACTTGTCCTGATAGCTCTGGGTCGGCTGATCCACAAAACCTTTGAAGTTGCCGGCGGTGAAGAAGACCATCAGTTCCGCCAGCGCATCATGATAGGCCGTGTAGTTCGCCTGTAACGCCCGGACGTTTTCGGCCGTTTTGCCTTGTTCTGACAGGTTATCGTTGAATATCTGATAGCTGGCTTCAGCCTGCTTCAGCTCCTCACCCGCCAGGGCGACCAGCTCTTTCACGCTGGCACCCGACCCCGACATCTGTGCATCCTGCAGAAAACGGATACCGGCGCGGTTAAGGGTGTTACGCGCCTGAACCAGCGAAACCCATGAGGTGCCCATCGCCTGTTGCAGAGTATTCAGGCGTTGGTTGTAGGCAAAATTCTCTTTATCTGAACTGACAGTTTTGAAAAACATTCCGCCGGAAAACAGCTGCAGCAGCGCAAACAGCGCCAGCACACACAGCAGGCCGGAAACGACTCGTACTCGACTAAACATAAACACCTCATTGGTTGGCGATTCGTGTGTATTTATCGGCGGAGACGGGGGGAACTTTATGCATGGCAACGGCTTTGCGCCGCCGCCATGTTGAAAGAGGGAAAAATCAGGCGCGGGAAATTTTGAAAACGGAGACGGCCTGGGTCAGGACGCTGGCCTGCTGCTCCAGTGCGGCCGCAGCGGCGGCAGACTCCTCAACCAGCGAGGCGTTCTGCTGGGTCACGCGATCCATTTCAGTGACGGCCAGACCGACCTGCTCAATACCACGGCTCTGCTCATCGGAAGCCGAGGCGATCTCACCCATGATGTCGGTAACGCGGGTCACGGCACCCACAATCTCATTCATGGTGCTGCCGGCGCTTTCAACCTGCAGTGAACCGCTGTTGACGCGTGACACCGAATCTTCAATCAGACCTTTAATCTCTTTCGCGGCCTGCGCGCTGCGCTGGGCCAGACTGCGCACTTCACCGGCCACTACCGCAAAACCGCGACCCTGTTCACCGGCACGTGCCGCTTCAACCGCCGCATTCAGCGCCAGGATATTAGTCTGGAAGGCGATGCCGTCGATCACGCTGATAATGTCCGCGATCTTCTTCGAGCTGCCGGCGATCTCTTTCATGGTTGTGACCACGCCATTCACCACTTTACCGCCCTGCTGCGCGGTTTCGGAGGCGGTCAGCGCCAGCAGGGATGCCTGACGGGCGTTGTCAGCATTCTGCTTCACCGTGGCGGTAAGCTGCTCCATGCTGGCGGCGGTCTGCTCCAGCGAAGCGGCCTGCTCTTCGGTGCGTGCCGACAGGTCGTTGTTTCCGGCGGCGATTTCGCTGGCACCGGTAAAGATGGCATCTGAGCCGTCACGCACATTTCCCACCGTCATCACCAACGACTGCTGCATCTCATGGATGCCTGCTGCCAGCTGGCTCATCTCATTACGCCCCTCAACCACAATCGGCTGGGTCAAATCGCCGGAGGCAATAGCGCGAATCTGTGCCAGCAGTTGTTGCAGCGGCTGAATCAGCACCTGACGCAGGCCAAACCAGCAGGTAATAATCACCGCAAGCACCGCAACACCAATCGCGGCCAGCAGCCACATCATCTGTTTAAAGGCTTTCTGGTTCTGCGCCATTCCCTGATCGGAAAGCTCGGTCTGACGCGCACGCCATTTGTTGTAACTCTCCTGCATCGCGACCTGTTTCTGCTCAATGTTCTGTTTGAACATCCCTTCCAGGTCACGCGCCTGCAGGCTTTTTACCATCGCCTTCAGGCCGTTTTCGTAGTTAGCGTAATCGGCTTCAAGCGTGTCGCCCATCGTTTCGTCAAGACCTGCCGTGGTTGGCAGATGGTAATAGATTTTAAAGTGGCGCTCGGCTTCCGCTAACTGCTTATTGGCTTTGTTGATAAGCTCATCAAGCTGACCGCCGTTCATCTGCGAGGCCATGCTGGTCTGTAAGCGCAGCATGCCGCGGTTCAGCGTGGTACGACTGTTGTTCAGTGAAATATAGGCGTCAGTCATCTCGGTGACATTGCGATTAGAGACCTGCGACAGCGCAAAGGACTCTTTGTCTTTGTTGAGGGCTGACCAGAAAAGGCTGCCAGCGACTAACTGGAGCGCGCCAAAGATGACCAGGACTGCGATTAAACTGGTCACCACTTTTATTTTTTTTAACATCTTATTCCCCTGCAGGTTAATTTAGGTGCAGCGGCTATATCGGCGATGTAGCAGGATTAATTAACGCTATTCAGCGCTTTCAGGAGAGAAGTGGCTTTTGTAATTATTTTTATCAGCATGAGCTGCTGAGTTTGGCTTTACGCAGAGGAATCGTGGGAATTGCTGCGCATCCCGCAGGATGCGCAGCGTGACATCAGAAGGTTTCCCAGTGAGTATCACTGACCGGTGCCGTCAGGGCTTTGCGTGGTGCCAGCGCCGCCGTGGCGGGTGCGGCAATCGGCAGATGCTTTGTCAGCGTCTGCTGCAAGGCGCCGCGTTGAATTTTGAAGACCGACACTGACTGACTTAACCGGCTGGCCTGATCTTCCAGCGAGGCGGCTGCCGCAGCGGACTCTTCCACCAGCGAGGCATTCTGCTGGGTAACGCGATCCATCTCGGTGACCGCCTGCCCGACCTGATCGATACCGCGACTCTGCTCGTCCGACGCCGAGGCAATTTCGCCCATGATGTCAGTGACGCGCGTGACCGCACTGACGATATCGCTCATGGTTTCCCCGGCGGTACCGACCAGTTGCGAACCAACATTAACCCGGTTCACTGAATCATCGATCAACCCTTTGATCTCTTTTGCCGCCTGGGCGCTGCGCTGTGCCAGATTACGCACCTCGCCCGCGACCACGGCAAAACCGCGCCCCTGCTCGCCGGCACGCGCCGCTTCAACGGCGGCGTTAAGCGCCAGAATATTAGTCTGGAAAGCAATGCCATCAATCACGCTGGTGATATCGGCAATCTTCTTCGAGCTGCCGGCGATTTCGCTCATGGTTTTCACGACACCCGCCACCACGTTGCCGCCTTTTTCTGCGGTTTCTGAGGCGCTGAGTGCCAGCTGTGACGCCTGACGGGCGTTTTCGGCGTTCTGTTTCACCGTGGCAGTGAGCTGCTCCATGCTGGCCGCCGTCTGCTCCAGTGACGCCGCCTGCTGTTCTGTGCGGGCAGAAAGATCATTGTTTCCGGCAGAGATCTCGCTGGCACCAGTGAAAATCGCATCCGATCCGTCACGCACATTGGTCACCGTGCGCACCAGCGACTGCTGCATGTCATGCAGACTGGCCGCGAGCTGAGTCATCTCGTTGCGCCCTTCCACCACGATCGGCTGGGTTAAATCGCCCTGGGCGATATGCTGGATGTGATTAATGCTGCTGTTAAGGGGTGTCATCACGATTTTGCGCAGGCCAAACCAGCAGAGCACGATCACGGCGACTACGATGGCCATGATGGTGGAGAGGATCCACATCATACGGCTGTAAGCAGAACTGTTTTCCTGAACGCCAAGATTGGTCAGCCGGTTCTGATCGGCACGCCATTCTTCATAGACGCTAAGAAACGCACTCTGGCTGGGGGCGACCGGCGCCTTGCCGGCAGCAGTGGCGTCGTTTGCCCGCAATGCGGTTTGCAGCTCGTTTAGCGCCAGCGCATAGGCATCATACAACTGTTCAAGCCGATCGTTTAACGGCTTATTCAGACCGGGTGTGTCAGGGATCTGTCTGAACGTTTGATAAAACTGCGCAGCCGCCTGCTGGAAATCTTTGCTCTCATCAAACAGGCCAGCGACATCCGCCGTTTTGCCCTCCAGTTTGCTGTTGGCGAGACGCAGCTGAATACGGGTCAGCAGCACACGGCTCTGGTTAAGGCTCAGATAAGCGTCGTTAAGCGCCTGGATATTCCGGGTCGCCAGCTGCGCCACAGCGAAGCTTTGCTTATCGTGGCTTAATGCGGAGTAGAAAACAGAACCGGAGAAGGCCTGTAACAGCCCAAACACCAGCAATACCAGTAACAGGCTGGTGACAACACGGATTTTCGTTAACATGAGTAACCCTGAAGAAAGTAGGTAATTAAAGTGACTGAGGGATTATCGGCAGGTGACAGCGGGAAATTAGAGTGCAATGCGGCTTTATTCTATGAATAGAAAGGAATTATCGCTCAGTGAAACTATCACGGGCCAGCCATAACCAGCCCGTGATGATTCAATTACGCGCTACGCAGGTTATCCACCAGCGCCATCTCGTCGCTGCTCAGCAGCTTCTCAATGTCGACCAGAATCAGCATGCGATCGCCCAGCGCACCCAGACCGGTCAGGTACTCGGTGGACATGGTCACAGCGAACTCTGGTGAAGGACGGATCTGATCCTGGGTCAGCGACAGCACATCAGAGACGCCGTCAACCACAATACCGACCACGCGATTTTCCAGATTCAGCACGATAACCACGGTGTTTTCATTGTACTCAACATCGGGCTGCGCAAACTTCACGCGCAGATCGATAATCGGCACGATAACGCCGCGCAGGTTAGTGACGCCGCGAATAAATTCAGGGGTATTTGCGATACGCGTTACCTGATCGTAACCGCGAATTTCCTGAACTTTGAGGATATCGATGCCGTACTCTTCGTCACCCAGCGTGAAGACCAGAAACTCCTGACCCACGGTTTCGCCAGCGATTTTTGTCACGGTTGCCATTCCATTCATGTTATTTACCCTTTCGTTATCAATCAGGCGGCAGCGCCAGCCACACGTTTTTCACGGTTAAGTGATTGCAGTGCTGAAACATCAACAATCAGCGCCACGCTACCATCGCCAAGAATGGTGGCGGCGGAGATGCCCGGCACTTTGCGATAGTTACTTTCCAGGTTCTTCACCACCACCTGATGCTGGCCAATCAGCTGATCGACCAGTAGCGCGTAACGTTTGCCCGCGCTTTGCAGGATCACCACGATGCCCTGAGTGGCCTCGGTTTTGGCATCCTGCACATCAAAGACGTTCCACAGCTCGACCAGTGGCAGATATTCGCCACGCACTTCCAGCACGCACTCGCCACCGGCCAGCGGTTTCAGCTCTTCGGCGCGCGGTTGCAGCGACTCCATCACCGCATTCAGCGGCAGAATAAAGACTTCATCGGCCACACGAACGGACATTCCATCAAGGATGGCCAGGGTCAGCGGCAGCAGGATACGAATGGTGGTGCCTTTGCCCTGCTTCGAGGCGATTTCGACGTGGCCGCCCATCTCCTGAATATTTCGTTTCACTACGTCCATACCGACGCCACGTCCTGAAACATCCGTCACCTGCTCTGCAGTGGAGAAGCCTGGCGCGAAGATCAGCATGCCGACCTCTTCGTCGCTCATGTTCTCGTGAACCGGCAGGCCCGATGAGAGGGCTTTAGCCAGAATACGTTCACGGTTCAGACCGGCACCATCATCAGACACTTCGATGCAGATGTTGCCGCCCTGATGTTCTGCTGAAAGCGTCAGGTTACCGGTTGCCACTTTACCGGCCACCAGACGTTTCTCTGGCGTTTCGATACCGTGGTCAAGGCTGTTACGCACCAGGTGCGTTAAGGGATCGATGATGCGTTCAATCAGGCTCTTATCAAGTTCGGTTGAGCTGCCCAGCAGCGTCAGTTCGACCTCTTTGCCGAGTTTGCTGGCCAGGTCACGCACCAGACGCGGGAAGCGGCTGAAGACATATTCCATTGGCATCATACGAATCGACATCACCGATTCCTGCAGATCGCGGGCGTTACGCTCCAGCTGACCCATGCTGTTCAGCAGGTCGCCGTGCGCGACCGGATCGAGTTCGCCGGAACGCTGAGCGAGCATTGACTGGGTAATGACCAGTTCGCCAACCAGGTTGATCAGCTGATCGACTTTCTCCACCGCAACACGGATGCTGGTGGATTCGCTCGATTTGGCCGGTGCCGCGACGCGCTTACTTTCACGCTTCACTGCGGCCACCGGCAGTTCGGTGACGGTGGCGGTGTGAACTTCTTCCACCACCGGTGCGGCCTCGGCTGCAACAGCAGCTGGCGCGACAACGGCTTCGTCAGCTGCCGGGAAGCGGATCTGTGCTTCATCGATGACGAAGCAGAGCACCGCCACGATGTCATCTTTACCGACGCCATCAATGCAGACATCCAGCGTGGTGCTGCCTTTCTGTACGTTGGTCAGGGTGCCGAGATTACTCATCTCTTCCAGCATCAGATCGACCTCTTTCTCTTTGAGATCGATCAGCTGTACACGCAGGCCGCTGGTGCTGGCCGATTCTGCGCTGGCAGTGGCAACGCTGGCCGGAACATCAACCGGCAGACCTTTGGCCTCTAGCGCCAGCTGGCGCAGCGCTTCACAGATATATTTGAAGCTCTCCGCGTTAGGCTCCTGCGCGGTTTTATAAGCATCGAGCTGTTCCTGCATAATATCTTTGGTTTCCAAAAACAGGTTGATGATGTCGGTGCTGAGCTGCATCTCGCCGCGACGAGCACCATCCAGAATGTTTTCCAGGATATGAGTCGTTTCCTGTAATACCGTAAAACCAAAGGTTCCGGCCCCACCCTTAATGGAGTGAGCGGCACGGAAGATGGCGTTAAGCTGTTCCGAATCTGGCTCCTGCGGGTCTAAACCCAACAGGTGTTGTTCCATATCCGCTAATAGCTCATCGGCTTCATCAAAAAACGTCTGGTAAAAATCGCTGATGTCCATACTCACGGGAATCACCTCGGCTGTGAGGGGGCTGCTGTATTCACCGCGCCGCCTGGTGTTGCAGGTGCGGTAATCTGTTCAATGGCCGCCGGATCGCTGATCTGGACGGCATCACTTTCTGCGTTCTCTTTTTCTATTGCCGCTTCCGTGTCGTGGTTCAACACCAGCAGGCTGATGCGGCGGTTAACGGCGTCATTACCGCCACGATTTTTCAGGCGCATGGTGTCGGCCATACCTAACACCCGTAAAATTTTGCCGCTGTCTAAGCCGCCCATCACCAGTTCACGGCGTGAGGCGTTAGCACGGTCTGTCGACAGTTCCCAGTTGCTGTAGCCTTTATCACCGCTGGCATACTGAAAATCATCGGTATGTCCGGCCAGGCTCATGCGGTTCGGAATGTCGTTAAGGATTGGCGCTATTGCACGCAGAATATCGCGCATATAGGGCTCGACCTCGGCCCGACCGGTCTTAAACATCGGGCGATTCTGGCTGTCGATAATCTGAATACGCAGCCCCTCTTCCACCATGTTGATGATCAGATGCGGGCGCAGCGCTTTCAGGCGCGGATCCGCTTCAATCAGCTGGTCGAGCTTTTCACGCAAACGGTTAAGGCGAATCTCATCCAGCTTGCGTTTCTGGGCATCCATATCGACGACTTTATTGACTTCGCCAATTTTTTTCGTTGGATCATCACCACCGCCGGGGATCGGGCTCTCGCTGTCGCTGCTGCGCGCCCCGCCGGTAATTGCTACCTTCAGCGGTGTTTTGAAGTAGTCTGCTATCTGCACCAGCTCCTGCGGGTTGGCGATTGAGAGCAGCCACATCACCATAAAAAAGGCCATCATCGCCGTCATAAAGTCGGCGTAGGCAATCTTCCACGATCCGTGGCTGCCTTCATGGCCTTTATGTTTGCGCTTTTTGATCAGCACAATTGGGCGATTGCCGTGTTTCATGAAGCCTCGTCTGAAGTCTGTTTAGCCGGGTTCTTGGCGTTACGTACGTGCTCTTCCAGTTCGCTGAACGACGGACGCTCGGCGGAATAGAGCGTCTTACGACCAAATTCCACCGCAATCTGCGGCGCGTAACCATTCAGGCTCGACAGCAATGTCACCTTAATGCACTGCATCATCTTGGTGGTTTCCGCACACTTCTGACGCAGTACTGACGAGAGTGGAGAGACAAATCCGTACGCCAGCAAGATGCCCAGGAAGGTGCCCACCATCGCATGTGCGACCAGCGCACCGAGTTCAGCGGCCGGACGATCGGCCGAAGCCAGTGCATGGACCACGCCCATTACCGCGGCGACGATACCGAATGCCGGAAGACCATCACCCACTGCAGCAATACTTTGCGCTGGTACGTCACACTCGTGTTCGTAGGTCTCAATCTCTTCATCCATCAACGCTTCGATTTCAAAGGCGTTCATGTTGCCGCTCACCATCAGGCGCAAATAGTCAGTAATAAAATCCACTAACTGTTTATCGGCAAGAATGCGGGGATAATTAGCAAAAATTTCACTCTGGCTCGGATCTTCAATATCGCTTTCCAGCGATAACATGCCCTGCTGACGCGACTTCGCCATCAGGCGATAAAGCAGCGCCATTAAATCCATGTAAATGGCTTTATTGTATTTGGAGCCGCGAAATAACTTAGGCAGCGCCTTAAGCGTTTTTTTAATCGATTTACCGTTGTTGCCGACTAAAAAAGCACCGGCACCGGCACCGCCGATCATTAATAATTCGGCTGGCTGATAAAGCGCGCCCAGATGGCCACCTACCAGCGCATATCCGCCCAACACGGAGCCTAAAACAATCAGGTAACCTATAATTATCAGCACAAAAAAATCCTTACGTCCGTAACGTGTTGGTGGAAGTTAAGCCAGAGAGCCGCAGATGTTATTCCTGAACCGCAAGCAAAAAAAAAGCAGCGGTATTAACCGCTGCTGGATGGCTTCCACAGTGCGAACAAACTTAAACGGCGTGTTTAACCTGTTCATCCAGCAGTTGTGGAAACATATCGGCAGGTTCTGCAGAAAGTTTACGTCTTTTTACTGCCCGTGATGGTGGCTGGCACAGGCTGCAGGTAAAGCTGCCAACCGGCTGATGCGCATGATTAATAAAGCTGCCGTTGCAGCTTTTACAATCTGCCAGTTCCAGCATACCGCTATCAACGAATCGGACCAGGGTCCAGGCACGAGTCAGCGCCAACAGCGGGCCCTCGTCCGATTGAGGACACTGTTCAAGATACAGGCGGTAAGCTTTAATCACGGCATCGACGCCGCTGCACAACCCGGTTTTCAGTAAAAACTTCCAGGCGTTACAGAACATAGAAGCATGAATGTTCTGCTCCCACGTCATAAACCAGTCCGTAGAGAACGGCAGCATGCCTTTCGGTGGCGGACTGCCACGTAATTCTTTATAGAGCTTGATCAGACGACCGCGGCTCAGTTGGGTTTCGCTCTCAAGCATCTGTAAGCGGGCACCTAATGTGATGAGCTCCATCGCGAGATGAATATCACGTGCTTCCTGAACAATACTTTTCTCACTCATGACATTGCTCTCTTTTTAGCAGGTGCATCATCTTTAGACGCATTACGCAGTAAACGGCTCGATAATAAAATGCCGGTGTGGATTTGTTGTAAATCATCCACGCGTGATTCCTGCGTCAGGCGATTAATGGTGCTGCTATCGGTAAAACGAAACTGGCAAACCAGTTGATTGGTTTCCGCCATTTTTACCATCTCAGGCAATGTTAATTCAGATAATGCGTTCGCCATTTTCTCGTCAATTCCGAGGCGAAACATTGCAGAAGCTTTATCCTGGTTAATTAAACGCTGCGCAAGCAGTAAATAAGACAAGTTGAGATCGTAAATATGTTTCAGTACTTCAGAGGTGCCCATTATTTTTCCATCCTGAGAGATGCGACGTAACTGTATCGCAGAATAAATCTGCGGTTCGAGCTGCTGTTTGTTAAATCAAAAGATGGCAAAAAAAACTTTACGTAACGTTAATGTCACCGTTTTCGCCTTCCATTTTTGTGTGGGTTTCAGACCCACCGAAGGTCGAAAATCCATGCCATTTTATTTTCGAGTTCTGGACATCTTCCGTGACGTCTTCTTACATTTTTTAGGACTATTCCGAAAACAACGCAAATCTATATCGTCTGATTTCGACATACAACGACAGTGGTATGAAATTTTAGATAAAGTGTGACGCAGATCACACTTTTAACGCAAATTTCTTCAGCAACCCTTTACCATTACTTACCGACTGGTCATTTTTTGAGCAAAAAAGCCCGATTTTAAGTCCAATTGGTCCTGAGAAAGGTTTAATAGGGGGTAAAAGCATCGCTATTCGACGCTTTGCGCAGTCCGGAATGAATATCGGGTGTTAATCGTTTTAACACCCTATTTAGAACCACCCAAAGAAAGGTTATCAGCATATTATGCTGCCGCGACCTTCAGGTATCTGCTTTTAAATTAGTTACTTAAGGGGAGTATCGCAGAGGGTGAGTAATGAAATCGTTAAGGTTTATACGGCAGCAGGTCAGATTTCTGGCAACCTGACGTTAACAGTGGTGGCGGGGTGTACAGACTCTGATTCCCACTGTAACAAGGGGTTATATAAGAAAATCGAATGAATTAACGAAGGGTTATGCGTTGGCACTATCACTATCGGCAGCCTGAAGAGAAACTTGAGTAAAGAAGGTAAAGAAAGCGGCAGGGGCTGACAGGACGGGGATTTCCGGGCTTACCTGCATTTATCGGGCCACTCCGGGCAGCCACTGACGTTATCAGCGTAGAATCGTAACAAACGGCCATTAACAGATAGCAGGCGAGTTTTCTGTGATCTGGACCGAAAAAAAAGCAGCGACGCCGTAGAGGCGCCGCTGCTTTCATAACCTGAGTCAGAACAGATATCAGGCGAGTTTTGGGAAGGTCGCGACCTTGTTAACCGTGTTGTGGTCAACGCTGCGCGGTTCAATGCGCTCCAGGTCTTTCAGGAAGCCTTCACGCCAGGCGGTAATATCATTTTTACGCAATACCGCCATCATGTCGTTGTAGCGTGAAATCCTTTCGGTACGCGGCATAGTAATCGCCTTATCCAGCGCGGCGGCCACTTCATCACGGTCATACGGATTTACAATCAGCGCAGAGGTGAGCTCGTTGGCCGCACCCGCAAAGCGCGACAGCACCAGTACACCGGGATCATCCGGGTCCTGCGCAGCCACGTACTCTTTCGCCACCAGGTTCATACCGTCACGCAGCGGCGTAACCAGACCGACATCGGTCAGACGGAAGATTTTCATCAGCAGTCGACGGTCAAAATGCTGGTTAAGGTAGTAGAGCGGGGTCCAGCCCAGCGTACCGTATTTACCGTTGATGCGCCCTGCTTCGGTCTCCAGCTGATGACGGATATCCTGATACGCCTGCACATCGCCGCGCGAGGTCGGTGCAATCTGCGAGTAGCGAATTTTGCCGCGATGCTGCGGGAAGTTCTCCAGCAGCGCTTCATAGGCAAGAAAACGCTCAGGCAGACCTTTGGAATAGTCGAGACGTTCGCAGGCAATAATATTGCGTGCATCGCCCAGCTCTTTCTTCATGGCGGCCATTTTTGGTGGCAGCGGCCCTTCGGCCATCTCTTTAATACTGTCTGGCTCAATCCCGATGGGATAAACCTCAGTCATAAAGGTGTTGCCAAAGGCGCGATGTTTTTTGTCGCCCTTATTCTGCAGCTGAGTGAGCTGGCTGACGCTGTCGAGGAAGGCCACCCGATCCGATTCGGTCTGGAAACCCAGCAGGTCATATTCGCACAGCATTTCCAGAAGCTCTTTGTGCGGCGGCAGCGCATTAAATATTTCAGGCGTCGGGAAAGGAATATGCAGGAAGAAGCCGATGCGGTTATTAATGCCCGCCCGACGCAGCGCGGCTGCAAACGGTAAAAAGTGATAATCGTGGATCCAGACAATATCATCCGGCTTGATCAGCGGTTTTAAACGCTGTGCCACCGCATCGTTAACGTCGCAATACCCTTCCCAGGCTTCCCGCTGGAACTGCACCAGGTCAAGGCGATAATGGAATGCGGGCCAGATGACAGTGTTTGAGAACTGGCAATAGTAGAGATCGTAATCGTTCTGGCTCAGCGGGAACGAGGCATACTCAATACCCTCATGTTCCTGAACCGTGACTTCTTCTACCTCTTCGCCTGTGTACTCGCTGATTTCACCGTTCCAGCCAAACCACAGTCCACCGGTGCTTTTCAGTGCATCGAGAATACCGACGGCCAAACCGCCAGCGCTGGTTTTTGACCCATCGGGCATGGCGACACGGTTAGATACAACCACTAAACGACTCATAACCTAAACTCCTTACCGACGTTGTCTTGATCTGATAGTAATAATGTTCTTTCCAGCCAGCCGTAAACCGCATCGACATCATGAAGCCGATAATGGGCCTGGGTGGAACCTTCTCCGACTTTGATCGAGACGCCCTGCCGTGCGTTCACGGCCAGAAAGCCCTTCTCATCCGTCAGATCGTCGCCAATAAAGACCGGCGTACGTCCGGCAAAAGGGGGCTGCTGCATAAAGTCGCTGATTGCGGCGCCTTTATCGATACCTGCCGGTTTAATCTCTACCACACATTTCCCCGGCTGAAGCGCCAGTCCGGGAAAACGTTTTACTGACTGTTCAGCCAGTCGCATCACATCCTGCTCATGCTGCATCGCCTGGCGGTAGTGAAGTGCGAAAGCCATGCCTTTTACCTCCAGCTGGGTGCCAGGCCAGGATGCCATGGCATCCTGCAATTCCGCCCTGAGCGATTGCTCCACCTCGACCGGCAGGCTGATGCGTTGCAGATTACCCTCTGCATCACGGCGCTCAGCACCATGTACGCCCGCAGCCGGACCGTACCAGGGAGCGGCCAGCGCATCGAGTTGTTCTATGGGTCTGCCGGAGACCAGCGCCAGCGCGCCCTGCGAGAGTGCAGAGAGCTGCTGCAGTTGCGCGATGACCTGCTCAGGAATAAATACCGCTTCGGGACGGGACTGAATCGCTGCCAGCGTGCCGTCGACATCAAAAAAGAAGGCGTACTGCCCGCCGCTTAATGTCGGGTACCTGGCATGGGTGTCTGCCGCTTGGGTCACGTTACTTCTCCTGAAAATCGAATTTTAATAAAACATTGAGTTAAAACAAGAATGTCCTGACGCAGTCAGGTCAGCAAGCGGGAAATTCTGATAAAGCGGTGATTGAGGGATAAAACGCGGTAACTGGATAGGTCACTCTCCTCAAACTTGCAAGCGCATTGCTGACAATACTGGCTAACTGAGAACATCTTCACAGTAAGTGTAGTCATTAACAGGGGTTATGCCAGAAAGATGCAGGTTTCATGCCAGCCGCTGCGGTTAAGTCAGCATAAAAGCACCATCCCATTCTGCTGCGCTTCCGATGATCGGGCCGGACGCGATCCACTGCTGACTGGAGTCACACACGTATTCCACCCGGCAGAGTCGGCACTCCCCAAAGCTTAAGCTTCTTAAGGTATTCCTAATATTGAAAGCGCATTCTCGTGACACTTTTATTACTCTGGTTCCTGCTCACATGGCGTTTAACCTGAAGAGGCCGCTGATTAGCCGCCTTACGTTGCTGATTCTGGCTGCGATTTACATCGCGGTTTTCCTTAACGTTGCCTATTACCGTCAGGTGCTGGCAGTGATGCCACTGAACGACCTGCACACCACGCTGGTCTTTTTATCGATGCCGCTAGTCGCCTTTAGCGTGATCAATATCGTGATTACGCTGGCCTCGTTTATCTGGCTGGATCGGCTGCTGGCCGCGCTGTTTATTCTGCTCTCCGCCTCGGCACAGTTTTTTATTCACACCTATAACATCGTGGTCGATCGCTCAATGATCACCAACATGATGGATACCACCGCCTCGGAATCCTTTGCGCTGATTACGCCACAGTTGCTCGTAACCCTGCTCACTTCCGGCGTACTGATGGCGTTGCTGCTGTTCTGGCCGCGAATCAAAAAGCAGCAGTGGCGCGGCGTGCTGGCGCGACTGCTCAGCGTATTGCTGTCAGCGGCGCTGATTGTGCTGATCGCCCTGCTCTTCTATAAAGATTACGCTTCGCTGTTCCGTAACAACCGCGAACTGGTAAAAGCGCTGAGCCCCTCTAACAGCATCGCGGCGACGCTCTCCTGGTATAAGCATGAGCAGTTACAGAACGCGCCGCTGATTCGTATCGGTGAAGATGCGCACCTGCAGCCCAGCCGCAGCAGTGGCAAGCCAAATCTGACGATTCTGGTGCTGGGCGAAACCTCACGCGCGCAAAATTTCTCGCTGGGCGGTTACGGTCGCCTGACCAACCCCTTACTGGCGAAAGATAATGTGATCTATTTCCCGCACACCACCTCATGCGGAACGGCGACGGCGGTCTCCGTGCCCTGCATGTTCTCCAACATGCCGCGCGCCCACTATGATGATGTGCTGGCTGCCCATCAGGAGGGATTGCTGGATATTATTCAGCGCGCCGGGATCAGCGTGTTGTGGAATGAGAACGATGGGGGCTGTAAAGGGGCCTGCGATCGCGTTCCGCATCAGGACATGACCAGCCTGAACCTGCCCGGCATGTGTATTGATGGTGAGTGTTACGACGACGTGCTGTTCCACGGTCTGGATGATTACATCAGCCAGTTAAAAGGCAACGCGGTGATTGTGTTGCACACCATTGGCAGTCATGGCCCGACTTACAGCCATCGCTATCCGCCACAGTTTCGTCAGTTTGAACCGACCTGCGACACCAACCAGATCCAGGACTGTTCGCAACAACAGTTGATCAACACCTATGACAACACGCTGGTCAATGTGGATCACATCGTCGATAAAGCCATTAACGTACTGCGTGCGCATCAGGACCACTTCACCACCAGCCTGGTCTATCTGTCTGACCATGGCGAATCGCTGGGTGAAAATGGTGCTTACCTGCATGGCCTGCCCTATGCTATCGCGCCAGACACCCAGAAACATGTGCCGTTGCTGATCTGGCTTTCCGATGATTATCAGAAACGTTATGCGGTTAATCGCGGCTGCCTGAATAAACTGGCGGCGACAGACGATTTTTCACAGGATAATCTGTTTTCAACCATGCTGGGATTAACCGGCACCGCGACCCACGAATATGTGCCTGCGGATGATATTTTGACGTCGTGTCGGAGCCAACCTTAATGAAGATACTGATTGTTGAAGATGACGCCCTGCTGCTGCAGGGGCTGATGCTGGCGCTGGAAGGTGAAGGCTACGTCTGTGATGGCGTTACGCGAGTGCGGGATGCTGAAGCGCATTTCGCCAGCGGCCTTTATAGTCTGGTGGTGCTGGATCTTGGCCTGCCGGATGAAGATGGACTGCATTTTCTGATACGACTGCGGCGGCAGAAGAAGATGACACCCGTGCTGATCCTGACCGCACGCGACACCATCAGCGAACGCATTGCCGGACTCGACGCAGGCGCGGACGACTATCTGATCAAACCGTTCTCGCTGGATGAGTTGCTGGCGCGGATCCGCGCGCTGATCCGCCGCCACGTCAATCAGGGCGACAGTCATGTCAGAGTGGGTGCGCTGGCGCTGGATATGACCCATCGCCAGATTACGCTCAGCGACGTACTGCTGGATCTGACACCTAAAGAGTTTGCGATTCTGTCACGGCTGATGCTCAAGGCCGGGAATCCGGTTCACCGTGAAATTCTCTACCAGGATATCTATAACTGGGAGACCGAGCCTTCTACTAATACCCTGGAAGTGCATATCCATAATCTGCGCGACAAAATCGGCAAAAGCGCTATCCGCACCGTGCGCGGTTTTGGCTATGCGCTGGTGACGCAGGATGGCGTTCGTGAGGCAACATGATAAGACGTTTCGATCATCGCAGTATGCGCTTTCGCCTCATCCTGACCATCGGTCTGATCCTGCTGGTTTTCCAGGTGATCAGCGTGGTCTGGCTTTGGCATGAGAGCAAAGAGCAGATTCAGTTTCTGGTGGAAGCGCAGTTGCAGAAGCGCAACATGGACAGTCACGTTAAGCGTGAAGTGCATGAAGCGGTAGCCAGCCTGGCGGTGCCAAGTCTGGTGATGATTACCCTGACGCTGCTGCTCTGCTATCAGGCGGTGAAATGGATTACCCGGCCGCTTTATCAGCTGCAGCGTGAACTGGAGAGTCGCAGCGAAGAGAATCTTGATCCCGTCGCCTGCCACAGTCAGGTTCAGGAGATCGATGCGGTGACGCAGGCGATAAACCAGCTGGTCGCGCGTCTGAACAGCAGTCTGGAGCGTGAACGGTTGTTCACCGCCGACGTGGCACATGAGCTGCGCACGCCGCTGGCGGGATTGCGGCTGCATCTGGAATTAATCGAACGTAACAGCGATGTCAAAGTTCAGCCGCTGGTGCAGCGCCTGGATCAGATGACGCACAGTGTGTCGCAGCTGCTGAATCTGGCGCGCGCCGGACAGTCCTTTACCTCTGGCACCTATCAGAACGTGGGGCTGATTGAAGATGTGATCCTGCCAATGGAGTCGGAGCTGAGTATCATGCTGGAGGCGCATCAACAGAAGCTGATCCTCGATCTGCCGCAGGAGCAGTTTGTGCGCGGTGATGCCACGCTGCTGAAGATGTTGCTGCGTAACCTGGTTGAGAACGCCCATCGCTACAGTCCGGATAACAGCACCATCAGTGTGCAGCTGGTGTTAGCTCCTCAGCCGATGCTGGTGGTGGAAGATCAGGGTCCGGGAATTGATGAGAGTAAAAGTGGCGAGCTGAGTAAAGCGTTTATCCGTATGGACAGCCGCTACGGCGGTATCGGACTCGGGCTGAGCATCGTCAGCCGCATCGTCCAGTTACACCGGTTTCAGTTTTTCCTAGAGAACCGCCGCGACCGAAGCGGTTGTCGTGCCGTGGTGAAGTTTTAAGCGCTGAACCAGGCGGAGAGGAACAGAACGACCGTGGCTGCGGCAATCAGCAGTGCAGCATATTCACTCATCGGACGCGGAGCAGTCACAGGCAGAGCAACAGGAGCAGTTTTCATAGCATCATCCTCAGTTAAAGCAGGCAGTATCGCGATTGCATATTAAGGAAACCTTAAGCTCGCGATACTGCCGCTAAAAATGTCTGCGCTGCCGCACGCCGCCATCAACCTCGCGTTTCTGCCCGCTGACACCCCTGCTGCATCCGCCCGGTGCTCTACACTTAATGGCTACGTTCCGTTACAGGAGTTACGCCATGAGCCAACGCATGCACAAATATGCTTTTCCGGTCAGCAAAGCCCGCAAATATCTTGAACCCGGACCGGTGCTGCTGCTCAGTTCGCAGTACGGAGATCAACATGACATCATGACGCTCGGCTGGCACACGGTGCTGGAGTTTTCTCCGTCACTGGTCGGCTGTATGATTGCCGGTATGAACCACAGCCATGAGCTGATCCGCAACAGCGGTCAGTGCGTGCTGAACATTCCTTCTGCCTCGCTGATTGATGAAGTTGTGGCAATCGGCAACAGCCACGGCGACAGCATTGATAAGTTTGAGGCATTTGGCCTGACGCCGGAACCCGCTCAGGTGGTTGGCGCGCCGATGATTGCCGAATGTTTTGCCAGCTTTGAGTGTCAGCTTTATGACGATTCGATGGTCGCCAACTACAACCTGTTTATTTTTGAGATTGTTAAAGCGCACGTTGCCGAGCAGCCGGAATATCCCACTACCCTGCACTACACTGGCGAAGGCCGGTTCAGCGTGATGAGCGACAAAATACTGGATAAGAGCGGCGATTTTAAACCGGAGATGCTGATCTAGTTGAAAGCGGTCTGCCGCGCCCCCATTCACCTCTTTCGACCTGACAGGAGTAAATTATTATGGCAATCGAATACGCAGTTATCGCTGGCGGCTGTTTCTGGTGTACCGAAGCGGTATTTAAGGATGTGATCGGCGTTGAGTCGGTGGAAAGCGGTTATACCGGTGGTGCCCGTCCTAATCCGACTTATGAGCAGGTCTGCAGCGGTGCGACCGGTCATGCAGAAGCGATCCGCATTGGCTTCGACCCGGAGAAAGTCAGCTTTGGCGATCTGCTGGATATCAGCTTTGTGACGCATGATCCGACCCAGCTTAACCGTCAGGGTAATGATATTGGCACCCAGTATCGTTCCGCCATTTTCCCGGCCAATACAGAGCAGGAAGCGGAGGCACGCGCCGCCATTGCCCGCGCTCAGGCTGACCATGATGTGCCGGTGGTGACCACCATTGAGCCGCTGAAAGAGTGGTATCCCGCTGAAGCTTATCATCAGGATTACTGGGAAGGCGCGGGCCAGCGCAACGGCTACTGCATGGCGGTCATTCCACCGAAACTGCAGAAGCTGCGGAAAAGTTTCGCTAACAGAGTGAAGAGCTGATTCCGGCATCAGTCGGGGCAGCGTCTGACCAGTAACAAGGTTGAGAACGCCGCCCCGGTTTATTTGCTGCCATAAAACTCACCTGACCGGGCTCATCAATATGGCGGGATGTGGCCGGTAAAACGGCGGGTTTTATGCCGCAGTAAATCGATTCGTTCAGAGCTTAAGCGAATAGATCAAAAGAGAAAAATAGTACTTGACCGTTTTCAACCGACTCCCTATAGTACCGCCCCGTTGACCCATCGCGGTCAGCGAAGTAAATCTGGTGAGGTGTCCGAGTGGCTGAAGGAGCACGCCTGGAAAGTGTGTATACGGCAACGTATCGAGGGTTCGAACCCCTCTCTCACCGCCATCTTCAAAAAAGAGCCTGAACTTTTGTTCAGGCTCTTTTTTTTTTGCATATTGCACTCTGAGAGGGTGTGATAACCCCCGCCGGGGAACGACCACGGGCGCAGCCCTGCCCCACAATAAGAAAACCCGGCCGGAGCCGGGTTTGGGCGCTACACTTCTACTCAATCAAACGCTAGCTATACGCGTGCAGGGTGCGCTGACACAGCGCAGAACGCACACAATCTTCTTTGCCGAAGCGTACAATGCCAACCATCTCGTCCTCTTCGAAACGCGCCAGCGCGTCAGCGAGACCAGAAGGCACCCCAGCGGGCAAGTCGCACTGGGTAATATCGCCGTTAACAATGACCGTGACGTTTTCGCCCAGTCGGGTCAGGAACATTTTCATCTGCGCGGCGGTGACGTTCTGCGCCTCGTCCAGAATTACCACAGCATTTTCGAAGGTGCGACCACGCATATAGGCGAACGGTGCAATCTCTACCTTGGCAATTTCAGGACGCAGACAATATTGCATAAAGGATGCGCCAAGACGTTTAACCAGAATGTCATAAACCGGGCGGAAATAAGGCGCGAATTTCTCAGAAATATCGCCGGGAAGGAATCCCAGATCCTCATCTGCCTGCAGTACCGGGCGCGTAACGATAATCCTGTCGATATCCTTATTAATCAGGGCCTCAGCCGCTTTTGCGGCACTGATCCAGGTTTTACCGCACCCGGCTTCACCGGTTGCGAAGATCAGCTGTTTTCTCTCTATGGCGTTAAGATAGTGCGCCTGAGCTTCATTACGGGCTTCAATCGGCAACCGGTCACGCGTATCGCGCGCCATGCCAATGGCATCCAGTCCACTCATATGCACCAGCGAAGTGACCGACTCTTCTTCACGCTGACGATGACTTCTTGAGTCACTACGAAGCACTCTTCTTGCTTCACGACGCGCTTTGATCACTGCTTTCTGTCTTCCCATAGTGGCACCTTTCAGTTGGTTTCATTTCCTGCGTCAGGCCGGTGGCCCGTTGCGATAACGTGAACGCTTTAGAGGTTTCAGTTGGCTTCCTTTTGAGCCATGACAGGACAGGATAGTGGGTATGCAGCAGCGCAATAGCGTAGCTGAACACCGGATAAAACAGGATGCGATAAGACAAAAGAGATGGTTGAAGGAAGGAAGAAATAACGAGGCAGAATTGCCCTCGCGGTCAGGCGCAATCTATTTACTGACAGTGACTTTCCATTAAAGACTCGACCCATGCGCGAACTCCAGTGTGATACATCAACACATCCGATTACGCCTGTTTAATAAAGTGCACCATTTTGTTGGGCCTTTGCAATAGTAATTTTACCTGCTGGCAAAAGAATTGCTAATCACGTGTATGTATTTCTTTTAAGGCAAAATGTAAAAGCGTTTAATTACAGCGGATTAGCTTATTTTATATATGCCAGACAACCGCTAAAACTCAGTTTAACCTCAGCCAGCAAAGCACGAAAACCGTAAAACGTGGGCGACCAGAACAGATTCGCCCACAATGGTTGAATTTTAATCAGGCCTCCAGCAACGACTGCCCTAAATAATGGCTGGCGTCTGGCACACCGGGCAAAACAAAAAAGTAACCGCCGCCAAAAGGCCGGATATATTCTTCCAGTGCTTCGCCGTTCAGGCGCCGCTGCACCGTAAGAAAGCCGCGTTCCAGATCGTGCTGATAGCAGACGAACAGCAATCCCATCTCCAGCTGTCCCGATGCAGAGATACCCGCGGAGTAACTGTAGCCGCGCCGCAGCATCAGGCTGCTTGCCGTCTCTGGTGTGCGGGGATTGGCAAGACGTATATGCGCATCCAGCGCAATCACTTCCCCGTCCGGATCACGGGCGTAATCCGGAACGTCGCGTTCATGCTGCATCCCCAGCGGCGCGCCACTTAATTTCTCGCGACCAAAGATAGTCTGTTGCTCGCCCAGCGGCGTGCGATCCCACATTTCGACGTGAAAGCGGATTAACCGTACAGCCTGATAGCTGCCATTGCGCGCCCAGACCGGTTCGTCCTGATCGTCTGTCACCCACAGCAGCTGATTCATCAGAGCAGGATTGTGGGTATCGGGATTGGCGGTGCCATCTTTGAAACCCAGCAGGTTGATCGGGGTCTCCTGCCCCTGACTGCGCGCGGCGTGATCGGAGATAAAGCCTTCACGCCGCCAGCGTACGCCAAGCAGGTCAGGCGTATGCTTGATGATATCCCGCAGGGCATGAATCACCGTATCCTGAGTGTTGGCACAGAGCTGCAACAGCAGATCGCCATGACACTGACTGGCATCCAGCGAATCATTGGGAAAGCGAGTCATCGGCTGCAATTTTTTCGGTTTGTGCGGCGCCAGACCAAAGCGTTCATCAAACAGTGAATTGCCGACCGACACGGTAATCGTCAGGTTATCAGGCGCGATAGTTGCCCCAAGAATGCCGGAATCCATTGGCGGCAGCTGCGGATTGGTAACTACCGGTGCCGGACCGCCCGTGGTCAGGAAGGCGATACGCTGGGTCAGCAACCGGAACAGACGCACCAGCTCCGCTTTATCGCTGCTGAGCAGATCAAACGCCACCAGCATCATCGATGCCTGCTGTGGCGTCGTGATACCCGCCTGATGCTGACCATAAAACGGCTGCAGCTGCTGTCGGGCCTGCGGCGTAACCGTCCCCGGCGAAAAGCTGTCGGCGGCGGCGGCATGGAACGGACAGCCGCCGCCCAGCGCTGCCGCGCCACCCAGCAGCCCCAGCCCTTTTAGTAAACGACGACGCGCAGGCTGCGCGCCATCTTCCTTACGACTCATGATTAATCCAGACCCAGGGTGCCACGAAGTAATGAAAGATCTTCCGCCAGTGCGGTGATCGGTCCTTTCAGCGCGTTACGGTCGGCGCTGGTCAGTTTCTCATAGGATTCAAAACCGGTTTTGGTGCGGTATTTACTCAGGATCGCATCCACTTTTTTGAAGTTGGCGTCAACTTTAGCCAGCAACTGCGGATTTGCTTTGCTTACCATGGGTCGCAGCAGCTCAACGATTTTCTGCGCGCCATCAATGTTCGCCTGGAAGTCCCACAGGTCAGTCCGGCTGTAGCGATCTTCTTCACCGGAAATTTTGCTGGAAGCGACCTCTTCAATCAGACCGGCTGCGCCGCCGACCACTTTGGCTGGCGGGAAGGCCAGTTCGCTGATGCGCACCTGCAAATCTTGCACATCTTTATTCAGCTGCTCAGCGTAGTCCGCCATGCCTTTCGTGCTGTTATCAGCAAACAGCGCTTTCTCCAGACGGTGGAAACCGGTGAACTTAGGATCGGCCGCTTTCTTCTCATAGTCATCTTCACGGGCGTCAATGCTGCCGTCGAGATCGGAGAAGAGCTCCGCAATCGGCTCAATGCGCTCATAATACTGACGGGTCGGAGCAAACAGCGCTTTGGCTTTTTCAACATCACCCGCTTTGACGGCATCAGTAAAGGCCTGGGTGTTGCTCACCAGCTGTTTCACCTGGTCGGTCACATAGGCTTTATATTCGGTGATCGGGCCTTCCAGCTGCAGGCGTGCTGAGGTGCCACTTTTCTCTGCGCCCTCACCGGCCTGCACGATCAGCTTGCCTTTTGGATTGCTCAGCAGGCCACAGGTCATCTCATATTCGCCCGCCTCCAGATTGGCGGTCAGTTTCTGACTAAAGCCCGGCGCGATATTCTCACGCTCCTCAACCACCAGCACCCCTTTGAGGATCTCCCACTCCAGCGCTTTCTGGCTGTTGTTTTTAATCAGGAACTGGGTCTTACCGGCCTTGACCGTTAAGCTCATCGGCTCGCACTGCTTGTCGGTGACGCTTACGGTAACCTGAGGAACCGCCGCGGCCGCCGTTGCGGAGATCGCCAGCAGAGGAAGCAGCAGTGCCTTGCGGCGGAAACGCATTGTCATCTCTCTTTCCCTATCATGTTGCAGGCGTAAGATGCGCCCGTTAAATGTCAAATTACACAGTGGCCGACGCAGCAGAACGCGCAGGCATAAAGAACAGAATCAGCGCCGGGATCAGGTAGGCGAAGTAAACGGTCACTTCACTGACGCTTGGGGTCTCCTGATAACCCAGCACCCCTTCCAGCAGGGTGCCGAACAGCGAGTGGGTCGATAAGGTATTGCTGAGATCGAAGGCAACGTCCTGAAAGCGATTCCACAAACCCGCTTCGTGGAAGGCGCGGATAGCGCCCGCTGCCAGACCCGCGGCGACAAACAGGATGAATACGCTGGTCCAGCGGAAGAAATGGGCCATGTTAAGACGGATTCCGCCCCAGTAGAGCAGCATGCCCAGCACGACCGCGGTTGCCAGACCCAGCATCGCGCCAATCGGCGGCGCATAACCGACATCCTGGGTAAACGCCGCCAGCAGGAAGAACACCGACTCCAGCCCTTCGCGCGCCACGGCAAGAAACACCATCAGCACCAGCGCCAGACCGCCACGACCTGAGCGTTGCAGCGCCTGATCGACCGCCTGTTCAAGCTCGACCCTGATGTTGCGGGCGACTTTGCGCATCCAGAAGACCATTGAGGTGAGGATCACCACCGCAATCAGCGCCACGATGCCCTCAAACAGCTCCTGCTCTTTCTGCGGAAACTCACCGGTGGTGGCATTGATGAACAGACCCAGGCCCAGACAGAGCCCGGCGGCAATAAACACGCCTGCCCACATCGCGGGAAACCATTGGGTGCGCTGGGTGCGTTTGAGATAGCTGGCTATCAGGCTGACTATCAGCGCGGCTTCAAGCCCTTCGCGCAGCATGATGAGAAAAGGAACAAACATCGCCAACCTCTTGAATGTTAAGCAGCGTCAATAAACAGTAAAATCAGGTAAAGTGTAAACGATACCGATTATCATTATCGCTGAGAAAAAAACAAGTTGCCGGTGGAGATAATTTCATCTTTGAGTGGTTTATCTTTGTAACAAAAAAGCCCGCCCCTTTCGGGACGGGCCAGGCGATTAACGCCTCGCTTATTTTGTCTGGAACTCCGCCTCTGCAGCGGCAAAGCGCTGCTGCGCTTCCGCTGAAGGCTCACGTCCCATCAGCGTGAAAACCACAATGGCGATGCTTGCGAAAATGAAGCCCGGGATGATTTCATACAGTCCCAGCCAGCCATACTGTTTCCACACCAGCACGGTCAGCGCACCGACGATCATGCCCGCCAGCGCACCGTTGCGGTTCATCCGCTTCCAGCAGACACCAAACAGTACCACCGGACCAAACGCCGCACCGAAGCCCGCCCAGGCGTAGCTCACGAGGCCCAGCACGCGGTTTTCCGGGTTAGCCGCCAGCGCGATGGCAATCAGCGCCACCAGCAGCACCATCAGACGCCCTACCCATACCAGCTCTTTCTGGCTGGCATTTTTGCGCAGTAAGCCTTTGTAGAGATCTTCGGTCAGGGCGCTGGAGCAGACCAGTAGCTGACAGCTCAGCGTTGACATCACGGCTGCCAGGATCGCTGACAGCAGAATACCGGCAATCCATGGGTTGAACAGGATACGCGCCAGCTCAATAAAGACCCGCTCCGCATTGGCGTTAACGCCAACCGCCAGCGTCGGGTTGTTCTGGAAGTAGGCGATACCGAAGAAGCCCACCGCCACGGCACCGGCCAGACAGAGCACCATCCAGGTCATACCGATACGGCGAGCGGTACGGATTGAACGATGCGAATCTGCCGCCATAAAGCGCGCCAGAATATGGGGCTGCCCGAAGTAGCCCAGGCCCCAGCCGAGCAGGGAGATCACCGCGACAAAGTTCAGTCCCTTCAGCATGTCGAGGTTTTCCAGGCTCTTCGCTTCAATCACCGCCAGCGAATCAGACCAGCCGCCGACCGCGATAATCACAAACACCGGCGTCAGAATCAGCGCAAAAAACATCAGGCTCGCCTGAACGGTATCGGTCCAGCTCACCGCCAGGAAACCACCCACCAGCGTATAGAGAATGGTCGCCGCTGCGCCCGCCCACAGAGCGGTCTGGTAACTCATACCAAAGGTGCTTTCAAACAGACGCGCACCGGCCACCACGCCCGAGGCGCAATAGATGGTAAAGAACACAAGGATGACAATGGCGGAGATCACGCGCAGGATTTTACTGTGATCTTCAAAACGGCTGGTGAAGAAGTCCGGCAGCGTCAGCGCGTTGTTGTGATGCTCGGTCTGAACCCGCAGACGTCCTGCCACAATTTTCCAGTTGAGCCAGGCACCAATAATCAGGCCAATCGCAATCCAGCTTTCAGAGATACCGGAGATGAAGATCGCACCCGGTAAGCCCATCAGCAGCCAGCCGCTCATATCGGATGCACCGGCAGAGAGTGCCGTAACCACGCTACCCAGACTGCGGCCACCGAGGATATAATCATCAAAGTTTTTGGTTGAGCGATAAGCCACAAACCCGATTAATACCATCCCAAGAATATAAACCAAAAAGGTCACCAGCAAAGGTGTACTTACACTCATCTGTCTCTCCACTTATTATTTGATATCCCAGAGAAATCGCCAGCTACCCGCCTGCCGGAACGGGGCAAAGCGGGCCGATTTTCTTCGTCAGGGCGTCACTCATTTCCCAGCGGCGCGGTATCCTGCCGGAAAGGCGTTGTGCGCACAATGGATTTAACACAGGCGTTACAGTGATTTCACTAACCGTTTGTGAAAACGTGCTCATAGGTTGCACTCGCTCACAGTTATCCGGTTGCACCATCGTATTACCTGCCTGAAACCCGCTTTTCATCGGGTCTGCCAGACTGGCGAGGATCTTGCAGCAATATCCGTGCCGCATTGCGGGATTTAACAATCGTCGACGTTAAAAGGGTGTTAACTGGCTCACATTTAACACGGTTGCACAAAGTTGCAACTTAAGTGATAGTGCAGCCAACGCCGTATCGAACCACTATCAAGGAGCTCTGGAGTCATGGCTACAACCACCATGGGTGTAAAACTGGATGACGCAACACGCGAGCGCATCAAACTGGCTGCGCAGCGCATCGATCGCACGCCACACTGGCTGATTAAACAGGCGATCTTTAACTATCTGGGCCAGCTGGAAACCGGCGATACCGTGCCGGAGATCCCGCTTTCTACCCAGGCGGCCGCGGAGTCCGACGACACCCAGCCAGAGGAGACGCACCAGCCATTCCTTGATTTTGCAGAGCAGATTTTACCTCAGTCCGTGACTCGTTCAGCGGTGACCGCCGCATGGCGTCGTCCGGAGACCGATGCGGTACCAATGATGCTGGAACAGGCACGTTTACCGGCGGCACTGGCAGAGAAAACCCATCAGCTGGCTTACCAGCTCGCCGACAAGCTGCGGCACCAGAAAGGGGCAACCGGACGCGCTGGCATGGTGCAGAGCCTGCTGCAGGAGTTCTCTCTCTCCTCCCATGAAGGTGTGGCGCTGATGTGTCTGGCTGAAGCGCTACTGCGTATTCCCGATAAGCCAACGCGCGATGCGCTGATCCGCGACAAGATCAGCAACGGCAACTGGCAGTCACATCTGGGACGCAGCCCGTCACTGTTTGTCAACGCGGCGACCTGGGGCCTGCTGTTTACCGGCCGTCTGGTCTCGACCCACAACGAGTCGAATCTCTCAAGCTCGCTTAACCGCATTATCGGCAAGGGTGGCGAACCGCTGATCCGCAAAGGCGTGGATATGGCGATGCGTCTGATGGGCGAGCAGTTCGTCACCGGTGAAACCATTGCCGAAGCGCTGGCTAACGCCCGCAAGCTGGAAGAGAAAGGCTTCCGCTACTCCTATGACATGCTGGGCGAAGCGGCCCTGACGGCAGGCGATGCCAAAGCCTATCTGCTCTCTTATCAGCAGGCGATCCATGCCATTGGTAAAGCGTCGAATGGTCGCGGCATCTATGAAGGTCCCGGCATCTCTATCAAGCTCTCAGCACTGCATCCCCGCTACAGCCGCGCGCAGTATGAGCGCGTGATGGAAGAGCTCTACCCTATTCTGAAATCGCTGACGCTGCTGGCCCGCTCCTATGACATCGGCATCAACATCGATGCAGAAGAGGCGGACCGGCTGGAACTGTCGCTGGATTTACTGGAGAAACTCTGTTTCGAGCCAGAGCTGGAAGGCTGGAACGGCATCGGTTTCGTTATTCAGGCCTACATGAAACGCTGTCCGTTTGTGATTGATGAGCTGATCGATCTGGCGCAGCGCAGCCGCCGTCGCCTGATGATTCGTCTGGTGAAAGGCGCGTACTGGGACAGCGAAATCAAGCGCGCCCAGATGGAAGGTCTGGAAGGCTATCCGGTCTACACCCGCAAGGTTTACACCGATATCTCTTATCTGGCCTGTGCCCGCAAACTGCTGGCCGTGCCAAGCCTGATCTATCCGCAGTTCGCCACCCACAACGCCCACACCCTGGCGGCGATTTATCAGCTGGCGGGCAACAACTACTATCCCGGTCAGTATGAGTTCCAGTGCCTGCACGGCATGGGCGAACCGCTCTATGAGCAGGTGGTGGGCAAAGTGGCGGACGGCAAACTTAACCGCCCCTGCCGTATCTATGCGCCGGTCGGTACCCATGAAACCCTGCTGGCCTATCTGGTGCGCCGCCTGTTAGAAAACGGGGCCAACACCTCCTTTGTTAACCGCATTGCCGATACCTCGCTGCCGATTGATGAACTGGTGGCCGATCCGGTGAGCGCGGTGGAGAAGCTGGGTGCCAGCGAAGGTGCCATTGGTCTGCCACATCCGAAAATCCCCCTGCCGCGCGATCTGTATGGCGATAACCGCGTCAACTCTGCGGGTCTGGATATGGCCAACGAACACCGTCTTGCCTCACTCTCCAGCGCCCTGCTGAGCAGCGCCGTACAGCCCTGCCTGGCCGAGCCGATGATCGACGGTGAAGCGGGTGCTGGCGAGTTGCGCGACATTCTGAACCCGGCAGCGCCTGGCGACCGTGTAGGTCAGGTCCGTGAAGCCACAGAGCAGGAAGTTTCTCTGGCGCTGGATGCCGCGGTGAACAGTGGGCCGATTTGGTTTGCAACACCGCCGCAGGAGCGTGCCGCCATTCTGGAACGCGCCGCACAGATCATGGAAGGCCAGATGCAGCAGCTGCTCGGCATCCTGGTGCGTGAAGCGGGCAAAACCTACAACAACGCCATCGCGGAAGTGCGCGAAGCGGTTGATTTCCTCTATTACTACGCCGGAATGGTGCGTGACGATTTCGACAACGAAACCCATCGTCCGCTGGGCCCGGTGGTCTGCATCAGTCCATGGAACTTCCCGCTGGCAATCTTTACCGGTCAGATTGCGGCTGCACTGGCAGCGGGCAACAGCGTGCTGGCCAAACCGGCCGAGCAGACACCGCTGATTGCCGCACAGGCGGTTCAGATCCTGCTGGATGCGGGTGTGCCGCCTGGCGTGCTGCAACTGCTGCCAGGTCAGGGTGAAACCGTTGGTGCACAGCTGACCGGTGACGTTCGGGTACGTGGCGTGATGTTTACCGGTTCAACTGCGGTGGCGACACTGCTGCAGCGTAATCTGGCGGGTCGCCTTGACCAGCACGGTCGTCCTGTACCGCTGATTGCTGAGACCGGCGGGATGAATGCGATGATCGTCGACTCTTCTGCGCTGACTGAGCAGGTGGTGATCGATATCGTCGCCTCTGCCTTCGACAGTGCCGGACAGCGCTGTTCTGCCCTGCGCCTGCTCTGCATTCAGGAGGATGTCGCCGACCATACCCTGAAGATGCTGCGTGGCGCGATGGCGGAGTGCCGCATGGGCAATCCGGAACGCTTCTCGACCGACATCGGCCCGGTCATTGATGCCGAAGCGAAAGCCAATATCGATCGCCATATTCAGGCGATGCGTAATAAAGGCTTCACGGTCTATCAGGCGTTGCAGGATAACCCGCAGGACAGCAAAGAGTGGAATAGCGGCACTTTTGTTAAACCGACACTGATTGAGCTGGGTCAGGTCAGCGATCTGGATAAAGAGATCTTTGGGCCGGTACTGCATGTGGTGCGTTTCACCCGTACTAACCTGCCGCAGCTGGTTGAGCAGATCAATGCATCCGGCTATGGCCTGACGCTGGGCGTACATACCCGCATCGACGAAACGATTGCACAGGTTACGGCGAACGCCCGAGTCGGCAATCTCTATGTCAACCGCAATATGGTGGGCGCGGTGGTCGGCGTACAGCCGTTTGGTGGCGAGGGCTTATCCGGCACCGGTCCGAAAGCGGGCGGTCCGCTTTATCTTTACCGCTTGCTGGCACATCGTCCGGATAGTGCGCTGCGTCTGACTTTTGATCGTCAGGATGCAGAACGCCCGGCGGACAGCACGCTGCGTCAGTCACTGCTGGCACCGCATCAGGCACTCAGCAACTGGGCTAAGGATAAGCCTGAACTGGCTGAACTCTGCCAGCACTATGGTGATCTGGCCCAGGCGGGCGTTGTCCGTCTGCTGCCAGGCCCGACAGGCGAGCGCAATACCTTCTCGCTGTTGCCGCGTGATCAGGTGCTCTGTCTGGCTGATAACGAGCAGGATGCGTTAATCCAGCTGGCCGCGGTGACCAGCGTCGGCAGTAAAGCACTGTGGCAGGATGATGAGCTGCATCGCACCCTGCTGTCCTCGCTGCCGGACGCAGTGAAAGCGCGCATCACGCTGGCGCGTGATCCGTTAGCGGCAGAGTTTGATGCGGTGATCTATCACGGTGATGCCGATCAGCTGCGTACCCTGTGTGAACAGATTGCCGCACGTGAAGGCGCGATTGTCTCGGTGCAGGGCTTTGCCCGCGGCGAGACCAATCTGCTGCTGGAGCGTCTTCTGATTGAGCGTTCGCTGAGTGTGAATACCGCTGCGGCAGGCGGTAATGCGAGCCTGATGACCATAGGGTAGCGCTGAAGCTGGAGTTGTTCGCTGCGCGAACGGGCTATGAGAAGGTTTCGTTCGCCTGGTAAGCCAGGCAGTTTCAGATTCGCCTCTGCGGGCGACCGACAAGGGGGCGCCAGTCGCCGCGCCCCCTTGACCCCGGGCTCCGGCCTGCTTCACCGCCGCTTCGCGGTTCCTTCGCCTCTTCAGGATTTCTCACGGACCAGCGGGACGCGCCATCCATGGCGCGAACCCGCCTCTTCGCGACATCCCTGTCGCTCGTCCTGAAATCCCTCATCCGCTCAGCGGTTCTGACGGCCTCCCCACCCCCTCGCTGTTATCTTTTCTTCTTATGTTGTGTTCGCTGTCGCTGTGAGTTTGGGATTGCCTCTGACTTTTTGCTCAGCAGACCGAATGTTATTCAACCCACCCGCTGTTATCTCTTATTGTTATGTCGGGTACTTTATCGCTGTGGTTTTTTGGGATTGCCTCTGAATTTTTGCTCAGCAGACAGAATGTTATTCACCCCACCCGCTGTTATCTCGTTTTCATGTCATTGAGATTGTTGCGGTAAGCTTCCGGAATTGAGCTGGCTTTCGGGTCACCAGCCAACTCTGCACCAAAGAAAACATAAAGAAATCACAGGCGGGGGTTTGTGAGAGGCGTCCGAAGCGCTGAGGAACAACCGG
>NZ_SBFD01000001.1:0-51986 GCF_014156615.1 Pantoea pleuroti | reverse complement strand
CCGGACGCCGGGATTGTTAAGGGGCGGGCGTCCGCCCCTTGACGCGTCCGCCTGCACAGGCAATCTGAAACTCCCCATCGCCTGGCGGGCGGAACCCGCTCAGTGCTAAGGCGCGGCTAAATGACCTGAAACTCCCCATCGCCTGGCGGGCGGAACCCGCTCAGTGCTAAGGCGCGGCTAAATGACCTGAAACTCCCCATCGCCTGGCGGGCGGAACCCGCTCAGTGCTAACGCGCGGCTAAGTGACTTGAAACTCCCCATCGCCTGGCGGGCGGAACCCGCTCAGTGCTAAGGCGCGGCTAAATGACCTGAAACTCCCCATCGCCTGGGCGGGCGTAACCCGCTCAGTGCAAGCCCGCTGCAAAGCGTAACTTCCCCGCTGCCAGGCGTAACTTACCCACTGCTCGCGCCGCCAGGCGCCCTTTTCATTAACGTCGGGAACACAAACAGCGACTGCCCGACTCCGCGATTGGTCAGCGACCAGATTGCCACTGAACAGAGCGAGCAGAGACCCACAATGGCCACCGGATAGAAACAGGCCCAGAGAAACGAAAACCACGCCTGCCCGAACAGATGATGCCGCTGCGCGAACAGAATCGCAGACATACCAAAAAACTCGATAAAAATACGGTGGATGACGTAAATCTGCAGCGTATTGCGGCCAACCCAGTTGAGATAACGCATGCTGAAGTGCTGATTCAGCCAGCGACAGGCCGCGATACTGAATAACACCGCCAGTACACACAGGAACAGACTCTTATCCAGACCGAATAACACATGAATCCCGGCGGCTGCCGCCAGAAGCGCCCAGGGCATCAGATTCTCCCGCCGCCATTCACTCAGGCGCAGCATCGTCTGGCTCCAGAATGCCCCTAACAGGAAGAACACAAAATATTGGGCCAGGCTCTGTGGTCCCCAGAACGGGATCACTTTTTCTGCCGCCAGATAATTCAGCAGGATCGCCACCGCCACCAGGGCCAGCTTATATTGACGGAAAACTTTGGCACAGAGGAAATAGAGTCCCAGCCCATACAGATACCACGAGGTACTCATGGCCATAAAGGTCAGCTTGAGAAACTCGAATAGGGAACCCGCATAGGCGGCATTAAGATTCTGCGAAATACGCTGACCGGTAATTTCAGTGGAGATACCGATAATTGACCACCACTGAATAAAACCCCACAGAATATAGAGATAAAAAAGATTGGTGATGCGACTGGTAAACACCTGCTTCCAGGGCCGGTTCAGAATGCCATTGGTCGCCAGTAATCCCGAGACAAAGAAAAAGGCGGGCATACGCAGCGGCGACAGTACTGTATTAAACTGTATCCATATTTCGGCGGGGATCCATCCGGCAGAGAGATATTTCATCGTCCCTTCAAAGCCGGGTAAAACCGTGTGGTACAGGACCACCAGTAATATGCAGGCGCCCTTAAGGGTATCGACCCACAATATCTGATCTGACTTAGTCTGGTTCATTCAATGACTCCTGCTGTGTAGGTCAGAATGCTGGAAAGTAAAAGCGAGGAAATCAGTATTGCTTTTATGATTATCCGGCAATTATTCGCCATTGAACCGGTGATGAATGTAGCGAAACTCTTAAAAGCCGCAGCGTGGCCCTGTTATCACAGTTATTTACTTAGCAGAACGTTTCCTTACACTTATTAATATCGACGCAATGCGCTAATTAGCAGCGTCGCAGCCTGCCTAAACGATAATATTGCTTCATAATTCAGAGAATATAATTAAGAGAAAGTGGCAACGGGAAAAGCCAATATATCCCCGATGAAAAGAAAAGATTTGTCAGATGTGCCAAAAGGTTTAACAGCGGTAGAGTTATTTATGATATTGCGCCTGCTAATAGCGTGACCATAGCCAGTGGCAGCTTAAAAAATGAGGGTTTTAAACGGGTTAAAACTGCCTTCCGGGGAAGGCAGTGTGGATTACTGATTCAGAAATTTATCAAGGAACTGACGGGTACGCGGCTGCTGAGGGTTACTGAACAACGCTTTCGCTTCGCCCTGCTCCACAATCCGTCCCTGATCCATAAAAATGGCGCGGTCAGCCACATCACGGGCAAAGCTCATCTCATGCGTGACGATGACCATGGTGCGTTTCTCTTCGGCCAGCGCGCGAATGGTGCTGAGCACCTCACCCACCAGCTCCGGATCCAGCGCCGAGGTCGGTTCATCGAACAGGATCACTTCCGGCCGCATCGCCAGCGCACGCGCAATCGCCACGCGCTGTTGCTGCCCGCCCGACAGACGGCGCGGATAGCTCTCTTCTTTGCCGTGCAGCCCGACCTTCTCCAGCAGCGTGCGGGCGCGGGCTACCGCATCCGCTTTCGCTTCGCCTTTAACGATAACCGGCCCTTCAATAATGTTCTCCATCACTGAACGATGCGGAAACAGATTGAAGTTCTGGAAGACAAACCCGACCTGCTGACGCAGACGACGCACCTGCTCTTTCTGCTTACTCTGTGCCAGCGCCGCATCAACGGTAATCTCTCCAACGCGGATGGTGCCGCTATCCGGCACTTCCAGCAGATTGATACTGCGCAGCAGCGTGGTTTTACCTGATCCGCTGGGGCCGATAATGGCCACCACTTCACCGGCGGCCACATCAAGATCGATGTCGTGCAGCACCGTCTGGCCGTTAAAAGACTTCACCAGCTTTCTGACTTCGATGGCGCTCATTTCGACTCCGAATCCTGACGATTAACATGCTGTTCCAGCCGGTTCTGCAACGCAGATAACACCGTTGCCATCACCCAGTAGATCAGCGACGCTGCCAGATACATAGTAAAGACTTCCAGCGTGCGTGAGGTGATCAACTGCGCCTGACGGAACAGCTCCGGCACCTGAATGGTCGCCGCCAGCGAGGTATCTTTCACCAGGCTGATAAAGCTGTTGCCAAGCGGGGGCAGCGCGGTGCGGGCTGCCTGGGGCAGGATCACCCTGCGCAGGGTTTGCCAGCGCGTCATGCCGATACTTGCCGCCGCTTCCCACTGCCCGCGCTCAATTGATGAAATCGCGCCGCGCAGTGACTCTGAGGCGTAAGCCGCGGTATTAAGGGAAAGACCAATCATCGCGGAGGGGATCGGATCCAGCTCAATGCCAAACTGCGGCAGGCCGTAATAGATCATAAACAGCTGGGCGATCAGCGGCGTGCCACGAAAAATCGAGACATAGATCCGCGCCAGCCAGCGAACCGGCCAGAAGCGCGACAGACGCATCAGCGCCAGAATAAAGCCCAGCAGCAGGCCAAAGAACATGCCGCCGATGCTGAGCTGCAGCGTAAACAGCGCGCCTTTTAATAAAAAAGGTGCTGAATCCAGCACCAGTTGAAGACTTTCCTGCATTATTTCGTCACGTCCGCGCCAAACCATTTCTGAGACAGCTTGCTCAGCGAGCCATCTTTCTGCATGTCAGCAATAGCCTGGTCGATCGCTTTCAGCAGGTCGTCGTTGCCTTTACGTACCGCCACGCCCGATTCCTGACGGGAGAACGCATCACCCGCGACCGCCATGGTATTGCCCGTTTTCTTCACCAGATCCAGCGCAGCCAGACGGTCAACCAGAATGGCATTCAGACGGCCAGAGCGCAGATCCTGATATTTCGTCGGGTCATCATCATAGGTACGGATGTCCACGCCCTTCACATTCTCACGCAGCCACTGCTCGTAGTTAGTGCCCAGACCGACGCCCACCTTTTTACCGGCAAGATCAGCAGGTTTGGTGATGGTGTTCGCATTGGCTTTCATGGTCAGCGCCTGAATACCGGAGACCGTGTATGGCGTGGAGAAGTCATACTTCTTCTTACGCTCATCAGAGATGGTGACCTGGTTGATGACCACATCGATGCGCTTCGCGTCGAGTGAGGCCAGCATGCCGTCCCATTTGGTCGGTTTCAGGCTCGCCTTGACGCCCATGTGCTGTGCCAGCTGTTCCGCGAATTCCACTTCAAAGCCGGTCAGCTTGCCCTTTTCATCCTGGAAACTGAATGGCGGATAGGTGCCTTCCAGACCCACCAGCAGCGTGCCGCGCTCTTTAATTTTATTCAGCAGATTTTCCGCAGCAAAGGTTTTAACGTTGACGCCAGCAATCAGCGCCACGGCCATGACGCCCATCACCATCTGACGACCTGCACGAGAAAAGGACATATTCACCCCATTATTGACAGTATTGTGTGTGTGTTTTTATAAGGGCAGCACGGCTTGTCGCTGCCAGTCCGGAAGGATAACCCACGGAGTATAAACTGTTTTATTCGCTTGTCTCAGACCGAAGGATGATAAGCAAATAACGCCGGTGCGCCGCCCGTATGAATAAACAGCAACGGACCTTCACGGCGGAAACGATTCTGGCCCACGCCATCCAGCAGTCCGGCCATCGCCTTGCCGGTGTAGACCGGGTCCAGCAGGATCCCTTCCAGCCGCGCCAGCAGTTTCACCGCAGCCATGCCTTCATCATTGGGTTCGCCGTAGCGTGGCGCAAAGTAATCATCCCACAGGGTAATCGGTGCCTTAGCCTGCACTTCCAGCGTTTCCGCCAGCGACTGACGCAGCCGCTCCACCAGTGGCAACTGCGCCTCAACCTGCCGTGAAACGGTGACGCCCACCAGCTCGGTCTCCGGCAGCAGATGCTCCAGACCCACCGCCAGTCCGGCATGGGTGCCGGCACTGCCCGAGGCCACGACCACGGCGGCGAAATCGACCACACCTTCGCTCTGATGAGCAATCTCCTGCGCGCACTCTACATAGCCTAGTGCACCCAGCGCATTTGAGCCGCCGACCGGCACGATGTAAGGACGATAACCCTGGGCTTCCAGACGCGTGGCCTGTTCAGCCAGCTGTTCCGCAGGGTTATTCAGCGCATCCACCATGACCACTTCAGCGTCCATCAAATCCAGTAACAGTCGGTTGCCGTTGCTCAGGTAGTTTTCAGCGTGGGTGCCAATCGGGTTTTCCAGCAATGCCACGCACTTCAGGCCAAGCCGGGCCGCGACTGCCGCCGTCTGACGCACATGATTGGACTGGATTGCGCCCGCGGTCAGCAGCACATCGGCGCCTTCACGCAGCGCGTCCGCCGCCAGAAATTCCAGCTTGCGCAGCTTATTACCGCCCATCGCCACCGGCGTGAAATCATCGCGTTTGATGAAAATATCGCGACCCAGATAGTCAGAGAGCCGTGGCAGATGTTCTAACGGCGTGGGTGCGCCCAGCAGTTCAAGACGCGGGAATTGGTGTAACAGATGTAAAGACAATGCTGCCTCCGTTCGGACATTCAATTTATCCTTACAGTGTTGCAGAAGATGCGAAAAGGATCACCCTGATTCAGGTGTCAGCAGATGCGGTGAGACAGATGGCAGTGAAAGATGAAGGGGAAAGAAGCGCCGTGCTCCCCCTTCCCTTTACCCGGCTGGCGGGCAAAAGGGGAACGTGCCGCAGGCACGCGGGGGAGCAATCGGTGCAGATCAGGGTTAACCCTGCTGCCAGCCTAAGAACTGATCGTACTTGCGCAGCGCGATGCGGTAATTGTTATTACCGGCATCGGGCAGATCGCTTTCCAGACACTGATGCCAGCTATTTCCCTGAAGCCTGTCGGCCGGGAAATTTCTGGCTTTCAGCATCTCATCCAGACGACGCAGCCGCACCACATATTCACGAATCGTGCTGGGGCTCATCTCTGTCTGTTCAAACAGATACTGTTTAAACGCCATTATGTCGAAGTAATTAGGATGGGTATTACAAAAAATATCACTGCAAAAACGACAAAGCGCGGTCAGTTCGGGCTGAAGTTTCAGCCACAGCTGCTCATCAATCATCTGGTCCATCCGAGCGATGGCCTCTTTATTGATGATCTGGCCACGAAAAACGAGCGCCATTCGATCTAATACCTTGCCACAGTGTGAACAGTTGCTCTGGCTGTGTTTATAGTCTTTAAGATAACGACTTAACGGTCTGGCCTTGGTCTTGGCTCCCATTACTGAGTCCCCGGTTTTTTATAATTTTGAATCGCCAGGAACTGATACTGCTAGCGCGCTCCCGCAAGTCGGGCACGCAGGCGTTTAATCGCCTGACTGTGCAGCTGGCTGACACGGGATTCACCCACGTCAAGCACCGCCCCAATCTCTTTCAGGTTCAGTTCTTCCTGGTAGTACAGTGTCAGCACCATCTTTTCACGATCGGGTAACGCTTCGATCGCTTCAATGACGCGCTCACGCAGACTCCCTTCAAGCAACTGATGAAGCGGATTAGCCTCTTCATGGCCTTCCGTCACCAGCTCCGCGCTGTCGCCGTGCTCTTCCCGATACTCGTCGTAGGAGAAAAGTTGACTGTTGTTGGTGTCCAGCAGGATCTGCCGGTACTCCTCCATGGAAACATTCAGCTGCTGCGCCACTTCCTGCTCAGAGGCAGAACGCCCCAGCGACTGTTCCACTCTGTGCATTGCTCCGGCCACCTCGCGTGCATTACGACGCACACTGCGCGGTGCCCAGTCCCGACTACGAAGCTCGTCGAGCATGGCGCCACGAATACGCTGCACGGCATAGGTGGTAAAGGCTGTACCCTGGAGCGCGTCATAACGCTCTACGGCATTTAACAGCCCTATCCCACCCGCCTGCAGCAAGTCGTCAAGCTCAACACTGGCCGGCAGGCGAACCTGCAGACGCAACGCTTCATGGCGCACCAGCGGCACGTAGCGCTGCCAGAGCGAATGCTTGTCCATCACGCCTTCGGCGGTATAGAAATCGTTCACGTTGACTACCCTGCGTTAATGAAGTTATCGGCATGATTATCCAATTCTGTAGCGTTTTCGATTGGCTGAATAGGCGGGGTAAAACGAGGCTATTTCATTTTTGTTACGTCAGAGTGCAGATCCTTCTGCACTCTTCAGCAGGGATTAACGACGGGCGCGCAGACGTTGCCGGGTGGCGGGCGGCACTGCAGCCCACAGGCTGCAGACGCGACCTTCCAGTTCCTGATACCAGGGCGCAAGATGCTGCTGCGCCTCCTCGCCAGGATGCACCAGAATCTCGCCCGATTCACCATCAATGCTAATCAGTCGATTAATAAACAGCCGCTGCAAATCACTGCGTAAAAACAGGCCGTTATCGATGCTGTTATCTGCCAGTACACCGTCATCCCCTTCCTGCGTGTCGATATGACAGGCTTCCACCCACGGCCAGTTATGCCGTTCGGTCAGCTCGGTGCCGGTCATCACACAGGCGCCGTAGCGGGCTTTGACACCAGCGCTGAATTCCGCCTGGCTGGCGCGCTGCAGCACCCGGGCTTTGACACGACGCCCGACCTCAGTTCCCGGCATCACTGCCGCCGGGACTTTATGCTGCGGCGTACTCAGCACCACGATGAACTGAATGCGCTGCGACTGCGGAAAACAGGGATCTGCCTGTGGATTGAAAAGCTGCCAGTAAGCGTCTTCATCATCCTGATGCATCAGGACCAGTTTATAGCCGCGACTGTTAAGCAGATTCTGTGCCGTGGCGGATTGCGGATCGATCATCGCGAAGACCTGGCTGCTGCCCATCACTTTCCACAGGTTGTCGCGCTTCTCGCTATCGCTGCGACGGAAATAGAGGAAGGAGAGATTCTGCTTAAGGTAGTGCTCAAAGCGACGCAGATAATTTTTACGTTCGTTGTCATGGGAGATGAACAGCAGATCCTCCAGAGGACTGTTGCTCTCTTCCTGCGCAAACACTGCGCGGATTTTCAGCGTGCGCAAGCCGGTTGACGGACTCAGCAAGGCGCGCGCCGTCAACTCTTTATCATCAGGGTATTGCAGAGCATAACGCCGGGCGATCTCTTCAAAGGTCAGCCGCTCACCCGGTAACAGGTCATAATTGAAGCGCATAGACACTCCACAAAGTTAAAATCAAAAATGATGTTGTTCTGTGAGGAGTTATCGGCAGTCTGGGGGGGAACTGTAACCGGGGTGCGAACTCAGGAGTCGGGCAGGACGACAGGGTACAGGCTCATATACGCCTCACCCTGCCCCGGTCACTGCAACGATGGGCGGTCTGCACTACCATCTAACGGTCTGTACTGGCGCTGACCTCGACGATGCGGTGAAGCAGCGGCACCACAGCCCGACGATAGCGATGACGCACTCTGACGCTAATCGGTCGGGCTGCCATTAAACCAGACCAGATGTCGCGTTTCCGCTGGTTGTGCCGTGCAATATCGTTGATCTGCTGGATTGTGGTCTGCTTCGCCACCTCATGCAGCAACACCGGGGCAGGATGCACCGCCAGTAGCTTTATCGCGCCGTACTCCTGAAACAGACACCATTTATCAGCTGCCATCCAGACCGGATAGAGCAGACTGAGAAGTCGCTTAGCCGCCTGCTGATTTATCACATAGGCATGTGCGGTAGTGGCGCTGTAGACAGGATAGAGAGCGGCCGTATCCGTCACCGCCGCAATTACGTTATTGACATATTTATTCACGCGAGATAACAACACCACGGTCGGGCTGTTATCAGGCAACTGCAGTGCAGTACTGGATAATACCGCTGAAAGCGCCGGAGTTAATAGCGCGTCATCTTCCAGAATCAATGCCTGAGTAATGTTTTCATTCACCATTTTGCGATAAATAGTGAGGTGACTTAACGCACAGCCTATTTCGCCCGGCTTGAATGCATAATTAACGGTGCGAGTGTGCTGCGCAATCTCCGCCTCCGTTAACAGGCTGCCATTCACGGCCTGAATAAATTCATAATCGAGACCGGCGGCATCGCACTGCGCCGCCATAATGGCGCGACGCTCAGTTGACGAGGCGAGATTGATGATAAAAGTTTCCATGCTGGGTTTGTATTCCGGATAGGTAATATGCCTTAAACGACCAGCATACTGCCCGTGGCATAACCCGGAATGCGTCAAAAGAGCGCTAAACCCAGACCAGCGATGAAAACCTGGTCTCATTCAGGAATGTAATGAATAAAGGCTCCGCCACTGCGGAGCTTTTATTCATTTAAGCAGGTAAATCAGCGACAAATCGTCATTGACCTTAACCTTGTTAATCTCTGCCAGAAACGCACTCACCGACTGTGAACTGTGTTTTGTTATTGAGTGGTAGCTGTAGATGATATTGATAATATCCTCTTCATCAATCGTTCCGACCAACTCAACGCTGGCGGCTATCAATGACTTAAGCTGGAACCATTCTGCCGTGAGAAGATACAGGCTCAGTAACGGGCTGCGACTCTCGTCATTAGGGAAAAATTCATCATAAATGCGGTACTGAATATAGTTGTTCATTATCCACGGGCGCTCAGCGAGCCAGGGCATAACCTGCTTCTGCCAGACGTTGTCCAGCCGGATCATCGACTGACTGACGTTGTCGGTTTTGGCGCCTTCCGACAAAATATAAATCAGCTTATTCAGATAGTGATCCAGGGTGGGAAAGGCACGCCTGTATGTCTTTGCGCCGAACCAGGTCTGTAATCTCAACAGTAAAGACCATTGCAGATTATAGTCAGGCTTAATCTGGTCAAGCTGCCGCCTGATTTCGCCCTGTGCCAGATTATCAAGCACGTCAGAAAAATGACGCTCCATCTTTTCCAGCCAGTCCTCCTCAGGACTAACTCTTTCAGCAGCCAGCAAAAAGGTAGCCAGTGCGTACAGCGCTTCATCCAGCTTCTCACCACTCATTTTAACAATATTGAGACACATCAGATTGAGCAGCTTCTTGTGCTGATCAAGATCTTTGGCTTTATTGGCTTCTGGCTGGGTATGAATGGTCTGTTCGAATAGCATCGCATCGGGTGAGGCTAATAACTGCCGGGTGGCTTCCGGGCAGGAAAGCACCAGCGTCTTTTGCCGCTCATATTTAAACGTCCTGGCTGAACGGGGATAGGTAGAGCAGGTCTGACTCAATGCCTCAGCGCCCAGACTGGCGTGTACTTTGCACAGGAGGTCTTCACCCATAAAAGCACAGTTGCCAGATGAATTCAGCTTCATGGTGCCCCAGTTGGCAACGCTTTTTCCGGTAATGACGATGTTTTCGGTCGCCAGGGTTTTGATTTCAATCTGAGAGGTTTTTAAATAGCGCCGGACCGTGGGCTTATCCAGATTGATATCCCAGCCTTTGCAGCAGTGATCGCGACACTCACTGCCAATACATTTAAAGGCAGTGACAAACAGCGGTTCCACAACAGTAATATTTTTCATTTTTACCTGCTCAACCAGGGTGCTAAAAAGCAAGAGGGTGAGTGTCAGGATAAATTAAAGTGAGGAAATTGATTGGCAGAGAAAAGATTAAAAACCAGGTTAATCGTACGCATAAAAAAAACCCCGCCGAGGCGGGGTTTTGAATGGGGGTCGAAGGCGATTAGCCCTGCAGCAGAGACAGAACCTGCTGTGGAACCTGGTTCGCTTTAGACAATACTGAGTTACCAGCCTGCTGCACGATCTGTGCTTTAGACATGTTGGAAACTTCAGTTGCGTAGTCAGCATCCTGAATACGAGACTGTGCTGCGGACAGGTTAGTCGTGGTGTTGTTCAGGTTAGTTACCGCTGAGTTCAGACGGTTCTGTACTGCACCCAAGCTTGAACGGAAGTTATCAACAGATGCGATAGCTTTGTCCAGCAGTGCCAGTGGGTTAGACGTTGCTGAACCCGTGTGCACGTTGGTGTTAGCCGCATCAGCGATGTCGCCGATTGCGCTTGCTACAGCAGTAGTACCTGTTGCGCCGCCATCAGTGATTGCGCCCGCTGCGGTGTTGTAGTCTTTGCCCTGAACAGTCACATAACCCTGTGCTGCGCCAGTTGCATCGCCGCCAACTTTAACGAACTGACCGGTCATGGTACCAGCAGTTACGCCGTTCGCCGTGTCGGTATAAGAAACGTCAGTGGTGTTCAGTGCAACTTTACCGGTCGCATCATCAACAGAAACTGCATAGTTATCGCTACCAGAAGAGACAACGTAAGTTGCAGTCGCTGCGCCAGCTGAAGTCTGTACGTTTTTCAGTGACAGTGAGCTTGCATCTACTTTCAGAGCAGTTGCAACAGCTGCCAGGTCAACATTTTTCAGTGAACCGCTTGCGCCAACCTGAGTGATTGCATCGCTGGTTTTCAGTGCGTTTTTAGAGACGCCGAAACCTGACAGGCCCAGAGTTGAAGAGTCAATCTTCTTCAGGTCGATGTTGATGGTTTCGCCGTCGTTTGCGCCAACCTGAATTTTCATTGCGCCGTCTTTAGCCAGCACGTTCACGCCGTTGAACTGAGTCTGACCAGATACGCGGTCGATTTCGCTCAGACGTGATTTGATTTCGTCCTGGATTGAACCGAGGTCAGAATCAGAGTTGGTGCCGTTCTGAGACTGTACAGTCAGCTCACGAACACGCTGTAAGTTGTTGTTGATTTCTGACAGCGCGCCTTCAGTAGTCTGCGCAGCAGAGATACCGTCGTTGGCGTTACGAGCAGCCTGAGTCAGGCCCTTGATGTTAGAGGTGAAACGGTTGGCAATTGCCTGACCAGCAGCGTCATCTTTCGCGCTGTTGATACGTAAACCAGAAGACAGACGCTCCATTGAAGTAGACAGAGCTGACTGGTTCTTGTTGATGTTGTTCTGAGTGATCAGCGAGAGGCTGTTGGTATTAATGACTTGGGCCATGATGAATTTTCCTGTTAATCAAGTCTTTCGGTTAAGGTGTGGGCTTCAACCCGCCGGCTTCAGCGCCGTCAAAGTTGTTATCGTCTGCCGTTTAACAACCTTTAGAATTTTTTTAGTACCAGGCGAATTTTTCTGCTTCAACCTGTCACGTTTTAAGTTATCGCCACCCGTCCGAACTTCTTTAGCGTTAATTCATTAATTTTCTAGCCGCGGAATTACCCTTCTCTATAGTGCTTATTTACCTCATTACCCTAAGGCAAATAACCTTAAACTTTCCTTATTCAAGGCCGATAACCCAGGTATCAATTTCTCTGTCGACCTTATAAAGGAATTAACATGGCTAGTATAAGCAACCTCGGTGTGGGCTCCGGCCTGCCACTCAGTACCATGCTTGACAGTTTGACCACCGCTGAAAAAGCGTCACTCACACCAATTTCAAAACAGCAGTCGGCTTACACGTCCAAGCTCAGTGCCTATGCCACGCTGAAAAGCTCACTGACGACTTTCCAGACCGCAAACACCAAGCTGAACAGTGCAGACCTGTTTACCTCTACCACCGCGGCCAGCAGCTCGACGGCGTTCAGCGCCACCACCTCTGGCAGCACCGTGGCCGGTAAATATGCGATTAATGTGACTCAGCTGGCACAGGCGCAGGTCCTGACCTCATCGGTGCAGAGCAGCAATACTGCCGCACTGGGCGACAGCTCTGTGGCCAGCCGCAGCATTGCGATTACCTTAAAAGATGGATCAAGCAAAAGCGTGACGCTTTCCAGCGATCAGACCTCGCTGACCGGTATGCGTGATGCCATCAATGGTGCCAATGCCGGCGTCACCGCCACCATTATTAAGGTGTCAGACGGCAGCTTCCGTCTTTCTATGAGCGCCAACAAAACCGGCAGTGATAATGCCGTGGCGACCATTGCCGTCACCGGTGACAGCACGCTACAGGGGATTGTGGGCTTTGACGCATCCTCCAGCAGCAATGTGATGACAGAAAGCGTGAAAGCGCAGAATGCCCAGCTCACGGTTAACAACGTTGCGATTGAGAACAGCAGCAACCAGATCAGTGATGCGCTGGAAGGGATTACCTTAAATCTGACCGCGCAGACAACTGGCGCTCAGACGCTGACGATTACTAAAGACACCTCAAAAGCCTCCAGCGCGATCAGCGGCTGGGTGGATGCCTACAATACGTTGCTGGATCAGTTCAGTACTCTGACCAAATACACCAAAGTGGATACCAACACGGATTCACAGGACGCCAGCAATGGCGCCCTGATCGGCGACAGCACGTTACGGACGATTGAGACGCAGCTGAAAAGCATGCTGACCAACGCGCAAAGCTCGTCATCCTACAAATCACTGGGGCAGATTGGCATCACAACCGACCCACAGACCGGTAAACTGAAAATTGATTCGACTAAGGTCAGTGCCGCGCTGGATAAAGATGCCGCAGGCGTGAAAGAGATGATCGTGGGCGACGGTAAAACCACCGGTATTACCACCAAAATCGCGACCAGCGTCACGGGCTGGTTGTCGTCTAAAGGGATTGTTCAGGCCGCTACCGATGGCGTCAGCAAAACACTGAATAACTTAACGGCCCTCTATAACACCACCAGCGATCGCATTGATGCGGATATCGCACGTTATAAAACACAGTTTACCCAGCTGGATCTGGCCATCAGTAAACTCAACTCGACCAGTACGTATCTGACGCAGCAGTTCGATACCTCAAGTTCTAATAAATCATAGGAGTGACCATGTACAGCGCTACAGGCACCAAAGCCTATGCAAAAATTGGCGTAGAAAGCGCCGTGATGAGCGCCAGCCAGCAGCAGCTGGTTGTGATGCTGTTCGACGGTGCACTGAGCGCGTTAATCCGCGCCCGCCTGTTTATGCAGGATGGCAATATTGCAGGCAAAGGCAACTCGATCTCCAAAGCGATCAATATCATTGAAGCCGGCCTGAAAGAGGGCCTGACAGAAAACCGTGGTGATGAGCTGGCCGATAATCTGCTGGATCTTTACAACTACATGACGCGTCGCCTGTTGCATGCCAACCTGAACAATGATGTTGCAGCGGTTGAGGAGGTCGAAGGCCTGCTGCGCAACATTGCTGACGCGTGGAAAGAAGTGGTTCAACCTAACCTGATTCAGGACGCCGTTTAATGACTACTGCACCGCATCTGATTACCGTTTACCAACAGTTACTCGATCTCAGCCAGGGAATGCTGCGTCATGCAGAACAAGGCGAATGGGATGAATTGATCAGCAGGGAGATGGAGTATGTCAGTGCGGTGCAGAACTTAGCCCAATCGACAGAAGCCGTGTCGCCGTCGGCACAGACTCAGGAGCAGTTACGTCCGGTGCTGCGCCGTATTCTCGACAACGAATGTGAAGTGAAACGTCTGCTGCAGGCGCGGATGGATGAGCTGGCCTCACTGGTGGGTCAGAACAGTCGCCAGAAATCGGTGATGTCCGCTTATAGCAATCAAGGCGGCGTTGTTATGGTGCCGCACGAAACCCTCTCCTGATCCCCTGCTCTGTCACGCCGCCAGATTTATTTTTCTGCGCGGCGTCTCTTTTTTGCCGCTTACTCCATACTTGATTTTCATCATCCCCTGGAGTGTGGTACATGCAAAACCCAACGTTATTACAGTTTTTCCATTGGTATTACCCGGATGGCAGCAAACTGTGGCCGGAAGTCGCCGATCGTGCGGCCTGGCTCAGCGAAATAGGTATCACCATGGCGTGGTTGCCACCGTGCTACAAAGGGGATTCGGGGGGCTATTCTGTCGGTTACGACAGCTACGATCTGTTTGACCTGGGTGAATTTGATCAGAAAGGGGGTGTTGCCACCAAATATGGCAACAAACAGCAGTTACTGGCGGCAACAGAAGCCCTGCGCAGTCACAACGTTGGGGTGCTGCTGGATGTGGTGCTCAACCACAAAATGGGTGCCGACGAGAAAGAGGCGATCAGCGTTAACCGCGTCAATCCCGATAACCGCGACGAAATCTACGACGAGGTGGTCGGGTGCGAGGCCTGGACGAAATTCACTTTTCCGGCGCGCGCCGGGGAGTTTTCGAAATTTGTCTGGGACCACAAATGCTTTAGCGGCGTAGACCACATCGAAAATCCGGACGGAAACGGCGTATTCAAAATCATCAATGACTACACCGCTGAAGGCTGGAACGACCAGGTTGATAACGAACTGGGTAATTTCGACTATCTGATGGGTGCCAACATCGATTTTCGCAACAACGCGGTCAGGGAAGAGCTCAAATACTGGGCGCGCTGGGTGATGGAACAGGTGCCCTGCACCGGCTTTCGTCTCGATGCGGTAAAACATATCCCGGCCTGGTTCTACAAAGAGTGGATCGACCATATTCAGGAGGTTGCTGAGGAGCCGATGTTTATCGTCGCGGAATACTGGTCGTTTGAAACGGAGAAGCTGCAGGAGTATGTGCATCAGGTGGAAGGCAAAACCATGCTGTTTGATGCACCACTGCACATGAACTTTCACCAGGCCTCAACTGCGGGCAGCGCCTACGATATGAGCCAGATCTTTGCTAACTCGCTGGTGGTCGCTGATCCGTGGCATGCCGTGACGATCGTGGCTAACCACGACACCCAGCCGCTGCAGTCGCTGGAAGCACCGGTAGAAGCCTGGTTCAAACCGCTGGCCTATGCGCTGATCCTGTTGCGTGAACAGGGTGTGCCCACCATCTTCTATCCCGACCTGTTCGGGGCGACCTATGAAGATGAAGGCGGCGACGGCGAGAAGCACAAAATTGAGATGCCGGTGATCCCTGAACTGGAAGGATTGATCCGGGCGCGCCAGCAGTATGGCTGGGGCGTGCAGACCGACTATTTTGATCACCCAAATTGCGTGGCCTTCAGCCGCAGCGGCACCGAAACACAGCCAGGCTGTGTGGTGATCATGTCGAACGGCGATGCCGGTGAGAAAAGCGTGCCGATGGGAGAAGGTTTTGCTGGCAAGGTCTGGCGCGATCATCTGGGTAACCGTGAAGAGACCATTACTGCCGACGAGCACGGCACGGCGGTCTTTGTCTGTAACGGTGGCAGTGTCAGCGTCTGGGTGGTTGCAGAATAAGCTCGTTGCAGAAGAAATGACTCAAAACTAAAACCGCCCCGGCAGACAGAAGCGTAAAGTGCGCTCTGCCCGTCGGGGCGGTTTTATTATGGGTCGGCCGTTACGACTTCGCGTTATTTTCTGTAATCGGTGTGCGCAGCAGTTGCGGTTCGATGTTCTGAATCACCGCGGCTTTCGGCTGCTTCGCCACCTCGTCAAGTGCCTGCTGACACTCAACGGTCGGACGCGCCACTTTACGCAGGGTCATCCTGTCATAGCTCAGCTCGCCATTCTCCACGACCAGCGGCATCACCCGCACCTGACGCGTTACATTGACATAATCGCCGCTTAACCGGGTCAGTTTGCCCGGCTTCGCAATCACTCGCATCCACTGACGGCAGTCCAGCGTGCTGCCATCCGCATTGATGATCACACTGGCTATCGCCTTATCGCTGATCAGGCTGCTCTGTGGGCCGACGGTTTGCCAGGTTCCCTGCAGTTCAGCAGGCGCCGGTGTTTGCACCGCATTCTCATAATCGTTGATTTGTGCACAGCCACTCAGTGCCAGCGCGGCAATCAGCATCCACTTTTTCATGTTTAATCCCTAAGATCCCATCAATGGCGGCTACGTTATAATTTTTCCACCGCGTTGCGCAAGGTATCTGGGTGTTCAAACACCACGCAGACCCTGATTGCGCCAGAATTTAACCCGCAGCGAGGCTCACGGTCAGGTTTTTGACCGGAAGTTCAGAGGCTGAACTGATGCAAAGCCCCGCCGTTGTCACGCCTGACAAGCGGAAGACAACCCGCTACACTGACGCGCTGCAACAGACTTTCAGGAATATGAATATGAAAACGCCAGAAGCCTACTATGCCCAGGCGCGCGAGATGTTTTTTACCGCGCATCCCGACTTTCAGTCTGCACTTGATGAATTAACAGAGAGCGACGCCCGTGCAGCTAACCTGTCACTGCGACAGCTGCGCGAATGGCATGCCGAGCGCATCTATGCGGCCTTTTTGCGGCAGAAGAATCTGGATGGAATGATCTTTTCTATTCAGCTCGCTGAGCCGGATAAAGCGGTGGCGGCTGAGGCTATCGAGACTTATCTCAAATCTCATGCTGAGTCACTGGGGATGAGCTGGGAAGAGTTTTGCATCAAAAACGAGCTGTAATCAGGGCCGCGTTGAAGTTGCATTTGTCAAACACCTCCAACCAGTTCAGGCACTGCAGATAAAGTTGTACTAACCGGGGGAAAGTGTATAACTTCGGCGTGCGACTAAGGTCGTGATTGTCCTTTAACGAATAGTGCTTATGCACTGCCTCTGCAGGTGTTGTCTCAATTCCACCTCCAGAGGCGAATTTTTTATCCGCCCCTACCCCTCACCTTCCGTCGCCTTACCCTTTACTTCAACATAACTTGCTACCGCCAGCAGACGATTAATATGCGTCAGCAACAGATCCACATCAGACTGCAGAAAATCGGTCGAAGATTTCGACGCGGTAATAATGGCATCCTGCACCGTTTCTGAAATGGTCAGCGAGTTGTCCTGTTTCGCCTGCACCAGCAGCGCTGCAACCAGCAGAGACTGCGCTTCAAGTTGCGCCGTCAACTCTTTTGCATCGACGTCCATCTTTGCCAGTTTTAGCAGAATATCAATTACCAGTTGTCGCATCGCGGACCTCCTAAAAGTAAGCCGCCATTATGTCGCGATGCGTGCGCATTTTGCTAGTCGAAGATTGAGGTTTATGCGAGATAAAAATTTACGCGAAATCGGGCACGCCGCCTTGCCACTGTTTTTATTTACAGTATTATATGTCAGCGATTTTGCCCTGAATGGATTGCCATCATGTTTGTTGAGTTGATTTATGACAAGCGCAACGTTGCCGGTTTACCGGGTGCCCGCGAGATGATTCGTGAGGAGCTGGAAAAGCGGGTGCATCGGGTGTTTCCTGACATTGAAGTTAAGGTCAAGCCGATGGAACGTAATGCGATTGATACTGATTTGAGTAAGAACGATAAAGCGACGGTTGCGCGGATTGTTGAAGAGATGTTCGACGAAGCGGAAATGTGGCTGGTGGCCGATTAATCCCTTAACGACCACCACATCAGTTAGCGGGAGATGACTTAGCTCTCCTGCTCGCTGTGATTAATTTCAATCTCGATGTCCTGAATCGCGGCATCCAGATCTTCCAGCAGTTTACCCTGCTTATTGAGCAGCGCATCGATTCGGTCGGCGTTGGTCTTGTCTTTATACTCACCGGCATCAAACGCTAACCATTGGCTGGAAAGGGTTTCGGTGTTGGTCTGAGCATAGTGACGCATCTCTTTTAGCTGAGAAGTCACGTCACGCAGATATTCAGTTTTGGTCTTGGTTTCTGTTGAATCGCTCATGCTAAATTTCCTTCTGGTCATCTATCCAAAGTGAGTAGGCTTAGCGGTTCATCAACCGGCCAATCAGCGGGCCTGCATTCAGGTACAAAATGTTGCCCGGATATTTAAAACTAGTCGATAATAGCGAAGCCGCATTAAGAATAATCGGAAGTTATGGTTTATGACCGGATTTCACGGCTGGCACCTCACTCTCAGTGACGACCTCTTTGACTTTTATGACCGTTTTGTCGGCTATGCGATCCGGTATTGCATCCAGCTTGTGCTGTATTGCTGCAACCTGATCGGTCAGCAGCTCCACTCTGTCATCACGCCGCGCCGCAATTAAGCGGTAATCCGCCCGAATCTCCTCGACCCGCTTGTTTGCGGTGTTACTGACGTAGAGAAAAATGATCGTCATCAGGATGCAAATCATCGAACAGCTCAGCAATACGCAGCCGAGGATAACTTTGCGCCGGTAAGACATAGGTGCCTTAGTGCTATTAATCATGGCCATCACTGCGATCCTCCAGAGTTGAGATAAGCCGATCAATCTCATTACGAAATTTATCGTTCTGATCGGTTTCGGTCATTGCCAGTAAAATCCCTACCGCATTCTTGATTAACCGAAGATCCGTTTCGAGTGTCGAGATACGCCGCAGATTCCTGTCGTGCCGTTCGCGTAGTTCATCGTTCTCCTCCCGTATCAGCAGGTTGCTCTCTTTCAGCAACACCACCTGCTCTTTGTAGCTGGTAATAATTTCGCCGCCGGCTCGATTACTGGTTACGATTGACGCTATTCCCGCCAATAACGGTTTCCAGAACAGCGCTGCAGCCCCCCCACCCAGAACTAACGCACCCATACTGGTAATCAGACTACTTTCCATGCCACACCCCTTTGTACGGTAAGGTCTCTGGAACTTACTGCGTGCTGCTTAGCCACGTCCCCCGCATGAAATTTAAGATTGCTTAAATACCAGGCTTAAGTATACTTAAGTCACTCTCAACCAAAAAGTCAAGCTTATGAAAAACGAAACGCTGGGTGACCGCATCCGACTCCGACGTAAATCGCTGCAGTTAACGCAGAAGCAATTGGCGCAACAGGTAAAAGTGTCCCATGTGGCGATTTCTCAATGGGAAAAAGAGGAGACGCTGCCGCGCGGTGAGAACCTGCTGCGGCTCGCTGAAGCGCTGGGCTGCGCACCGGCTTTTCTGATAGATGGGGATGGACCTGTTTTCAGCGAAAGCGCCTGGAGTGGTCTGCACCAGATCCCACTGCTTGCACAGCGCGACGTGCCGCAATGGCTGAACGAGGCCGGTTCCGTCCGGCATGAATTGCTGATGCACAACGACATGGCGCTTTCGCAGCAGAGCTTTGCCTTCCGGGTTGAAGAACAGGCGATGACGCCCGCGATTCTGCGGAATGATGTGGTGATCATCGATCCCAGGCAGTCACCTCAGCCCGGCGACTGCGTGCTGGTATTGCAGCAACAGGCCGCGCTGCTACGCACCTGGCGTCAGCGCGGCATTGAAAATGGCGTCATGCAGTTTGAACTGGCACCGGTCAATATCAACTTCCCTGAGCTGCATTCCAGCCGGGACAGCCTGAAGCTGATTGGTACGCTGGTGGAACTGCGGCGCTACCGCCAGCTATAAAAAAACCCGCCGGGCGCGGGTTCACTTTTCATTGTACAACGGTGGCTGAGATTATCGCCGGGCAACTACAGGGCATCGGTCAGTTGATCTACCACCACTTTGCCCTGCAGATCGGTCTGCATAATGCGGTAATTGACGGGCCATGAGCGGCGGGTACTGAGTTTATCGAACAGGGTTACGCCGCCTTTTTTAACTCCCTGGCTATTTACAATAATCCATTCGGTGACCTCTTCCTGACCACGATTTTTCAGGCTCAGCGAGCGTTGTTCGATTAACTGATCTTCAGCTTCAATCTTTAAATAGTCTCTTAACATAATTTCTATCTCCTGGTAACGCAAGCCACTATATGCCTTTTGTTAATCCGTTCAATCGAATTTATTTATCGATCTGTTTATCGACGGGAATGTGACCTGCCGCAAGCGACATGACAGGTTTGTCCATTACTGCATCAGGGATTCCCGGTTAGCATAATCCTGCTGTACACACCCAAACATCGAAAATGACGTGTTCAGTATGAGAGAAACTCCGATTAGCCCGCCTCTGGCGGGCTTTTTTTCTTCTTTAATCCGCTGCGCATGCGGGATGTCAGTGCTGGTCTAAACTTAAGAGACTGGAATAAAAGGAGAGAGTTATGTTTAAGCACAATACGAATGAAGAACGTAAGAAAGAAGGTGATGTCAGCAAAAGCCTGCCGGAAGCCGCGCCAAACGCTGGTAATGCTTACGAGGAAGATGATCATCCTGCCACTGATGCGCCGAAAGATCATGGCGAAGTGCCGCGCAAAAATGATGACAGCCAGGATGACAAAAAAGATCCTTACAAAGCGGGTTAATTACTTGTACTTACGCGCCCCGATGCGGGCGCGCTTATTTGAACCAGTCTCATATCATGCAGACTCAAGGAAATATAACGGAAAATTCTACACCTCATAATAGAAAAACCGTTTTTCTAATACGAAATATAGCAGACTAAACGATATGACATACCATCAAACGATACAGTTTATAACAGCCTTTCAGATGCTTCTGAATAAAAACCTGTTCCAATAATTAATAAAACAATTAACGCACATAACATTTCTCAGCATGACTGTTTAATACATTGCCTGCTCCGCTATATAAATTAACTCATTGTCACGGAAAGCTATTATTTTTTTAACTAAGCTATTTAGTGTGCTTTTCTGAATCATGCGTAAAAAATATTGAATAGTAGTATTTTTCCTAAACTAATAAATTAACCTGGCGTATTTATTTTGATCATTTCCCAATAGTATTGCATTATTATTCTATCATGTAGCAGCCGCATAAATCTGGTACTTCTGTATTCAAATACTGCTGACTCAAATACTGATGGATGCCAGAATAGATGAACTTAGTCACCAGTCCTGGTACGCTAAAAAATCATACCTGGCATCATCATATAAATGGCATGATTGGCCAATTTCCCATAAGCGATGATGGAGTCAAGAAAATCTGATCACATCATCTCAATACACTGCAAAATTAAACTAACTCCTTGTAAAATAATTGCTTTTTTATCAAAAAAAAATCGGAATGCTAAATTCTTTTTCAAAAATGGGATTTTTCTCATCATTCGCTTGATTTTTACATCAAATTATCAGAGATTTACGTTTTGATTATGATTATTTTGAGGATACTTGCATGTCGCAAGTTACGCCCGAGATCGATAGTCCGTCTGTCAACACGATTGCAACTGCCGGATCTGCCATCAGCTCGTCACGCGTTGTGTTTGCAGGCCAACTCCGTGCTATTGCATTTTTGTGCGTAGTCATTGTCCATTGGTTCGGAATCTACTCGTTAGATCATCAGTTTATTAGCCGTGTGACTGGTGCAACCATCCATGCTGAGGGTAATGCAGCATATTATATGGCATTATTGCCTCCATTACCCTACTTTAACTATGGTCCTTTTGGAGTTTCGATTTTTTTCCTTATTAGTGGCTTTGTTATTTCTTATTCTATTAAGAAAAAATCCAGACTTGCTTATTTAAAAGCCAGAGCGATGAGGATATACCCTACTTACATTGCATGCTCTGTCATTATGATTTCAATCTATACAATCAGCCATTACTATTGGGGAAGCAATCCGGACATTAGCCTTACCCGATTTATATTCAATGCCACGTTACTATCCTCAATATTCAACTATGAAAGTATTGACTATGTTAACTGGACTTTGTCCATTGAGATAAAATTTTATCTATGCTGTGCAATGCTTTATAGTGCTATTAAAAGCGCAAAGATAACACATGTTATGGCATTGCCATTTATGGTCATGATAATGACTTTAGTCACAAGCCATTTCCAAATTGGCTCCTCTGAACCCGGTCATTTTTCGTTTGATGCGTTAAAAATTGAAATGACATATGTCTCTTATATGGTACTGGGCATTCTGATTAACTTTCTGTTTGAGAAAAAAATCCCTGTGGGTGAGTTTATAGCATCAACATTTGTGGTTGCTCTATGTATAGCAATAACCTGGCGAGTTGGGCCACAAGCTAATCAATTTGTCGGTACAGGAATAAACTATATTTATGGGTATATATTCTTTTTTACCGCATACTTAATGAATAATCAATTCAAAGAGAATAAAGTAATGTCGTTTCTCTCAGAGATAAGTTATTCCTTTTATGCACTGCATTCTGTTATCGGATATTGCATTCTCATATTGCTGGAAAGTTTAGGGATCCCTTATTTTTACTCGCTTTTCATTGCTTTCATTCTTGTGATGTTTATATCGTGTATTATGTATATCACTATTGAAAAGAAAAGCATCATGATTAGTAAAAAAATCACATAAAACAGAAAATTCTGGCTGGTCAGATTCTTACACAAAACAGTGGATAGATCCCACCCTTCATAAAAATAAAGAAATTTTATTATAGCCCTGGCCCTGCTGGCCCAGAAATTGGTGCTGGAGCAGGATGATATTTTGCCGGGTGGAATAAAAAGTTTCAATTTTGAGCAGCCAGATAACGCCGTGATTGAATAGTTTGAGATTGTCCGACCCACCAGTCTCAAATCATTGCCACTTTCTATTCCGATTCACAGGCATCAGATATGAATAAGGCAGTTTCAGCCATGGTTACGGAATGCAAAGGACCTTTTTGATTGTGATGAAATCGGTTCAGTTAACCAATTAATGCTGAGGAGGAGTAAACGCAACCCGGCCAAAATGAAATGATTGCAGTAGCGACTAAGCAATTTTTATCGCTGTCAGTCTTGACGCTGCACAAGCCGAATCTGTAGCCTCTGACCCCGCTTCTCATATTAGGGTGCTTGCAGCGCTGCGTTTCAGGTGCTAATCCCTGCAGTCATTGACGTCGGCATCATCTGACCTTGTCGCAATCATAGGCCCCTCGTATGCGGATCTGACTCTGGCTGGTGCGGACGATTTCAGCTCTTAACAGCCCTTTGCCCTCACGGTTCGTCAGCTCCATATCCACCATCCCTGGCGCTTTGCTGTTTTTCACCAGCAGTTTGACCGTCGCGTTGTCGTAGTCGCCCTTCTCTTTCGCAAAGGTGACTTTCTGCGTTTTTGCGCGTTCTCCATTCACCGAGAACCAGCCGCTCTTGTCAGGTTTAAGAGAGAACGGCCCGCACTGCGTGGCAGCAAAGGCTGGGAGAGATAAGCTGATTAACGATGCGATAAGGATAAGTTTTTTTAGCATTGGGCTGGCGTCCTGCTGATGGGTGATGAGGTGTCGGGTCGCCTGCACCGAAGAGTGAGTTCCCTGCTGCACGGCTCGTAATAAAGAGCAGTATAGTCAATGACACCTGCATTATCGCCAGTACAGGGTCATAGACTCAGCAAAGTGATCCGCGTTGATGCGGGCATCCCACTCCCCTAATCGCCACCACGCAGACGTGCCTTGTTCAGCGGAATCAGCTCACTAAACCTGCATATTCATAATTTCGCTATACGCCGACACCAGCTTGTTCCTGACCTGAATACCCATCTGCATTGAGATTGACGATTTCTGCAGATCGACCATCACGTCATTAAGCGCGATACCCGGTTTCCCCATCTCAAAATCCTGCGCCTGGGTGCGGGCGGTGGTCTGCGTCTCGCTGATCTTATCCAGCGCCGCTTTCATAGTCGCACCGAAATCGATCTGATTAGGGGCTTCACTGCTGCGGTTGCTGGCCTGCAGTGAGGTCGCCTGAAGCTGCTGCAGTACGCCGTCAATTGCCTGAATGGACATGAACGATACCTTATAAAGGAGGATGATATTTTTTCTGTGGGGAAAAGTTAGCACGTTGTCAATGAGACAAAGCCGCTAAATGACAGCAAAAAACCTACCTTATCCAGCCATCGAATTTTCCTTATCACTTAATAATGCCTGGCATTGAAGTGGAAATTTTATCTACGCAGGTCAGGGAGTCTGTTTTGCCATCTCAACTTACCCGGTCAATTACGTCAGGCAGGAATCGGTCATGAATGCGAGTACAGCCGCCACAACAGAACAAGAAAAGAAAGGCTTCGGTGACCTGCTCGCTCGCCTGCGCGCAAATCCGCGTATTCCTTTAATCGTCGCTGCCGCCGCCGTTGTGGCGATAGTGATCGCGATGGTGCTCTGGGCGAAGCAGCCCAGCTATAGCGTCCTTTATAACAACCTTACAGATGAAGATGGCGGTGCCATCGTCACGCAGCTGACGCAGATGAACATCCCTTATCGCTTCGCCGAAAATGGCGGCGCGCTGATGGTGCCGGAAGCGAACGTGCATGAGCTGCGTCTGCGTCTGGCTCAGCAGGGTCTGCCGAAAGGCGGCTCGGTGGGTTTTGAGCTGCTGGATAAAGAGAAGTTCGGTATCAGCCAGTTCAGCGAGCAGGTTAACTACCAGCGCGCGCTGGAAGGCGAACTGGCTCGTACCATCGAATCACTCGGCCCGGTTAAAAGCGCCCGTGTTCATCTGGCGATGCCAAAACCAACCTTATTTGTGCGTGAGCAGAAAGCGCCATCCGCTTCTGTCACCTTAACCCTGCAGCCTGGCCGTGCGCTGGATGAAGGCCAGATTCAGGCCATCGCCCACATGGTCTCAAGCAGCGTCGCCGGTTTACCGCCGGGCAACGTCACCGTGGTCGATCAGACCGGTCGCCTGCTGACCCGCTCTGACTCCGCCGGTCGCGACCTGAATGATGCACAGCTCAAGTATGCCTCTGAAGTTGAAGCACGCTACCAGCAACGTATCGAAGCGATCCTGAATCCGATTCTCGGTCAGGGCAATGTGCATGCGCAGGTTACCGCGCAGATTAACTTCGACACCGCCGAGCAGACCGACGAGAAATATCAGCCTAACGCTAATCCGTCGAACTCAGCGATTCGTTCGCGTCAGACCAGTACCAGCGACCAGTCAGGCAGCCCTTATCCGGGCGGCGTGCCGGGCGCGCTCTCTAACCAGCCTGCGCCAGCTAACACTGCGCCGGTGACGACGCCGAACAACAATGCCGCCAATGGCCAGAACGCCAATGGTCAGAATGCTAACGGTCAGAACAACGCGGCGAATAACGCTAACCAGACCACCAGCACCGCAGCGGCCAGTGCCGGACCGACCAATTCGCGTCGTGACGACACGGTGAACTACGAACTGGATCGCACCATTCGTCATACCAAGGTCAACGTTGGCGACGTACAGCGTCTGTCGGTTGCGGTCGTGGTGAACTTCCGTGCAGATGATAAAGGCAAAGCGGTTGCGCTGAACGAACAGCAGCTGAAGCAGATTGAAGATCTGACCCGCGAAGCGATGGGTTACTCCCAGAACCGTGGCGACAGCATCAACGTGGTGAACTCGCAGTTCAACACCACTGAACCGGTGACCACCGATCTGCCCTTCTGGCAACAGCAGTCGTTCTTTGATCAGCTGATGAACGCCGGTAAGTGGCTGTTGATTGCCCTGGTAGCCTTCATCCTTTACCGCAAACTGGTTCGTCCGCATCTGGTTCGCAAACAGGCCGCAGAGAAAGCCGCCGCGGAAGCCGTTGCCGCCCGAGCGACTGAGCAGCCGGAAGAAGAAGCCTTTAATGTGCAGCTCAGCAAAGATGAGCTGGATCAGGAACGTAAGTCTACCAACCGCATGAGCGCAGAAGTGATGAGTCAACGCATCCGCGACATGTCAGAAAACGATCCGCGCGTTGTAGCGCTGGTAATTCGCGAATGGATGAGTAAAGAGCTATGAGTCTGACCGGAACCGAAAAAAGCGCCATCCTGATGATGACCATTGGCGAAGAGCGCGCTGCGGAAGTTTTCAAACACCTGAACCAGCGTGAGGTCCAGCACCTGAGCGGCGCGATGGCCAATATGCGTCAGGTGTCGCATAAGCAGCTGACTGAAGTGCTGCGTGAGTTCGAAGCGGATGCTGAGCAGTTCGCGGCGCTGAGCCTGAACTCCAACGAATACCTGCGTTCTGTGCTGACCCGTGCGCTGGGCGAAGAGCGCGCCTCCAGCCTGCTGGAGGACATTCTCGAAACGCGCGAAACCACCAGCGGCATGGAAACGCTCAACTTTATGGAGCCGCAGGCTGCTGCCGACCTTATTCGCGACGAGCATCCACAGATCATCGCCACCATCCTGGTCCACCTCAAGCGTGCTCAGGCCGCCGATATTGTGGCGCTTTTCGACGAACGTCTGCGCCACGACGTGATGCTGCGTATCGCCACTTTCGGTGGTGTCCAGCCAGCCGCGCTGGCCGAACTGACCGAAGTACTGAACGGCCTGCTGGATGGCACCAACCTCAAGCGTGCGAAGATGGGCGGCGTGAGAACCGCAGCCGAAATTATCAACCTGATGAAAACGCAGCAGGAAGAGGCGGTTATCGAAGCCGTACGCGACTTCGATGGCGAACTGGCGCAGAAAATTATCGACGAGATGTTCCTGTTCGAAAACCTGGTGGCAGTGGACGACCGCAGCATCCAGCGTCTGTTGCAGGAAGTGGAGTCCGAGCAGCTGCTGGTTGCACTGAAAGGTGCCGAACAGCCACTGCGCGAGAAGTTCCTCAAAAACATGTCAGCCCGTGCGGCCGACATCCTGCGCGACGATCTGGCCAACCGTGGTCCGGTGCGTATGTCCGCAGTGGAAAACGAACAGAAAGCGATCCTGCTGGTGGTACGCCGCCTTGCCGAGTCAGGCGAGATGGTGATTGGTGGTGGCGAGGAAACTTATGTCTGATGCATTTTCTGCGCGCCCCTGGCAGCTGTGGCAGCCCACTGATTTAGGCCGTTTCGATGAGCCTGCTGAACCGGAGCTGCAGCCAGAAATTTACGAAACTGAAGATGGCGTTGATGAGCAGCAACAGCAGCTCGAACGCCTGCAGCAGCAGATGCGCAAAGAGGCACAGGGCCAGGGTTACAACGAAGGCTATCAGCAGGGTGTAACCGAAGGCCAGAAAGCCGGTTACGACGCCGGTTTTCAGCAGGGTCTGGCCGATGCCCAGCAGCAGCAGGCGCCGCTTCAGGCGCGTATGCAGCAGCTGGTAACCGAGTTTCAGAACACGCTGGAATCGCTGGACAGCGTGATTGCGGCTCGTCTTATGCAGCTGGCGCTGGAAGCGGCACGTTCGGTGATTGGTCAGGCGACCACGGTGGATGGCACCGCCCTGCTGCGTCAGATTCAGGGTTTACTGCAGCAGGAACCGATGTTCAGCGGCAAACCGCAACTGCGTGTTCACCCGGATGACTTACAACGCATCGAGCAGACCCTGGGTCCGACGCTGGATCTGCACGGCTGGCGGCTGATCGCTGACAGCACCCTGCATCCTGGCGGCTGTAAACTCAGCGCAGAAGATGGCGACCTGGATGCCAGCGTCGCGACGCGCTGGCAGGAACTCTGCCGTCTTGCCGCACCGGGAGAACTGTAATGACCACTCGTCTGAATCGCTGGCTCGGCTCGCTCGACGCCTTTGAGAAACGCATTGCCCAGGTGCAGCCGGTGCGCCGTTATGGCCGTCTGACCCGTGCCACCGGCCTGGTGCTGGAAGCGACCGGCTTACAGCTGCCGCTGGGTGCGACCTGCGTAATCGAACGCAACGATGGCAAAACCATCAGTGAAATCGAAAGCGAAGTGGTGGGATTCAACGGTCAGAAGCTGCTGATGATGCCACTGGAAGAAGTGGACGGCATTTTACCAGGAGCGCGGGTCTATGCGCGCCAGAACGGAGAGAACCCGCAGGCGGGCAAACAGATGATGCTGGGGCCGGAACTGCTGGGCCGCGTACTCGATGGCAGCGGGCGTCCGCTGGACGGCCTGCCGTCTCCGGATACCGGCTATCGCGCGCCGCTGAACACTCCTCCGTTTAACCCGCTGCAGCGTACGCCGATCACCGACGTACTGGATACCGGCGTGCGGGCGATCAACGCCCTGCTGACGGTCGGTCGCGGACAGCGTATGGGCCTGTTCGCCGGTTCGGGTGTGGGTAAAAGCGTGCTGCTTGGCATGATGGCGCGCTACACCAAAGCGGACGTCATTGTGGTCGGTCTGATTGGCGAACGTGGCCGCGAAGTAAAAGATTTTATCGAGAACATTCTCGGCGCTGAAGGCCGCGCCCGTTCGGTGGTGATCGCCGCCCCGGCCGACGTTTCGCCGCTGCTGCGTATGCAGGGTGCCGCTTACGCCACTCGTATCGCAGAAGATTTTCGCGACCGCGGCCAGCATGTGTTGCTGATTATGGATTCCCTGACCCGCTACGCCATGGCGCAGCGTGAGATCGCGCTGGCGATTGGTGAGCCGCCGGCCACCAAAGGCTATCCGCCTTCCGTATTCGCCAAACTGCCTGCGCTGGTTGAGCGTGCCGGTAACGGCATCGACGGTGGCGGCTCGATCACCGCCTTCTATACCGTCCTGACCGAAGGCGACGATCAGCAGGACCCGATCGCCGACTCGGCGCGCGCCATTCTCGACGGCCACATTGTGCTGTCGCGTCGGCTGGGCGAAGCGGGTCACTATCCGGCCATTGATATAGAAGCCTCGATCAGCCGAGCGATGACCTCGCTGATCGATGAGAACCACTATGCGCGGGTGCGCCAGTTTAAGCAGTTGCTCTCCAGCTTCCAGCGTAACCGCGATCTGGTCAGCGTCGGTGCTTATGCCGCGGGCAGTGACCCAATGCTTGATAAAGCGATCACGCTCTATCCGCAAATGGAAGCCTTCCTGCAACAGGGCATCTTTGAGCGCAGTGATTACGACGACGCCAGCCTGCATCTGCATGCGCTGTTTGGCTAGTCATACGAATTAACGCGAGGTAACGGCAATGAAAACTGCAAATGCCATCGATACGCTGCGCGACTTAGCGGAGCAGGATCTCGAACGCGCTGCCATCTATTTAGGCGATATGCGTCGCGGACAGCACGCCGCAAACGAGCAGCTGACGATGCTGCTCGACTATCAGGACGAATATCGCAACAAGCTCAACGATGACATGTCGACGGGCATCGCCAGCACCCGCTGGACAAACTATCACCAGTTTATTCAGACGCTGGAAAAAGCGATTGAGCAGCACCGCAACCAGCTTAATAACTGGAATCAGCGGCTGGAACAGGCGCTGATCAACTGGCGTGACAAACAGCAACGGCTGAACGCCTATCAGACGCTGATTACGCGCGCAGCGGAAAATGCATTACGACAGGAAAACCGTCTCGATCAGAAACGGATGGACGAATTTGCCCAACGGGCCGCATCGAGGAGAGGTGAATGATTACGCTGCCAAACATTGCTATGAAAGCGACGGTAAAAACCGACGCAGAACCCTCAGTCTCAACTGACCTTGCTGCGGGTGCCGATGCCCTGCCGCAGGACTTTCTGACCGCACTGGGAAACCAGTTACTCGGCCTGGCTAAACAGCAGGGAAAAGCGGCGCAATCCGCTGACGTCAAAGCAGAAACTGCCGATGATGCCCGCCCGAAAGCCCCGCTGAATGCACTGATGGCAGCACTGGAAAATCCTGCTGCGCTGACCGCTCTGTTTAAGCCGGAAAATATTAAAGGTGGGTCAAAATCAGCCGATGATAAAGACAAGCCGGACGTTGCACCCTTAAGCGCCAGCGATATGCAGAATATGCAGGCGCTGTTCGCCATGTTACCAGGTGTGGCGCCTGTCACAGCCACCACGTCGACCCCGGTAAGCAGTGAAGCGGGCGACGCGATCGCCCAGACCGATACCGGTCGGAAAGGCCAGACCTCGCTGACGCAACTGCTGAACAGCGCGCAGCAGAGCCACGCACCGGGCGAAGATGAAAAGTCTGACGCCAGAAGCGACGCACAGAGCAAACCTGCCGTCACAGCTGCCGCCAGCCAGAGCAACAACGCCGCGCAGAGTGCGACCAGCAGCGGCCTGACGCTCGACAGCAGTTTCCAGCAGGCGCTGAGCAACATGGTTAAGCAGGATGATCAGGCTGCGATTAAAGCCAGCGATAACGCGGTCAACGCTACGCCAATCGCTACCGCCAGCAGCCTGCCCGCGCCGGTGACCGCCTCCGCGACCACCAGCACGCCGTCAACGCCGATGCTGAACTCACAGCTGGGTAGCGACGAGTGGCAGCAGGCGCTGAGTCAGCAGATTGTGATGTTCAGTCGCAACGGCCAGCAGAACGCGGAGTTGCGTTTACATCCGGAAGACCTTGGCGCTATCCAGATCAGCCTGAAACTGGATAACGACCAGGCACAAATTAATCTGGTTTCCAGCCATAGTCACGTCAGAGCAGCACTGGAAGCCGCGATACCGCAGCTGCGCAACGCGCTGGCAGAGAGCGGTATCAACCTGGGCGAGAGTCAGGTGAGCAGTGACAGTTCCGCGCAGGGCCAGCAATTCCAGCAGCAGCAGGAGGCGCGCCGCGATGGACAACATGGCCGCTTCTCCCTCACCCAGGACAGTGACACCGACATTACGCCGATCGCCGTTCCCGCCGCCCTTCAGGCTCGCGTTAGCGGCAACAGCGCCGTCGACACTTTCGCCTGACAGCGGCAAACGCTGAAGGTAAGCGTAAAACCCGCGTCTTTTCTACCCATTGGTTTGACTTAAGACGCGGATAATCTGTCTCGTGAGCCGAGAGGCTTGCCCATAATTCACAGGAAGTAACTGCACCATGTCTGATAACGCGAAAGCAAAAAAAGGCAGCAAACGTAAACTCTTAATACCAGTGCTGCTCATTTTGACGCTGGCCGCTTGCAGCGTGGCAGGCTATGCAGTCTGGCGAATGATGAACAAACATGAGGGCGATAAGCCTGAGGTGGCGAAAGTTGAACCGCCTCCCGCTCCGGTCTTTTTTGCACTTGATACATTTACGGTTAACCTGGTCAATCCCGACAACGATCCTGACCGCGTGCTTTACGTAGGCTTTACCCTGCGTCTGCCCGATGAGGATACCCGGCGTCGGATGAACGACTATCTGCCTGAGGTGCGCAGCCGTTTGCTGCTGCTGCTCTCGCGTCAGAGCGCTGCGGCGCTGGCGACAGAGCAAGGAAAGCAGGCGCTTGTTGAACAAATCAAACAGGCGCTGACACCCCCGCTGGTAAAAGGTCAACCTCCGCAGGCTGTAAACGATGTGCTGTTTACTGCCTTCATTTTGAGGTGAATCAATGGGCGATAGCATTCTCTCCCAGGCTGAAATTGACGCCCTTTTAAACGGCGACAGCGGCAGTGCGGAAGAAGAAAAGAAACAAAACGGACCGGAAGGCGATATTCGTCCTTACGATCCGAATACCCAGCGTCGTGTGGTTCGCGAGCGTCTGCAGGCGCTGGAGATTATTAATGAGCGTTTTGCCCGTAGTTTCCGTATGGCGCTGTTTAACCTGCTGCGCCGTAGCCCGGATATCAGCGTCGGGGCGATCAAGATTCAGCCGTATCACGAGTTTGCCCGCAATCTGCCGGTGCCAACCAACCTGAACCTGATCCACCTGAAGCCGCTGCGCGGCACTGCGCTGGTGGTGTTCTCACCGAGCCTGGTGTTTATCGCTGTCGACAACCTGTTTGGTGGCGACGGACGTTTTCCGACTAAAGTCGAAGGCCGTGAGTTTACCCATACCGAGCAGCGCGTTATTCGCCGCATGCTGAAGCTGGCGCTGGATGGTTACAGCGACGCATGGAAGGCCATTTATCCACTGGACGTCGAGTATGTACGTTCAGAGATGCAGGTAAAGTTCACCAACATCACCACTTCACCGAACGACATCGTGGTTAACACGCCGTTCCAGGTGGAGATTGGTAACCTGGTGGGTGAGTTTAATATCTGTATCCCGTTTTCAATGATTGAACCGCTGCGCGAGCTGCTGGTGAATCCACCGCTCGAAAACTCACGTCAGGAAGATAACCACTGGCGCGATAACCTGGTCAAACAGGTGCAGCACTCTGAGCTGGAACTGATCGCTCACTTTGCCGAAACCTCACTGCGTCTGTCACGGATTTTGCAGCTGAAACCCGGTGATGTGCTGCCGATTGAGAAGCCGGAACGCATTATCGCCCATGTCGATAGCGTCCCGGTCTTAACCAGCCAATATGGCACGATGAATGGTCAGTACGCGCTCCGTGTCGAACACCTGATTAACCCGATTTTGAATTCGCTGAACGAGGAACAGCCCCATGACTGACAGTAATAAACCGTCTGACGATATCTCTGCGGACGATCTGTGGGCTGAAGCGATGAATGAGCAGGTCGGCAGCGGCAGTGCGCCGCAGACCGACGAAGTCTTTAAATCATTCGACAGCGGCAACGTCGCTGGATCGCTGCAGGATATCGATCTGATTATGGATATCCCGGTGAAACTCACCGTGGAACTGGGTCGCACCAAAATGACCATCAAAGAGCTGCTGCGTCTGGCGCAGGGTTCAGTGGTGGCACTGGATGGCCTGGCGGGTGAGCCGCTGGATATCCTGATCAACGGTTACCTGATTGCTCAGGGTGAAGTGGTAGTGGTGAACGACAAATATGGCGTACGCATCACTGACATCATCACCCCATCTGAACGTATGCGTCGTCTGAGTCGCTAAAGAGTTACATTATGAATAGCCAGAATCAAACGCTGCAACCGGCTGCACCGCACGCTCAGGCGATCTCGACCGGCTCCATGCTGGCCCAGGTCAGCAGCGTGTTAGCCGTGATTATCTTATTGATTCTGGCCTGCGCCTGGCTGGCACGCCGTGTCGGCTTCGCGCCGAAAAAGGTCAGCGGCCAGGAGCTTAAACTCACAGCCAGCGTCTCAGTGGGCCAGCGTGAGCGGGTGGTGATTGTCGATACCGCTGATGCCCGTCTGGTACTGGGCGTCACCGCACAGCAGATTACTCATCTGCACACTCTGCCGCCGGGTGAACCGGTCTCTGTGACGCCGGTTAACAGTGCGCCACAGGATTTTCGTCAGCTTTTACAGAACCTGGTTAAACGTCCCGGAAAACCACAATGATGCGTCGACTGCTTCCTTTATTGCCACTGCTGTTACTGGCACCGGTTGCCCATGCCCAGCTGCCGGGCCTGGTGAGTCACTCGCTGCCGAATGGCGGTCAGAGCTGGTCACTGCCGGTACAGACGCTGGTCTTTATCACTGCGCTGACCTTTATTCCGGCCGTGCTGCTGATGATGACCAGCTTCACCCGTATCATCATTGTGTTTGGTTTACTGCGTAACGCCCTGGGCACGCCCTCTGCGCCTCCTAACCAGGTGCTGCTCGGACTGTCCCTGTTTCTGACCTTCTTTATTATGGCACCGACCTTCGACAAAATTTATCAGGATGCCTATCTGCCGTTCAGCCAGGACAAGATCAGCATGGAAGTGGCGATTGATAAAGGTGCCCAGCCGCTGCGCGAGTTTATGCTGCGTCAGACCCGTGAAGCGGATTTAGCCCTGTTTGCCCGTCTGGCGAATACCGCCCCGATTGCCGGTCCTGAAGCGGTGCCAATGCGTATTCTGCTGCCCGCCTATGTCACCAGCGAGCTGAAGACGGCTTTCCAGATTGGCTTTACCGTCTTTATCCCGTTCCTGATCATCGACCTGGTGGTTGCCAGCGTGCTGATGGCGCTGGGGATGATGATGGTCCCGCCAGCGTCCATCGCGCTGCCGTTTAAACTGATGCTGTTTGTTCTGGTCGACGGCTGGCAACTGCTGGTCGGTTCACTGGCGCAAAGCTTCTACTCCTGATCCCCCTTTTCTTACCGGAGCAACACATGACACCCGAATCAGTAATGGTAATGGGACAGGAAGCGATGCGCGTCGCCCTGATGCTGGCCGCCCCGCTGCTGCTGGCCGCACTGGTCAGCGGTTTGCTGATCAGCCTGATCCAGGCCGCGACCCAGGTCAACGAACAGACCTTATCCTTTATTCCTAAGATTCTGGCGGTTGCCACCACCGGTATCATTGCCGGCCCGTGGATGCTGAATCTGCTGCTGGACTATATCCGCACCGTCTTTACCAACCTGCCTTACATCATCGGCTGATGATTACTCTCGACAGCAGCCAGCTGGTTCAGTGGGTCAGCCAGTTCTTCTGGCCTCTGGTGCGCATCATGGCGTTATTCGCCACCGCACCGATCCTCAATGAACGATCCGTCAGCAAACGTGTCAAAATCGGTCTGGCGGTGATGATCACCTGGCTGCTGATGCCGTTGTTACCTGCGGTCAATGTCACCCTGTTTTCCCCTGAAGGCTTCCTGCTGCTGATTCAGCAGATGCTGATTGGTATTGCACTCGGCTTCACCATGCAGTTCGCTTTTGCTGCCGTGCGCCTTGCCGGGGAAGTGATTGGTTTACAGATGGGCATCTCGTTCGCCACCTTTTTTGATCCTGGCAGCCGTCTTAACATGCCGGTGCTGGCCCGTTTTCTCGACATGCTGGCGATGTTGCTGTTCCTGACCTTTAACGGACACCTGTGGCTGATCTCGCTGCTGGCGGACAGTTTTCATACGCTGCCGATTGGCGGTCAGCCGCTAAATGCCAATGCATTTATGGCACTGGTGAAATCTGGCGGATTAATTTTCCTTAATGGCATGATGTTAGCGCTGCCCTTAATCGTTTTGTTACTCATGGTAAATCTGGTACTGGGTTTGTTAAACCGTGTTTCACCACAGTTATCAATCTTCGCAATTGGCTTCCCGATTACCTTATCAGTCGGAATTTTAACCATCAGCTTGCTGATGCCTCTGCTAGCCCCGTTCTGTGAGCATTTGTTCGGTGAAGTATTTGATTTACTCGCCGTGTTCCTGACAGAACTATCCCGCCCCTGAACATTAAGTTTCTAACTATCTTTGCATAACGATACTTAAGTATCGCAAAACCATCCGTGCATTTTCCGAACCATGTTTTCCAGAATGCAACTAAGGAAATTCTGATAAACGTGCGGAGAGTCTGAAAATAATTCTTATTAAACCGGGCTTCGCGTATTTTAGTTGGGTGGTTCACAGAAGCTGTCAGACTGTGAATGTGCAGGCAAAATCGACAAGACACTGAATTTACAAGAAAAAAATCTTTAGGTGATTTTTCTTGTTAAAAAATGTTTTTTCCGGCATTGTCAACGCACGCTGAGACATCACACTTTCGTAAAACAAATGTTTTTGAGAATTGTCCTATCAGAAAACCCTGTGTTTTCAGGGATAGTGACCTGGCTCCCAAAAAATGAGTCTTACTTAACCTCCGACATTTCACTGGCATTCCCCGCCAAGGCCGGAGAGTGTGTGACGTCACGGCAGCACAAATTTTTTGCAGAACGGGTCAGGGATGAAGACTTTTACGGGCGTTTGCCCGTTGCCAAACTGCACGAGCAGAATAAAAAAGTACCTAAGAAATCTCTCTCGTACCGCAACGCGTATTCATCGTTGATTTAAACGGATAACAAATTGGTGAGGGTCGCTATTATGCCAACTATTATTATGGATTCCTGCAACTACACACGCCTGGGATTATCAGACTATATGTCTTTAAAAGGAGTTAAGAAGAAAAACATCTCTTCTGTCTCCGATATTGAGCAACTACAGCAAAAATGTGAGCAATTAAACCCTGGTGTCGTCTTTATTAATGAAGATTGTTTCATTCATGAATCCGATTCCAGCGAACGTATCCGCAGCATTATTACGCAGCACCCTGATACGCTGTTCTTTATATTCATGGCGATTAGCAACATCCATTTTGAGGAATATCTCTACGTTCGTAAGAACCTGATTATTACATCAAAATCGATGAAAACTTCTACCCTGGACTCCTTACTCAGCACCTATTTGCAGAAGAAGCTTAACCAGTCTGCGCGCATCTCATCGGGCATGGACGTACATCCATTAACGCTGAGCCAGACTGAGTCAAACATGCTGAAGATGTGGATGTCAGGTCATGACACCATCCAGATCTCAGATAAAATGCAAATTAAGGCCAAAACGGTATCGTCACACAAAGGTAATATTAAACGCAAAATCAAAACCCATAATAAGCAGGTTATTTATCATGTGGTGCGTTTAACGGATAATGTGACTTCAGGTATTTACGTTAATATCCGCTGAGCATAACATCTGAAGAACCGGCCTCTCTGGCCGGTTTTTTTTTGCCCGGAATTGCGATCCAGGTCTCACTCTTACTGCTAAGCCTTTACGCTCTTTTGCCGATGTTATGCCTTATAACAACAGCCTCAAGAGAGCAAGGATATGAACACTGCACGAGATAATAATGGACAGAAAAGCGCAGGCATCTGGCAGAATCTCCGCCTGGTGCCGCTGTTTAGCCTGATCTTCGGCGGCATTTTGCTGCTGTTCGCACTCTGTATTGGTGTCGCCAGTTACTTTCTGATTTCCGGCAATCACTCCCTCGATGATGCCACGGACGAAATCCAGGTTCGTATGGGCCTCTCTAACAGTTCAAACCACCTGCGTACTGCGCGCCTGACCATTATTCAGGCCGGTGCCGCCGCGCGTATTGGTGAAATGGATGAGTTTCGCGCCAATATTGCCGCCGCCGAAAAACGGATCCAGCAGGCAAAAGATGGCTTCGCGATTTATCAGGCACGTGAAGTAAAGACGCCCGCGGATATGGAACTGGATGCCACGCTGCAGGCTCGCTTCAACGATTACATTACTAAAGGCCTGATACCGATGATTGAATCCGGTAAACAGGGCAGCTTTGAGGGCATCATCGCTCAGGAGACCGATGTCACCCGCAAGCTGGATGACGACTATAACGCGGTGTTGCTGAAGGCGATCAAGATCCGAACTGATCGCGCCAATGCCATTACCGCCCAGGCCGATCAACAGTCGCGCATCGGCTTTATCTCCATGGCCGTGGCATTCAGTGCCGCCCTGGTGCTGGTGCTGTTGACCTTTGTCTTCCTGCGCCGCGTGGTGATTAGTCCGCTGCGTCAGTCGGTGCTGCGTATCGAACGCATTGCGCAGGGTGATCTGACCTCCGCTCCCCTGCCCCATGGCCGCAGCGAGATTGGTACGCTCATCCATAACCTGCAACTGATGCAGCAGGCGCTGGTAACCACCGTTGGTACGGTGCGTGAAGGCGCCGTCGCGATTTATCAGGGCTCCAGCGAAATTTCAGCCGGTAACACCGATCTCTCTTCACGCACCGAGCAGCAGGCTGCGGCACTGGAGCAGACCGCAGCCAGCATGGAACAGCTTACCGCTACGGTGAAGCAGAACGCCGAGAATGCGCATCACGCCAGCCAGCTGGCCGCGGATGCCTCGGGTAAAGCGCGCAGCGGCGGCGAGCTGGTGAACAGCGTCGTGAAAACCATGACCAATATTTCCGGCAGCTCGAAAAAAATCGCTGAGATCACCAACGTCATTAACAGCATTGCGTTTCAGACCAACATCCTGGCGCTGAATGCGGCGGTAGAAGCGGCGCGTGCCGGTGAGCAGGGTCGTGGCTTTGCGGTGGTGGCCAGCGAAGTGCGTAATCTGGCCCAGCGCAGTGCGCAGGCGGCGAAAGAGATTGAATCGCTGATTGCAGAGTCCGTTACGCTGATCAATGACGGTTCGCATCAGGTTGGCGCAGCCGGTAGCACCATGGGTGAGATTGTTGAAGCCGTACGGCGCGTTACCGATATTATGTCGGAGATCGCGGCGGCGTCGGACGAGCAGAGCCGCGGTATTCAGCAGGTGAGCCAGGCGGTCACCGAAATGGATAACGTCACCCAGCAGAACGCCTCGCTGGTGGAAGAAGCCTCCGCTGCAGCGGCCTCGCTGGAAGATCAGGCGGGTAAACTGACGCAGGCGGTCGCGGCATTCCGCCTGCAGGACACCCCTGCAACCGCAGGTGTGGCTACACGCGTCTCTTCACCGTTAAAGACACCGGCTCTGGCACCCCGTCCGGCACTGGCGGGCGGCAGCGATAACTGGGAAACCTTCTGAAGTCATAGCGGTTAAACGTCAGCGGCTGATGTCAGTCGCGTAATCTCCGACAGCCAAAAGCCGCCTTTCCGGCAAACGGGAAGGCGGCTTTTTTATTGCGCGTCAGGCTCAGGCTTCCTGGTAAGGCTCGACGAAAATGCCATCCGGCTGATGGGTCTCGTTAAAAAACCAGATGCCCAGCGGATAATCTTCCAGCGCCACCAGGAACATGGTGCCTTCATTGAACGGCTCCATAGCCAGAATGGTGCCAACACGACGCGGGCCGCCATCGGTTTTGACGCTGACGCGGTCATTTACCTTCATTTCGGTTCTCCTGATTATTGACTGAGTACAGTCTAAACGAAGAACCGTGGCGATGCAGCGCGTTAGCGGCGGGCAATGACCCAGACGGCGTGGATAATACCAGGGATATAACCACAGAGTGTCAGCAGGATATTCAGCCAGAAGGCGCCGCCAAAACCGACCTGCATAAACACGCCCAGTGGTGGCAGCAGAATAGCGATAATAATTCGTAAGATGTCCATAACCATTCCTTTAGGTATTGATAAAAATCAGCTTTATCATCAACTATAGCTGAATCTGCTCTGTTTAGTCGAAAAGTCAGGTAAATCTGAGTAAGGAGAAACTTTTGCAATTCCTTAACATTTCACCGCAAGACTTCTTACGCGTCAGGCCTTTAAACTCTTCTCACTGCATCACCCCCATAGGTGCAGCCACAACCTGAAAGTAACAAGGATTTTGCCCGCGCAGCGCGGGCTTTTTTTTACCTGCGATCTCTCCGCTCCCGCCTTTCTGCCCTGCGTTCTATACTGATTACTCTGTTTGCTCTCAGGAGTCAGAAAATGACAGACGAAAAACAGCACGGCGATGCTCAGCCATCCGATCTGCAGATTGATGTCGAGGGTTTACTGGCGGCAATTCAGGCCAGAACGTCGGGAGAGGTACGGGAGTATATGGAGCAGGATCAGACACCACGGCTGGAAGTAGAAGGCCGGGTTTTCCACTCCTATAGCGAACTGGCGGAGGCGTTTGAAATTGATATTTGTGATTATCGCGCCTATGAAGCGAACCGCTGAAATCGATTTCAAAAAAAACCCGGCGGGAAGGCCGGGTAAAAATTCAATTCGTTACACCAGGGAATTCTTAACACCCCTGCAGATTACCCTTTCCCGACGCCGAAACAAGCATCAGATATGCACGTTTCTGCAACCGATCGGGTAATTATGGAGCGGCTGTTACCAAAAACATCGCGCCCGCCAGTCACTTAGCCCTGCACACTTCTTGCATACCCACGTTTACTGCGGTTTCGTTTTAAGAATTATCCTGGATTTCCAGCCAGCGTGGCAGGAAAAAAAGTGTGAGCCATATTCAACTATAATATTGAAAAATCGCCGCTTTAGTCGCGAATGTGATGAAAGGAGCCCGTTAATGCCCGATCTCCACCAGCCGTTAATGATAATTACCGATCTGGATGGTTCATTACTTGACCATCATACCTATCGCTGGGATGCGGCCACCGAATGGCTCACCACGCTCAGGCAGTACGCTGTTCCGCTGGTGATCTGTTCCAGTAAAACCGCAGCCGAGATTATTCCGCTGCAAAAAAGGCTTGGCATCAGCGGTTCACCGTTTATTGCTGAAAACGGTGCCGTGGTGCAAACGCACGATCAGCAGCGGATCCGCCTGCCTGATAACACGCTGACCTATGACGCTATCTGCCAGCGGCTGGCTGCCTTGAAAACAGCGTACCGTTTTACCGGCTTCCATGACTTCTCTGATCCGGAAGTGGCCTCGATGACCGGCCTGAGCGAGGCGGATGCAGAACTGTCGCGTCAGCGCGATGCGTCAGAAGTGATTGTCTGGCGCGACAGTGACGAGGCGTTTGACCAGTTCCATGACGCACTGCGTGCAGAGAGCCTGGCGCTGACCCAGGGCGGGCGTTTCTGGCATGTGATGCCTGCGGGCAGCGGCAAAGGCGAAGCCCTGCGCTGGCTGCTGGCGCATTCACCCGGTGAGGCACGCGTGACCATCGGACTGGGTGACGGCCCTAACGATGCGCCGATGCTGGATGCGGTTGATTATGCGGTCGTGATTAAGGGCTACAGTAAAACACCGGTGACACTCAGCCGCTCCGATCAGCAGCACATCTATCACACGGCTCACCATGGCCCAGAGGGCTGGCGTGAAGGACTTGACTATTTTTTGACTCAACCTCAATAAGCTGCCCACGGGCATTAAAAGGATGATGCGATGAGTGACTTTTATCAGAATGGCGTAATCACCAACTTTCACAACCTCACCCACCGTAGCGTGGAGTCGCTGGAAAAAGAGATGGTACGCTTTGCCCGCAAACGCAAAATGGGGCTGATCCTGCCATCGCTGTTTTCCGAACTTGAAGGCCCGGCGCTGACGAAAATCGTCGATGAACTGGCTAAAGTGCCCTATCTGGATGAAATTGTGATTGGGCTGGATCGTGCTGACCGCGACCAGTTCCTGTTTGCCCGCGAGTTTTTCTCCCGTCTGCCCCAACGGCATCGCATTCTGTGGAACGATGGCCCGCGTCTGAAGGCGATTGATGCCGAGCTGGATAAAGAGGGTCTGTCACCCACCAATCCCGGCAAAGGTCGCAACGTCTGGTTCTGCACCGGCTATACGCTGGCGTCAGACCGTACCAGCTGTGTGGCACTGCATGACTGCGATATCGTCACCTATGAGCGCGGAATGCTGGCACGCCTGCTCTACCCGGTGGCGAACCCGGCGTTTCAGTATGAGTTCTGTAAGGGGTTCTATGCGCGCGTCGCGGACGGCAAGCTTAATGGCCGCGTGGGACGTCTGCTGGTGGGTCCGCTGCTGCGATCGCTGCAGAAAGTTTATGGCCATTCAGAATATCTGGAATATCTGTCGAGCTTCCGCTATCCGCTCTCCGGGGAGTTCGCCATGCGGACGCATGTGCTGAACGGGATTAAAATCCCCGGCGACTGGGGGCTGGAGATTGGCGTGCTGTCGGAGATTTATCGTAACTACACCACCCGCCAGTCGTGCCAGGTTGAGATCGCCGATAACTACGATCACAAGCATCAGCCGCTGGCTGAAGATGACGGCACCGGCGGCCTGAAGCGCATGAGCAGCGATATCGTCCAGTCACTGCTGCGTAAGCTCGCCACCATGGGTGTGCCGCTGACCAGCGACTCGTTCCGGGTGCTGAAAGCGACCTATTATCGTAATGCGCTGGATATGATGGAGACTTATAACCACGAGGCGGCTATGAACGGGCTGAAGTTTGATCAGCATGTGGAAGAGGCAGCGGTAGAGATGTTTACCCAGTCGATTCTGGAAGCGGGTCAGGCGTTTATTGAGCGTCCTAACGATAAACCGTTTATACCGAGCTGGAGTCGCGTCCAGTCCGCCTTCCCGGATGTGCTGCAGCGTATCTATCAGGCGGTTGAAGAGGATAACGACGGAAACGTCTGAAAACAGGGCGGCACAGGGAGTGTGCCGGGCCAGAAAAAGCAGAAACCGGGCCTGGCGGGTCGCAGAACCCACAGGCCTGATGCTGTCAGCCCGCCAGTTGCTGCGCGGGATTCAAAGCGCAGAGTTCATCGCTGCGAAAGGCTTCGCTGCGCACGGCATAGCCATCATACCAGCGGCACTCCACCATGCCACTCGCGTAGCCGGTCACCACCATCGTCTGCCCCTCTTCCTTATGCTGCACTTCTTCACTGATTGCGAAAACCATGATGCGCTCCTTTTATTAACCTGAGTGTTATTAACCTGAGTGATTATTTTCTTTATAGCAGGCGAATAACGTTCCTGCCTGTTACGGCACGCAAAAAAAGGGCAAATTCGGAATTAATCAGCTGGATATGCGGAAAATAAAAAAAGCGGATAAAAAAACTTATCCGCTTTGATGAAGTATTGACGCTGACGTCAGATTTTACAGCCTTCGCAATCGGCTTCGTCGCCGAGATCATCCGGCACTTCGCTGGCTTTTTTCTCTGCTTTCGCTTCAGCCTGCTCCAGTTGTGCGTCGATATCAAATTCAAACATGTCGTCGTTCATCGTCATTCTCCTGACCGTAAATCACAGTGCGCTTTATACCGATTTTCCGCGCACTCTGGCAATAAGGTTGACCACTAACAGCACGATCGACCCAATGATAAAGCCGAGCACCAGGTTGGCGCCGTTGCTGAGCAGCATAGCGATCCAGCCGCTGAAGCCACTGCTGACTTCCTCGATCAGATGATGCAGCGGTGCGATGCCGTGTACCACAATACCGCCGCCGACCAGGAACATGGCGATGGTGCCGACCACCGAGAGGATCTTCATCAGCCAGGGCGCGGCAGCCAGCAGCACGCTACCCAACCCCTGCGCAAGGCGGGACGGTTTTTCACGCAGCCAGAATCCGAAGTCATCAATTTTGACGATGGCCGCCACGATGCCGTAAACGCCCACCGTAACCAGAATTGCGATGCCCGCCAGGATAATCACCTGGTTGAGCAGCGGCGATTCCGACACGATGCCTAAGGTAATCGCGACAATTTCGGCTGACAGAATAAAATCGGTGCGCACCGCGCCTTTGATCTTCTTCTTCTCAAACTCTGCCGCATTCTGATTCGCCAGCGAATCGAGTCGCTGCTGACGCGCTTCCGGTGATTTGCTCTGCTTGTCATGCTGCAGACTGTGCATCACCTTCTCCACGCCTTCGTAGCAGAGATAGGCACCGCCAATCATCAGCAGCGGCGTAATCAGCCAGGGCGCAAACGCGGAGATAATCAGCGCCAGTGGTACCAGGATCAGTTTGTTAAGAAACGATCCTTTGGCAACGCCCCATACTACCGGCAGTTCACGGTTGGCTTTCACGCCGCTGACCTGCTGCGCATTCAGCGACAGATCGTCGCCCAGTACGCCAGCGGTCTTTTTCGCCGCCACTTTCCCCATGACGGAAATATCGTCCAGAAGTGTTGCAATATCATCAAGTAAAGTCAGTAAACTGGTTCCCGCCAAAATCTTATCCTTAGTCTGGTTCGTTATGTTGACAACATGGGCAGCGCTCAATTTCCGTAACGGTCATCTCGGCGATGCCCTCACAATCCCACTCTACCCGCACCGTCTCGCCTGCTGCTCCTTCAGCATGCAGATATTTGCTGACCGGGCTTTCGGTCATGCCGGTGATCTCCTCCGTGGCGACAAGCCTGTCGCCGCAGTAAACCCGCGCGGTCGCTTTGGTATTCACCATCCGCTCGTCACGAATCTGGTAAAGGCGTTTTACCGTCAGTTTTATGCTGCTCATTTCAGGCTCCTGGCCACGGAGAAAGCGCAGATCTAACCAATTATGTCTGTGATTAGCAATCGGCGTTGTAATGATGAATGCCCTGATGATCGACTTCGGCACTCTCCGGCATCGCCAGCAGCCACTCCTCCAGCCGCTCCAGCAGATCCTGATCCGTCAGGCGCAGTTTGCCACGTAGCGCACACTCCCAGATGATCAGCACTTTCCAGCCGCTCTCCTGCAGCTGGCGCACATAACGCCGGTCACGTTCAACGTTGCTGTTGATTTTTCCGGTCCAGAATTCTGTGCGCGTCGCCGGCAGTTTAAACAGATAGCAGTGATGACGATGCCAGAAGCAGCCATGAACAAAAATAATTGCCTGATGTTCTGTCAGAACGAAATCGGGCCGTCCCGGCAGGTTTTTATCCTGCACGCGGAAGCTGAAGCCCCGATCTTTCAGCAGCAGCGCAATACGTTGCTCAATGGCCGTATCCTGAGCGCGAATGGCACGCATATTTTTGCTGCGTATTTCGCTGGAGTGAACATCAGCCATAACCTCTCCTTTTTTGCTGGTCCTTCAACTTTAGCCTGCGCCACGAAAAGCGAAAGCTGCCGCACGACGACTTCACACAGTGTGCCGCAAAAACAGAACATTCCGGGGGGCTGGCACAGGGCACATCCAGGCAATTTCCTCACAGCGTCTGGAGTGATAGCATAGGCACCTTACTGTTAAGGAAAAACGCATGCATCCCGCCGCCCTCGCTGAACCACTCTCTGCTGCACTTTCATCTGCTGATGCGTCTGAACTCTTTCAGCAGGTGCTGGCAATCTATTCGGTTCGTGATCTCACGGCCCGCCTGCAGCAGGCAGGATTTTCCTGCTGGACGCCGGCACTCCTGAACCGGATTCGTCAGGGTAAAACCGCCCTGCCACCGTTGTGTGAGGCGGAACTGTCGCTGTTACAGGGGCTGCTGCCATCCCGTCCCGCCCATTATGATAATCCTGAATTTCGTTTTATCGATCTCTTTGCCGGTATTGGCGGCATTCGTAAGGGGTTCGAGGCGATCGGCGGCAAGTGCGTATTCACCAGTGAATGGAATAAAGAGGCGGTCCGCACTTACAAAGCCAACCACTACAGCGATCCGCTGGAGCATCACTTCAATACCGATATCCGTCAGGTCACCCAGCCGGAAGGTCTGACCGACGATGAGGCGATATACCGCGCGATTGATGCGGCAATCCCCGATCATCAGGTGCTGTTGGCCGGTTTTCCCTGCCAGCCCTTTTCGCTGGCGGGCGTCAGCAAGAAAAATGCGCTGGGTCGGGCACATGGCTTTGAGTGTCAGGTACAGGGCACACTGTTTTTCGATGTGGCCCGTATTCTGGCTGCCAAGAAGCCGCCGTTCTTTGTGCTGGAGAATGTGAAAAACCTCAAGAGTCATGACAAGGGCCGCACCTTCGCTATTATCATGGAGACGCTGGATGAGCTGGGGTATGACGTTGCGGATGCGGGTGCCAGCAGCCCGGATGCCAAAGTGATCGATGCGCGTCACTTCCTGCCGCAGCATCGCGAACGCATTGTGCTGGTGGGTATTCGCCGTGATCTGAAAAAGCAGGATTTTACACTGCGCGATATCCGACGTTTTTACCCGGCGCAGGTACCCAGCCTGCAGAGCCTGCTGGAGAGTGCGCCGGATGACAAATATATCCTGTCACCGGTGCTCTGGCGCTATCTCTACCAGTACGCGAAAAAACATAAAGCCAAAGGCAATGGCTTTGGCTTTGGCCTCAACGATCCGCGTAATCCTGACTGCTGCGTGCGTACGCTGTCAGCACGTTACTACAAAGATGGCTCAGAGATTCTGATCGATCGCGGCTGGGACAGTGCGCTGGGCGAAGCGGAGTTTCAGGATGCCGATAACATGGCGCGTCGGCCCCGCCGCCTTTCCCCGCGCGAGTGCGCCCGTCTGATGGGCTTTGATGTGCCAGGCCGCGAGCCGTTCCGCATTCCGGTTTCGGATACCCAGGCTTATAAGCAGTTTGGTAACTCGGTGGTAGTGCCGGTGTTTGCAGCGGTGGCTCAGCTGTTACTGCCGCATATCCGTCAGCTGAAGTCGTAAGCACCGTGAAACGAAAAAAACCCGTCTGGCGACGGGTTTCTGTTTTATTTCTTCTTCTTGCTCTGCTTCTTCAGCAGCAGGCGAATCTGCTTCAGCTCTGTTGCACTTAATGCGTCGGTCTTCACGTCAGCGGCACTGGATCCCTCAGTCCCCTCTTCAGTGATATCCTGGTTATCAATCGCCGGATGTGGATGCGTTTCCAGACTGGCCTGCAAACGTTGCACAATCTCCTGGCTCATCGAAATCTGATTTTCCAGCGCCAGCTGTTTAATCGTTTCTTTCAGCTCAGGATCAATTTTAATTGTTAAATTAACAGTTTCAGTCATCGGGCAGCTCCTTTTTGTTATTGCTACAAGCTACCGGATGACCGTTTCGATTAACATACTGTCACAAAAATTTAATATTCGGTTTGTAAAGGTGTGAAGTCCCGCAGCACACCCTCATCCATACCCACCAGATTGCCCTGTAGTTCGGCATAAAGCTTCGCCATATAGCGCACCAGGAAATCGGCGTTATGTTCAGCCAGCATGCGGCCGGTTTCGGTGTGCATGGTTTCCGGCAGACGCAGCAGCTTCTTCTGGAAATGATCCAGCGTCCACTTAACATCATTCAGTTCGCGATCTTTACCCAGCGGGTCCTGGCTGTCGAATAATGGCCGATTCAGCGCACCGGCGGTATAGAAGACCCGCGCCAGCCCGATCGCGCCCAGCGACTCCAGCCGATCAGCATCCTGTACAATTTTAGCTTCCAGCGTCTGAGGCGGTATGCCGGCGCTGAAACTGTGGGTTTTAACGGCATGCATCACGGCATCAATCTTTTCAGCCGGGAAATCGAGAAAGTCCTGCTGCAGAATGCGCTGGGTTTCCGTCGCGGCATAGGTAGAGGCGAGATGACGTTCCGGATGGTTCTTCGGCAGATTCACCACATCGTGAAAATAGCAGGCGGTCAGCACCACCAGCGGATCAGCGGGCGTGCCGTTCATGATTCGCTGTGCGCTCATCCATACACGCCGCAGATGGGCGATATCGTGCGCGCCGTCGTCGTGGATCCAGTTCGCCTGAAACCAGCTTTCATAGCGAGATTGCCAGAGTGTAAGTGACATAATCTATCTCCCTGTAGTGATCGACAGCAGTTTTTCTGTCGCGATCAGTGCGCAAACGGCAAGCCATCATAGCGACTGGCTAATGACACTTTTTTTACAGTGCTGTTGAAAAGAGCAGCGCTGCCAGCAATTCCGGGCAGAAAAATGAGATCTGGATCATCTGTATAGCATCTCTGTTACACAATAACCGCAATTTCGGCTGTTTTCAGTCTTTCCTCAGTGAATTGCTGCTAAGAAAATTAGTTTAACAGGCGTAATGTTTGGTTCGATCTTAACCAACTTCCTGCCCCATGCTCAGCGTTTTTTTGTCACGCGATTAAGTGTAAAACTGCACGTTATGACAGGTGAAAAAGTCTGAAAAGGTTCCTATTTTTACGGTTATAACGTACTGTATCCGGGCTATTCGTCGCTTTTTGCCAGTTGCGTGATAAGCTTTGGTGCGCTTTTTGCATTTTGCTGGTTTTTAACTACTAAAGTGACAATTATACAGTGACAGTCAGCCTACAAATTATTAAGCAAAATGATTTAAAGCTTTTATGATAACTCTCAGATGTGAAGCAAATGGACTTTTACAGCAGTAACCGGGTTCTACTAATAAAAAGAGGTAATCCATGAAAGAACGGCCGATTCTTTTTTCCGAACAGCGTGTTCGTGCCCTGTTGGTTGGCCAGCAAACGCAAACCCGGCGCATTATGAAAACTCAGGCTTTCGGTCCGGGACAGGATCATCACGAGGGCGTCCACGCTTTCGATGTGAGTGCTAATCATCTGCATGGTTATAAAATGATGTCGATGACGGACATCAGCTATCAGTGTCCTTACGGTAAACCGGGTGACGTGCTCTGGGTGCGTGAAACCTGGCGTGGCCCGATGGTACCCGAGCAGTATCTGGCCGACTATGAACGCGACCCGACGCCCTTCCGCCAGCCAGAATATTGCCAGTATCGTGCAGACAGCAACGAGCTGGGCCAGCATGCACTGAGCACGCCGGAAGCAGAGCAGTTTGGCTGGCAAACCGCCATTCATATGCCGCGCTGGGCCAGCCGCATCAATCTGGAAATTACCGGCGTGCGCGCCGAGAAAATTCAGGACATCAGTGAAGATGACATTATGGCGGAAGGCGTGCAGACCGATTCGCACTTCCTCAACAACTTCTTCACCATGAACGTCAATTCTGAATCGCCCAAAGAGGCGTACCGTAAAGCCTGGGAAAAACAGTATGGTGCGACCAGCTGGGAAGTGAATCCCTGGGTGTGGGTGATTGAGTTTCATCGTATTGAGCGCAACTGACGCCCCGGCCCCACGCTTTGCGGGCTGAATCACAGACAACGACCGTGCTAACGGGTTGAATAGACGGCCCTTAGCCCTGTCGCCAGATGAACAGTGCCAGCATGGTGTTTCGATGCTGGCATTTTTATGTCTGCCGCGTCAGGATAGCGAAATAGTCCGGTTCTGTGCGGGAGTTGCGATGTTTAAATGGCCCTGGAAAACGCATAACGACGCCACCCTGGCCGCGCTGCCATGGCAGCATGGGCTGGCGCAGCCGATATTCAGCCAGCTGGATGAGGCTGAACAGCAGACGCTGGTTGAGCTGGCGCAGCGCTTTCTGCAACAGAAAAAACTGGTGCCGCTCGACGGTGTTCAGCTGGATGAACTGCGCAGTGTGCGGATCGCCCTGCTGTTCTGCCTGCCGGTACTGAAACTGGGCCTGGAGTGGCTGGACGGTTTCCACGATGTGCTGATCTATCCCGAGCCGTTCGAGGTCGACGATCAGTGGCAGGATGACGATGGGCTGGTTCACAGCGCGCCCGCGGTTCACGCCGGGCAGAGCTGGACGCAGGGGCCGGTAGTCCTCAACTGGCTCGATATTCAGGACTCGTTCGATCTCTCCGGCTTTAATCTGGTGATCCACGAGGTTGCGCACAAGCTGGATGCCCGCGGCAGCGGTTACACCAGCGGTATTCCGGTCATGTCGCTGCGTGACGTCGCACTCTGGGAGAAGGATTTGCGTGCCGCGATGGCGGAGATTGAGAGTGAAGTTGAACTGGTGGGTGAGCAGGCCGCCACGATCGATCCCTACGCCGCCAGCGATCCCGCTGAGTGCTTCGCCGTGCTCTCTGAATATTTCTTTACGGCTCCGGTACTGCTGGCCGAACGCTTTCCCGCCATGTATCAGCATCTGCGCCAGTTTTACCAGCAGGATCCCCTGCCCAGAATCGCCGCTGACACTGCGCAAACTGCTTAAATCACGATCGCTTTGCGTTAAAGCTAGCCAGTTGAATGATAATGTATTTTTTGCTGTTGACACCTTAGAGCGACGCCGTTAATATTCGCCTCGTTCACACGATTCCTCTGTAGTTCAGTCGGTAGAACGGCGGACTGTTAATCCGTATGTCACTGGTTCGAGTCCAGTCAGAGGAGCCAGATTAGAAAAACCCGCTCAGGGAAACCTGAGCGGTTTTTTTGCTTTTCAGCGATCCCAGTATTCTCTTCCTGTCTGACTGTTCATCTCAGCTCGTCTGCGGCTGCTATTACCGAGACCACCGTTAAGTCTGAATCAACGCAGGCTGTCTGGCGCAATCCTGTAATGGTGTAATGACAAGCTGGCTTTAAATAAAAAACCAGCCGGGCAATATTTGCGCCAGCTGGCTCATACTATTGACGAATTATTAATCAGGAATGGTCAGTACCTGACCCGGTGCTATTTTATCCGGGCTGCTGAGAAGGTTTTTATTCGCCTCAAAGATTTTCATATACTGGGACGCATCATTGTAAAACTGCTTTGCGATGGCGCTGAGCGTGTCGCCTGATTTAACCGTATATGTACGATTACTCTCTGCGGCGGTTACAGACTTATCTTCAACATTTTTATCTACAGCATGTAACAACTCATCGCCTATATTTTTAATATTATCCAGAATGCTCATATTTACTCCCCTATCGTTTCTGATACGTTTAGTTTAATAAAGAAAACAGGATTGCCAGGCAAACACTACGCGGCGTACGATACACCCGCTTTTAATTCATGGGTTAAACCACTGCTAAACGTTGCTGTAATTAATATAAAACAGAGGATATTAATGATGGGTATATTGTCATGGGTTGTATTCGGATTACTTGCCGGAATTATCGCCAGATGTATTATGCCAGGCAAAGAACATATGGGCATTTTCATGACCATTATTCTGGGTATTATCGGTGCGCTGATTGGCGGTGTAGTCAGTACCGCTCTGGGTTTTGGCAAGGTCGATGGCTTCAATATTTACAGCATTGGCATTGCCACCGTGGGTTCAATTATTGTGCTGTTTGTCATTCATAAAATCAGAGCGTGTAAACAGTCTTAACAGATTACGTTAAAGGGGATAACAGAATGAGTTTACTGGAAACAGTACTGGCCATGTGCGGCCTGAATAATCAGACCAGCCAGAAAGTGAAAGGTGTGCTGGAGTGGGTTGAGCAGCAAGGTGGTTTACATACTATTGTGAGTCACCTGCAGAGCGGCGAGTACAGTGAGGTGGTTAACTCCTGGCTGGGCGATGAGCAGAACATTGCGCTGAGCAGCGACCTGGTGCAGAAGATGATTAACTCTGAGGCGATTGAGCAGCTGGCTGCGCGGATGGGCATCAACACCAGCGATGCACTGAATCTGCTGGCGAAATATCTGCCGCAGCTGGTGGATAAAGCGTCTACGGCGGGCGTCGTGGATAAAAAAGCCGATCTTACCGGTCTGGTGAGTCAGTTAATGCACTAAGCGTGATGCCATTGAAAGATAAAAGCCTGCGGTTAAAGCATGAGGCTTTTATCTTTTAGATTCAGGAGAAGTGAGTAAAGTTGTTCAACGCATAGACTAAATATTAAAAAGAGGTTATTTAAGCCGGTATCAAATTTAACTTACCAGGAAAATTTTATATCATGCCACCTTACTATTCGAACCCTTGATTATTCTATCAAAACCCTCCCTAGGAATTTTCTTAATAATTTTGAGTGATACCTGGTTTTTTTATTGGTTTACAACATCTTTACTCAGGCGTTCGCAGAGAGCATCCCCATTTCTGCCGTAATATTGACCAAAGTCCATCAACTCAGCCAGAATGCGATGGAATCAGACTCTGTACGTATATCACGACCATCTATATCTATGTTTCTATTGCTGGTTTTATTTATCTACTAATAAAGGTAACCGCACTCAACTCCACATGATCTGGCCTAAGATCATATGCGGGGCGTCAGAGTTAGTTGATAATATTAGAAGATGGTAGTAATCTTTCTATTTCACCCTGATCTTTTTCATTGAAATAAACTTCAAGTTGATGTTTTTCATCATTAACCCAATCTAGGATGCAATCTTTTAAAACTTCTAAATATATACGTAAATCAGAGTCGGGAATGCCGGGCAAAGACTCATGTACAATCATTACTTTATTTTCACTAATCCAATCCAGATCGCGTAAACAATCATAGAGGGCGTTCCAGTTGAAGCCAAAATACCCGGGAAACCAAAGTAAATAATAGAGGGATCTTAGCAACTCGTCAGTGTCAGCGATGTTTGGATCGATCCTGGCTAAAAATACAGCGCCCTTTCCATAACACACTGATTTATCTTCATATTTAAACACACTCATTACGTAATCACCTGACTTTTATGAACGTTTTATAATGATCATTTGTATAATAAGCCTCACCATTTTGTCCAACAATAATTCGTAGAGGCCCTGGTCCTGATATGTTCGGAGTTGGATGAACATATTCTTTATAGTATCAATTAGGTTGCGTGGGCAAGCCAGATACTCCTGTCGCGCGATCAGGTTGATTTCTGAATACTGAACCATCATTTTTATGTGGATTCGTTCCACCACTAGCAATTCGATCAAGTGTAGGTTTTAAATCCACAGTTCCAGTAAATGTTTGCCCTGATTTTATATCTTTTACTGTAACGCCTTCGATAAAGCGAACCGGTTCCTTGGCTGCATTTACTGCTTTTGCTACACCGCCAGAAATAATGCCGCCCATTCCCTTCACATCGCCATCATCATCCACCACTCCAATTCTCTTCGGAGTAAAAGAAATAATTTTTACAGGCCGATTGCCGTGCTCCAACTGGAACTCATCATCATCATCACTTCCCAGCGTATTATTCTCAACCGCATTCTTACCGGCAACCGCCCCCTGAATGCCACCTTCAACAGAACCAGAAGCCACTCCCGCCGACAATTGCGCAGCAAGCTGGCCGAGTGCGCTGACAACCTGCTTCTCATCCTGCGTCAGGTCGCTGGCCTGCTTGCCAGGATACATTGAGTTGAGGATAGCTCTGGCCATCAGCTCGCCACCCGCAGCACCTGCCGCACCTGCTGTTGCGTTATTGCCCGCCAGCTGCGCCAGTACGGCACCCGCAACCGCGTGCGCCATGGTGTTAGCCAGGACG